>NZ_LAKD02000033.1 GCF_000968685.2 Streptomyces antioxidans
GCGAGGACCCCCGCCCCAGCGCCTTCCCGAGCCCCCGGCCGTCCCTCTAGGGGCCCGATCCACCCGAATTACCCGGTTTAGGGACCCGGTCCTCCCCCAACCGCCGCTGCTGGAAAGCGCCACCGGCCGGAGGACCCGAGCCACCGCATGCGCCACGCCTCCGGGCTCACCCAATGTCCAGGGGATCCACCCGCACCGCGGGATCCCTGTCCCCCCGGGCCAGCCGGCGGGCCTTCGCCTCCTTGAGGGCCGCCGCGAGGGCGCTGCCCTGGCCGGGCCGGACCCGTAGCAGGGCGCGCTCCCAGACCTCCCCCGCGGGCGGGTCCCCGGGGCGGCGCGGGCGACCGGGAGGCGGCGGGGGCAGCGGGACCGGCCCCAGGGTCTCGGCACCCTCGGGGAGCCGGGTCGAGGCGATCAGCTCGGCCACCGCCTCCGCGGGGCCGGTCACGGCCGCCATCCGGGAGATCGGCGGAAAGCCCAGATCGGACCGCTCGGCCAGCTCGCGCGCCGCGTAACCGGCCGGGTCCCAGCGCACCAGCGCCTGGACGGGCCGCAGCGTCGGCTCGGCCATGATCACCACCAGGCCGCCCCCGCCGTCGTCCCCCTCCTCCCCGTGGCCGCGGACCAGTGAGGCCGCCTCCAGCCAGTGGCGCAGCGCGTCCTCGCCCGCGCGCAGATCGGGGCGGCCGAGCAGCGCCCAGCCGTCGAGCAGCAGCGCCGCGGCGTAGCCGCCCTCCGCGACCGGTTCGGCGCCCGGTGTGCTCACGATGAGCGCCGGACGGTCGGGTACGGACATCAGCACATGGTCACGACCCGAGGTGCGGACGGGCACGGACGGAAAGGCGCGGCCCAGTTCCTCGGCGGTGCGCCGGGCACCGACGACGGACGCGCGCAGCCGGACGCCCCCGCATTCGCGGCAGTGCCAGGCGGGCTCGTCCCGCCCGCACCATCCACACACCAGATGGTCCGCGTCCCGCGCCTCCAGGGGGCCCGAGCAGTGCGCACAGCGCGCGGGCTCCCGGCAGCGCTCACAGGCGAGCCTCGGCACATAGCCGCGGCGCGGCACCTGCACCAGCACCGGGCCCCGGGTCAGCGCCTCCCGTACGGTCTGCCAGGCGAGCGTGGGCAGCCGGGCGGCGCGGGCCTCCGCGTCCCGGGCGACCTCGCCCTCGTCGACCGTACGGATCAGCGGGGCGGCCGCGCGGACCCGCTCGCGGTCGGCCTCGAGCGGGCGGGCCCAGCCGTTCTCCACCAGCTGGGCGGCCTCGACGGTGCGGCCCAGGTCGCCCAGCAGAAAGCCGGTCTTCTCCTGGACGGCGCGCAGCAGCAGCACATCGCGGGCGTGCGGCTGCGGCAGCCGGTCGTCGCTGTGGCTGCGGTCCCCGTCGTCCCAGATCCCCACCAGCCCGAGGTCCCTGACCGGTGCGAACATCGCCGCCCGGGTGCCCACCACCGCCCGCACCGAGCCCCGGCTGACCGCCAGCCAGCGGCGGTAGCGCTCCTCGGGCCCGAGGTCGGCGGTGAGCAGCACATGCCGCCCCGGGCCGCCGAGCGCCTCCTTGAGCGCCGCGTCCACCCGCTCGGCGGTCCGCCCGTCGGGCACGACGACGAGCGCCCCGCGCCCGGACGCGAGCGTGGCGGCCACGGCGGTGGCCCACTCCCGGGGCCAGTGCGGCCCGGGCAGCGCGGTCCACACGGCACGCGGCCGGTCCCCGCGCGCCAGCGCCTCCAGGAACCCGGGCCCGGCCGGATAGCGCGCCCAGCTCCCGGGCGCGGGCGGCTCCGGCGGGGGCAGCGGCGGCGGCGACGGCTCGCCCTCGGCCCGGACGTTGCGCTTGGGCAGCGCCAGTTGGAGCACATCGGCGAGCGACCCTGCGTACCGGTCGGCGACCGCCCGGCACAGCGCCAGCAGCCCCGGCCCCAGCACCTGCTCCGTGGAGACCACCTGCGCGACGGCGGCCAGCGGGCCCCGGTAGTCGGACTCGGCGACGCGCTCGATGATGTACCCGTCGAGCAGCCCGCCCCCCTCGCGCCGCCCCTCCCGCACCTTCCCCGCCCCGGCCCCGAACCGCACCCGCACCCGCACCCCGGGCCGGGCCTCGGCGTCCATCTCGGCCGGCACCGCGTAGTCCCACAGCTTGTCGAGGTGGACCGGCCCCTTGTCGACCAGCACCCGCGCCACCGGCCGCTCCGCCGCCAGCGCCGCCCCCCGCCAGGTCCGCGGCTTGGCCTTGGGCACCTTGGCCTTGCGCACCGTCTCCCGAATGAACGCGAGCTGCTCCCCCTCCGACGCCTCCGCCGGATCCTTCGGCCGCTCGTTGTCCCCGCTCACAGCTCAAGTCTTAGCAGACCGCACGGACACGGACGCTGGCGAAGGCCCGGACCCCGCAAGGGGCGTCCGGGCCTTCGTCCAGGTCCGTGGATCGAGCCGGAGCCTACAGGCCCGCCGCCGCGCGGAGGGCGTCGACGCGGTCGGTGCGCTCCCAGGTGAAGTCGGCGTGCTCACGGCCGAAGTGGCCGTACGCCGCGGTCTGGGCGTAGATCGGGCGGAGCAGGTCGAGGTCGCGGATGATCGCGGCCGGGCGGAGGTCGAAGACCTCGGAGATGGCCTTCTCGATCTTCTCGGCGTCGACCGCCGCCGTGCCGAAGGTCTCGACGAAGAGGCCGACCGGCTCGGCCTTGCCGATGGCGTACGCGACCTGCACCTCGCAGCGCTGGGCGAGGCCCGCGGCCACCACGTTCTTGGCGACCCAGCGCATGGCGTAGGCGGCGGAGCGGTCGACCTTGGAGGGGTCCTTGCCGGAGAAGGCGCCGCCGCCGTGGCGGGACATGCCGCCGTAGGTGTCGATGATGATCTTGCGGCCGGTGAGCCCCGCGTCGCCCATCGGGCCGCCGATCTCGAAGCGGCCGGTCGGGTTGACCAGCAGGCGGTAGCCCTCGGTGTCGAGCTTGATGCCGTCCTCGACCAGCTCGTTCAGCACGTGCTCGACGACGAATTCCCGGATGTCGGGCGCCAGCAGCGAGTCCAGGTCGATGTCGGAGGCGTGCTGGGAGGAGACGACGACGGTGTCCAGGCGGACCGCCTTGTGGCCGTCGTACTCGATGGTGACCTGGGTCTTGCCGTCCGGGCGCAGATAGGGGATGGTCCCGTTCTTGCGGACGTCGGACAGCCGGCGGGAGAGCCGGTGCGCCAGGTTGATCGGCAGCGGCATCAGCTCGGGCGTCTCGTCGCAGGCGTACCCGAACATCAGGCCCTGGTCGCCCGCGCCCTGCTTGTCCAGCTCGTCCTCGTCGCCCTCGACCCGGAGCTCATAGGCGGAGTCCACACCCTGGGCGATGTCCGGGGACTGTGAGCCGATCGACACCGAGACACCGCAGGAGGCGCCGTCGAAGCCCTTCTTCGACGAGTCGTAGCCGATGTCGAGGATCTTGTTCCGCACGAGCGTCGCGATCGGGGCGTACGCCTTGGTCGTCACCTCACCGGCCACATGGACCAGTCCGGTAGTGATCAAGGTCTCGACCGCGACCCGGGAGTGCGGGTCCTCCCGCAGAAGGGCGTCGAGAATGGTGTCGCTGATCTGGTCAGCGATCTTGTCAGGGTGGCCCTCGGTCACAGATTCCGAGGTGAACAGGCGGCGGGACACATCGCTCCCTGGGGTTGCAGCGGCTGCTGGCTGATCATGGTCGGGACCGCCCGGGGGCTGCGCCCGTCGCGGTTCCTGGGCCAGTTTATCCGGCACATCCGCCGGTCAAGCATCCCCGTCCCACAGAACGGGCAGGCCCGTGACCGGGAACATACCTTGCCTCAAGCCGAAATACAGCCCCACCCCGCCGTGACAGGGATGTGTCATGAGCCCGATCGGCCGCGTCCCGCCCCAGTTGAGCACGGCGAGAGGTCGCCGCGACAAGACGCGACGAGAAGCGACAAGACGCGACGGAGAAACCAGAGCGGTCCCGGCGCGGCTCCGGATCCGCGCTCACCCCAGGCGGCGGACCACCAGGTCCCAGACCGTGTCCGCGAGCGCGCCCTTGGGGCCGTACGGCACGGGCGTCTCGGTGCCGTCGGCGCCGAGCACCACGGCCTCGTTGGTCTCGGCGCCGAAGGTCTTGTGCTCGCCGACCTCGTTCACCACCAGCAGATCGCAGCCCTTGCGGGCCAGCTTCGCGCGGCCGTTGGCGAGCACATCGTCGGTCTCGGCGGCGAAGCCGACCACGATCTGGCCGGAGCGGGCGCGCTCCGCGGAGATCTCGGCGAGGATGTCCGGATTCCGCACCAGGTCAAGCGGTTCGGGCTCCTGGCCCTCACGTTTCTTGATCTTCCCCTCGGCGTACCGCGCGGGGCGGAAATCGGCGACGGCGGCGGCCATCACCACTGCGTCGGCGTCCGCGGCGGCCTTGAGCACGGCCTCCCGCAACTGTGCGGTGGTGCCCGCGCGCACCACATCGGCCCCGGCCGGGTCGGGCAGCTCGCTGTTGGCCGAGACGAGCGTCACCCGGGCGCCCCGGGCGACGGCGGCACGGGCCAGGGCGTACCCCTGGCGGCCGGTGGAGCGGTTGCCGAGGAAGCGCACCGGGTCCAGCGGCTCGCGGGTGCCCCCGGCGCTGACCACGACATGGCGGCCGGCCAGATCGGCGGTGAGCGCCGCGGTGCCGCGGGCCAGCACCCGGCGGCAGACCTCGAAGATCTCCCCGGGGTCCGGCAGTCGCCCCTTGCCGGTGTCCACACCGGTGAGCCGCCCCACGGCGGGTTCGATGACGACGGCGCCGCGGCGGCGCAGCGTCGCCACGTTCTCCTGGGTGGCGGGGTGCTCCCACATCTCGGTGTGCATCGCGGGCGCGAAGACGACCGGACAGCGCGCGGTGAGCAGCGTATTGGTGAGCAGGTCGTCCGCCAGGCCGTGGGCGGCCTTGGCGAGCAGATCGGCGGTGGCGGGGGCGATCACGACCAGATCGGCGGACTGGCCGATGCGGACGTGGGGCACCTCGTGGACGGACTCCCAGACCTCGGTCGTCGCCGGATGTCCGGACAGCGCCGACCAGGTCGCCTCGCCGATGAAGTGCAGCGCCGAGGCGGTCGGCACGACCCGTACGTCATGGCCGGACTCGGTGAGGCGGCGCAGCAGCTCACACGCCTTGTAGGCGGCGATCCCGCCACTGACGCCCAGGACCACCTCGGGCTTGTCCATCGCTCGGCTCCCCACCGGGTACGTCGTATGCCGCGTCGGGCGTTACGTCCAGTCACGGTACGCCGGGTCGGCTCACGTACCCATGACACACCACGGGCCCGGCAGTGCTGCCGGGCCGGTGGTGAAGCGATCCGAAACCCGCTCGATCCGAAGACCTGCTCGATCCGGGAACCCGCCGGGAAACCTACTGGGCCGGGCCCTCGATGGCCTCGGAGGTCAGCAGGCCCGCGTTGATCTCGCGGAGCGCGATCGAGAGGGGCTTCTCGTGGACGTGGGTGTCCACGAGGGGGCCGACGTACTCGAGCAGGCCCTCACCGAGCTGGGAGTAGTACGCGTTGATCTGCCGCGCGCGCTTGGCCGCGTAGATCACCAGGCTGTACTTGGAGTCGGTGGCCTCGAGCAGCTCATCAATCGGAGGGTTGATGATCCCCTCGGGCGCGGTCATGGGAGAGGACACTCTCTAGCCTTCCTTAGTGTCGCCTGATGGCAAGAGTGAATCGAAGATCAAGCATGAATCGAAGATCAAGCCACTCGCATCAAGGCTAGCAGCTCGTTGGCGACCTCCTGGACGGAGGTATTGACCAAGGTCACATCGAACTCTGACTCGGCGGCCAGCTCGGTCCGCGCGGCCTCCAGCCGCCGCTCGATCACCGCGGGCGCCTCGGTGCCCCGGCCGGTGAGCCGGCGCACCAGCTCCTCCCAGCTCGGCGGCGCGAGGAAGACCAGCTGCGCCTCCGGCATGGACTCGCGGATCTGCCGTGCGCCCTGCAGATCGATCTCCAGCAGCACCGGCTCGCCCGCGTCGAGGCGGTCCATGACCGCCTCGCGCGGGGTGCCGTAGCGATTGCCCGCGAATTCGGCCCACTCCAGCAGCTCACCATTGGCTATGAGCTTGTCGAACTCCCCGTCGTCCACGAAGAAGTAGTGGACGCCGTCCCGCTCGCCGGGGCGCGGTCGCCGGGTCGTGGCCGAGACCGAGAGCCAGACCTCGGGGTGTTCCTTGCGCATATGAGCGACGACCGTGCTCTTGCCGACCCCTGAGGGGCCGGAGAGCACGGTCAGACGCGGTCGTGCGGAGTGTGCTGCCATGGAGCGATTATCCAGGTTCCCGGGAGTGCCTGGAAACGCCGGGCCGGATCAGCCGGCGGCGCCGCCGAACTCGCGCTCGAGCGACGCGATCTGGTTGGAGCCCAGACCCCGCACCCGGCGGCTCTCGGAGATGCCGAGCCGCTCCATGATCTGCTTGGCGCGGACCTTGCCGACGCCGGGCAGGGACTCGAGGAGAGCGGACACCTTCATCTTGCCGATGACATCGTTCTCCTGGCCCTGCTTGATGACCTCGTGCAGGGAGGCGCCGGAGTGCTTGAGTCGATTCTTGACCTCGGCGCGCTCCCGGCGAGCCGCGGCGGCCTTTTCTAGCGCGGCTGCGCGCTGTTCAGGGGTAAGGGGCGGAAGAGCCACGCCTACGTCACCTCGGATGTCGAACTGTCGGATATGGACCGGTGAGGAACCTAGTCGCCCCTCACCTGGGGAGCAACGCGCAACGCAGCGCGCGTTCGCTCTCGTCGGAGACTAGCGGCCGATCCCGCTCCAGTCAGCGAGAACAGACGAAAAGTCCTGGTCAGACTCGCTCGACTTGGACATTTACGGACAAAGAGGCCGGGTTATTCGGCCACGGCACCCACTTCGTCAGCCATTCGGGAGGCCGCCGCGACCAGCGACGCGGCGTTCGGACCGTGCCGGAGCACCCCCCGGCTGACGCTCGGAACGACATTTCGCACCGCCGCGCCGAAGACCGCCGGAAGGTCGGCGGGGGTCGCGCCCTGGGCCCCGATGCCGGGGGCGAGCAGCGGCCCGTCGATCGCCAGATCGGCGCCCAGCCGCCGCGCGGTGCCGCCGAGCGTGGCCCCCACGACGGCCCCGTACGAGCCGAGACGCCCCTCGGCGGCCTCAGCCGCGTTCTCGGCCTTGAGCGCGGCCAGCACGGTGGCCGCCACGGTCGTCCCGTCGGGCCGTACCGCGTGCTGCACCTCGGCGCCCTCCGGGTTGGAGGTCAGCGCCAGCGCGAAGACGCCCGCCCCCGCCGCCCGCGCCGCGTCCAGCGCCGGGCGCAGCGAGCCGAAGCCGAGGTAGGGGCTGACGGTGACCGCGTCAGAGAAGAGCGGCCCGGCCGGATCCAGATAGGCGGAGGCGTACGCGGCCATGGTCGAGCCGATGTCGCCGCGCTTGGCGTCCATCAGCACCAGCGCCCCGGCGGCGCGGGCGTCGGCGACGGCCCGCTCCAGCACCGCGATGCCGCGGGAGCCGAACCGCTCGAAGAAGGCCGACTGCGGCTTGAGGACGGCCACCCGCCCGGCGAGGGCGTCCACGACGGTCCGGGTGAACCGCTCCAGACCGGCCACATCGTCCCCCAGGCCCCAGTCGGCGAGCAGGGAGGCGTGCGGGTCGATGCCGACGCACAGCGGGCCGCGGGCGTCCATGGCGGCGCGCAAGCGGGTGCCGAAGGGGGTGGGTGCGGGTGTCGTCATCGGTCTCTCCTCAGGAAATTCAGCCCCTCCGGCGATTGAGGAGCGGGGTCGGGGGCGGAGCCCCGGCGGGGGCGTGGGGGCGGAGCCCCCACCCGGCTAGGCGGCTTCCGCACCGACCGCATCGGCCAGCGTGGCGTACGGGCTCGCGGCCAGCCGGGCGGCGAGACCGCGGTGGATCTCGCGGGCCCAGAACGGCCCGCGGTAGATGAGCGCGCTGTAGCCCTGGACCAGCGTCGCCCCCGCGAGGACGCGCTCCCAGGCGTCGTCAGCGGTCTCGATCCCGCCCACGCCGACCAGGGTCAGCCGGTCCCCCACCCGGGCGTACAGGCGGCGCAGCACCTCCAGGGAGCGCGCCTTCAGGGGGGCGCCGGACAGGCCGCCGGTCTCGGCGGTGAGCCGGGCGGGGGAGGTGAGGCCGAGGCCGTCGCGCGCGATGGTGGTGTTCGTGGCGATGATGCCGTCCAGGCCGAGCTCGACCGCCAGATCGGCGACCGCGTCCACGTCCTCGTCGGCGAGATCCGGCGCGATTTTGACCAGAAGTGGCACCTTGCGATCGGTGACCGTACGGTCCGCGGCCTCGCGGACCGCGGTCAGCAGCGGCCGCAGATGATCCACGGCCTGGAGGTTCCGCAGTCCGGGGGTATTGGGCGAGGAGACGTTGACGACGAGGTAGTCGGCGTGGGCGGCCAGCCGCTCGGTGGACGTCACATAGTCGGCGACGGCCTCCGCCTCCGGGACGACCTTGGACTTGCCGATGTTGACGCCGACCGTCGTGCGGAAGGCCGGGCGCCGGGCCGCGAGCCGGGCCGCGACCGCCGCCGAGCCCTCGTTGTTGAAGCCCATCCGGTTGATCAGGGCGCGGTCGGCGACCAGCCGGAAGAGCCGCCGCTTGGGGTTGCCGGGCTGCGGCTGGGCGGTGACGGTGCCGATCTCGACGTGGTCGAAGCCCAGCATCGCCATGCCGTCGATCCCGGCGGCGTTCTTGTCGAATCCGGCGGCGAGCCCGAAGGGCCCGTGCATCCGCAGGCCCAGCGCCTCGGTGCGCAACGCCGGGTGGCGGGGGGCGAGGACGGCGGCGGCGAAGGTCCGCAGGACGGGGACGCGGGCGGCCAGCCGGATCCAGGAGAAGGCCAGGTGATGGGCCTTCTCGGGGTCCATGCGCCGGAAGATCAGACGGAAGAGGAGGGCGTACATGAGGGGCTTTCTGCCGGAGGGCGAGGACATGGGCTCATGAAGAGCGGTGGGTTCATGAGGAGAACGGTCGGTTCATGAAGGAAGAGAAGGAAGAGGGGGACACCGGCCGGTGTCCCCCTCCCTCGCCTCACTCCTCGCGGGCGGCGGTCAGATGTTCCGCGTGTTCCTGGAGCGATCGGACACCGACCGCGCCCCGGCCCAGCGCCTCGATGCCCTGGACTGCGGCGGCGAGCGCCTGGACGGTGGTCAGGCACGGGACGCCGCGGGCGACGGACGCCGTACGGATGTCGTAGCCGTCGAGCCGGCCGCCGGTGCCGTACGGGGTGTTGACGATCAGGTCGACCTCGCCCTGGTGGATGAGCTGGACGATGGTCTTCTCGCCGTTCGGGCCCTCGCCCTCGCTGTGCTTGCGCACCACGGTCGCGTTGATCCCGTTGCGCTTGAGCACCTCCGCGGTGCCCGAGGTGGCCAGCAGCTCGAAGCCGAGGCCGACCAGCTCCCGGGCCGGGAAGATCATCGAGCGCTTGTCGCGGTTGGCGACGGAGACGAACGCGCGCCCCTTGGTCGGCAGCGCGCCGTACGCCCCGGCCTGCGACTTGGCGTAGGCCGAGCCGAAGACCGAGTCGATGCCCATGACCTCGCCGGTGGAGCGCATCTCCGGGCCGAGGATGGTGTCCACCCCGCGCCCGGAGGCGTCCCGGAACCGGCTCCACGGCATCACGGCCTCCTTGACGGAGATCGGCGCGTCCATCGGCAGTGTGCCGCCGTCGCCGCCGGAGGGCAGCAGCCCCTCGGCGCGCAGCTCGGCGATGGTGGCGCCCAGCGAGATCCGGGCGGCGGCCTTGGCCAGGGGGACGGCGGTGGCCTTGGAGGTGAAGGGGACGGTACGGGAGGCGCGCGGGTTGGCCTCCAGTACGTAGAGGATGTCCCCGGCCATCGCGAACTGGATGTTGATCAGCCCGCGAACGCCCACCCCGCGCGCGATGGCCTCGGTCGAGGCGCGCAGCCGCTTGATGTCGAAGCCGCCGAGGGTGATCGGGGGCAGGGCGCAGGCCGAGTCGCCGGAGTGGATCCCGGCCTCCTCGATGTGCTCCATGACGCCGCCGAGGTAAAGCTCCTCGCCGTCGTAGAGCGCGTCCACGTCGATTTCTATGGCGTCGTCGAGGAAGCGGTCGATCAGCACGGGGTGCTCGGAGATCAGCCCGGCGTGCCGCTCCAGGTACGCGGCGAGCGAGGGCTCGTCGTAGACGATCTCCATGCCGCGGCCGCCGAGTACGTAGGAGGGGCGGACCATGACCGGATAGCCGATCTCGGCGGCGATGCCCTTGGCCTGCTCGAAGGAGAAGGCGGTGCCGTACTTGGGCGCGGGCAGCCCGGCATCGCGCAGCACCCGGCCGAAGGCACCGCGCTCCTCGGCGAGGTTGATCGCCTCGGGCGAGGTGCCGACGATCGGCACACCGTTGTCCTTGAGCGCCTGGGCCAGGCCCAGCGGGGTCTGGCCGCCGAGCTGGACGATCACTCCGGCGACCGGGCCCGCCTGCTGTTCGGCGTGGACGATCTCCAGTACGTCCTCCAGGGTCAGCGGCTCGAAGTAGAGCCGGTCGGAGGTGTCGTAGTCGGTGGAGACGGTCTCCGGGTTGCAGTTGACCATGACGGTCTCGTAGCCGGCGTCATGCAGCGCGAAGGAGGCGTGGACGCAGGAGTAGTCGAACTCGATACCCTGGCCGATGCGGTTGGGGCCCGAGCCGAGGATGATCACCGCGGGGGTCTGGCGCGGGGCGACCTCGGACTCCTCGTCGTAGGAGGAGTAGAAGTACGGGGTCCTGGCGGCGAACTCGGCCGCGCAGGTGTCGACCGTCTTGTAGACCGGCCGGATGCCCAGCGCGTGCCGCACCTCGCGGACCACGTCCTCGCGCAGCGAGCGGATCCCGGCGATCTGGGCGTCGGAGAAGCCGTGCCGCTTGGCCTCGGCGAGCAGTTCGGGGCCGAGCTTGTCGGCGGCGGCGATCTCGTCCGCGATCTCCTTGATCAGGAAGAGCTGGTCCACGAACCACGGGTCGATCTTCGTGGCGTCGAAGACCTCCTCGGGGGTGGCCCCGGCGCGGATGGCCCGCATCACGGTGTTGATCCGCCCGTCGGTGGGGACGACGGCCGCCTGAAGCAGCTCGGACTTCTTCCCGGGGTCCCCGGTGAAGTCGAACTGGCTGCCCTTCTTCTCCAGCGAGCGCAGCGCCTTCTGCAGGGCCTCGGTGAAGTTGCGGCCGATGGCCATGGCCTCGCCGACCGACTTCATGGTGGTGGTGAGCCGGGCGTCGGCGGCCGGGAACTTCTCGAAGGCGAAGCGCGGCACCTTGACCACGACGTAGTCGAGCGTGGGCTCGAAGGACGCCGGGGTCTCCTGGGTGATGTCGTTGGGGATCTCGTCCAGGGTGTGGCCGACGGCCAGCTTCGCGGCGATCTTGGCGATGGGGAAGCCGGTGGCCTTGGAGGCGAGCGCCGAGGAGCGGGAGACGCGCGGGTTCATCTCGATGACGATGACCCGGCCGTCCTCGGGGTTGACCGCGAACTGGATGTTGCAGCCGCCGGTGTCGACGCCGACCTCGCGGATGACGGCGATGCCGATGTCCCGCAGGATCTGGTACTCGCGGTCGGTGAGCGTCATCGCCGGGGCCACGGTGATCGAGTCACCGGTGTGCACGCCCATGGGGTCGAAGTTCTCGATGGAGCAGACGACCACGACATTGTCGTTGCGGTCGCGCATCAGCTCCAGCTCGTACTCCTTCCAGCCGAGGATGGACTCCTCCAGCAGCACCTCGGTGGTCGGCGAGAGGGTCAGGCCCTGGCCCGCGATACGGCGCAGCTCGTCCTCGTCGTGGGCGAAGCCGGAGCCCGCGCCGCCCATGGTGAAGGAGGGGCGGACCACCACGGGGTAGCCGCCGAGCTGCTGGACGCCCGCGAGGACGTCGTCCATGGAGTGGCAGATGACCGAGCGGGCGGACTCTCCGTGGCCGATCTTGGCCCGGACGGCCTCCACGACCTCCTTGAACTGGTCGCGGTCCTCGCCCTTGTGGATCGCCTGGACATTGGCGCCGATCAGCTCGACGCCGTACTCGTCGAGGGTGCCCGCCTCGTGCAGCGAGATGGCGGTGTTGAGCGCGGTCTGGCCGCCGAGGGTGGGCAGCAGCGCGTCGGGCCGCTCCTTGGCGATGATCTTCTCGACGTACTCCGGGGTGATCGGCTCGACATAGGTGGCGTCGGCGATCTCCGGGTCCGTCATGATCGTGGCCGGGTTGGAGTTGACCAGGATGACCCGCAGGCCCTCGGCCTTCAGCACCCGGCACGCCTGGGTGCCGGAGTAGTCGAACTCGGCGGCCTGGCCGATGACGATCGGGCCGGAGCCGATGACCAGAACGGACTGGATGTCGGTGCGCTTAGGCACGCTGGCCCTCCATCAGGGACACGAAGCGGTCGAACAGGTACGCGGCGTCATGCGGACCGGCGGCGGCTTCGGGGTGGTACTGGACGCTGAACGCGGGGCGGTCGAGCAGCCGCAGCCCCTCGACCACGTTGTCGTTGAGGCAGACGTGGGAGACCTCGGCGCGGCCGAAGGGGGTGTCGGACGGCGCGTCGAGCGGGGCGTCCACGGCGAAGCCGTGGTTGTGGGCGGTGACCTCCACCTTGCCGGTGGTGCGGTCCTGCACCGGCTGGTTGATCCCGCGGTGGCCGTACTTCAGCTTGAAGGTGCCGAAGCCGAGCGCACGGCCGAGGATCTGGTTGCCGAAGCAGATGCCGAACAGCGGCGTGGAGCGCTCGAGGACGGCCCGCATCAGGGAGACGGGGTGGTCGGCGGCGGCCGGGTCGCCGGGCCCGTTGGAGAAGAAGACCCCGTCCGGGTTCACCGCGTAGACGTCCTCGGCGGTGGCGGTCGCGGGCAGGACGTGCACCTCGATGCCGCGCTCGGCCATCCGCTGCGGGGTCATGCCCTTGATGCCCAGGTCGATCGCGGCGACGGTGAACCTCCTGGTGCCGACCGCCGGGACGACGTACGCCTCCCCGGTGGCCACCTCGCCGCTGAGGTCGGCGCCCTTCATCTGGGGGGCCGCCCGCACCTTGGCCAGCAGCGCGGCCTCGTCGGCGAGCGCCGCGCCGGAGAAGATGCCCACGCGCATGGCGCCGCGCTCGCGCAGGTGGCGGGTGAGGGCGCGGGTGTCGATCCCGCTGATGCCGACGACGCCCTGGGCGCTGAGCTCCTCGTCGAGCGAGCGGCGGGAGCGCCAGTTGGAGGGCGTACGGGCCGGGTCGCGCACCACATAGCCGGAGACCCAGATCCGCTTGGACTCCGGGTCCTCGTCGTTGACGCCGGTGTTCCCGATGTGCGGGGCGGTCATCACGACGACCTGGCGGTGGTAGGAGGGGTCGGTCAGGGTCTCCTGGTAACCGGTCATCCCGGTGGAGAACACGGCCTCGCCGAAGGTCTCCCCCACGGCCCCGTAGGCCCGGCCGCGGAAGGTGCGGCCGTCCTCCAGGACGAGGACTGCGGGGGCGCCGGAGCCCCGGGTGGAGGTCGTCATCGTGCGCCTTCCTGGTTGTGCTCGGTGTTCTTGACGGCCAGGGCCTCGACCCAGGCCGGGTGCTCGGCCGCGCGGTCGGAGCGGAAGCCGGAGTCGATCAGCCGGTCACCGTGGCTCCAGGTGACCACCAGCAGTCCGCCCTCGGCGAGGACCTTGCCCGCGATGCCCTTGTCGAGCCGGGCGCCGCGCAGCTCGGTGGCGGGGATGAAGAAGTCCCGCGCGCCCGGCCGTACGACGCTGACACCCCGGTCGGTGAGGGTGAGCTCCGCCCTGCTGCGGGTGCCGAGGCCATGGGCGACGATCCGGTCCAGCCACTGCCCGGCGGTGGTGGAGCCGTGGTAGCGGCCGCTCATCGAGAGCTTGGGCTCGCCGGGCTCGGCCGGGGCCTGGGGCAGCTCGGGGAGGTCGCCCTGGAGGGTGCCGCGCCACTTCCAGCCCTCGCGCATCAGCCAGTAGACCAGCGCGATGACCAGCAGCAGTCCGACGACCCAGCCGACCCGGGCGGCCCAGTCCGTCACGTCCTGCGATTTCTGCTCGGCCGCGAGGCCCGCGAATTCCGCGAGGCCCGCCACCGGATGACTCGGAGTCCTCACGCCAGCTTCCCGTCCACAACCGTCGCCCTGCCCCGCAGGAAGGTGTGCGTCACGCGGCCCGGCAGTTCACGGCCCTTGTAGGGGGTGTTGCGGCTGCGGGAGGCGAAGCCCGCGGGGTTCACCACACCACGGTAGGCGGAGTCGAGCAGGGTGAGGTTGGCGGGCTCTCCGGCGGCTAGGGGACGGCCGTGGCCGGTCAGGCGGCCGATGGCCGAGGGGCGTACCGACATCCGGTCGGCGACGCCCGTCCAGTCCAGCAGCCCGGTGTCCACCATGGTGTGCTGGACCACGGACAGCGCCGTCTCCAGGCCCACCATGCCCATGGCCGCCGCGCCCCACTCGCAGTCCTTGTCCTCGTGGGGGTGGGGGGCGTGGTCGGTGGCCACACAGTCGATGGTGCCGTCGGCCAGCGCCTCGCGGAGCGCCATCACATCGGCCTCGGTGCGCAGCGGCGGGTTCACCTTGTAGACGGGGTCGTAGGAGCGTACGAGCTCGTCGGTGAGCAGCAGGTGGTGCGGGGTGACCTCGGCGGTGACCTGCCAGCCCTTGGACTTGGCCCAGCGGACGATCTCGACCGAGCCCGCGGTGGACAGGTGGCAGATGTGCACCCGGGAACCGACGTGGGCGGCGAGCAGTACATCGCGGGCGATGATCGACTCTTCGGCGACGGCCGGCCAGCCGCCCAGGCCCAGCTCGGCGGAGACGACGCCCTCGTTCATCTGGGCGCCCTCGGTGAGGCGGGGCTCCTGGGCGTGCTGGGCGATGACGCCGTCGAACGCCTTCACGTACTCCAGGGCCCGGCGCATGATCACGGCGTCGTCCACGCACTTGCCGTCGTCGGAGAAGACCCGCACCCCGGCCGCGGAGTCGTGCATCGCGCCAAGCTCGGCGAGCTTCTTGCCCTCCAGGCCCACGGTCACCGCCCCGATGGGCTGGACGTCGCAGTAGCCGGACTCCTTGCCCAGCCGCCACACCTGCTCGACGACGCCCGCGGTGTCGGCCACGGGGAAGGTGTTGGCCATGGCGTGGACGGCGGTGAAGCCGCCGGTCGCGGCGGCCCGGGTGCCGGTGAGGACCGTCTCGGAGTCCTCCCGGCCGGGCTCGCGCAGATGGGTGTGGAGGTCGACCAGGCCCGGCAGCAGGATCTGCCCGGTGGCGTCGATCACGGTGGCGCCGTCCGCGCCGAGGCCGGTGCCGACCGCCGCGATGCGCTCGCCCTCGATCAGCACGTCGTGCGGCTCACCGCCGAGCGGCTTCGCCCCGCGCAGCAGCGTCTTGTGGGTGTCGCTCATGGTCACTTGCTCTCCTCGGGGCGGGCGGCGACGGCGGACTCGTTCCCGCCGAGCAGCAGATACAGGACGGCCATGCGGATCGACACACCGTTGGCGACCTGCTCGACGGCGGTGCAGCGGTCGGAGTCCGCGACATCAGCGGTGATCTCCATGCCGCGGTTCATGGGGCCGGGGTGCATCACGATGGCGTGCTCGGGCATCCGCGCCATGCGGTCGCCGTCGAGGCCGTAGCGGCGGGCGTACTCGCGCTCGGTGGGGAAGAACGCGGCGTTCATGCGCTCGCGCTGGACGCGCAGCATCATCACCGCGTCGCTCTTGCCGACCACCGCGTCCAGGTCGTAGGAGACCTCGCAGGGCCAGCTCTCCACGCCGAAGGGGACCAGCGTCGGCGGGGCGACCAGGGTGACCTCGGCGCCGAGGGTGGACAGCAGGTGGACGTTGGACCGGGCCACCCGGCTGTGCAGGACGTCGCCGACGATGGTGATCCGGCGCCCGGCCAGGTCCTGTCCGACGCCGGAGGCCTCCGGGCTCAGATGGCGGCGGACGGTGAAGGCGTCGAGCAGGGCCTGGGTGGGGTGCTCATGGGTGCCGTCGCCCGCGTTCACCACGGCGCCGTTGATCCAGCCGGAGGTGGCCAGCCGGTGCGGGGCGCCGGAGGCGTGGTGGCGGATCACCACGGCGTCGGCGCCCATCGCCTCCAGGGTGAGCGCGGTGTCCTTGAGGGACTCGCCCTTGGAGACCGAGGACCCCTTGGCGGAGAAGTTGATCACGTCGGCGGAGAGCCGCTTGGCGGCGGCCTCGAACGAGATGCGGGTGCGGGTGGAGTCCTCGAAGAAGAGGTTGACGACGGTACGGCCGCGCAGGGTCGGCAGTTTCTTGATCGGCCGGTCGGCGAGCCGGGCCAGCTCCTCGGCGGTGTCGAGGATCAGGACGGCGTCGTCGCGCGAGAGATCGGCGGCCGAGATGAGGTGGCGCTTCATCCGGTTGCTCCGTGGGTGAAGGAGGTGTGCGGGCGTGCGGGCGGGCAGGCGCGGGGGCCGGTGGCCGGGCGGCACCGGTGGTCCGTCGGGCGGGTTCCCCCGGGGTCGCCGGGGCGGCACCCGCCGTCGGTGAGGGGCGCTACTTCCCGTCCGCGGGGGTGGTCTCGCGCAGCCCGAGGAGCACGCTGTCGCGGCCGTCCTCCTCGGTGAGCTGGACCTTGACCGTCTCCCGCAGCGACGTGGGGAGGTTCTTGCCGACGTAGTCGGCGCGGATCGGCAGTTCCCGGTGGCCCCGGTCGACGAGGACCGCGAGCTGGACCGCGCGCGGCCGCCCGATGTCCCCGAGGGCGTCGAGGGCGGCGCGGATGGTGCGGCCGGAGAAGAGCACATCGTCCACGAGGACCACCAGGCGGCCGTCGACGCCGTCGTCGGGGATCTCGGTGCGGGCGAGTGCGCGGGCCGGGCGCAGCCTCAGGTCGTCGCGGTACATCGTGATGTCGAGTGAGCCGACCGGGATCCGGCCTGGCTTGCCGGTGATCTCTTCGAGCCGGGCGGCCAGCCGCCGGGCGAGAAAGACACCACGGGTGGGAATGCCGAGCAGCACCACGTCATCGGCGCCCTTGGCGCGCTCGACGATCTCATGGGCGATGCGGGTGAGAACGCGCGCGATGTCCGGTGCTTCCAGCACGGGGCGCGCGGCGTCCGTGGTACGGGCGTCCATACGAAACGGACCTCCTTCTCCGCCTCACGGGACGGACCTTAAAGGACGGTCGGATTTGCGCCATTCACACTAGCAGGGGTTCGGACCGGCCCCGTCAACACCCCTGGCCGGAGCCCCTACGCTCCATTCGGCTTGACGAATGGAAATTACGCTGCGTAACCTCACAGTGAGTGACCAGCCGCGCGGCACAGCCGCACGTCGATACAGCGTCCGGGGAGCTTTATGTCCAGCGAATACGCCAAACAGCTCGGGGCCAAGCTCCGCGCCATCCGCACCCAGCAGGGCCTCTCCCTCCACGGTGTCGAGGAGAAGTCCCAGGGCCGCTGGAAGGCCGTGGTGGTGGGATCGTACGAGCGCGGCGACCGCGCCGTGACCGTGCAGCGTCTCGCCGAGCTGGCCGACTTCTACGGCGTCCCGGTGCAGGAGCTGCTTCCGGGCACAAGCCCGGCCGGGGCCGCCGAGCCGCCGCCGAAGCTGGTACTGGACCTGGAGCGACTGGCCCATGTGCCGGTCGAGAAGGCGGGCCCGCTCCAGCGGTACGCCGCCACGATCCAGAGCCAGCGTGGTGACTACAACGGCAAGGTGCTCTCGATCCGTCAGGACGATCTGCGCACCCTCGCCGTCATCTATGACCAGTCGCCGTCCGTGCTGACCGAACAGCTGATCAGCTGGGGCGTGTTGGGCGCCGACGCCCGCCGCGCGGTCCAGCACGAAGACGTCTGAGTCCCTTTTTCCCCGTTCACCAGCAGAACCCAGCAGAAACGTGCCGCCGGGGGCAGTGGAGCCCAGCAGGGTCCTCCACCGCCCCCGGCGGCTTTGTCGGGTGATGAACGCGGCTATGCCTGGTGCTCCCGGGGCTCCTGCTCACGACGCAGACTCGGCTTCAGCTCCTTGATCCGGCCCAGCAGGCCGTTGACGAAGGCGGGCGAGTCATCGGTGGAGAACTCCTTGGCGAGCTGCACCGCCTCGTCAATCACCACCGCGTCCGGGGTCGCGTCCTCCCACACCAGCTCATACGCGCCCAGCCGCAGGATGTTCCGGTCGACGACCGGCATCCGGTCCAGCGTCCAGCCCACCGCGTAGGTGGCGATCAGCTCGTCGATCCGGTCGATGTGCTGGGCGTATCCCTCGACGAGCTGCATCGTGTATTCGCTGACCGGCGGCTGCCTGTCGTCGGTCCGGGCGAGCCGGATCCAGTCCGCCAGCACGGTCTGCACGGTGCTGCCGCGCTGATCTGCCTCGAAGAGGATCTGGAAGGCACGCTTACGGGCCTTGTTGCGGGCAGCCACGGTTAGTTGTTCACCCGACCGAGGTACTCACCGGAGCGGGTGTCGACCTTGATCTTCTCACCGGTGGTGATGAAGAGGGGCACGCCGATCTCGTAGCCGGTCTCCAGCTTGGCGGGCTTGGTACCACCGGTGGAGCGGTCACCCTGGACGCCCGGCTCGGTGTACTCGATCACCAGCTCGACGGCGGCGGGCAGCTCGACGTAGAGCGGGTTGCCCTCGTACATCGCCACGACGGCCTCGAAGCCCTCGAGCAGGTAGCGGGCGTTGTCGCCGACGACCTCGGGGGTGATGTAGATCTGGTCAAAGGTGTCCATGTCCATGAACACAAAGCTCTCGCCGTCCTTGTACGAGAACTGCATGCCGCGCTTGTCGACATTGGCCGTCTCGACCTTCACACCGGCGTTGAAGGTCTTGTCGACCACCTTGCCGGACAGCACGTTCTTGAGCTTGGTGCGCACGAAAGCGGGGCCCTTGCCGGGCTTGACGTGCTGGAACTCGACGATGGACCACAGCTGGCCGCCGTCGAGCTTGAGCACCATGCCGTTCTTGAGGTCGTTCGTGGATGCCACGGTTGCGGGTTCTCCTGGACTGCAGCTGGTGGAGACCAGAGAACCGCCGGCGCGCCCGGTTCCGCTAGAGCGCGAGCAGCTCTTTGGTCGTGATGGTGAGTAGCTCGGGTCCGCCGTCCGCCTCGGGGCGGACGACGAGCGTGTCATCGATCCGGACACCGCCCCGGCCCGGGAGGTGGACCCCCGGCTCGACGGTGACCGGCACACAAGCGTCCAGTTTACCCATGGCGGACGGGGTGAGCCGAGGGTCCTCGTCGATTTCCAGGCCCACACCGTGTCCGGTGCACGGTTCCAGCCCGTCTCCGAAGCCCGCGGCGGCCAGCACCTGACGGGTCACCCGGTCCACGTCCCGGTACGCCCGGCCCGGCGACAGCGCCTCCCGCCCGGCCCGCTGAGCGGCGAAGACGGCATCGTACAGCTCGACCTGCCAGTCCGCGGGCGAGGGCCCGATGACGAACGTACGGCCCACCTGGCAGCGGTAGCCGCGGTAGTCGGCGCCCAGACAGATGGTGAGGAAATCGCCCTCCTCCACCCTCCGGTCGGTGGGCAGATGGCCGGGGCGCCCCGCGTTGGGCCCCGCCGCGACCACGGTGGGGAAGGCCGGGCCGTCCGCGCCGTGGTCCACCAGCCGGCGCTCCAGCTCCAGCGCCAGATGCCGCTCGGTGCGGCCCACCAGGATCGACTCCAGCAGCTCGCCGAGCGCCTGGTCGGCGAGCTCCCCGGCGATCCGCATGCAGGAGATCTCCTCGTCGTCCTTGATGAGCCTCAACTGCTCGACGGCGCGGCCCAGATCGGCGAGGCGGACGCGGGGGGCGGCGGCACCGAGCGCCCGATGGCGGGCGACGGTCAGATCGTGCTCCTCGACGGCCAGCGACTCGGCGCCGTCCACGGCGGCCAGATCGGCGGCGGCCACCGCAGGGTCACCGTCCGCGCCGGGCAGGACCAGCAGCCGCGGCTCGTCGGCGCGCGGCGGGCCCGGGGAGAGCGGCGGCGTGGCGGGCACCTCGGCGGCCACCAGCACGTCCTGGACGGGGCCGAGCAGCAGCACCGCCCCGGACGGCACGGTGCCGCACAGATAGCGCACATTGGCGGGCCGGGACACCAGCGCCGCCGCGCTCCCGGCCGCGGTGCACTGATCGTGCAGTCGGGCACGTCGGGCCGCGTACACCTCGGACATGTCCCCGAGCGTACGCAGCCCCGTCGGGCACGGCCGGTCGAGCGGGTCCGGACGGGGGTCAGCAGCCGGGTGGCGAGTGCGTTCTACCAGCTGGGTGGGGAGGCGATGGAGCGGGTGACGACCTCGTCGAGCATGCGGGCCGTGGTCTCCACGTCATACGTGGAGTTGTCGATGATGGGCAGGCCGGAGCCGTACCACCCCGCCATCCGGCCGTGGATCCGCGCCACCTCCTCGTCGCTGAGGCGGCGGTTGCCGCTGCGGGCCGCGTTCCGCTCCAGGACGATCTCCAGGCCCGGAAGGACCACCACCGGCAGCAGCCCGGGGCCCACATGGCGCTTCCAGCCGCCGAGCCCGACGACCGGGCGGTCGGGGAAGACGGCGTCGTCGAGGATGCAGGAGATCCCGTTGGCCAGGAAGTTACGGGCGGCGAAGCCGCAGGTGCGGCGGGCGAGACGGTACTGCGCCTCGGAGTGCTCGTTCCACCCCGACTGGGGGTTGGCGAAGCCGGACCGGACCCACTCCCGCACGTCGTCCAGGCTGATGTGGGCGGTCGGCACCCGGCGGCGGTCCGCCCAGTAGCGCGCGACCGTCGTCTTGCCCGCCCCGGCCGGTCCGATCAGCAGCACCGCCACCGCCGCCTGCGAGACATCGGCGAGCGAGGGGTCCGAAGGGGGGTGCGGCAGCGGCACCGGGCCGCCGGGCGGCAGCTGGATATGGCCGGTGGTGTTCACCGTCTCCAGCGGCGCCCCGGGGGGCGCGGGCGGCGGGGCCGGTGGGGAGGACGCCGGAGGCGGTGCGGGCGGCACCGGGTGCCCGGCCGCGGGAGGGGAGGGCGGGCCGGGGGGATTGGCGTGGGGTCCCGGGTGATGGCTCGCACTCGCGCCCTGGGCCCAGCCCGCGCCCTGCGGTCCGGGAACCGGCCCCGGCTGATGGGGCGGTGGCAGCGGAGCTCCCGCATGCTGCATCCGGTGGCACTCCGTCTCGTACAGGCAGTTCTCGTCCGACAACTGTCAGGTGCTGATACGGCGGTGAGGCCGCTCCTACCGAACGGTACCTGCCCAAAGCTCCGCCGTGTGAACGGACCGCAAACCCGCCGTGTCCGTGCCGCCCCTCACCGGCCAGGCATTTCGTCCCTCAAGGGCAGCAACTGGGAGGGCTTGGGGCCGTTCGAACACCCGAGGCGGGGCCGCGGGCCTCAGAGGCGACGACAGCACGACGACAGAGCGATGACGGGGTTGTGACGCCGGAGGACGGCCGCGGCCCGGGTCAGCCGGAGACCTCGGCGTACGCCGCGAGCAGCACCGCCGGGTCCGGGCCCTCCAGCACGGTGGGCTTGGCGATCCCGTCCAGGACGATGAAGCGCAGCAGGTCACCGCGGGACTTCTTGTCGACCTTCATGGTCTCCAGCAGCTTGGGCCACTGGTCGCCGCGGTAGGTGAGCGGCAGGCCCACGGCCTCCAGGACGGTACGGTGCCGGTCGGCCGTGGCGTCGTCCAGACGGCCCGCGAGACGGCCCAGTTCGGCGGCGAAGACCATGCCCACGGAGACGGCCGCGCCATGGCGCCAGTTGTAGCGCTCGTTCTTCTCGATGGCGTGGGCCAGCGTATGCCCGTAGTTGAGGATCTCCCGCAGTCCCGACTCCCTGAGGTCGCTGGAGACGACCTCGGCCTTGACCCGGATGGAGCGCTCGATGAGCTCGGCGGTGTGCGGGCCGGCGGGCGTACGGGCGGCGACCGGGTTCCGCTCGACCAGCTCCAGGATCTCCGGGTCGGCGATGAAGCCCGCCTTGATGACCTCGGCGAGCCCGCTGACGTAGTCGTTGACCGGCAGCGAGTCCAGCGCGGCCAGATCGCACAGCACCCCGGCCGGGGGGTGGAAGGCGCCGACGAGGTTCTTGCCCTCGGCAGTGTTGATCCCGGTCTTGCCGCCGACGGCGGCGTCGACCATGCCGAGCACGGTCGTGGGGACGGCGATCCAGCGCACACCGCGCAGCCAGGTGGCGGCCACGAACCCGGCGAGGTCCGTGGTGGCGCCGCCGCCGACACCGACGATCACATCGGTGCGGGTGAAGCCGGTCTGGCCGAGCGCCTTCCAGCAGTACGCGGCGACCTCGGCGGTCTTGGCCTCCTCCGCGTTGGGCAGCTGGATCGCGATGGCGTCGTAGCCCTGCTCGGCGAGGTCCTGGCGGATCGCCTCACCGGTCTCGGCCAGTGCCTCGGGGTGCAGCACGGCGACGCGCTTCGCCGACGCGCCGATCAGCCCGCCGAGCTCGCCGAGCAGCTGCCGCCCGATCAGCACCTCGTACGGCGCGGTGCCCGCGGTGCCTCCGACCTGGATGCGCGTGGGGGTTTCGGCCACAGGGGGTGTCATGCGTTCTTCAGCTCCAGTACGTCCAGGACGGCCTCGGCCACGTCCTCGGGGGTGCGGTCCTCGGTCGACACCACGGCGCGGGCGACCTCGGCGTACAGCGGGCGGCGCTGCTCCATCAGCTCGCGCCAGCGCTGGCGGGGATTGACCGCGAGCAGCGGGCGCGGGGCGTCGAGGCCGGTGCGCTTGACGGCCTCGGCGACGCCCATCTCCAGGAAGACGACGGGGAGGCCGGTGAGCAGCGCCCGGGTGCCCTCGTCCAGGACGGCGCCGCCGCCCAGCGCGAGCACACCCCGGTGTCCGGCGACGGCGGCCCGCACCGCCTGCCGCTCCAACTCGCGGAAGTGCGGCTCGCCCTCGTCGATGAAGATCTCCGAGATCTCCTTGCCCGCCGTCGCCACGATGTCGGTGTCGGTGTCGCGGAAGGTGGTGCCAAGCCGCTCCGCGAGCACCTGCCCGACGGTGGTCTTCCCGACCCCCATGGGCCCGACCAGCACGACCGTCGGGCCGCTCACCGGATGGCCAGGTTCTCGAGGAAGCCCCGGACATTGCGGTGGGTCTCGTTGACCGAGTCGCCGCCGAACTTCTCCGCGACCGCGTCCGCCAGCACCAGCGCGACCATCGCCTCGGCGACGATCCCGGCCGCCGGGACGGCGCATACATCGGAGCGCTGGTGGTGGGCCTTGGTGGCCTCGCCGGTGGTCACATCGACCGTGGCCAGCGCCCGCGGCACGGTCGCGATCGGCTTCATCGCGGCCCGGACCCGCAGCAGTTCGCCGGTGGTCAGCCCGCCCTCGGTGCCGCCGGAGCGGCCCGAGGAGCGCCGGATGCCCTCGTCCGTGGAGACGATCTCGTCATGGGCCTTGGAGCCGGGCACCCGTGCGAGGTCGAAGCCGTCGCCGACCTCGACGCCCTTGATGGCCTGGATGCCCATCAGCGCGCCGGCCAGCCGTGCGTCGAGCCTGCGGTCCCAGTGCACATGCGAGCCGAGGCCCACCGGCACGCCGTAGGCGAGCACCTCGACGACGCCGCCGAGCGTGTCGCCGTCCTTGTGGGCCTGGTCGATCTCGGCCACCATCGCCTCGCTCGCGCCCCCGTCCAGGCAGCGCACCGGGTCGGCGTCCAGCCTCTCGACGTCGGAGGGCTCGGGGTAGACGCCGTACGGCGCCTTCGCCGCGGCCAGCTCCACGACATGCGAGACGATCTCGATCCCGGCCGTCTCCTTGAGGTAGGAGCGGGCGACGGTGCCCAGCGCCACCCGGGCGGCGGTCTCGCGAGCGCTGGCGCGCTCCAGGACCGGCCGGGCCTCGTCAAAGCCGTACTTCTGCATCCCCGCCAGGTCGGCGTGGCCCGGGCGGGGGCGGGTGAGCGGGGCGTTACGGGCGACTCCCGCGAGGATTTCAGGGTCCACCGGGTCGGCGGCCATGACCTGCTCCCACTTGGGCCACTCCGTGTTGCCGACCATGATCGCGACCGGGGAGCCGAGGGTCAGCCCGTGGCGTACGCCGCCGAGGAAGGTGACCTCGTCGCGCTCGAACTTCATCCGGGCGCCGCGGCCATAGCCGAGCCGCCGTCGGGCCAGGGCGTCGGCCACCATGTCGGTGGTGATCGGCACCCCGGCGGGCAGCCCCTCCAGCGTCGCCACGAGTGCGGGGCCGTGTGACTCCCCCGCGGTCAGCCAGCGCAACCTGCTCAACGGTGCTCCCTCATGCGCGTGCCTCGGCGTCCTGCGGCGCGGCCCGGTCCGCGCGACTCCGGCCCGCACCTCCGATCCTCCCACGACGGGGGCGTCCGCTCGGTTCGCGGTCCATGAGGTGGACGTTCGCGGCGCCCCGGGGAGCGGCCGGGCCGGGCGGGACCGGGCCGATGGGGGCCGTGGGCGGCGCAGTGGGCTGCCAGCGCCTCGCGTCAGTGGGCCGCCAGCGCCTCGCGTCAGTGGGCCGCCAGCGCCTCGCGCATCGCGGCCAGCGGCGCGGGTGCGCGGCCCGTCATCTGCTCGACCTGGAGCACCGCCTGGTGCACCAGGAGGTCCAGGCCGCCGACCACCGAGCCGCCGCGCGCCGCCCAGGCGGCGGCCAGCGGGGTGGGCCAGGGCTCGTAGAGCACGTCGAAGAGCGCGCCGGGGCGGTCCGGTACGGCCGCGGCGAGGGCGTCGGTGGTGCCCGCGGGGGTGGTGGCGATCACCAGCGGCGCACCCAGCGCCCCGGCCGCGTCGCCCCAGTCCGCGGTGCGCACCGCGACGCCCAGCCGCTCGCCCCACTGCCGCATCTCTGCGGCGCGGGCCTGGCTGCGGACGTACGCGGTGACCTCGCCGTCGCAGATCCGGGAGAGCGCGGCCAGCGCGGAGGAGGCAGTGGCGCCCGCGCCCAGCACGGCGGCGCGCTCCACGCGCCCGACGCCGCGCTCCCGCAGTGCCGCCAGCATGCCGGGGATGTCGGTGTTGTCGCCGCGCCTGCGGCCGTCGTCGCCGAAGACCACCGTGTTGACGGCCTCCACCGAGGCCGCCGTGTCACTGATCTCGTCCAGCAGCGGGATGACGGCGCGCTTGAGCGGCATGGTCAGGGAGAGCCCGGCCCAGGCCGGTCCCGCGTCCTCGCCGAGGTGCTTGAAGAAGTCCGGCAGCCCGGTCTCGTTCACCTCGAAGCGGCCGTACGTCCAGCCGGTCAGGCCCAGTTCGCGGTAGGCGGCGCGGTGCAGCACCGGTGACAGGGAGTGGGCGATCGGCGAACCGAGCACCGCTGCCCTGCGGTTTTCCGACATCATTCCTCAGCCGTTGTTCGTGCGCTAGCCGTTGTTCGAGCGCTGCTTATTGAACTTTTCGACCCACTTCCGGTGTTCCGCGTAGGTCTTGGAGAACTGGCTCGTATTGCCGTCGAGCGAGATGAAGTAATACCAGCCGTCGCTGGTCGGGTTCATCGCCGCCTTCAGCGCGTCATGTCCCGGATTTCCGATCGGACCGGGCGGAAGTCCCTTGTAGAAGTACGTGTTGTACGGGTTGTCGTACTGCTTGATCTCGCTGATCGGGATATCGATCTTGCTCTGGTTCTTGATGTAGTTGTACGTGGAGTCGAATTCCACCTTGCCGTAGGTCTCCGGGTTCCCGGGCTTGAGCCGGTTGTAGACGACCTCGGCCATCTTCCGGAAGTCGTCGTGGGTGACGCCCTCCGCCTGGACCAGGCTGGCCACGCTGATCAGCTGGAGCGGGGACTTCAGGCCCAATTCCTTGGCCTTGCCCTCCAGGTCCAGAGCCGAGTAATTCCGATTGGCCTCGGCGACCATCTTCCGCAGCACGTCCGCGGGTTTGGCGCCCTCGCCCACGCTGTAGCGGGACGGGTAGAGGAAACCTTCCAGCGGGTCCTTGATCTTGCTGTTGTCGTCGGCCCAGGAGGGCAGCCCGAGCTTCTTGGCCTCCTTCTTGGCGACGCCCGCGGTGGTCCCCGCCTTGAGGCCGATCTTCTTGTCGATCGCCGCGTAGATCGTGGCGTCGCGCATGCCCTCGGTGACGATCAGGGCATTGCTGCTGCTGGGGTCGAGCATCAGCTTGACCGCCGCAGCGCCGGACATCTCCTTGCGCAGGGTGTAGGTGCCCGGCTGGACGAACTTGCCGCTGTCCTCCACCGCATCGACGAAGGCGCCGCTGCTCTTGACCACGCCCTTGTCGGCGAGGATCGAGCCGATCTCGGCGTTGCCGGAGCCGGAGGGAACCTCCACCTCGATCCGGCCGCTGCCACCGCCGGAGTAGTCGGGCGCGGGGCCGAAGCGGGTCTGCCAGAAGTCGTAGGCGTAGTAGCCTCCTCCGCCGACGACGCCCACTATGACGACCGTCACGAAGAGGCAGGCCACGCCGCTGCGGCGCTTCTTGGGCTTGCCCTTCTTGGCGGAGCGCCCGCCGTCCTCGCCGTCATCGTCCGTGTCATCCGCGTCGTCGAGGTCGTCCCGGCCGCCACCGGTGAAGAACGGGTGGTCGTCCTCCTCGTCCGCCCGGAGGGGCGGCTCCTCGGGGGCCGCGCGCTGGCGCGGCACCTGGTGCGCGGCGGGCACCGTGGGCATCTGCTGGGTGCCCTGTTGTCCCTGGTAGGGGTCCTGGCCCGGGTAGGGATCCTGGCCCGGGTAGGAGGCGCCCTGGCCGCCGTAGGGGTCCTGCGGGTCCATCCCGCCGTACGTGCCGTCCTGGGCCGGGTAGGGGCCGCCCTGGCCGGCGTACTCCTGCGGGTGCCGCTGGTGCGGGTAGCCGGGGTCCTGGCCGTCCCACTGGGGCTGCTGGTGCTGCTGGAGGTCCTGCGGATAGCCGTGCGGATACTGCTGGTGCCCGTAAGGGTCCTGGCCGTACGGGCCCTGACCCTGGCCGTAGCCGCCCTGGCCGTAAGGGGCCTGGGCGTAGGCGCCCTGGGCGTAAGGATCCTGCGCGTAGGTGTCCCGCTGTCCGTACGGGTCCTGCTGGGCGAAGGGGTCCTGCTGGGCGTACGGATCCTGGGTGTAGGGATCCTGGCCGGGCGCCGTGCGCTGCCCGCTCCACTCTTGGTCCCCGTACAACGGATCCTCGGGGTGCCACGGTTGGGAGCCGGGTCCCCGGCCGTACTCAGTCATCGATCCCCTAGCGACGGAGGTGGTCACCGCTCGGCGTGGTCATGGCACGGGCGGCGGCGGCCATGCCGCGCGGAACGTTACCGTATCGCGATCAGATGACCACTTCGACGGCTTCCCCCGGAGCCCTCCCCGAGACCCGCTCGGTCTCCAGCGCGCTCTGCAGGATCACCACGGCCGCTGCCTGGTCAACGACCGAACGGCCCTTCTTGGCCGTCCTCCCGGAGGCGCGCAGCCCCTGGGACGCTGTGACAGTGGTCATACGCTCGTCGACGAGCCGTACCGGCACCGGGGCGACCCGCCGCGCCAACTCCCGTGCGAAGGTGCGCACTTTGGCCGCGGCCGGCCCCTCGCGCCCGTTGAGCGAGCGCGGCAGACCGACCACCACCTCGATCGGTTCGTACTCCTCGACGATCGCCACCAGCCGCTTGTGGGCGGCCGGGACATCGCGTCCCGGCACGGTCTCCACGGGGGTGGCGAGGATCCCGTCGGGGTCGCACGAGGCGACCCCGATCCGGGCGTCCCCGACGTCGACGGCGATCCGCCTGCCGCGTCGCACGGCTACCGGTCCGATTCCGCGACAAGCCGCTCGACGGCCTCGATGGCCTCGCCGACGGCCTCCGGGTTCTGGCCGCCGCCCTGGGCCACGTCCGGCTTGCCACCGCCTCCGCCACCGAGCGTCTTGGCGGCGGTGCGGACCAGGTCACCGGCCTTGAGCCCGCGCTCACGCGCGGCCTCGTTGGTGGCGATGACGGTCAGCGGACGGCCGTTCGCGACGGTGAAGAGGGCGACGACGGCCGGGCGGTCGCCCGGGATCCTGCCGCGTACGTCCAGGACCAGCTTGCGCAGATCGTCGGCGGAGGTGGAGTCCGGCACCCTGGCGGCGGCCAGGGCCACGCCCCGGACGTCCTTGGCGCCCTGGGCGAGACCGGCAGCGGCCTGCAGCACCTTCTCGGCGCGGAACCGCTCGATCTCCTTCTCGGCCTCCTTGAGCTTGCCCAGCATCCCGGAGATCTTCTCGGGAAGCTCCTCGGGGCGGCCCTTGACCAGGTCGGTGAGCTGGGAGACGACCGTGTGCTCCCGGGCCAGGAAGTTATAGGCGTCCACGCCCACCAGGGCCTCGACCCGGCGCACCCCGGAGCCGATGGAGGACTCGCCGAGCAGCTTCACCAGGCCCAGCTGGGCGGTGTTGTGCACATGGGTGCCGCCGCACAGCTCCTTGGAGAAGTCACCGATGGTCACCACGCGCACCCGGTCACCGTACTTCTCGCCGAACTCGGCGATGGCGCCCTGCTTCTTGGCGTCGTCCATGCTCATCACCTCGGCGGTGACGTCGAGTTCACGCGAAAGCACCTCGTTGATCTTCTGCTCGACGTCCGTGAGGACCGCGCCGGGCACGGCGGTCGGCGAGCCGAAGTCGAAGCGGAAGCGGCCGGGCGAGTTCTCCGAACCGGCCTGGGCGGCGGTCGGGCCCAGGGCGTCGCGCAGCGCCTGGTGGGTGAGGTGGGTGGCGCTGTGGGCGCGGGCGATGGCCCGGCGGCGCTTGAGGTCGATCCGGGCGTGGGCCCCGGCGCCGACCGTCACCTCGCCGACCTGGACGACGCCCTTGTGCACGCTGACCCCGGGCACCGGCTGCTGGACGTCCCTGACCTCCACCACGGCGCCGGTGTCCAGCTTGATCCGGCCGGTGTCGGCGAGCTGGCCGCCGCCCTCGGCGTAGAAGGGGGTGCGGTCCAGGACGACCTCGACCTCGTCGCCCTCGGTGGCGGCGGGCGAGGACACCCCGTCGACCAGCAGGCCGACGACGGTGGACTCGCCCTCGGTGTGGGTGTAGCCGGTGAATTCGGTCCGGCCGGAGCTGTCGGCCACCTCGCGGTAGGCGGACAGGTCGGCGTGGCCCGTCTTCTTGGCCTTGGCGTCGGCCTTGGCGCGCTCCCGCTGCTCCTTCATCAGGCGGCGGAAGCCCTCCTCGTCCACCGAGAGGCCCTGCTCCGCGGCCATCTCGAGGGTGAGGTCGATCGGGAAGCCCCAGGTGTCATGGAGCAGGAACGCCTTGTCGCCGGGGAGCACGCTGCCGCCGGCGGTCTTGGTGTCGGTGACGGCGGTGTCGAGGATGTTGGTGCCGGCCTTGAGCGTCTTGAGGAAGGCCGACTCCTCGGCGAGGGCGACCGTCTCGATGCGCTTGCGGTCGGTCAGCAGCTCCGGGTACTGCTGGCCCATCGTCTTCAGGACGACGTCGACCAGCTCGCCGACGACCGGCTCGGTGGCGCCGAGGATGCGCATATTGCGGATGGCGCGGCGCATGATGCGGCGCAGCACATAGCCGCGGCCCTCGTTGCCGGGGGTGACACCGTCGCCGATGAGCATGACGGAGGTGCGCATGTGGTCGGCGACCACGCGCAGCGAGACGTCGCTGTCATGGGCGGCGCCGTAGGAGACCCCGGTCAGCTCGGTGGCCTTGTCCATGACGACGCGCAGGGTGTCGGTCTCGTACATGTTCCGCACGCCCTGCAGGATCATCGCCAGGCGCTCGAGGCCGAGACCGGTGTCGATGTTCTTGCTGGGGAGCTCGCCGAGGATCGGGAAGTTCTCCTTGCCCTCGCCCGGCCCCCGCTCGTACTGCATGAAGACCAGGTTCCAGATCTCCACGTAGCGCTCGTCGTTGACGGCCGGGCCGCCCTCCTCGCCGAACTCCGGACCACGGTCGTAGTTGATCTCGGAGCAGGGGCCGCAGGGGCCGGGGACGCCCATGGACCAGTAGTTGGGGCCCATGCCCAGGCGCTGGATGCGTGTCGAGGGGACGCCGATCACCTCGCGCCAGATGCGCTCGGCCTCGTCGTCCTGCTCGTAGACGGTGATCCACAGCCGCTCGGGGTCGAGCCCGTAGCCACCCTCCTCCTGGGAGCTGGTCAGCAGCTCCCAGGCGTAGGTGATGGCGCCTTCCTTGAAGTAGTCGCCGAACGAGAAGTTCCCGCACATCTGGAAGAAGGTGCCGTGGCGGGTGGTCTTGCCGACCTCTTCGATGTCCGGGGTGCGTACGCACTTCTGCACGCTGACGGCGCGGTCGAAGGGCGGCTTGACCTCGCCGAGGAAGTACGGCTTGAAGGGCACCATGCCCGCGGGGACCAGCAGCAGCGTCGGGTCGTCCGCGATGAGCGACGCCGACGGCACGACGGTGTGCCCGCGCTCCTCGAAGAAGCGCAGCCAGCGGCGGCGGATTTCAGCCGACTCCATCAGTGGTCCTCATTTCCGGCTTTGTGGAGCTTGTAGGGGGTGGTGCTGGACAGCTCGGTCCGGCTCCGCTGGGCCGGGAGCCGCCTGCGGTCGTCGTCCGGCGGTGGCGCGGAGAGCCCGAGCGCGTCCTTGAGCGCGGCCTCGCGGTCGGCCATGCCGTCCCGTACGTCGAGGGCGAAGACCCTGATCCGCCGGCCCGCCAGCACCGCGCGGTCGGCGGCCCGCGCCGCCAGGCTCTCCGGGGTGAGCTGGTTGAGCTTGCGGTTGACCTTGGTGGTGGCCCACACCCCGGCGGCGACGCCGGTGGTGAACCAGAATGTGCGGCGGAACATCCGGTCTGTCAGCCCTTCGATCCACGGTTGCGGCGGCCGCCCCGGCGGGCGGACGGCAGGGTCTTGCCGATGACGACGGAGCGCGCGGGCGCGGGCTCGTCCTCCGCCCGCCCCTTGCGGCCGATCGCCCGCCGGACGCCGTAGCCGAACGCGGCCACCTTGACCAGCGGTCCGCCGAAGGCGGTGGAGACGGTCGAGGAGAGCGCGGAGGCGTTGGAGGTGACCTCCTGGACGTCGGAGGCGATCGAGTCCACCCGGGCGAGCTGGCTGTTGGCCTCGCGCACGGTCGCGGACGCCTCGCTCAGCAGCGGCACCGCCTGGTCGGTGACCTCCGCCACCAGCCGGGTGGCCGCCTTGAGCGTCTGGGCCAGCCTCACCAGCGCCAGCGCCAGGAAGGACACCAGGATCGCCCAGAAGACGGCCACGAGGATCCCGGCCACCTCTCCACCGGACACGTCGCACCGCTCCCTGTCGCCGCTCGTCGTCGTTGTGTCGTGTTGGTCGTGCTCGGCGCGCTGACGTGTCGTGATGACGCGTCGTTCGGCGTCGTCCGCCGCCCGCCGCTCTCGGGCGGTATCCGGGTGCGGGCGGCAGGTATCGACCTTATCGCGCCGCGGACGCGCACCCGAAACGGATAACGGGCGCCGGGCGCCCGGTCAGGAGCCGCCACCGGCCGGTCCGGGCCCGCCATCCAAGAAGCCCGCGGGTTCCCCGTCGACCGGTGTCGAGGGGGAACCCGCGGGCTTGGGTGCGTACGGTCCGCGCCGCCGGATCAGCGGGCGTAGTACTCGACGACGAGCTGCTCGTCGCAGATCACCGGGATCTCCTTGCGGTTGGGGTCCCGGTCCAGGCGGAAGGCGAGCGCCTTCAGGTTGACCTGGAGGTAGCGCGGGGTCTCGCCGTCGGGGGCGTAACCACCCTCGCGCGCCACCTGGAAGGGGACCTTCTCGCGGCTGCGCTCGCGGACCATCACCACGTCGTCCGGGCGGACCCGGAAGGACGGCTTGTCGACCTTACGGCCGTTGACCTCGATGTGGCCGTGGGTGACCATCTGGCGGGCCTGGTAGATGGTGCGGGCGATGCCGGACCGCAGGACGAGCGCGTCCAGACGGCGCTCGAGCTCGACGACCAGGGCCTCGCCCGTCTTGCCCTCGGCCTTCCGGGCGCGGTCGTAGGCACGGACCATCTGGCGCTCGCTGATGTCGTACTGGGCGCGCAGCCGCTGCTTCTCCAGCAGCCGGACCTTGTAGTCACTGGTCTGCTTGCGGCCACGGCCATGCTCCCCCGGCGGGTAGGGGCGGGCCTCGAAGTACTTGACGGCCTTCGGGGTCAGAGCGATGCCGAGCGCCCGCGACTTCTTGACCTTGGGACGCGACTGGTTCACGGGGAACGAACCTCCATGTAAGTTAGGTGAGCCTTACCTTAGCCGAGGAGAACGCATGTTTCGACCTGGGATCCCCCTGCCCAGAACTGGTCAGAGCCCCGAGGAGGGTCAGCCGCGTCCCATGGAAAGCACCCTGCGGCCCACACCGGCAGAGCGCGTACGTACTCTCGTTGAATCCAAGGCTACGGCTTCGTTGACGATTCCCGGAATCGAGGCCCTGGACGACCTGGGGGCCGACGGTCCCACCGCCCGTACGGTCGCCCCGGACGGGGACGTGCTGTTGCTGGTGCCCGCCGCCTCCCCCGCCGCCCGCGCCGCCGCCCACGCCCAGGACGACGAGCTCACCTGCGTGATGGAGATCACCGACGTCGCCCCCGTCGCGATGCCCCACCGGATCCGCGGCCGGGCCTGGGTGGCGGGCTGGCTCACCCCCGTCCCCTGCGGTGAGCGCACGCGCACCGCGGCGGCGCTGCTGGCCGAGCGGCATCCGGTGGGCGAGCTGCTCGGCCTCGACCAGGTGCCGCGGCCACCGCGGCGCGGTGGACCGGCCACCGGGGTGGGGCCCGCCGGAAGAGCCGCCTGGGCGCTGCTGCGGCTGGAGGTCGGCGAGGCGCGGGTGGACGACCTGTGGGGCGAGGAGGGCGTCGAGCCTGACGACTTCACGACCGCCGACCCGGATCCGCTCATCCGCCATGAGGCCGATCTGCTCCAGCATCTGCACGCCGCCCACAGCGAGCAGGTGCGCGGGCTGTGCGCGCTGCTCGGCGACCGCTCGGGACTCGTCTGCACCCGGGGCGCGGCCACCCCGGTGGCGCTGGACCGCTTCGGTCTGCGGGTGCGCTTCACGGACGAGGCGGACCGGCCGTTCGACGCGCGCTTCGACTTTCCCGAGCCGGTGCGGAACGTGTCCGAGCTGCGGTACGCGATGCACGCCCTGTTCGACGCGGCGGCGGACTGAGGGCATCCGCGGACCGGGCCGTCGGCGGGGGGCTACGACGAGGGGGCGGCAGGGCCGTCGGCGGGCGGCGGCGGGTCGCCGCGCAGCCGCGCCCGCACCCGCTCCACCACATCCGCGTACCGCGCCTCGGCCCCGTACCGCGTGGGCTCGTAGTACCGCTTCCCGTGGATCTTGTCCGGGGCGTACTGCTGCGCCGCGATGCCGCCCGGCAGGTCGTGCGGATAGAGATAGCCCTGTGCGTGGCCGAGCTTCTTGGCGCCCTGGTAGTGGCCGTCGCGCAGATGCGGCGGCACCGGCCCGGCCAGGCCCGCCCGCACATCGGCGAGCGCCGCGCCGATCGCGGTCGTGGCGGCGTTGGACTTGGGCGCGAGCGCCAGGGCGATGGTGGCGTGGCTCAGGGTGAGCGCGGCCTCCGGGAAGCCGATCAGGGCGACCGCCTGCGCCGCCGCCACGGCGGTGGACAGGGCGGTGGGGTCGGCCAGGCCGATGTCCTCACTTGCGGAGATCATCAACCGGCGGGCGATGAACCGCGGGTCCTCCCCCGCCTCGATCATCCGCGCCAGATAGTGCAGCGCCGCGTCCACGTCCGAGCCGCGGATGGACTTGATGAGGGCGCTGGCCACGTCGTAGTGCTGGTCCCCGGCGCGGTCGTACTTCACCGCGGCCCGGTCGACCGCCTCCTCCAGCGAGGTGAGCGTGACCTCGGGCTCGCCCTTGTCCAGGGCCGCCCCGGCACCCGCCTCCAGCGCGGTGAGCGCCCGCCGGGCGTCGCCGCCCGCTATCCGCAGCAGATGCGCCTCGGCGTCCTCGGGGAGGGTGACCGCCCCGCCGAGCCCGCGCTCGTCGGTGAGCGCGCGCCGCAGCAGCCCGCGCAGATCGTCGTCGGTCAGCGGCTCCAGGGTGAGCAGCAGCGAGCGGGAGAGCAGCGGGGAGATCACGGAGAAGTACGGATTCTCGGTGGTGGCCGCGATCAGCGTCACCCAGCGGTTCTCCACGGCGGGCAGCAGCGAGTCCTGCTGGGCCTTGCTGAAGCGGTGGATCTCGTCCAGGAAGAGCACGGTGTCCCGCCCGTACGCCCCGGAGGAGCGGCGTGCGCCGTCGATGACGGCCCGGACCTCCTTGACCCCCGCGGTGATGGCCGACAGCTCCACGAAGCGCTTCTGGGTGGCCTGGCTGACCACATACGCCAGCGTCGTCTTGCCGATGCCCGGCGGGCCCCAGAGGAGCACCGACGACGGCCCGGCCGGACCGCCGCCGCCCTCGCCCACGAGCCGCCGCAGCGGCGATCCGGGGCGCAGCAGATGCTGCTGGCCCACGACCTCGTCGAGGGTGCGCGGACGCATCCGCACGGCCAGCGGACTGCTGGCCGGGTCCTTCTCCTGGCGGTCCTCAGCGGCGGCGGTGAACAGGTCTGGCTCCACCCGGAAAGCCTATGACACCGCACTGACAGCGCCGGGGTGCCTTCAACTCCGGATGCTCGGGTCCTCAGGCGAACCGAGCCCCAAGTCAAGCGGTCCAGAAGTCCCACCAGCGGGTCAGGATCAGCATGCCGATGACGCCGATCCACATCACCGGGACCACCCAGTGGAACTCCATGAGCCCGCGCCGCAGCCCGTCCGGCGCGGGGAGGTAGCCGTGCTTGAGGTTGTGGCCGGTGACGTAGCAGAACATCACGATGGTGGCGGCCCAGGCCAGGCAGCACCACAGGCACAGCGAGCCGATGACGTACAGCGACTCGTACTGCAGCCAGGTCACGAAGCCGACGCCGAAGAGGGTGCCCGCGTTGAAGGTCAGCCAGTACCAGCGCGGGAAGCGCGCCCCGGTCAGCAGGGACATGCCCACGCAGATCACGATGGCGTAGGCGGCGAGGCCGAGCATCGGGTTCGGGAAGCCGAACGCCTGCGCCTGGTCGCTCTCCATGATGTTGCCGCAGGAGACGACCGGATTGAGGCTGCAGCCGGGCGTGAAGACCTTGCCGTCGGCCTTGTACTCGAGGATCTTGTTCTTGTCGATCGTGATGACCCAGGCGGCCAGCAGTCCCAGCGCTCCGGTGATCACGAGCAGCAGGGCGAAGGCACGACTGCCCCCCGTCCCGGCCCGTGCGCCCTCCCGCGCCTCGCCGGACTCCACGTCGTCCATCACTGTCGTCGCCATACTCGCCGTCCGTCGCTCTCCGCCGTCTCCAGCCCCGTCGGGCACGGCCATTGTGCCGCACCCCCTGCCGCCGTATGTCGCGTTCAGCCCGGCCGTGCCATGGTGCCCTGTCCCCCATTCGGAGGACATAAGACGGGCTTCCCGGTCGTCCCGGGGACCGGCGCGGCACCGTCAGCCTCATGGGTATGGCAGATGAAGCGGTACGGGTGCGCGGGCTGTGCAAGCGCTACGGCGCGGTGACCGCGCTGGACGGCGTTGACCTGGGCATCCGGCGGGGTGAGGTGTTCGGCATCCTGGGGCCCAACGGAGCGGGCAAGAGCACGACGGTGGAGATCCTCCAGGGCCATCGGAACCGGGACGCGGGCGAGGTCACGGTGCTGGGCCGGGACCCCGCCTCCGGGGGACGGCGGTGGCGTTCCCGGATCGGCATCGTTTGGCAGGATGAATCCGCCCCGGCCGAGTTGACGGTCGGTGAGACGGTGCGGCATTTCGCCCGCTACTACCCGCGCTCGCGCGACCCGGAGGAGGTCGTCGGGCTGGTCGGTCTCCAGGACAAGGCGGGCAGCCGGATCAAGGCGCTGTCGGGCGGGCAGCGGCGCCGGCTGGATGTGGCCCTCGGGGTGATCGGCGATCCGGAGCTGCTGCTTCTGGACGAGCCGACGACGGGCTTCGACCCGGCGGCGCGGCGGCGGTTCTGGGAGCTGATCCGGCGGCTGGCCGACGAGGGCACCACGATCGTGCTCACCACCCACTATCTGGACGAGGCCGAGGCGCTGTCCGACCGGCTCGCGGTCATCGCCACGGGCAAGGTCGTGGCCGAGGGGGCGCCCGCCGAGCTGCGCGAGCGGCACGGCGGCCGGGCGACGGTCCACTGGAGCGGGACGGGCGGCGGGGCGCGCCACGAGGAGACGGAGACCCCGACCCGTACCGTCGCGGAGCTGATGCGCCGCTTCGACGGGGAGATCCCCGGGCTGCGGATCTCCCGCCCCACCCTGGAGGACGTCTATCTGCGGCTCACCGGCCAACTCGACGAGCAGCCCGGGGAGGCCGCGCGATGACCACCACGACCACCACCCCTTCCGGCGCCCGTCGGGCCGACGGGCCCGACACCGCGCGGCTGCCCGGCGCCTGGACGCTCGGGCTGCACCGGGGCGCCCTCGAGCTCAGGCAGTTCTTCCGTCAGCGCGAACAGGTGGTCTTCACCTTCGCCTTCCCCGTCGTCTTCCTGGCCCTGTTCGCCTCGATCTTCCGGGACGACGTGCGGGGCGCGGGCGTGACCGCCTCCCAGCTCTACGCCGCGGCGATGATCGCGGCGGGGGTGATGTCGACCAGCTTCCAGTCGCTGGGCGTCTCCATCGCGCTCGAACGGGACGAGAAGGTGCTGCGGCGGCTGCGCGGTACGCCGATGCCCCCGGCCGCGTACTTCCTCGGCAAGCTGTGGCTGGTCCTGGTCTCCGGGATCGCCGAGACGGCGCTGCTGCTGGCCGTCGGCACGGCCTGCTTCGATCTCGAGCTGCCCACGGGCGCGGCCACCTGGTTCACCTTCGCCTGGGTCTTCGCCCTCGGGCTGACCGGCTGTGCGCTGCTGGGCATCGCGATCAGCAGTGTGCCGCGCTCCGGTAAGAGCGCCACCTCGGTGGTGGTCCTGCCGTTCCTGGTGCTCCAGTTCATCTCCGGTGTCTTCATCTCGATCGACACGCTGCCGGACTGGATGCTGACCGTGGGCGCCCTGTTTCCGCTGAAGTGGATGTGCCAGGGGTTCCGCGGGGTGTTCCTGCCGGAGTCGGCGGCCGTGCTGGAGCAGGCGGGCGCATGGGAATACGGCCGGATCGCCCTGGTGCTGGGCGCCTGGTGCGTCGGAGGATTGGCACTGTGTCTGCTGACCTTCCGTTGGAAGAACCGCCGGGACGGCTGAGCGAACCGGCCGGCCCTCGCGATCCCGACGTGTACAACCGCACCTACCGCCGCTGGGACGCCTATTTCGCGATCGTGTTCGCGGCCACCTTCCTGTTCGTGCTGAGCGGATCGGACCTCGGGACCGGACCGCGCGCGGTCGCGGCGGCCGTCTTCGCCGCGACCGCGCCGTGGTACGTGCTGGTCGGGCGGCCGGTGCTGCTCACCGAAGACGAGGACAGCCCCCGCGCGGTGGTCTATCTGGTGGGGCTCTTCCTGCTGTTCGTGGTGCCCTCCGCGCTGGTCGGCGAGACCCGGATCGCGATCTTCGCGCTGACGCCCCAGTGCTTCATGCTGCTGCGGATGCGCAGGGCGCTGATCGCCGTCACCGTGATCAACATCGCCCCGGTGGTGGTCTGGGCACTCGTGGAGCGGCCGGATTCCGGGGACCTGTTCTCCAACTCGCTCTTCGCGGCCGTCTCATGGGCCTTCTCCCTGCTCGTCGGCAGCTGGATCATCATGATCCTCCAGCAGAGCGCCGAGCGCGCCCGGCTGATCGCCGAACTGGACGCCAGCCGCGAGGAGGTGGCCCGGCTGTCGGCCGCGCACGGCGCCCTCGCGGAGCGGGACCGGCTGACCCGGGAGATCCATGACACCCTCGCCCAGGGCTTCACCAGCCTGCTGATGCTCGTTCAGGCACTGGAATCGGAGCTGGACCACGATATGCCGCTGGCCCGCCGCCACTTGGGCCTCATGGCCCGTACGGCCCGGGAGAACCTCGCGGAGGCCCGCGCCCTGGTCGCCGGGGCGGGCCCGGCCGACCTGGCCGGCAGTTCGCTCCCGGACGCGCTGCGGCGGCTGGCCGCGCGCCACGGTGAGCAGACCGGCTCCCCCGCCCGCGTAGAGGTCGCGGGGGCGGTACGGCCGCTGCCCGCCGCCGTGGAGGTGGTGGCGCTGCGCGGCTGCCAGGAGGCGCTGGCCAACGTCCGCAGGCACGCGGGGCCGGGCGCGGCGGTGGCCATCGCGCTCGGCTACGGCGAGGACGCGCTGCGGCTGCGGGTCGGGGACACCGGCCGCGGCTTCGACCCGGGCGCCCCGCACGAGGGCTACGGCCTGGCCGGGCTGCGCGCACGGGCGGCCGAGGTGGGCGGTACGGCGGAGGTGACCGGCGCCCCGGGCGAGGGCACGGCGGTCGCGCTCGAACTGCCCGTCCGGCCGCCCGTCCCGTCGCCCCATCCCTCCCGGCCGACGGGACGGAATCCCTCCCGGCCGACGGTACGAACGAGGAGCGCGCGGTGATCCGGATCCTGATCGCGGACGACCATCCGGTGGTGCGGGAGGGGCTGCGCGGCATGCTCGGCGCCGAACCCGATCTGACGGTCGTCGGCGAGGCGGCGAGCGGGCCGCGGGCGGAGGCGCTGTGTGCCTCACTGCGGCCCGATGTGGTGCTGATGGACCTGCGGATGCCGGACGGCGACGGGGTGGAGTCGATCGCCCGGATGACCGCCGCCGGGCTGCCCTGCCGGGTGATCGTGCTGACCACGTACGAGACGGACGGGGACATCCTGCGCGCGGTGGAGGCTGGTGCGGCCGGCTATCTGCTCAAGGACATGCCCCGCGCCGAACTGGCCGAGGCCGTACGCTCCGCCGCCCGCGGTGAGACGGTGCTGGCCCCTTCGGTCGCCGCCCGGCTCATGGACCAGCTGCGCGACCGGCCCGAGCGGCCCCGCCTCTCCGAGCGCGAGACGGCCGTACTGCGGCTGGTCGCGGAGGGGTGCACCAACGCGGAGATCGGCCGCCGTCTCTTCATCGGCGAGTCGACGGTGAAGACCCATCTGCTGCGGGCCTTCGGCAAGCTGGGCGTGGACGACCGCACCGCGGCGGTCACCAGCGCGATGCGGCTGGGGCTGCTGTAGGGCGCGGGCCCGGCCCGCGGTACGGCGGCGCAAGGGGCCCGGGAACCTCCCCGCGCCCCTTGCGGCGGCGTCTCGCTCAGCCGAGGCGCGAGCGGACCGCCTCGACCACCTCGGCCAGCGGCACCGGCGCCTGCTGGCCGGAGTCCATGTCCTTCAGCTGGACCACGCTCTCCGCGAGGTCACGCTCGCCCGCCACGATCGCGTAGCGTGCGCCGCTGCGGTTGGCGGCCTTCATGGCGGCTTTGAGGCCCTTGCCGCCATAGGCGAAGTCCGTGGCGACGCCCGCCGTACGGAGCTCGCCGACCAGCCCGAAGAGGACCTTGCGGGCCTCCTCCCCCAGCGGCACCGCGAAGACGCTGACCGCGGCGGGGAGGTCCAGCTCGACACCCTCTGCCTCCAGCGCGAGCACCGTACGGTCCACACCGAGCGCCCAGCCCACCGAGGGCAGGGCCGGGCCGCCGATCATCTCGGACAGCCCGTCGTAGCGGCCGCCGCCGCCGACCGCGGACTGGGAGCCCAGGCCGTCGTGGACGAACTCGAAGGTGGTGCGGGTGTAGTAGTCCAGGCCGCGCACCAGCCTCACGTCGTCCTCGAAGCGCACGCCCCGCGCGGTGATCAGCTCGCGGACCTCCGCGTGGTACGCCTTGCACCCCTCGCACAGGTAGTCGCGCAGCAGCGGGGCGTCGGCGAGCTGCGCGCGCACCGCCTCGCGCTTGTCGTCCAGCACCCGCAGCGGGTTGATCTCGACGCGCCGCCGGGTGTCCTCGTCCAGGTCCAGGGCGCGCAGGAAGTCCTGGAGGGCGGCCCGGTAGACGGGGCGGCAGGTGGCGTCGCCCAGGGAGTTCAGCAGGATGCGGAAGTTCCGCAGCCCGAGCGAGCGGTAGGCGTCGTGGGCCAGGACGATCAGCTCGGCGTCAAGTGCCGGGTCCTCGGCGCCGATCGCCTCCGCGCCGACCTGCGAGAAGTGGCGGTAGCGGCCCTTCTGCGGGCGCTCGTAGCGGTAGTACGAGCCCGAGTACCAGAGCTTGACCGGCAGCGATCCGGCCTTGTGGAGATTGGCCTCCAGGGCGGCGCGCAGCACCGAGGCGGTGCCCTCGGGGCGCAGCGCGAGCTCGTCGCCGCCCTTGGTGGTGAGGGTGTACATCTCCTTGGTCACGATGTCGGTGGACTCGCCGACGCCGCGCGCGAACAGCTCCACGTTCTCGAAACCGGGGGTTTCGATATAGCCGTAGCCAGAGCGCTTGAGCGGTGCGGCGATCGCCTCGCGCACCGCGAGGTAGGTCGCGGAGGCGGGCGGGATCAGGTCATACGTGCCCCGGGGGGCCTTGAAGGTGCTCAACGGAAGTCTCTCGTCACATTCCTCGTCGCGGAGCCGGGCGCTCGGCGCCGTCTCCCAGGCCGGCGGCCACCTCGCGCAGATACGGGTTGGTGGCGCGCTCACGGCCGATGCTGGTCTGGGGGCCATGGCCGGACAGCACCACGGTCGAGTCGTCGAGCGGCAGGACCACACGGCCCAGTGACTCAAGGATCTCGGCGTGGTCGCCGCCGGGCAGATCGGTGCGTCCGATGGAGCCGGCGAAGAGCAGATCGCCCGAGAAGAAGACGGACGGGATGTCCGCCTGCTCGGGCATCTGGAAGGTCACCGACCCCTTGGTATGGCCCGGGGCGTGCGCGACGGTGAGCTCCAGACCGGCCAGCTTCAGCTCTGCCCCGTCGGCCAGCTCCTTGACGTCGTCCGGCTCGCCCACGGTGAGTTCACCCATCAGCGGCATGCCGATGGAGCGCCCGAGCGCCTTCTCCGGGTCGCTCATCATGAAGCGGTCGGACGGGTGGATCCACGCCGGTACGTCATGCGCGCCGCAAACCGGGACGACCGAGGCGACATGGTCGATGTGGCCGTGGGTGAGGACGACGGCGACGGGCTTGAGCCGGTGCTTGGCGACCGCCTCCGCGACGCCTTGGGCCGCCTGGTGGCCCGGGTCGATGATCACGCACTCCTCACCGGCGGCGGGGGCGACCAGATAGCAGTTGGTCCCCCAGGCCCCGGCGGGGAACCCGGCAATGAGCACGATCGTCCTTAGAAGTCGTCGGAGAAGTCGTCCGGCGGAGGCCGGTGGAAGATTGTCGGCAGCTTCAGAGCCTACCGGCGGCGCCCCGGCCACAGCGAACCCGTATACGGTACGGCCGAGCCCTCGTACACAACAGCAGCACACCGACGGCACACGCCATGAGGAGACGACCCGGTGGTCAGTAACGAGCAGCGGCGGCGGCAACTCGCCCGGGAGAAGTACCTTCGGCAGCAGCAGCGGCGCGAAACCGCCCGGCGCAAGTCGCGCCAGCGCAATGTGGTGATCGCCGCCGTGCTGGCCGTGGTCCTGGCCGGTGGCGGTGCCGTCGCGGCCACGGGCGCCCTGTCCGGGAACGGCAAGGACAAGAAGAAGGACGACGCCGCCGCCTCCACCACCCCCTCGGCCAGCCCCACCAGCAAGGCGCCGGACCCCTGCGCCAAGGAGGCGAAGGCGGTCGCGGGCGAGAAGCCGAAGAAGATGTCATGGAAGAAGGAGCCGGCGGTCACGATCGACAAGTCCGCCACCTACACGATGAAGATGGAGACGACCTGCGGGGACATCTCCGTGACCATGGACGCGGGCAAGGCGCCGCACACGGTCAACTCCTTCGGCTTCCTCGCCGGCAAGGGCTACTTCGACCACACCAAGTGCCACCGGCTGGTCAACCAGGGGATCTACGTCCTCCAGTGCGGTGACCCGCAGGGCACCGGCGCGGGCGGCCCCGGCTACACCCTCCCGGACGAGAACCTTAAGGACGCCTCGATCAAGGGCGGCACGTACCCGGCCGGAACCGTCGCCATGGCCAACCAGTACAACCCGCAGACCAAGAAGGGCCGGGACACCGGCGGCAGCCAGTTCTTCCTGGTCTACAAGAAGAGCCAGCTCCCGCCGGACTACACGCCCTTCGGCACCGTGGACAAGGCCGGGATGAAGGTCCTGCAGAAGATCGCCAACGCCGGGGCGGCTCCCCCGGACCAGACGATGAACACCGCCCCTAACGCCAGCGTGGTGATCAACAAGGCGACGGTCGGCAAGTCCTGAGGTCGCCGGGCTCGCGTACTGCGAAATTTCGGTCGCGCAGGATACGGACAGCCGGGGCACCGGTCGCCTATGTTGGCGTTGTATAGGGTGCCTGCCCTGGTGGCCGCCATCCTGATGTGAGACCGGCCAGGGCGTATCCCGGCCGGAAGAAACTGTGGACGATGCCCGCGGGCCGCGCGCCCGCCCCGGCATCATGTGGAGGAGGCGCTGTGAGCAGCGAGCCTTGGGGCCGCGTCGACGAGGCGGGGACCGTGTACGTGCGTACGGCCGACGGGGAGCAGGTCGTCGGATCGTGGCAGGCGGGATCGCCGGACGAGGCCCTCGCCTACTTCGAGCGCAAGTACGACGGGCTGGTCGTCGAGATCGGCCTCCTCGAGCGCAGGGTCAAGACCACCGATCTGTCCGCCAAGGACGCGACAGCGGCCATCCAGCACATCCGCCAGCAGGTCGACGAGCACCATGTGGTCGGCGATCTGGACGCCCTGAGGAAGCGGCTCGACAAGCTCGCCGGAGAGGTCGAGGTCCGCCGGGAGCAGCGCAAGGCGGCCAAGGCGGTCCAGGCCGACGAGGCCCGCAGGGCCAAGGAGGACCTGGTCGCCGAGGCCGAGCAGCTGGCCGCCAGCGAGCAGTGGCGGGCGGCCGGGGAGCGGCTGCGCGCCCTGGTGGACACCTGGAAGGGCCTGCCCCGGCTGGACCGCAAGACCGACGACGAGCTGTGGCACCGCTTCTCGCACGCCCGCTCGGCGTTCTCCAAGCGGCGCAAGGCGCACTTCGCGGCCCTGGACGCACAGCGGGAGGAGGCCCGGCAGACCAAGGAGAAGCTGGTCGCCGAGGCCGAGGCGCTTTCCGGCTCCACCGACTGGGGTCCGACCGCGGCCCGGTACCGGGAGCTGATGTCGGACTGGAAGGCCGCGGGCCGCGCCCAGCGCGAGTCCGAGGAGGACCTGTGGAACCGCTTCCGCGGTGCGCAGGACATCTTCTTCCAGGCCCGTAGCGAGGTCTTCGCGGAGCGTGACGCCGAGCAGCGGGAGAATCTCACCCGTAAGGAGGAGCTTGTCGTCGAGGCCGAGAAGCTGCTGCCGATCTCGGACCTGAAGGCGTCCCGTGCGGCCTTCCGGTCGATCAACGAGCGGTGGGAGGCCATCGGCCATGTGCCCAGGGACGCCCGCGCCCGTATCGAGGGCCGGATGCACGCGGTGGAGCGCGCCATCCAGGACGCCGAGGACACGGAGTGGCGGCGGACCAACCCCGAGGCGCGGGCGCGCGCTGCAGGGCTCACCGGCCAGCTCCAGGACGCCGTCGACAAGCTGCGGTCCCAGATCGACGCAGCCCGCGCGGCGGGGAACAACGCCAAGGCCGACAAGCTCTCCAAGGAGCTCGAGGGAAGGCAGGCGCTGCTGGACCAGGCGCTGAAGGGCCTCCAGGAGTTCGGCGGCTGAGCGCGCGCTGATCCATCCACTCACGGTGGCGGCCCCCGGTGTCTTTCGCGCCGGGGGCCGCCACCGTCGTGTGCGCCCCGTGGAGGGCCGCTCTCAGCGGGCCCGGGCCGAGGTGACCCGGTAGACGTCGTAGACGCCCTCCACGCCGCGTACGGCCTTCAGGACGTGGCCCAGGTGTTTGGGGTCGCCCATCTCGAAGGTGAAGCGCGAGGTGGCCACCCGGTCGCGGGAGGTCTGCACGGCCGCGGAGAGGATGTTCACGTGCTGGTCGGACAGCACACGGGTGACGTCCGACAGCAGCCGGGACCGGTCCAGCGCCTCGACCTGGATGGCCACCAGGAAGACCGACGACTGGGTGGGCGCCCACTCCACGTCGAGGATCCGCTCGGGCTGCTGCGAGAGCGAGTCCACGTTGACGCAGTCGGCGCGGTGCACCGAGACGCCGCTGCCGCGGGTGACGAAGCCGATGATGGGGTCGCCGGGCACCGGCGTACAGCAGCGGGCCAGCTTGACCCACACGTCCTCGACGCCCTTGACCACCACGCCCGGGTCGGCGTTGGAGCGGCGCTTGGTGCGGCGGATGGGCGGGGCGGTCTCGGCGATGTCCTCGTTGGCGGCCTCCTCGCCGCCGAGCGCCTGGACCAGCTTCTGCACCACGTTCTGCGCGGAGACATGGCCCTCGCCGATCGCCGCGTAGAGCGCGGAGATGTCGGGGTAGCGCATCTCATGGGCGAGGGTGACCAGCGAGTCCCCGGTCAGGATCCGCTGGATGGGCAGGTTCTGCTTGCGCATCGCCCGTACGATCGCGTCCTTGCCCTGTTCGATGGCCTCGTCGCGGCGCTCCTTGGAGAACCAGGCGCGGATCTTGTTGCGGGCCCGCGGCGACTTGACGAAGCCCAGCCAGTCGCGGGACGGCCCGGCGCCCGCCGCCTTGGAGGTGAAGACCTCCACCAGGTCGCCGTTGTCCAGGGTGGACTCCAGCGGCACCAGCCGCCCGTTGACCCGGGCGCCGATCGTACGGTGGCCGACCTCGGTGTGCACGGCGTACGCGAAGTCGACCGGGGTGGCCCCGGCCGGAAGCGCTATGACATCGCCCTTGGGCGTGAAGACGAAGACCTCGTTGCGGGAGAGGTCGAAGCGCAGGGACTCCAGGAACTCGCCCGGGTCCTCGGTCTCCTTCTGCCAGTCCAGCAGCTGCCGCAGCCACGCCATGTCGTTGATGGCGTCGTCCTTGCCCGCCTTGCGGGGCACATCGGTGCGCACCTTGGAGGCACCGGCCACCGCCTCCTGCTTGTACTTCCAGTGCGCGGCGATGCCGTACTCCGCGCGGCGGTGCATGTCGAAGGTGCGGATCTGCAGCTCGACCGGCTTGCCGCTGGGCCCGATGACCGTCGTGTGCAGCGACTGGTACATGTTGAACTTGGGCATCGCGATGTAGTCCTTGAACCGCCCGGGCACCGGGTTCCACCGCGCGTGGATGGTGCCGAGCGCCGCGTAGCAGTCGCGGACGGTGTCCACGAGGACGCGGATGCCCACCAGGTCGTAGATCTCGGCGAAGTCGCGGCCGCGCACGATCATCTTCTGGTAGACGGAGTAGTAGTGCTTCGGGCGGCCGGTGACGGTCGCCTTGATCCGCGCCGCCCGCAGATCGCCCTGGACCTGGTCGGTGACGACGGCCAGGTACTCATCGCGCTTGGGGGCCCGCTCGGCGACCAGCCGCACGATCTCGTCGTACATCTTGGGGTAGAGGATCGCGAAGGCGAGGTCCTCCAGCTCCCACTTGATGGTGTTCATGCCCAGGCGGTGGGCGAGCGGGGCGTAGATCTCCAGGGTCTCGCGGGCCTTCTTCTCCTGCTTCTCCCGCTTGAGGTAGCGCATGGTGCGCATGTTGTGCAGCCGGTCGGCCAGCTTGATCACCAGCACCCGGGGGTCCCGGGCCATGGCGACGACCATCTTGCGCACGGTCTCGGCCTGGGCCGCCTCGCCGAACTTGACCTTGTCCAGCTTGGTGACGCCGTCGACCAGCAGGGCGACCTGCTCGCCGAAGTCACGGCGCAGGGTGTCCAGGCCGTACTCGGTGTCCTCGACGGTGTCATGCAGCAGCCCGGCCATCAAAGTGGCCGGATCCATACCCAGCTCGGCCAGGATCGTGGTCACCGCGAGGGGGTGGGTGATGTACGGATCGCCGCTCTTGCGCTTCTGGCCGCGGTGCCAGCGCTCGGCCACCTGGTACGCGCGCTCGATCTGGCGCAGGGTCGAGGCCTCCGCCTTGGGGTCATTGGCGCGCACGATGCGCAGCAGCGGCTCAAGCACCGGGTTGTACGGGCTGGAGCGCTGGACGCCGAGGCGCGCCAGCCGGGCCCGGACGCGGTTGGACGAGCCCGAACGGGGCGCGGGGCTCTGTACGGGGCGCGCGGGGGGCGTGGTGGCGGGCAGGTTGCTGCCGCGGCTCGCGGCGGGGGTCGGACTGGTCTGCTCGGGGCCGCGCCGGACCGCGCCGTCACCGCTGTTCCCGGGCACGCCAGAGGCCGCCGTCGGCTCGGCGGCGGTGGGCGCGTCCGGCTGTGCGGAGGGGGTTTCGCCCGGACGGACTTCGGGCGAGAGCGGCTGGGCCTCGTCTGGCAAGAGCACTCCTAGCGGTCCGGACCCGAAAAGGTCGGGCTGCCATGGTATCGATCCCGCCACTCCGCTTGCCTCCCGACCGCCAAGCCGGGCGTGACGGGGGCGTGGGGCGGCACGGCGGAGGGCGGGGACCCGCGGTTGCGCGTCCCCGCCCTCCGGCGGTACTCCCGGCCCGTTCCACGGGCTCCATCCCGGCTCAGACCGTGATCAGGGCCTCCAGCGGGGCGCTGTCGAGCGAGCCGAGCAGCCGGTCGCGGCCGTCCAGGAAGCCCAGCTCCAGCAGCACGGCGACCCCGGCGATCCGGGCCCCGGCCCGCCGGATGAGCTGGAGGGACGCCTCGGCGGTGCCGCCGGTGGCCAGCACGTCGTCGATCACCAGCACCCGGTCGCCGGGCTCCAGCGCGTCGGCGTGTATCTCGATCTCGGCCGTGCCGTACTCCAGCTCGTACGCCTGGGCGAGCGTCGCCCCGGGGAGCTTGCCGGCCTTGCGGACCGGTACGAAGCCGATTCCGGCGCGGACGGCGGCCGGGGCGGCGAGGATGAAGCCGCGCGCCTCCAGGCCCACCACCTTGTCCGCCCGGTGCCGGAGGCACAGCTCGGCAAGCGCCTCGGTGAGCGCGCCGAAGGCCGCGGCGTCGGCGAGCAGCGGAGTGATGTCCTTGAACATCACGCCGGGCTTGGGGTAGTCCGGCACGTCCTGGATGCGGCTGAGCAGCAGCGTGCGCAGCTCCTCGGCGGAGGCTCCGCCGAAGCCGTCCGGGCTGTCCGCCGTGGTCTCCGTCGTCTCGGTCATCTCTCAGGCCCCCCGTTCAGCGCCGCTTGCCCGACGGCCGGCCGCGGCCCCGGTTGCGGGAGGGCTGGCGACGCTGGCCGACGACTCCGGCGGGGGCCGCGGCGGCGTCCTCCAGGGCCGGAGTGTCGTCCTCCTCGGAGGCCGAGTCGGCCGCCTCGGCCTTGGCGGCCGCGGCCCGCTTGGCCTTCACCCGCTTGGCCAGGGACTTCATCCTCGGGTCGCGCTCCTTCAGATCGGCGACCAGCGGGGTCGCGATGAAGATCGAGGAGTACGCACCGGCGGCGAGGCCGACGAAGAGCGCCAGGGAGATGTCGTTGAGCATGCCCGCGCCGAGCAGACCGCCGCCGATGAACAGCAGCGCGCCGACCGGGAGCAGCGCCACGACCGTGGTGTTGATGGACCGCACCAGGGTCGAGTTGAGGCTGCGGTTGGCGATCTCGCTATAGGTGAAGCGGGTCTGCTTGGTGATGTCCTTCGACGCCTCCTTGAGACCGTCGAAGACCACGACGGTGTCGTAGAGCGAATAGCCGAGGATGGTCAGCAGACCGATCACGGTGCCCGGGGTGACCTCGAAGCCGACCAGTGCGTAGACACCCACGGTGATGGTGAGGTCATGGATGAGCGCGATCAGGGCGGCCAGTGCCATCCGCCACTCGAAGGCGATGGCGAGATAGATCACCACCAGCACCATGAAGATCGCCAGACCCTGCCAGGCCTTGCTGGCGATCTGCTCGCCCCAGCTCGGTCCGACCAGCTGGGTGTCGATCTTGCTGGTCTCGACGCCCAGCTCCTTGGCGAGCTCCTCCTGGACCGGCAGCGCCTCCTTGGTGCCCAGCTCGCTGATCTGGATCCGCATCCCGCCGCGGCCGAGCTCCTGGACGACGACGGTGTGGCCGTCGGCGGCCTCCTCGGCCGTCTGGCGCACATCGGCGCTGGAGACCTTGGTGTTGGGGGTCGTGAAGACCGCGCCGCCGGAGAACTCGATGCCCATGTTCAGGCCGCGCACCGCCAGGCCCACGATGGCCGTGATGGTGATCAGTATCGAGATGCCGTACCAGATCTTCCGCTTGCCGACGAAGTCGTAGCCGACCTCGCCTCGGTAGAGCCTGGCGCCGAGAGTGCCGAGTCGCGACATCTCACGCCTCCTTCGTGTCGGCGGGGCCGGGAGCGGCGGAACGGCGGCGGCGCAGCGGTGGAGTGGCCCCGAGGCGCTTGGGGTCAAGTCCGGACCACGAGTGGCCGTTCCCGAAGAACGGACGGCGGGCGAGGATCGTCATCAGCGGCTTGGTGAAGAGGAACACCACGGCGACGTCGAGCAGCGTGGTCAGGCCCAGGGTGAAGGCGAAGCCCTGCACCTTGCCGACGGTGACGATGTAGAGCACCGCGGCGGCCAGGAACGACACGAAGTCGGACACCAGGATGGTGCGCCGGGCCCGCGGCCAGCCGCGCTCGACGGCGGGGCGCAGCGAGCGGCCCTCCCGGATCTCATCGCGGATCCGTTCGAAGTAGACGATGAACGAGTCGGCGGTGATACCGATGGCCACGATCGCGCCGCAGACCGCCGGGAGGTTCAGCGCGAAGCCGATGCCCGGGCCGAGCAGCACCATGATCGTGTACGTCAGAACCGCGGAGACGCCGAGGCTGGCCATGGCCACGAGGGCGAGACCGCGGTAGTAGACGACCAGGTAGATCACGACGAGCGCGAGGCCGATGGCACCGGCGATCATGCCGGCGTCCAGCTGCTCGCCGCCGAGCGCGGCGGAGACAGTGGTCTCGTCGGCGATGTCGAAGGACAGCGGCAGCGCACCGTAGGACAACACGTTGGCCAGGTCCTCGGAGCTCTGCTGGGTGAAGCCGCCGGAGATGGTGGCCCGGCCGCCGGTGATGGCGCCCTGGGTGACCTCGGGGTCGGAGACGACCTCGCCGTCCAGGACGATCGCGAAGCGGTTCTGCGGGGACTGCTTGGTGGTGAGCTCACCGGTGGTCTTGGCGAACTTCTTGGAGCCCTTGCCGTTGAAGTCGAGCTGGACGATCCAGCCCGCCCCGTTCTGGCTCTCGAAGACCGCCGAGGCGTCATCCACGTCGGTGCCCTCGACCTCGGAGGGGCCGAGGACGAACTTGGAGTCGCCCTTCTCGCTGCAGGCCAGCACCGGGTCGGTCGGCTTGGCGTTGGCCGCCTTCTCGGCCGCGGCGGCGCGCCCGGACTTGGTGGTGCAGTCCAGCTTCGCGAACTGCTTGGCCAGCTCTTCCTGGCCGCTGGAGCCCGACGGGCTCTTGGACGGGTCGGGCTTGGGGGTCTTCGACGGCGAGGGGCTTCCGCTGGGCTTCTCGTCGGCCCTCAGGCCCTTGGAGAGGGCCCGGCCCTGGGTGCTGGGGCTGGCGGAGGAGGACGAGGAGGCCGATGACGAGGCCGACGGCGTACCGGACGGCTTGCCGCCCTTGTCATCGCCCTTGTCCTGTCCCTTGCCGCTGGCGCTCGCGGACGGGCTGGGGGTGGAGCTGGGCTGGTCGGGGGTCTTCTGGCCGCTGGTGGTCGTGGTCACCGGCCGGAAGTAGAGCTGGGCGGTGGTGCCGACCTGCTGCCGGGCCTGCTTCGCGTTCGTCCCCTTGGGGATGTTCACGATGATGTGCTTGTCACCCTGCGTCTGGACCTCGGACTCGGTCACGCCCAGACCGTTGACCCGCCGCTCGATGATCCCCACGGCGGTGTTCATGTTGTCCGTGTTGATCGCGTTGGGCTTGCCCGGTTGGTTCTTGGCCTCCAGCGTGAAGCTGGTGCCGCCCGCGAGATCGATGCCCAGCCGCGGCGTGGTGTGACCGGAGATGAACATGCCTCCGGTCAGTGCCGCGATGGCGATCAGGATGACGGCCAAGGGGCGCCCTGGCCTGCCCTGTGACCCGGAGGACCTGCGGCCCTTCTTCGGTGCTGCCACCTTCTCGTATCTCCCTGTCCAACCGCCCCGCATCGGGTGCGCGCGGGGCGGCACGAAGTCTTGTGGGGACGAGCCCTCGCCGGAGCCTAGACCGTCCAGGGAACCGCGGCGCACCGATCGAGGGCGCGCCGCGGTTCCCGGATGACGGACTTACTTCGCGTCGGTGCCGCCGTCCCGCTTGTCGTCCTCGGAGGTGCTGGCCGCGGTGGCGTCGTCCTTGGCATCGTCCTTGCCGAAGTCGATCTTCTTGACGTCCGTCTTCCCGGCCTTGTCGTCCGCCTCGTCCTCGTCGGCGTCGACCTTCTCGGCAACGTCGCCGTCGGCCGTGTCGGCCTTGTCGAGCGCGGCGGACTTGTCGAGGTTGGCGGCGGGCGCGTCGGCGTCGGCGGCCTCGGTCAGCGAGGAGGCGTCGTCAGGCACGACAGGGGTGTCGGCGTCGCCCTCGTCGGGGTCGATGCCGTGCACGACGCGGTTGTACTCGTCGTCCGGCAAGACGGCTCCCACCGCGTTCTTCGCGTAGATCGCGTGCACGCCGGGGGCCACCTCGAGGAGGACCGTGTCGTCGTGGACCTCCTTGACCGTCGCGTACATGCCGCCGATGGTCCGCACGCCGGAGCCCGGCTGCATCTCATTGCGCATCGACTGGGCCTGGCGCTGCTTGTTCTTGGCCGAACGCGTCATCAGGAACATGGCCCCGATAAGCACGATGAACGGCAGGAGAGTCACGATATTCACGGGACGGAAATTCCTTCACACGACCGCGGGGAGCGGCCTGGTCTACGGGGATGGGTATACCGCACGGTTTAGCGGACGGCATACGGACGGCATCGGCGGAGTCTAAGCGAGCCCACGCCTATGGAACAACGCCCGGCGCGGCACCGGGGTTCCTGACCCCGCCATTATTGGTCCTCTACGCCATGATGCAGGGTAAGCGAGCGCTTATGCCTCGAAGAGGCCCGCCTGGCCGCCGGCGGCGGTCTGCGGCGGCGGGGTGAGTCCCATATGCGCCCAGGCCGCCGGGGTGCCGATCCGCCCCCGGGGAGTGCGGGCCAGCAGCCCCTCACGGACCAGGAAGGGCTCGGCGACCTCCTCCACCGTCTCACGCTCCTCCCCCACCGCGACCGCCAGGGTGGACAGGCCCACCGGGCCGCCGCCGAACAGCTTGAGCAGGGCGCTGAGCACCGCCCGGTCCAGCCGGTCCAGACCGCGCTCGTCCACGTCGTAGACGGCCAGCGCGCTGGCCGCGATCTCCCGGGTGATCAGGCCGTCCGCCTTGACCTGGGCGTAGTCGCGCACCCTGCGCAGCAGACGGTTGGCGATCCGGGGGGTGCCGCGGGAGCGGCCCGCGATCTCGGACGCGCCCTCGGGCTCGATGGTCACATCGAGCAGCCCCGCGGAGCGGTGGATGACCCGCTCCAGCTCGGGCGGGGCGTAGAACTCCATGTGGCCGGTGAAGCCGAAGCGGTCACGCAGCGGGGGCGGCAGCAGCCCGGCCCGGGTGGTGGCGCCGACCAGCGTGAACGGCGGCAGCTCCAGCGGGATGGCGGTGGCCCCCGGCCCCTTGCCGACGATGACGTCGACACGGAAGTCCTCCATCGCCATGTAGAGCATCTCCTCGGCGGGCCGGGACATCCGGTGGATCTCGTCGAGGAAGAGCACCTCGCCCTCGGCGAGGGAGGAGAGGATCGCGGCCAGGTCCCCGGCGTGCTGGATGGCGGGGCCTGAGGTGATCCGGATCGGGGCGCCCATCTCGGCGGCGATGATCATGGAGAGGGTGGTCTTGCCCAGCCCGGGCGCGCCGGAGAGCAGCACATGGTCGGCGGTGCCGCCGCGCTGCCGGGCCGCCTTGAGCACCAGGTCCAGCTGCTCGCGGACCCGCTCCTGCCCGACGAACTCGCCGAGGTCCTTGGGGCGCAGCGCGGCCTCCACCGCCTGGTCGTCGCCGTCGGCGTCGGCGCCCACCAGCCTGCCGCCCGCGCCGGACGGGGCGTCATCGGCGGTGGCCGGTGGGGTCTCGTCCCAGTTCACTGCGTTTCGCCTCGCGATGTCGTCTTCGGGGGTGCCGCCGGTCGCGGCCTGCCGCGGCCGCGGTGGCTCACCGTGTGCGGTTCAGGGTCTGCAGGGCGGCCCGCAGCAGCTGGGCCACCTGGGGCGTACCGCCCGCGGCCAGCGCCTCTTCGGCCCGCGGGGTGACGGCGGCCACCGCCTCGTCGGCCTCCCGGGTGGCGTAGCCGAGGCCGACCAGCGCGGTGTGCAGCTGATCGCTCCAGCCGGGGGCGGTCGCCGAGCGGGCGCCGGGCACCGCGGAGCCAAGCGGCTCGCCGAGCCGGTCCTTGAGCTCAAGCAGCAGCCGCTGCGCCCCCTTCTTGCCGATGCCGGGGACGGCGGTGAGCGCCTTCTCGTCCCCGGTGGACACCGCGAGCCGCAGCGCGTCCGGGGGGTGCACGGCCAGCATGGCCTGGGCCAGCCGGGGGCCGACCCCGCTGGCGGTCTGCAGCAGTTCGAAGACCTGGCGCTCGTCGTCGTCGGCGAAGCCGTAAAGGGTCAGCGAGTCCTCGCGGACGACGAGGGAGGTGGCCAGCCGGGCCTGCTGGCCGACGCGCAGCCCGGCCAGGGTGGCCGGGGTGCACTGGACCGCCATCCCGACCCCGCCGACCTCGATCACCGCGGTGTCCGGGGCGACGGCCGCCACCGGACCGGAGACGAACGCGATCATGAGGTACGGCCTTTCGTGGTGCGCGCGCTGCTCGGGGCGGAGGCGGGGCTCGACGGGCGGGGGGTGCTCGGCGTACGGACAGGGTTCTGCGCACGGGCGGGGCTCTGCGGAGGGGCGGGGCTCTGCGTACGGGCGGGGCTTGTGGCGCGGTGGGCGGCGACGGCCTGCTGGAGGCGGTTGGTCGCGGGGGCCCGCCAGATGTGGCAGATGGCGAGCGCCAGCGCATCGGCCGCATCGGCCGGTTTGGGCGGTGCGTCCAGCCGCAGCAGCCGGGTCACCATCGAGCCGACCTGCGCCTTGTCCGCGCGTCCCGATCCGGTCACGGCCGCCTTGACCTCGCTGGGGGTGTGCAGCGCGACGGGCAGCCCGCGGCGGGCCGCGCACAGCATGGCGACGGCGCTGGCCTGGGCGGTGCCCATGACGGTGCGCACATTGTGCTGGCTGAACACCCGCTCCACGGCCACGAATTCGGGCCGGTGGGCGTCCAGCCACTCCTCGATGCCGCGCTCGATGAGGACGAGCCGGTCGGCCGTCACAGCGCCCGCCCCGGTCCGTATGACGCCGACGCCGAGCATCCGCAGCGGGCGGCCCGCGACCCCCTCGACCACGCCGACGCCACACCGGGTCAGCCCCGGGTCCACGCCAAGCACACGCACCGCGCCCCTCCCCTCACCGCGCTTCGGTCATCTGTTCCTGCAGGTTAGCGGCTGCCGCCGACAACGCCCGCGGACAACGCCGACGGGCCGGTGGGGTGCTGCCCCGCCGGCCCGTCCCTGTCCTCGACCGCCGTGGTCCCCGACCGCCGTGCCGATCCGCCGTCAGGCGTCCACCTTGGCCATGACCTCGTCGGAGACGTCGAAGTTGGCGAAGACGTTCTGCACGTCGTCGCTGTCCTCGAGGGCGTCGATCAGCTTGAAGATCTTGCGCGCGGCGTCCTCCTCGAGCTGGACCTGCATCGTGGGCACGAAGTTGGCATCGGCCGAGTCGTAGTCGATGTCCGCCTCCTGGAGGGCGGTGCGGACCGCGACCAGGTCGGTGGCCTCGCTGATGACCTCGAAGGACTCGCCGAGGTCATTGACCTCCTCGGCGCCCGCGTCCAGCACCGCGCCCAGCACATCGTCCTCGGTGAGCTCGCCCTTGGGGACGATGACGACGCCCTTACGGTTGAACAGGTACGCCACGGAGCCCGGGTCGGCCATCGAGCCGCCATTGCGCGTCATGGCGACGCGGACGTCGGAGGCCGCGCGGTTGCGGTTGTCGGTCAGACACTCGATGAGGACGGCCACGCCGTTGGGGCCGTAGCCCTCGTACATGATCGTCTCGTACTCGGCGCCACCGGCCTCGAGACCGGCACCGCGCTTGACCGCGCTGTCGATGTTCTTGTTCGGGACCGACTGCTTCTTCGCCTTCTGGATGGCGTCGAAGAGCGTCGGATTGCCCTCCGGGTCGGCACCGCCCATCCGGGCCGCGACCTCGATGTTCTTGATCAGCTTCGCGAAGAGCTTGCCGCGCTTGGCATCGATCACGGCCTTCTTGTGCTTCGTCGTAGCCCATTTAGAGTGGCCGGACATCCGCCTGTCTCCTTCGCGTAACCCATTGCTGTACGAACGCCTGCGATCCTACCGGGATAGCCTCAGCCCGCGGCGCGGACCGAGTCCACAAAAAGCTTGTGCACCCGGTGGTCACCGGTCAGCTCGGGGTGGAACGAGGTCGCCAGGACGTTGCCCTGCCGGACGGCGACGGTGTGCCCGTCGAACGTCGCGAGCACCTCGGCGCCGCCGCCCACGGACTCGACCCACGGCGCACGGATGAAGACCCCCTCGACCGGGCCGTCCTCGATGCCCTGGATGTCGACCTCGGCCTCGAACGACTCGTTCTGACGGCCGAAGGCGTTACGGCGCACGATCATGTCGATACCGCCGATGGTCTCCTGGTCGTCCCGGCCGTCGAGGATCTTGTCCGCGAGCATGATCATGCCCGCGCATGTACCGTACACCGGCATCCCGGCCCGGACCCGCTCGCGCAGCGGCTCCAGCAGCCCGAAGACGATCGCCAGCTTTGACATGGTGGTCGACTCGCCCCCGGGGATCACCAGGGCCGCGACCTCGGCAAGCTCCTCGGGCCTGCGGATCTGCCGGGGCGTGGCCCCGGCCGCGGTGAGCGCGGCGAGATGTTCGCGGACATCGCCCTGGAGGGCGAGCACACCGATCACGGGGGCGTCGGCGGTGGACGCGGTCGGTAGGGACGACGTAGTCACGGAAGCGAAGACCTCTCGAACGTCAGGGGCACCACGTGCGCCGGGCCGGTGGACCGGGGCACGTGGTGCCATGTGGTGCTGCCGTACGGGCGCCGGTTACCAGCCGCGGCTGGCGTAGCGCTCGGACTCGGGGAGGGTGTCGCAGTTGATGCCGACCATGGCCTCGCCGAGGTTCCGGGACGCCTCCGCGATGACCTTGGGGTCGTCGTAGAAGGTGGTGGCCTTCACGATCGCGGCGGCGCGCCTGGCCGGGTCGCCCGACTTGAAGATGCCGGAGCCCACGAACACGCCCTCGGCGCCGAGCTGGCGCATCAGCGCGGCGTCGGCCGGGGTGGCGACGCCACCGGCGGAGAACAGCACGACCGGCAGCTTGCCGGTCTGCGCGATCTCGGCGACCAGCTCGTACGGGGCGCGGATCTCCTTGGCGGCCGCGTAGAGCTCATGGTTGTCCAGACCGCGCAGCCGGGCGATCTCGCCCTTGATCTGACGCAGGTGGCGCACGGCCTCGACGACATTGCCGGTGCCGGCCTCGCCCTTGGAGCGGATCATGGCCGCGCCCTCGGCGATCCGGCGCAGCGCCTCGCCCAGGTTGGTGGCTCCGCAGACGAACGGAGTGGTGAAGGACCACTTGTCGCTGTGGTTGACCTCGTCGGCCGGGGTCAGCACCTCGGACTCGTCGATGTAGTCGACGCCGAGCGACTGCAGCACCTGGGCCTCGACGAAGTGACCGATCCGCGACTTGGCCATCACCGGGATGGAGACGGCGTTGATGATGCCCTCGATCATGTCCGGGTCGGACATCCGGGCCACGCCGCCGTCCTTACGGATGTCGGCGGGCACCCGCTCGAGGGCCATGACCGCGACGGCACCGGCGTCCTCGGCGACCTTGGCCTGCTCCGGGGTGACGACGTCCATGATCACGCCACCCTTGAGCTGCTCGGCCATACCGCGCTTGACGCGGGCGGTGCCGGTCGCGGGGGCGTCGGAGTTGGACGTGCTGGCGGGCGTGATGGACACGGTTTGACCTCACTCGATAATGAAAAGTCCGATGAGCCCATCGTAGGGCCGTTCGATACCGGTACATGACCCGGCCATCTGGTCCAGATCATGAGCGTGTGTGCTACACCAATGACAAAACCGCGCCGGGGCCGGGATCGGCAAGGGCCAATCAAAGGCCGGTGGCTCGAAGTGACCGGTGAATCCTCGGTAGGCAATAGGGAGCTCGACCGCCCGGCGGAGAAGTCCGCCCCTCAGCGCTCGGCTTCCTCGGCGCCCGGCACCCGCCCGAGCGCCGCCGGCGGCTCGTCGTCCATCTCGAAGGCGAGCGGGAACGGAGCGTGGCCCGCCAGCCGGAACCAGCGCACCGTGCGATGGCGGCGCAGCGCCCGCGCCGCGCGCACCGCGTCGTTGTGGAACCGCCGGGCCATCGGTACCCGCCTGACGGTCTCCGTGAGCTCCCCCAGCGCGTCCTCGCCGCCCGGTGCCTCCCGTACCGCCTCCGCCTGTGCGCTCTCCTCGAAGACGGCCCGCAGCGCCTGGCTCAGCTCGCTCTCGGCGACCTCGCGGTGCTCCTCCTCGGACTGCCGCGCGGCGTGCGCGGCCTGGTAGAGCACGATCGAGGCGGCGGGGTCGAGCACTCCGGCGGTGGCCAGCTCCTGGGCCACGGAGGCGCGCCGCAGCAGCTGCGCGTCCAGCGCGGCCCGCGCCGCGTCCAGACGGCTGTGCAGCCGGTCGAGGCGCCCCGCGGTCCAGCTCAGATAGACGGCGATGACGACCAGTGCGACCGCGATCCAGATCAAGGTGCTCACGGCCCGCCACGCTACCGCCTGCCGCCCCCTGGGTCCGGGGGCAGCCCTCAGCCGGGGCGGCCGCGCGCAACGGTGTGTGGCGCCTCAGGGCGGGTCCTCGGCGGGCCGGAGGAAGCCCGCTACGGGTCGCTACGGTTCGCGCCCCGAAGGGGGGCGCGGGCTGTGGCAGTGTGCGGCTCCGCCGCGTGGGCGACCGGCCACGACGGCGCCGCGGCCGACCGACGCCGCGTCTCGACACTTCCAGACGCCCCGTCTCGACACTTCCAGCGGAGCGCCTAGTCCCGCGCCAGCCCCAGCCGCGCCCACAGCCGCGCGCGGTCGTCGGCGGCCACCGACGCCGCCCCGTCCGTCACCGTCTCGTAGACCGCGAGGATGTCCGCCCCCACCGTCGACCAGTCGAAGCGCCGTACGTGCCGGCTGCCCCGCTCCCGCAGCTCGGCCAGCCGCTTCCCGTCCCCCAGCAGCCGCACCGCGGCCGCCGCCAGGGCGTCGGCGTCCTCGTTGGCGAACAGCTCACCCGCCGCTCCCCCGTCCAGCACCTGGGCGAACGCGTCCAGATCGCTGGCCAGGACCGCGGCCCCCGCCGACAGGGCCTCGACCAGGATGATGCCGAAGCTCTCGCCGCCCGTATTGGGCGCGACGTAGACATCGACGCTGCGCAGCAGCCGCGCCTTGTCCTCGTCGCTGACCATCCCCAGGAACTCCACGCGCCCCCGCAGCGGAGCGGGAAGATCGGCCACGGCCTCCTTCTCGTCACCGCGCCCGGCGATCAGCAGCCGCGCCCCGGGGCGGGCCTCGAGGATCTTCGGCAGGGCGCGCATCAGCACCGGCAGCCCCTTACGGGGCTCATCGATCCGGCCGATGAAGCCGATCGTCTCCCCCCGCCACTCCTCCTTCGGCTCGGCGTCCGCGAAGAAGTCCACGTCGACGCCGTTGGGGATGACCACCGCGTCGCCGCCCAGGTGTTCCACCAGCGTCCGGCGCGCGTACTCGCTCACCGCGATCCGCGCGCTGATCTTCTCCAGCGCGGGCTGCAGGATCGGATACGCGGCGATCATGGCCCGGGAGCGCGGATTGGAGGTGTGGAACGTCGCGACGATCGGCCCCTGGGCCGCCCAGCAGGCCAGCAGCCCCAGCGAGGGCGAGGTCGGCTCGTGGATGTGGATGACGTCGAAGGCGCCGTCGTGGAGCCAGCGGCGCACCCGCGCGGCCGACAGGAGCCCGAAGTTCAGCCGGGCCACCGAGCCGTTGTACGGCACCGGCACCGCGCGCCCCGCGGAGACCACGTACGGCGGCAGCGGCGTCCCGTCGTCCGCCGGGGCCAGCACGGAGACCTGGTGGCCGCGCCGGATCAGATGGTCGGCCAGATCGCGGATGTGGAACTGGACGCCGCCTGGGACATCCCAGGAGTACGGGCAGACGATCCCGATCCTCAAGGCTTCTCCATTTCGGGGGGCCCAGGGCTTCCGGGGCCCTGGGGACGTCCAGCGCTTCCGGGACCGCGGTCCAGGTCCGCCAGCCACAGCCGCTGCAGCATGTGCCAGTCCTCCGGGTGCTCGGAGATCCCCGAGGCGAAGGCGTCGGCCGTCTCCTGGATCATGACGGCGATCCGCTCGGCGCGGGTCCCGTCCCCGGGCACCCCGACCGGTGGGTGCACCCGCCCCCGCATCACCGGCGACTCGTCGTACCAGAGGGTCACCGGCAGCAGCAGGGCACCGGTCTGCAGGGCGAGCGCGGCGGGCCCGGCCGGCATCTTCGCCCGCTCGCCGAAGAACGACACCTCCACGCCCGAGGCCGACAGATCGCGGTCGGCCACCAGACACACCAGACCGCCCGCGCGCAGCCGCCGCGCCAGCGTCCCGAAGGCGCTCCCGCCCTGGTGCGGCAGCACCTCCATGCCCAGCCCCTCGCGGTAGGCCACGAACCTGTCGTACAGCGACTCGGGCTTCAGCCGCTCCGCGACCGTGGTGAAGGGCACCCCCAGATGAGTGGTCACCCAGGCCCCGGCGAGGTCGTAGTTGCCCATGTGGGGCAGCGCCAGGACCACGCCCCGGCCCTCGGCGAGACCGTCCACCAGATAGTGCACGTCCTTGACGTCGAAGCCGCCCCGTATCCGCTCCGGGCTCCACGCCGGGAGCCGGAAGGACTCCATCCAGTAGCGCAGGTACGAGCGCATGCCCGCCCGCGACAGCTCGGCCAGCCGCCGGGGCGAGGCGTCCGGCACCACCCGCGCCAGATTGGCCTCCAGGCGCAGCACGCCCTTGCCGCGCCGCTTCCACGCCTGATCGGCGATGCGCTGCCCCAGCGCCACGGCGACCGGCTCCGGGAGCTTCTTGACCACGCTCCAGCCGAGTCCGTACAGCGCGTCGGTCAGCCTCTCCTTCACCGCGCCTCGCCCCCCTGGGGCACCGTCGGCTCCCCGGCGTCCGCCTCGGCGGCCTCCCGGCGCACCGTCACCACCCGCTGGACGAGGGTCACCGCGCTGCCGACGGCCACGATCCACAGCGCGATCGGGAGCAGGATGTCGATATGCGGCACGCCGAACTTGTGCAGCCCGGAGAAGCCGCACGCCACCAGCGAGATCACCAGCCGCTCGGCGCGCTCCACCAGCCCGTTGACGTTCACCGGCAGGCCGATGCTCTCGCCGCGGGCCTTGGTGTACGAGACCACCTGGCCGCTGGCGAGGCAGAAGATGGTCACCGCACACAGCACATTGTCGTCCCCGCGGCCCGCGTACCACAACGTCAGACCGCCGAAGATCGCGCCGTCGGCCACCCGGTCCAGCGTGGAGTCGAGGAACGCCCCCCAGCGGCTCGAGCGCCCCAGCTGCCGCGCCATATTGCCGTCGACCAGGTCGGAGAAGACGAACAGCGTGATGACGACGGTGCCCCAGAAGAACTCCCCCCGGGGATAGAAGACCAGTGCGCCCGCGCACACGCCGGCGGTGCCGGTCAGGGTCACCGCGTCCGGGCTGACCCCGAGACGGATCAACAGGGCGGCGAACGGTGTGAGAACACGCGTGAAGAATGCACGCGCGTACTTGTTCAGCATGGCCTTCCCGGGGGGTCGAAACGGGCCGGGTGGTCAAGGGGCCACCGGCGCGCCCATCGTAGCCACGCCCCGGAGGGGCGCCGTGCACCTGTCGGACGGCTCTGCGACCCCGTGCGCGGTACGGCCGCATGTGTGACGTATGGACGCACCGTTACAGCGGTGGAAAGCTCGAAGTATCGCAAGGTGTCGACCGGGAGGCGAGACACATGGGCGACAAGACGAGTACCCACCCAGGGGCCGCCGGAAGGGCAGTGGCGGCCGACCGGCCCAGCTCCCTGCGGAATGTGGTTCTGGTCGGCCACAGTGGGACCGGAAAGACGACGCTGGTGGAGGCCCTCGCGCTGGCGACGGGCGCGGTCAACCGGGCAGGCAGGGTCGAGGACGGCGGCTGTCTCTCGGACTACGACGATATCGAGCACCGGCAGCAGCGTTCGATCCAGCTGTCGCTGGTCCCCGTCGAATGGGGCGGGATGAAGATCAATCTCCTGGACACCCCCGGCTATGCCGATTTCGTCGGGGAGCTCAGGGCCGGTCTGCGAGCGGCGGACGCGGCCCTTTTCGTTGTCTCGGCCGCCCAGGACGCCCTGGGGATCACCGGGGCCACCCGCATGATCTGGGACGAGTGCGCCGCGGTCGGGATGCCGCGCGCCATCGTGATCACCCATCTCGAAGCGGCCCGCGCCAGCTTCGAGGAGATGACCGAGCTGTGCCGGGACAGCTTCGGCGGCGACGACCCCGACGCCGTACTGCCGCTGTACCTGCCGCTGCGCGGCGAGCCGGGACCGGACGGACACTCCCCCGTGACCGGGCTCATCGGGCTGCTCACCCAGCGGGTCTTCGACTACTCCTCCGGGGTGCGCGCCGAATCGCCGCCCCGGGAGGACCAGCTGCCGCTGGTCGAGGAGGCCCGCGGCCGGCTCATCGAGGGGATCATCGCCGAGAGCGAGGACGAAACCCTCATGGACCGCTATCTCGGCGGGGAGCAGATCGACGTCAAAACGCTGATAGAGGACCTGGAGAAGGCCGTCGCACGCGGCAGCTTCCACCCCGTGCTGGCGGCGGCGCCCGCCGCGCCGGGGTCCAAGCAGGGCCTGGGCACCATCGAACTGCTGGACCTGGTGACCGGCGGCTTCCCGTCCCCGCTGGAGCGCGAGACGCCCGCGGTGACCACTCCGCAGGGCGCCGCGCGCCCGCCGCTGAGCTGCGATCCGAACGGTCCGCTGGCCGCCGAGGTGGTCAAGACCTCCTCCGATCCGTATGTCGGCCGGATCTCCCTGGTGCGGGTCTTCTCCGGCACCCTCCGCCCCGACGAGACCGTCCATGTGTCCGGACACGGTCTGGAGGACCGCGGCCACGAGGACCATGACGTGGACGAGCGGGTCGGCGCCCTGTCCGCGCCCTTCGGCAAACAGCAGCACACCCTCCCCCAGGCCATCGCGGGCGATCTGGCGTGCGTGGCCAAGCTGACCCGCGCCGAGACCGGGGACACCCTCTCGTCCAAGGACCAGCCGCTGCTGATGGAGCCCTGGCAGATGCCGGATCCGCTGCTGCCGGTGGCCATCCAGGCACACAGCAAACCGGACGAGGACAAGCTGTCGCTCGGCCTGTCCCGGCTGGTCGCCGAGGATCCGACGATGCGCCTGGAGCAGAACCCGGACACCCATCAGGTGGTGCTGTGGTGCCTGGGCGAGGCGCATATGGACGTCGCGCTGGAGCGGCTGCGCAGCCGGTACGGCGTCCAGGTGGACGCGGTGCCGTACAAGGTCTCGCTGCGCGAGACCTTCGGGGCGAAGTCGGCCGGGCGCGGCCGCCACGTCAAGCAGTCCGGAGGGCACGGCCAGTACGCGATCTGCGAGATCGAGGTGGAGCCGCTGCCGGAGGGCTCGGGCATCGAGTTCGTGGACAAGGTCGTGGGCGGCGCGGTGCCCCGGCAGTTCATCCCGTCCGTCGAGAAGGGCGTGCGCGGCCAGGCCGCGCGCGGCGTCGCCGCCGGATACCCCCTGGTCGATGTGCGGGTCACGCTGCTGGACGGCAAGGCGCACTCGGTGGACTCCTCCGACGCCGCCTTCCAGACGGCGGGAGCGCTCGCGCTGCGCGAGGCGGCCACCGACGCCCGGATCGATCTGCTGGAACCGGTGGTGGAGGTGGCCGTGCTGGTCTCGGACGACTATGTCGGCGCCGTGATGAGCGATCTGTCCGGGCGGCGCGGCCGGGTCGTCGGCACCGAACAGTCCGGCGGCGGACAGACTTTGATCAAGGCGGATGTGCCGGAGATCGAGATCGGTCGGTACGCGGTCGATCTGCGATCGCTTTCGCATGGCACGGGTCGGTTCAGCCGCTCCTACGCCCGGCATGAGCCGATGCCCCATCAGCTGGCCGAGCGGATGCGCGAACAGGTCGCCGCGGAGGCGTAGTTCAGGGCCCGTCCGTGAGGGAGCGCACGACGGTGTCACGGCCCGCCCGCGGCGCAGGCCACGGCCCGCCCGCCCCAACCGCGCCGGGGCGGGCGGGCCTTCGCCGTCCGGCCGTCTACGGGCCGTCCGCGCCGACGTGGGGCCGTCCACCGGCGGCTCCACGGGCGGATCCGTGGGCGGTTCCGCCGGCGGTTTTCCCCACGAGGGTTTTCCACAGGCCGCACACGCCCTGGCGACAGGTGGCGCACACCCCGGATACGCTGAGGTCGCAGCGCAAGAGCGTGCCGTATTGGGGGCGTTGGTGACGGACGGATTCGACTTCAGTCCCGGGGCGCAGGTTCCCCTGTCGGGAGCGGCGGGGCAGACGGCGGCGACGCAGGCACTCGCGTCGGCCGCCTACCGCGACGACCCCGTGGCAAAGTTGCTCGACGCCAATTCGGAGTGGACGGTCTCGGAGGTCAAGAAGCCGAGGATCTCGCTCTTCGAGCCGAATCTGGGCGAGGCGTTCGCGCGCGCCGTCCAGACCAGAATGCTCGGCGGCGGCCGGGGCCAGGTGATCCAGTCCTTCGGCATGGAGCCCCAGACGGTCGTCGAGCACTGTCTGGCCGCCAACCGCATCCGCAAGACCCGTGACGCCCGGCTGACCGCCGTCATGGTGATCTTCGGGCTGCTGTTCCTGCCCGGGGTGCTGCTCTGGCTCGGCGCCTTCCAGCTGCGCCGCTCGGTCGCCGGGGCCCAGGACAAGCGGATGGGCGCGCTCGGCACGGCACTGCTGGTGGCGCTCGGCGTGATGGTCGTCATCTTCCTGGTCAAGCTGCCCTTCGGAGGCTTCTGGGGGATCTACCTCCGGGGCGTGGTGATAGCCCCGATCATCGGCTGGTACATCGCCAAGCAGATCTGCGAGCGTACCGCCAAGGACCTCCGGGACTCCTGGGGCGGGCTGCTCTCCGGCGGCGGCGTCGGCGCCAAGGTGCCCGAGACGGTGCCCAACCACCCGGGCCAGACCGCCGCCGAGGAGCTGCGCAAGGCGCTCCACAAGCTCACCGCCGAGCAGTACAGCAATGTGGTCTTCTACGCCGGTCCCAAGGGCATATTGGGCATGGGCACCCGCTGGGGCAGCTGGCAGCTGGCCGAGGACCTGGTCTCGGCCGACCCCGACAAGGAGATCGACCCCTTCCGCAGCTGGGACGTCATACGGGCGATCCATGACCAGCTGCGCATGCTGGAGCGCACCCCGCTGCACACCGGCGGCTTCCCCACCCCCTCCGTGCGCCACTGGGTGGTCTCGCCGATCGGCGAGGGGGCCAAGGCGGTCGAGCGCGGCGGCACCTCCGAGGAGGAGGGCTTCCAGATAAAGGGCGTCGAGCTGCAGCGGATCTGCGACCAGCAGCAGTTCGGCGCCGGTGACCGGCACTACCTGGGTGTGCAGTTCGTGCTCTGGGACGGCCAGTTGGTGATCACCCTGATGATCACGGTGACCCTGCTGCACAAGACGCTGCGGATCGAGGTCACCGGGCATGCTCTGGGGCCGGTGCACCCGCTGTTCACCAGCAAGCCCTCGGCGCCCAGCAAGACGGTCTCCAAGACCTTCCGGTTCTGGGAGACCAAGTCCATCCCGCTGCCGCTGGTGAACACGAAGGAGGTCGTGCGACTGACCGCGCGCGCCCCCTTCACCTGGTACCCGCCGATCCTGGACCACCTCGGGGGCAAGCTGGCGCTGCCCGAGCCGTTCGGTCTGCGGCACGCCTGGGCGGACAAGCCCTGGCGCCACCGCTTCATGGCGGACGACGCGCTGCGCGCCGCCACCCCCGTGCTGCGGGTCGTCCATGAGGCGGCCATCGGGGTGCTCAAGCACCACGGCGTGGACACCGAGCGCTTCGGCAACCGCTCGCTGGCCCTCAGCGGCCAGGTCCAGGACACGGCCCCGAAGAAGGCCGATCTGTACGACGCGTAAGGCGCTCCGCGCCCGCTGGCCGGGCTGGGCCCTGGCCCAGCCCGGCCAGTGGGTGGCTAGGACTTGGGCCAGGCGTCGGCGAGCAACCGGCGGGTGTCGGCGAGGAGTTGCGGCAGCACCTTGGTACTGCCGATCACGGGCATGAAGTTGGTGTCCCCGCCCCAGCGCGGCACCACATGCTGATGCAGGTGCGCCGCGATCCCGGCGCCCGCCACGGTCCCCTGGTTCATGCCGACATTGAAACCGTGCGCACCCGAGGCAGTACGCAGCGCGGTCATGGCGGCCTTGGTGTACTCCGCGAGCTCCACCGTCTCCTCGGCGGTGAGATCGGTGTAGTCGGCGATATGCCGGAACGGGACGACCATGAGGTGGCCGCCGGTGTACGGATACAGATTGAGCACGGCGTAGACGGACTCACCGCGAGCGATGATCAAGCCGTCCTCATCGGACTTCTCCGGAATGGAGCAGAACGGACAGCCATCGCCCGCACCCGGGCCGGTCGGCTTGTTCTCCCCCTGGATGTAGGCCATCCGATGGGGCGTCCACAGGCGCTGGAACGCGTCAGGCGTCCCCACTCCGATCTGCTGTTCCGGCTCACTCGTCATGCGGGCCAGCATATTCGCCCCGCGGGGGTGAGGAAGAGCCGAGGGGCGGCCCTGATCAGGGCCGCCCCTCGGAATCCCGGCGTCCGTGGAGACCGCTGTTGGATCAGACCCGGACCAGACCCGGACCAGACCCGGATCAGACCTGGATCCGGCGCGCCACGGCCTCGGCGATCTCGGCCAGCGCCTGGTCGACCGGGATGCCGTTCTTCTGCGAGCCGTCGCGGTAGCGGAAGCTCACCGCGCCGTTCGCGACATCCTCGTCACCGGCGATCACCATGAACGGGATCTTGGACTTCTGGGCGTTCCTGATCTTCTTCTGCATCCGGTCCGAGGACGAGTCCACCTCCATCCGCAGCCCCTTCGCCTTGGCCTGCGCGGCGAACTCCTCCAGGTACGGCACATGGGTGTCGCCGATCGGGATGCCGACCGCCTGGACCGGGGCGAGCCACACCGGGAAGGCGCCCGCGTAGTGCTCGAGCAGCACCGCGAAGAAGCGCTCGATCGACCCGAAGAGGGCCCGGTGGATCATGACGGGCTGCTGGCGGGAGCCGTCCGCCGCGGTGTACTCCAGCTCGAACCGGGCGGGCTGGTTGAAGTCGACCTGGATGGTCGACATCTGCCAGGTGCGGCCGATCGCGTCCCGGGCCTGGACCGAGATCTTCGGGCCGTAGAAGGCCGCGCCGCCCGGGTCCATGACCAGCTCCAGGCCCTGCTTCTCGGCGGCCTTGCGCAGCTCCTCCGTGGCCTCTTCCCACTGGTCGTCGCTGCCCATGAACTTGTCGGAGTCGTCCCGGGTGGACAGCTCCAGATAGAAGTCGCTCAGTCCGTAGTCGCGGAGCAGGTCCAGCACGAAGGTGAGCAGATTGTCCAGCTCATCGGCCATCTGCTCCTTGGTGCAGTAGATGTGCGAGTCGTCCTGGGTGAAGCCCCGGGCCCGGGTCAGGCCGTGGACGACGCCGGACTTCTCGTACCGGTAGACCGTGCCGAACTCGAAGAGCCGCAGCGGCAGCTCGCGGTAGGACCGCCCGCGCGCCCGGAAGACCAGGTTGTGCATCGGGCAGTTCATGGCCTTGAGGTAGTAGTCCTGGCCCTCGAACTCCATGGGCGGGAACATGCCGTCCATGTAGTGCGGCAGATGGCCGGAGGTCTCGAAGAGCTTGGCCTTGGTGATGTGCGGGGTGTTGACGAACTCGTACCCCGCCTCCTCGTGGCGCTTGCGCGAGTACTGCTCCATCTCCTTGCGGATCACTCCACCCCGGGGGTGGAACACCGCGAGGCCCGAGCCCAGCTCGTCGGGGAAGGAGAACAGGTCCAGCTCCGCGCCCAGCTTGCGGTGGTCGCGCTTCTCGGCCTCGGCGAGGAAGTCCAGGTACGCCTTGAGCTCGTCCTTGGTCGGCCAGGCGGTGCCGTAGATCCGCTGGAGCTGGGGGTTCTTCTCGCTGCCCCGCCAGTACGCGGCGGCGCTGCGCATCAGCCTGAAGGCCGGGATGTTCCGCGTGGTCGGCAGGTGCGGACCGCGGCACAGGTCCTTCCAGCACAGCTCGCCGGTCTTGGCGTCGAGGTTGTCGTACATGGTCAGCTCGCCCGCGCCGACCTCGGCGGACGCGCCCTCGGCTGCGTCCGCGGCCGACCCCTTGAGCCCGATCAGCTCCAGCTTGTACGGCTCGGCGGACAGCTCCTCGCGCGCCTCCTCGTCGGTGACCGCGCGGCGGGAGAACCGCTGCCCCCGCTTCTGGATCTCCTGCATCTTCTTCTCGATGCGCTTGAGATCGTCCGGGTGGAACGGGGTCTCGACGTCGAAGTCGTAGTAGAAACCGTCCTTGATCGGCGGGCCGATGCCCAGCTTCGCCTCCGGGAACAGCTCCTGCACCGCCTGGGCCATGACATGCGCGGTGGAGTGGCGCAGGATGTCCAGACCGTCCTGGCTGGTGATCTCCACCGGCTCGATCTCGTCGCCCTCGACCGGCTGGTACGCCAGGTCCTTGAGGTGGCCGCCCACGCGCACGGCGACGATCGAGCGGTCGCCGGTGAAGAGGTCCGCCGTCGTAGTGCCCGTGGCCACCACGCGTTCTTCCCGCTCGGAATCGCGTTGGATGATCACACGGACGTCTGACACCGGTCTCTCCTGACTGATGGATGGCTCCCCGCGGCGAATGCCGCGCAGCGTGAATCGTACCGAGCCGAAGGGCGGGACCGCGAAACGGTTGTGAACGGCGTCACCGCCCGGGGTGACGGCCTCCGGGCGCCGTCACCGTCCGGGCGGCCCCCGCCCGACGCCATGACGCCCTTGCCGCCCTTGCCGCCCGGGCCACCCCACCCCACGCCATGACGAGTAGCCGCGGTCAGGGGCCGCCGCCGCACGCCTCCTCGAAGAAGTCCAGGTTCTCCTGGAGCGACTTGACCAGCCGGTCCCGCTCGGCCTCGTCCACCTGGACCGGGGTGACGCCGCCCGCCCCGCTGAGCCGCCGGAAGCCGCCGCGGCTCTCCAGCCGCCCCCGCACCCGGATCGGCAGCCCCACCAGATGGGCATGCCCGGCGATGCGGTAGTCCTCCTCGTCCAGGGTGATCCGCACCTGTGCGACCTCCGCGCCGGAGAGCACCCGCAGCCGCACCGTCCCGGGGCCGCCGGGGCCGGTACGGCGCAGTCGCACCACCGCGCCGGTGAGGCACACCGGAACGGAGGGCTCATCCCGGACATAGCGGGCACCCGCCTCCCTCAGCCCCGGGAGGTCCCCGGGCGAGAACTCCACCGGATCGGGCCGGGCCGCGAACCCCGGCGGCGGACCGGCGGCCGGTGACCACTCCAGCGCCACCCGCGCCCCCTCGGTGCCCTGGACCAGCGCGATCACCGCCTCGGTCAGCTCACGGCTGACCCCCGCCGCGACCGCCCCGTCGTACGCCTCCATGCCGCCGGTCGTCCGGTGGTAGTCGGCGGCGTCCCGGAGGGCGTACAGCGCGCGCAGCAGGGTGACGGCGGTGGTGCGGCCGTCCTCCTCGACGGGCACGAAGACGGTCAGCTCACGGCCGCCGGACCCGGCGCCCGGGGGCCCGGTCAGCACCCGCTCCAGGGACGCCTCGGCGGCGCGGCGATGCCGGGCGCCGTAGTACCCCGCCCGGCCGCGGGCGGCGAGCGCCCCGGCCAGCAGGGTGTCCCTGGCGGCGGCGCGCAGCCGCTCCTGCGCGGTCCAGGCGGCGGTGCCACCGGGGGCTTCGGGCACCTCGCGCCGCCAGCGGATCTCGTCGCTGGGCACCGCGAGGCCGGTGAGCACCTCGCGGGCCGAGGGCGCGGCGCTGCGGCTGAGCGCCGTCAGCGCCTCGGCGAGCAGATCGCCGCTGTCGGGGAAGTCCCGGCTCTCGGGCACCAGCAGGCTGGTGCCGCCCGCGAGCCTGCCCGGCGGGGTCCAGCGGGCATACGCCCCCGGGGCGCCGCCGCGGCGGCGCCAGCCGTGCCGGGCGAGCAGGGCGCCGAGGACGGCCGGATCCACCTCGTCGGGGCGCGGGACCGCCAGGGGTGCCGGTTCGTCCTGGGGCCATGGCCGGTCCATCACGGTCTCCCTCCCGCCCCGACCCGGGTCATGATCTCGCAGAGCGCGCGGTCGTCGAAGATCCGCGAGGTCGGGATCCGCACGGTGGTCCGGCGGCGGCCCGTGACCGCGTGACCGGCCAGGTTGATCCAGTAGCAGCAGTGGCGCAGGGACAGGCGGTCATGCCCGGCCCGCAGCCAGTCCTCCTGGCCGCGCGGCACGATCATCACCACGAGGATCTTGTGCACGGAGACCGGGCTGCGGGCCAGCTTGACCAGGTGGTCGTTGTCGAGCGTGAAGGCGAAGGTCGGCCCCGGGGGGTCGGGCGCGATCTGGTACGTGGCCTTGAGCTGCACCTTGATGGTGACCTCGTCGTCCACGGCGTGGCCGGGCGCGGTGTGGCTGACGTGCCAGTCGATGCCGTGGTCGGGGAAGGGCTGGGCCAGTGAGCAGCCCGCGGCGGCGGCCACCGCGTGCAGATAGCCCACCTGAAGGGTCTCCATACAGGCGGTGGTGGCGATGTGGCCACGCACGGGAGGCGGTCCGCTCAGGGCGAGGCCGCTCACCGTCGGGGCCGGGTCGGGTGCTGCGAGCGCCATGTCCGTGACGCCTTCCGGTCGTACGCCGGGCTCGTACACCTGTGTTGTCTCCGCGTCAGGACCCCGGCAAACAGCGGCGGTTCACGGTCCTCCCTCCGGGTATCACCTGGTCGGGGCGGGACCGGATGTCATCGAGGGGACATGCACGAGGAGTTGAGGCCATGCCGTCCTGGTTCGAGGGGCCGCTCGCCGCCTTTGACACGGAGACCACGGGTGTCGATGTCGAGAATGACCGGATCGTATCGGCGTCCCTGGTGGTGCAGCGCGGCACCGGAAGTCTGCCGGAGGTCCGGCGCTGGCTGGTGAGTCCGGGGGTGCCGGTGCCACCGGCCGCCACCGAGATACACGGTCTGACCGACGCTCACCTCCAGCGTCACGGCAGATGGCCGGCGCCGGTGGTGGACGAGGTGGCACGGGCGATAGCGGAGCAGGTCGCAAGGGGCACCCCGCTAGTGATCATGAACGCGCCGTTCGATCTGACCCTGCTGGACCGGGAGTTGAAGCGGCATCGCAACTCCAGCCTGGCGGGCTATCTTTCGCTGCGCTCGATGACCGTGCTGGATCCGCGGGTGCTGGACAAGCACCTGGACCGCTATCGCAAGGGCCGCCGCACCCTGGTCGATCTGTGTGCGCAGTACGAAGTGGAGCTGACCGGCGCCCATGACGCGGCGGCGGACGCGGCGGCCGCACTGCATGTCGTACGGGCGGTGGGCCGCCGGTTCGCCTCCCGTCTGGAGACGCTGACGCCCACCGAACTGCACGCCCGCCAGACGGTCTGGTACGCGGCCCAGGCCCGCGGGCTGCAGGCGTGGTTCGCGCTCAACGGCTCGGACGAGGTCTGCGATCCGGCCTGGCCGCTGCGTCCTGACCTTCCGGCCGCGGCCTGACGCTCGAACTCGGCGCGCCCGGCCCCGGCTTGGCGCGTCCGAACGCCCCGGCTCGGCCGCGCCCCAACGCTCAGGTCCGGCGGAGCGAGAACGGGTGCCCGGCCGGGTCGGCGTAGATCCGTATGTCGCGCAGCCCACCGTTGTGCTTGGTGTCCAGCGGCCGTGCGCCCAGGTCGACGACCTGGCGCTCCGCCGCGTCGATGTCCTCCACCAGCAGGTCCAGATGCGCCTGCTGGGAGTCGTCCGGCCGCGGCCAGCTCGGCGGGGCGAAGCCGTGGTCCCGCAGGAAGGCCATCCGCGATCCGCCGGGGGCGACGATCTCGACCCGGTCGGGGGTGGTCAGCGGCTGGATCTCCGCGCCGAGCACCCGGGCGTAGAACTCGGCGAGCTCTTCGGGTTCGGCACAGTCCAAGGACAGGACGGCTGCGGTCGCGACGGCCATGAGTTCCCCTCCACATCGTCACCCACGGAAGTTTTATCCGGATACCCCGCCGCTGGCCGTACAAGCACACAAAGCCGTCCAAGCACACAAAGAAGGAGGCCGGGCCGCCTGCTGGCGGCCCGGCCTCCTGGGGTGGTGGGCGATACTGGGTTCGAACCAGTGACCTCTTCGGTGTGAACGAAGCGCTCTCCCACTGAGCTAATCGCCCGGATTGTTCCCTTCGGGGTCTGCCCGGCGGAACGACCTGAACGATACAGGTCGCGGCGGGTTTGGTTCAAACCGCATTTCCGCCGGAGGGCCCGGGGGCCGGACCGGGCGGCGCCGTCCCGGCCGGACCGGCGGGCCGCGCCGCGAGGTGCGCCCGCAGCCCCCGCAGCCCGGACCGCATCATCAGGGCGTGGTTGGCCCGGAAGACGGGGCGCCCGGGAAGCGCGAGACGGCGCAGCAGGGCCTTGCGGGCCACCACTTCCTGCTCGAAGTGGGCGCGGGTGCCGGTCCCTTGGGGCAGCACCGTCCAGCGCGCCCACCCCTCCAGATCGCCCGCGAAGCCGATCTCCAGCACGCCGTCCGCCGGGTCCTGGCGCGCCTCGCTGACGATCAGCCGCAGATCGTACGGGACGAGGGAGCGGAAGCGGGCGGCGCCGCTGCGCTCGTCGATCCGCCGGACCTCACGGACTTGGGGCCACCACCGCGGATAGTCGTCGCCGTTCGCCAGCACCGCGAAGACGGCGGCGGGCGGGGCGTCGAGGTCCCATCGGCTGCGGAAGCGGTAATGGCACCAGTCCATGCCCACAGTGTGGTCCGGCCGTGCCGGCGTGGCCAGCGTGACCGCCGGTCATTCCGGATTTCTGGAACGCGTCCGGGTCGCGGAAGAAGGCGAAGGCATTGACGCCGACCGGGCACTCCGAGGAACTTGCCGTCGATATCCCCGGCCTCCCCGGCCTTTCCTTAGCCGTCGCGGAATCCCTTCAGTCGGGGATTTCAGATCGAGCAGGAGGTTCTTTTCGCCGTATGTGCACAGAAAGGCGCAGGAGTTCCGGACCACAACGCCGAGGGCCCGGAAGGCGGATGCCTTCCGGGCCCTCGGTCCAGGGTGGGCGATACTGGGTTCGAACCAGTGACCTCTTCGGTGTGAACGAAGCGCTCTCCCACTGAGCTAATCGCCCTGGCGCACGCCCAACATTAGCGCATGCCGGACCGTGCTCATGACCAGTCCCACGACGCCGGACCGCTCATTGCTCGATCTTCCACGGCATCACGACGCCGAACTTCCACACATAGGCCGAGACCGCCACGGCGCAGATCACCACCGCGATCGTGGTCAGTATGAGATTGCGCCTGCGCACCCTCGGGTCCAGGGCACGGTGCGCCGCCTCGGTGACCTTGCGCTTGGTCCAGGCCAGCACCAGCTGGGCCCAGACGAACTCGGTCGCCCAGATCGCCATGCCCGCGAAGATCACCAGCCATCCGGGGCCGGGCAGGGGCAGCAGGACGACACCCAGGCCCACGACCCCGAGGCCGACGATGAACACGCCGACCTGCCAGCTCAGGTGGAGCGGACGGGACCGCTTGATGAACCGCGGCGCCCGGGAGCCCCATACGGGCTCCTTCTTCGGCGCATCGCCCCCCGTAGCGACCCGGGGCCCCGCTTCGGCCGCCCCGCGCCGCTCGTCACTCTCCGCATTCATGTGACCCAACTTACCTGATCGTTTGAAGTCACCGGAACGGCGGTAGCGCTCGGTCCGGAGCTGGGCCGCATGAGCTACCAGAAGAGCCGCAAAACGGTCAGAGGGGTTTACAACGGCACCGTAGGTGGCATGTCGATTTCGCCGACGTGCGAATCCCCGAGCGCACACTGAGCGAAAGGCCCTGGCGCTTATGAACACCACGGTCAGCTGCGAGCTGCACCTGCGCCTCGTTGTGTCGAGCGAATCCTCACTGCCTGTACCCGCGGGCCTGCGGTATGACACGGCCGACCCTTACGCCGTGCACGCCACCTTCCACACCGGAGCCGAAGAGACGGTCGAATGGGTGTTCGCCCGCGATCTTCTCGCCGAGGGTCTGCACCGGCCCACCGGCACCGGCGACGTCCGGGTGTGGCCGTCCCGCAGCCACGGCCAGGGAGTCGTCTGCATCGCCCTGAGCTCCCCGGAAGGGGAGGCACTGCTCGAAGCCCCGGCGCGGGCCCTGGAGTCGTTCCTGAAGCGGACCGACGCCGCGGTGCCACCCGGCACCGAACACCGCCACTTCGACCTCGACACAGAGCTCTCCCACATCCTGGCGGAGAGCTGAGACCCGGCGAGAGCTGAGCGCTCGACCGTCCGACTCGGGGAGACGGCGCGAGCCGGGGTGCGACCGCATCACACACCGACGATCCCGACCATGGCAATCCCGACAACGGCAGAGGCAGGTGACGGTGCCGTCACCGCGGCAGCACCCGCGGTGACGGCACCGTCGTGTGACCGTACGGCACCGCCGGATGACCGTCCGGGGCCGCCTGGTGAACGTCCGGGGCCCGGCAGGACTAGAGTCGGGCAGATCGAGGGCAGCCCAGGGGCAGCCGCCGACCCAGCCGGTCAGGGAGCCAATCGTGCTGATCAACCACGACACCCGGTGCGCGCTCGACGCCGTCATCGATCTGGTGAACACCGCGCCGGAGGGCGCGGACCGGGACGACCTCGCCGATGTCGACGCACTGCGCCGGTTCGTCGAGCGCAACGCCATCAGCGACATCGGCACGCTCGGGGAGCGTGACCTCACCGCGGTACGTGCCGTACGGGCGCGGTTCGCCGAGGTCTTCGCGACGGCCGGGAGCGAGGACTCCGCCCACCGCACCGCCGAACTGCTCAACGCGATGATCGCCGCGGCCGGCACCACGCCCCGGCTCACCGACCACGATGGCTACGACTGGCATGTGCACTACTTCGCGCCCGGTGCCTCGCTGGCCGACCACCTCACCGCCGACTGCGGGATGGCACTGGCGTTCCTGGTGGTGGGGGGCGAGCGGGAGCGGCTGCGCCGCTGTGAGGCGCCGGACTGCCGCCACGCCTTCGTGGATCTGTCCCGCAACCGGTCCCGGCGCTACTGCGACAGCCGCACCTGCGGCAACCGGCTGCATGTCGCGGCCTACCGGGCCCGGCGCCGCGAGGCCGCGAGCTGACCACCCGCGTACGGCGGTCGGAGGCCGCGCGGGACGCCTCGCCACCGGTGGCCGGGCCTGTCACCCTGGGTGACCGGGCGGGGTGCCGTCTCACCACCGGTAGAGGTCGTGGACGGCGGTCACGAAGAGCAGGGTGCCGATGAACGCCAGGAACAGCATCAGCGGCGGCTGCGAGAGGGCGTAGAGACAGCCACGGGCCTCGTCGCTCGGCGGAACAGGGGGTCCTTCGATGGGGGACTGCTCCCCGGGCGGTGATTGCAACATCTCGCGGAGATCATGACCTAGCCATGACCCCGCCTGCGACCAGTGATCGCTATTTGATCGGTCGCCTGTCAGATCCCGTGCTTTTTGAGTATGGCCTCGATGTCGGAGAAGTCATCTGTGCCAGAGCTCGTTCCGCCCTTGGTCTTCGGCTTCCCCGGCGCCTTGGCCGCAGTGGCTCCCCCGCCGGGCCCCAGGGCGGGCTCCGAGGCCCCCGCGGACACCCCGCCGGCACGTTCGGCGGCGGCCGCCGCGCGGCGCTCCTTACGGGTGCCGTCCTGACGGGCGCCACCGGAGCGGTGCTCGACCGCCCGCGTGATCATGAACAGCGCCCAGGAGAGGCCCAGCAGGCCGAAGCCCAGCCAGATGCTCGGCTTGAAGACCACATCGGTCAGCCAGTCCAGGACGCCGGTCAAGGCCAGGCCCAGCGGGATCAGGGCATAGGCGGCGATCCGCGCCGCCGCCAGGAACCGCTTGCGGTAGGCGGTCAGCCCGGCGATGCCCAGACCGGCCGCGGACAGCGCGGCGCAGATGGTGTCGGTCAGCATCGTTCCTCCCGCGGACTGGGCTTCCGGTATGTCCATCGTGCACCCCGTAAGGCTGCCGGGGCCATGGCCCGGGCCCGGGATCAGGGACATCTCCGGGTACGGATCGGGGTCCGGGGGCTGGAAGACTGGCCCCATGAGCCACACCGACCCCTCCCCGCGCCCCGTGCTCGACGTCTGGTGCGAGCTGCAGTGCCCCGACTGCCGTACCGCCCTGGGCGATGTGCGCGCGCTGCGCGACCGCTTCCAGGACGCGCTGGACATCCGGCTGCGCCACTTCCCGCTGGAGCGCCACCGGCACGCCCACGCGGCGGCCCAGGCGGCCGAGGAGGCCATCGCCCAGGGGCGCGGCTGGCCGTTCGTCGAGGCCGTCCTGGAGCGCACCGAGGAGCTCGGGACCCGCGGTGAGCCGGTGCTGATGGAGGTGGCCGGGGAACTGGGGCTGGACGCCGAGGAGATGGACACCGCGCTGGTCGACGGCCGACACATCCTGATCGTGGACGCGGACCAGGCCGAGGGCCGGGCGATCGGAGTCACCGGCACCCCCACGTATGTGATCGACGGCGAACGGCTCGACGGCGGCAAGAGCCAGGAGGGGCTGCGGGAGCGGGTGGAGGAGATCGCCGCACGGCTCGTCGCCGAGCGGTCCTGAAGCAGCGGCTTGCAGGGCTGGACCGGCCCTCACAGCAGCGGCTTGTAGAGCTGGTACTCGGTCGACTCGTAGCCCAGCGACTCGTACAGCCGCAGCGCGGGGGTGTTGTCACCGAAGACGTACAGGCCGAGACTGCGCGCCCCGCTCGCCAGGCTCGCGCGCTCGGCGGCCAGCATCAGGGTGCGGCCGTGTCCGTGGCCGCGGTGCTCCTCGGCGACCTCGACGGCGTAGACGTACGCCTCCCCGCTCTCGGCGGCGTCGGGCTCCCCCTCGCGCAGTGCGATCCATATGGTGCCCACGTCCGTGCCGCCGTGGGCGAGGACCCGCAGCAGGGCCGCGGGGGTGTCCGGGCCCTGCGGCAGCAGGCTCGCCTGGTCGGTGTCCGCCTTGGTCTCGGCCTGCCGCCGGGTGAGCCCCCGCGCCGCCAGTTCGGCCACGTATCGGTCCCGCTCGTGCGCCTGCCACGCCGGGTAGTCGGCCGCCGTAAGGGGACGTATCGCGCTGCCCTCGGGCAGCTCGGGCGGGTCCGTGAGCCGCTTGAGCATGTTGCGGCCGCGCTCGCGGTAGCCGAGCGCGGCCGTGAGCCCGAGTGCGGCCGTGGCCGACGCGGGGACGCTCACCATCAGCTGGGTGCAGCCCCAGCCGCGCAGCACCTCCTCGGCGGCGAGCGCCGCGACCGTGCCGCGGCCCCGGTGCCGCTCGGCCCCGTCGATGTGGAGCCGCTCGATGCGCCCGGCCGCCGGGCCCAGACGGGCGTCGGTGGCGAGGCTCACGGAGCCGACGGGGCGGCCGTTGACGCACACCTCGTACGCGCGGGCACGCCCGCCGCCGTCGGTGTGCCGTTCGGGCCCGGTGGGCCGCAGAGTGGTGGTCACGAAGGTGTTCTACCGGCCCGCCGGACGATCGTCACCCGTTTTCCGGCACGGACTGGCACGCACTGGCGCCGACGGCGCGGATCCGCCGCGATCGGCCCGCTCAGGGGTCGATGTCCGCGGCGGCCCGCTCGATGAAGATCCGCAGGGCCTCGGCAGTGACCGGGCCGGGGGCGCCGGGCAGGGTGTGACCGTCCACGCGGTGGACGGCCTGTACATCGCGGGTCGTGGAGGTCACGAAGACCTCCTCGGCCCGGTACAGCGCGTCCAGCGGCAGATCGGTCTCCTTGGCGCCCACCCACTCCAGCACCAGGGCGCGGGTGATCCCGGCGAGGCAGCCGGAGGAGAGCGGCGGGGTGTGCAGCTGGCCGTCGAGGACCACGAAGACATTGGTACCGGTGCCCTCGCAGAGCGCGCCGACCGAGTTGCCGAAAAGGGCCTCGGTGGCGTCCTGCGCGTGGGCGCGGGCGAGCGCGACCACGTTCTCGCCGTACGAGGTGGTCTTCAGACCCGTGAGCGCCCCGCGCTCGTTGCGCACCCAGGGGACGGTGACCACGGCCGTGGTGTCGGGCCTGCGGGCCGCCTCGACCAGCGCGACCACTACGGTGGGCCCGGCCGTGCCCCGGTCGGAGCCGAGCGGCGAGATCCCTCCGGTGTAGGTGATCCTAAGCCGTCCGAACGCCACGGGGTGGGCCTTGAGCACCTCCTCGCAGCCCCGCCGCACCTCGTCCAGGTCCGGCTCGGGAAGCCCCAGGCCCGCGGCCGAGCGGGCCAGCCGCCGCAGATGGCGGGTGAGGGCGAAGGCCCGTCCTTCGGTGGCCTTGACGGTCTCGAAGACGCCGTCGCCGACCGTGAGCCCATGGTCGAACACGGACACCATGGCGCTGTCCGGGTCGCAGAGTGATCCATCGAGCCAGATGGCCGGTTTCATCGCGTCGCCCTTCCCGTTGTCTGCCGTACACCCGACGTCTTCCGTACAGCCGACGTCGGATGTACACCCGGCGTCCGCTGTACACCCGACGCTACCGCGAGCAGCCGGGCGGCCTTGAGTTCCGTTTCATCCCATTCGCGCTCCGGCTCCGAGCCCCAGGTGATGCCAGCCCCGGTGCCGAACCGCAGCACGGCCCCGGCCTGGCCGCGGTCGATCCAGAAGGTCCGTATCCCGACCGCCAGCTCACCGGTGCCGCGGTCGGCGTCGACCCAGCCGATACCGCCGCAGTACGGGCCGCGAGGCGCGGTCTCCAGCTCCTCGATGACGCGCAGCGCGCTGGACTTGGGCGCGCCGGTGACCGACCCGGGCGGGAAGGCGGCCGCGAACAGTTCCGGCCAGCCGGTGCCCGGGGCGAGCTCGCCCCGCACCGTGGAGACGAGGTGGACCAGACCGGGGTGCGGTTCGACCGCGCAGAGCGCCGGAACGGTCACCGAGCCGGTGGCGCAGACCCGGCCCAGGTCATTGCGGACCAGGTCCACGATCATCACGTTCTCGGCGCGGTCCTTCTCCAGCAGGTCCCCGGGGACGCGGCCGGTGCCCTTGATGGGGCCGGACTCCACGGTGCGCCCGGTGCGCCGCAGAAAGAGTTCGGGCGAGGCCGTGGCGACCTCCACCCCGTGGGCCGGCAGCCTTACGGTGCCCGCGTACGGGGCGGGGTTGCCCAGGGCCAGCAGCGCGGTCAGCGCGTCCACATCGGCCCCGGCCGGATCGGGCAGCGGCGCGGACAGCACCCGGCAGAGATTGGCCTGGTAGACCTCGCCCGCGGCGATCCGCCGCCGGACGGTGCGCACCCCCGCGGTGTAGGCGGCCCGGTCCAGTGACGAGGTCCACTCCCCCGCCCCGGGGCCGCGCCAGCCGCCGGGCGCGGGCGGCGGCACCGGCTCGGCCCGTACGTCGCCGAAGCGAGCACAGACCAGACGGCCTTCGAAGTCCGCGACAACGGCCCAGAAACCCCGGGTGTCCAGCGCCGACGGGTCGCTGGTGACATCCCGTAGATCGGTCGCGAGCAGGCCGCCGAAGCGGGCGAGCGGGGTCAGGTCGTGCACGGTCGCGAGTCTATGGTGCCCAGGTCAGGGCGGCCCCGGGAGGGAGTGCGGCGCGCGAGCAGGGCAGCACGCTGCGGAAACGGAATTTGAGCTGGCCCCGGAATCCGCTAGAGTTCAACACGTCGCCGGGACGCGGAAGCGCCCCGGAGAAACGACACCTGCGGACGTGGCTCAGTTGGTAGAGCATCACCTTGCCAAGGTGAGGGTCGCGAGTTCGAATCTCGTCGTCCGCTCGGTGTGGGGGTTTCGACCTCCACGGCTGGTGGAGTGGCCGAGAGGCGAGGCAACGGCCTGCAAAGCCGTCTACACGGGTTCAAATCCCGTCTCCACCTCGGACGATTAGCTCAGCGGGAGAGCGCTTCCCTGACACGGAAGAGGTCACTGGTTCAATCCCAGTATCGTCCACTCGGATCCTCACGGATCCATCCCGGCGCGATTAGCTCAGCGGGAGAGCGCTTCCCTGACACGGAAGAGGTCACTGGTTCAATCCCAGTATCGCGCACGCGGTCCCGCGGACGATTAGCTCAGCGGGAGAGCGCTTCCCTGACACGGAAGAGGTCACTGGTTCAATCCCAGTATCGTCCACATCGATCGTCGGAGGGCCGGAGCGAAAGCTCCGGCCCTCCGACGTTACTCAGGCCCAGAGGCCTCTGAGGCCCCTCAGGACGAGAAGAGCATGTGCCCGAAGCCGCGCTTGTGGTGGCCGTGATGGCCATGGTGGCCGTAGTGCCCGTGCTGCGGAGCGCCCCACGCAGGTGCGGCCGGGTACGCCTGCGGGGCAGCGGGCGGAGCGGGTGGCCCGGCCTGCGTCCACTGCGACTCAAGGCGGGTCAGCGCCTCCAGCTCCCCATAGTCCAGGAAGATCCCCCGGCAGCCGCTGCACTGCTCTATCTGCACGCCATTGCGGTTGTACGTGTGCATCGGCGCATGGCACTTGGGACACTGCATGGTCCGCTCAACTCCTCATGCTTCGGACAGAGCGCGCCGGAACTCGCGTCCGGGCGCATGGACTTCACCCTACGGCCCCTATCCCGCGGCCTCCATGAAGTGGGCGATTCGGACCGACGCCGCCACCATCGCCTCCTCTGCCTCGTCCAACGCCCGCCCGGCGGCCGCCGCCTTGGCGAGCGCGAGCGCGGCGGTCTGGACGGTGAGGGCGCGGGCGGGTACGTCCAGCCGGGGCCAGGGGTCGCGCTGTCCGACGGCGCAGCCGCCCGCGGCCCGGTACGCGCCCAGGAACCGCTCCCAGTCCTCGGCGGCGAGCAGCCCGGCGGCGTACCAGGCGGCGGGGCGTGCGAGGTCCCAGGCCGGGTCGCCGAGGCCGAGGTCATCGATGTCGATCAGCCGCCAGTCGGTGGCGCGGTGGCGGATGAGCTGGCCGAGGTGGAGATCGCCGTGGCAGAGCGTGTGGGTCACGTCGCCGTCGCCGCCTTCGTCGCGACCTCCGTTGCCGTCGTTGCCGTCGTTGCCGTCGCGTCGGCCCATGCGATCCATACGGCCCGTACGCTCCGTACGGTCCACACCCCGCGCCCAGCCGGGCAGTCCGGCCCAGGCTCGCAGCACGGCCCGGGTGGCCACGCTGTCGGGGAGTGCCGCCGCCCGCAGCCGGGCGATGGCGCGGGCCGCCTTGGCCGGGCCGCGCATCGCCGGGAGCGGGCCGGGCAGTTCGGCGATCGGCACGGCGTGCAACCGGGCGAGCAGCCTCCCCGCCCCGACCCAGGGGGCGGCGTCCGGCGCGTCGGGCGCCACGGGTTCGCCGTACGGCCAGAGAGTGACCTGCCGCCCGTCGGGCAGCGCCCCCATGCCGTCGACCGGCGGCAGCAGGATCTCCGCACACCGGGGGTGGGCCGCGACGCCGAGCCGGACGGCCAGCTCGGCCGGGTCCGTGCCGGGCGGATGTGCCTTGGCGACGACGTGGCCGCACCGGACGACGGTGCCGTCCGGCCGGTCGGCCAGGACGGTCACCTCGGCGGTGGCGTCGCGCTGGGCCCGGCGAAGGGCGGTGATGAGCTGCGCCGCGGTTTGGCTCACGGCTTCCCCCATGTCATCGGCTGCCCCGGGATCGTAGCTCTTGCCACGCGGAGCGGTTCGTACGGAACGGCGAGCCCTGCTGCGTTCGGGTCCCTCGACGCCGAGACCGTCGTCCTACCGTTCTGAGGGCCACCGAGGGCGTACCGCGCCGCCATGGACCGGAGAAGGCCACGGTGCTTGACGTGGCTCGGCCGGGCCACGCTGGCCCCGGACACAGTCCGCCTCTCAGCGCGTGATCCACAGCTGTTTCGCGGGATCCCAATCAAACACGACATACTCACCGTCAACGCGGCTCACCATGGACCACGCATGCACCCCCTGTCCAAAGCGGACCAGCCCGCTGCTTTCGCCACACGGCGGATCGGCATCGCAGAGATCGGCCAGCTGTCCCAAAGCTTCAGCGGGCAGCCGCTCGGGGAGGAAGATCGTCCAGCCACGCTCGGTCTTCAGCTTGATCCACCGGCAACGGCGGCCTTGTCGGTCGGTGCGTCCATCGAAGGTACGGCGCCTGAATCGGCGTACCGCCGAGCGCGCGCCCTCATCCAAAGCACCGGCAACCCGGTTTCCGAAGTGCTGCGCCACCGCTTGTACAAACGCGCCCGCCGCCATGACCGCGCCCACTTCGGCGACCGTTGGCCAGGAACCGCCCGGCATCTCTCTCTGGGCCATATTGCAAATTCATGCGATAAACGTTGCGGTGGCGGTCGTTGGAATCGGCTCCAGAAGGCGCGATGCCCGGACAGCTCCCCAGCTGTTGCGGTAAAACACTCAGCGATGGAGGCCGGGTGGGACGACACTGTCGTACGGGTCGGCCTCGACCTCGCCGAGGCCGTCGGTCACTCCCCTTTGTGAGTCTGGCGAGAGCTACGAGAAGGGCGAAGACGGCAGCCAGAGCATCAAGCGAGTTGGCCATGGCCAGAAACATAAACCAACGCTCAGTGATCGCTCAGCAACTCACCGACGGCCCGACACGCCCGACGCCTCGACGCCCACGGCGACCGCCTCGACGCCCTCGAGCGCGCACGCTGGCCGCTCCCGTCCGTGGCCGCGCTGGTCGCCCTGTGCGGGCTGCTGCTGTCCCTATGGCAGCTCACCAGCCGATGGCCCCCTGTACGGCCGCGCGGGGGCGTCTCTGTGCGTTCCGGAGCCCTATGCCGCCGCGACCAGTTCGCGGGCCCGCTCGTTGAAGTCAGCGACGAGCCGATGCCCGCCGAACGGCTGCATGCGCCACTGTAGATCCTCGACCGCCTCGACCGCACGCGACGACTTGACCAGTCCCGACAGCTTAAGCGTCCGTAGACCCGCGGAATACGCGGCCTCGAGGTCGCGCCGTTGCAGGTGGGACACGGCAAGGGCAGCTTGCGACATCGCACCCCGGCGGGCGCGCTTCTGCATGTGCGCGTGCCCGATGGACCGGCGGGCGTGTTCCTCGGCCGCCGCAGCGTCGCCCAGATCGCGGAAGGTGTTTGCGTGCTCCCCGTGCAGGTACGCCGGATCGATGAATGCCGCCCAGTCCGGTTCCTTATCGAGGTTGACGTGTTCATACGCCCGTTCCGACTGGGCGACCGCGTGCGCTGCTGCCGACTTCTCGCCGAGCAGCGCGAGCGCCCGCGCCTCGAGGCACCACAAGTCAGCCATGCACGCCGGCGACGTGGCTCGCGACAGCCCTTGCCGGCCAGCCTGCGCGAGGCGCCTCCCCTCGGCCGGATTTCCGAGCAGCGTCGTTTGATCGGCCATGCCCGCGAGGACGTGCGCGCCGAGCGCCGGGTTCCGCGACTCCTCGGCAAGGCGCAGCGACTGGATCAAGTAGCGCTGTGCGACGCTGTGCTCGCCGTTGTCGTAGGCCATCCAGCCCAAAAGGTACGTCTGCTCTGCCGCCGCTTCGCACAGCGGACGGCGCACGTCGTCGCTATGAGCGCGGCGCAATAGCGGGTAGACGTGGGCGTTCATGTAGTCGGCGAGTACCAGCCGGCCCGACCCCCCGCCCTGGAAAATATCCATGCGCTGAAAGGTCGTGAACATGTTCTTCACCGCGGTCACGTCCTCAAGTCGCACCCGCGGGCCCCAACTCGGCTTGGGTGCCTGATCAAGGGTGTTCAACAGCCAGTCCCGCGAGGGACCCACCCCCGCGACGGCCGCAAACGGCGCGGCTGCAAGGAACTTGCGTCGGTCCACGTCAGCTCTCCCCAGGTCTGCGACGACTTCCACCGTAGCCGCGTACGAGGAGTTGTAAACGAGCGCAGCGTCGGCGGCGCCGCTGTCTCCAAGCCCGAGATCGTACGTCGTGACCCGAAAACTGAAGTGGTCCGAGAACACGCCAGCAAGGATGTCTGGAATCGAGGCACGCGGCGTCTCGCCTTGGAGCCAGCAGCGAACACGCGTCGCGTCCGGTGAAATATGCGGCTGTTTCCACTGGGTCGCCTTGGTTTTCACGCGCCGCGCCAACTCTCCGCGGCTCATGCCCGACCGGTCTAACCACTGTGCGAGCTTGTCGTTCGGTGTCTTCATGTTCAGACCCTCCTGCGACGACGGGTAGTCGAAGCAACACCCTTCGACACCCCCCAAGACGGTACCCCGACTTTCCGCACGCGTGTTGCCTAGTCAGAGGAACCACCTGGCCCGCGACCCGGGCTACGACTGTCCGCCCGTAAGGGGAGACACATGATCGAACGACGGCGGGACACCGCTCCCGTCTGCTGCGCCCCACCCGTCGGCCCCCCACCGGTACTGCTGTTGGAGAAGGATCCCGAATCGGCCCGCGCGGCACGCAAGTTCGTACGCGAGTTCATCCGGTACCACGTGCCGGACGCACCCGAGGACTATCTCGAAACCGTCGTGCTGGTGACCTGCGAGATGGTCACCAACTCGATCAGGTACGGCACCGAACCCGGCGACTCGATACGAGTCACGGTCGACGCCGACGACACCCGCACCAAAGTGGAGGTACAAGACCCGGTGAGACGCCATCCCCACCCGCGCCCCACGTCGCACGACCGCGACCGTGGACGCGGCCTGATCATCCTCGACGCCTTATGCACGGCGTGGGGAGTCACCGATGCCCCGCCCGGAAAGGTCGTATGGGCGGAGGTGAAGGCATCGTGACTGCCCCGCATCTCGACGTTCCCCCGGGCCCCGGGTTTGTCGCCACAGTGGCCGCCGCGACCGGCATTCACCGCGCCGACGGGTTCGCCCTCGCGCAGTTGCTCATCACACACCCCGGACCACGCCGACAGAACGAGTCTGCTGAGACCGTCGAAGACGGAATGCGGCGCCTCGCAACCTCGCTGCACCTTGGCCCCGGCGATAAAGAGCCGCCTGTGATCGGCGCACGGCTCACGATCCGCCGCGGGTGCGCCGCGCTGGACTACGGCCACGATAAGTACGTGATGACGATCCCCCCGCCGTCACGGGACTGGTTAGCCCTGGTCGCGCACGGAGCCCTGTGCCGCGTCTGTCTGGTGACCGCCCCGCTCGCACTGGCCGCCGACCAGGCCGAAACCGACGCGCACGTACGCGCCAGCCTCGCCCACGGTCAGGTCATGTGGGGGAGCACGTTCGCCCGCCGCCGCTTCTGATCGACCACGAAGGACGGGCCGCCCCGAGGTGGATTGGACCCCGGGCCGACCCTGGGGCCGAGCGTACAAGGTGCTCCGACGGCACACAGCGAACCGGACACCGCCGCTCGGCCCCAGCACGCCGAAGCACACCCGCCGCAATCGCGGCGCACTCCTGCCCATCTACCGAGGGGGAAGACAGGGTGACCACACACCCCGTATCACCGAACACGGTCCTCGCGAACGCGCTCAGCCGCGCCGAGGACGTGCTCACACCCCGAGTCCTCGACGCCGCGCCCGAGCGGATTGTGTTCGTCGTAGGGACGCAGATCAACGGGGCCCCGCACATCGGCACGTCGCTGGTGCAGTCCCTCACATTCGCCACGGCGGCCCGTCTCCGGGACAAGTTCGGCGTACCTGCCGAGGTCCAGTTCGGCGCGCTCGACAACGCGCCGTATGCCATCGTCACCGACCGTGAAACCGGTCACCGCTACCAGCGGGCATACGCTCAAGCGCTCGGCGAGCAGGGCATCGCCGAGCAGATCGACAAGCTGTACCGCCCGCTGTTCAACGCCCTGTCCGAGCGGCTACATGTGCCGTACTCCGTCGAGACGTATAGCCAGCAGCAGGCCGGCGAGGACTTCCGCCGCACGTGGCTGCGCGTGCTCCCACGGATGGACGCCGCCCGATGGTGGCTCGCACCATCCGCGGGCGTGGCTCACCTGCGAGTCCCCTGCCCGCGGCCCGCCTGTGGGTGGGCCGAGAAGTACGCGCAGCGCACACATGTGCAGCACGACGAGGCAGAGAGCGCGACGATCTCGGCCGTCTGCCTGCACCACGGCGAGTACGAGGTCACCATCGACCCGACCAGCGAGGGGTACCTCGACCTCGCCACGCTGTATCGCAACCTCGTGAAGGGACTCGCCGTTACCGGCACGCGCGGCACCCTGTACGTGATGGTGAAGGGCGGCGATTGGGTGTTCGGCTCGCAGTTGGTCGACGGCGCCTTACAGGCTGTCGGCCTCACCCGCGGGCAGCTGCCCGCACGTCTGTTCTGCCCGCAGATCGTCAGCGGCACAGGCGCCAAGCTGTCGAAGTCGCTCATACGGGAAGGGCGCGCGTCCTTGCCCGAGGGCGCGGCCCCTTGGATGCTCGATACTCGGGAATGGCCCGGGTCGTTGCCCGAGTACATCGACCGCCTGCTCAACACGACCGAGATCGTGCTCTCGGACCCCCGGCACTTCTTCCGCTCGTACTCCGCCGGCGAACTCGGCCGGATGATGACCGCACCAGCAGCTAGGAGCGCTTCCGCCTCATGACGGACACGGCCGCTCGCGTACGCGAGCTGAACCTCTATCGGCGATACTTCGATCTGGTCACCGCAGGCAAGAAGACGACCGAGGTACGGGTCAAGTACCCGCGTCTCGCCGATCTCGCCGCAGGCGACGTGATCCGATTCCGGATCAAGGGCACAGATGAGACGTGCGACGTGCTCGTGAGGCAGGTCACGGAGTATCCCGATTTTGAGGCCCTGCTCGACGGCGAGGGGCCGGCGAACGTCAACCCGACGGCGACCCGCGAGGAACAACTCGCGAACATCCGCACCATCTACCCGCCCAAAAAGGAAGCGCTGGGCGCCCTCGCAATCAAGATCGAACTACTCGCCCCCTGACAGCCGCGCCGCCCTCATTCCCCCGCGGGGGCCGCGGTCGTTCGCGTCGGTCCCGAAAGGCGCGATGCCCGGACAGCTCCCCAGCTGTCCGGGCATTCGTGCCGTCCGCCGCACCCCCGTCCCCACGGGGTTAATGGCCGGAAGTCCCCGGCCCGGGCCGCTCTCCCGGGCCCGGGGCGCTCAGCGCCCCAACATTCCCGCCACGGACGACGCTTGTGTGACGACGGCCTCCCAGCCGCCGAAGGTGATGATCAGGAGAATGGCCATCGGCAGCACCATCGCCGCCGCGACCAGAGGATGGCGGGTGCCGGTCCGCGGGCCGCCGAGCGCGTCCACCGCCGCGCTCACGGGCCTGCGACGACGTGTTCCGATGACCGTGCGTCCAGCCGTGTCCGCCATCGTCCCTCCTCCGTCACATCTGGGGCGGCGAGCGTCTGACCTCGGGGGACGAGTGCTGCGCCCGCCGCTTGACGACAACATTAGGCGCGCGGCCCTGTCATCGGCGTCATGCCTTCGTACCGATTGGCGGGCCTCCCGGAGGATGACCCCGGGAGGCCCCGACTACTCCCCTGGGTGGAGACGCGCCCTCAGCTCTTGGGGTCTTCCCGGAGGGGGCCTCGGAAGAGATCCCTCCGAAGGCCCTCAGGAACCGACGGAGTGTGTCCCTCCGAGCGGGTGCGAGCCCTACTCACCCTCCCCCTCCTCGCTCCTCGGCACCGGCTGCTCCACCAGGGCCAGGACCCGGTTGGCCATGAAGCGGGCCGTCCGCACCACGGACCCATTACGGGTGACTTCGCTCACTTCCACCACCCCCCGCCGGACCGCCGTCTCGACCCTCCGGCCCGCCCTGGTGGCCACCACTTCATATGTCCGCGTGGTGTCACCCGCGTCCACCACTATCTCCACACGATCACCCTTCACGGTCTCAATCCCCCTTCTGAGACGGCCTTTTGAGATCACGCAGCAGCGGGCCCGAGCACGGATTGCCACGATTCCGGCCCACTTCTCCAGGATCCCAGGCACCACTGACAATCCATCGGCCGACGCATGCGCGGCCTCTCAGCGCGAGGGGCCGTCAATCCGTAAGCTGTGCACGTCAGACGGACGACAACGGAACAACCGCGGCGAACCGACGGCAGTTCGACGGCAAGCAGCAAGCGGACACGGCAAGCAGACGGCAGCGGATGGGGCTCCCCACCAGGGGTTAACTCCCCACCGGAGGTAGGGGACGGACATGGCGATGATGCGGCTCCGGCGCGAGGACCCGCGTGTCGTCGGCTCCTTCCGCCTCCACCGGCGGCTCGGCGCGGGCGGCATGGGGGTGGTCTACCTCGGCTCCGACCGGCGCGGGCAGCGGGTGGCCCTGAAGGTGATCCGTCCGGATCTCGCGGAGGACCGGGAGTTCCGGTCCCGGTTCGCCCGGGAGGTCTCCGCCGCGCGGCGGATCCGCGGCGGCTGTACGGCCCGGCTGGTGGCCGCCGACCTGGAGGCCGACCGCCCCTGGTTCGCCACCCAGTACGTACCGGGCCCGTCCCTCCACGACAAGGTGAACGAGGAGGGCCCGCTGCCCGCCGCTCAGGTCGCGTCGATCGGGTCGGCGCTGGCGGAGGGGCTGTTGGCGGTCCATGAGGCGGGGGTCGTCCACCGCGACCTCAAGCCCTCCAACATCCTGCTCTCCCCCAAGGGCCCGCGCATCATCGACTTCGGCATCGCCTGGGCGACCGGGGCCAGCACCCTCACCCACGTGGGTACGGCGGTCGGCTCGCCGGGCTTCCTCGCGCCCGAGCAGGTGCGGGGCGCGGCGGTGACCCCGGCGACCGACGTCTTCGCGCTCGGCGCCACGCTCGCGTACGCCTCGACGGCGGACTCGCCGTTCGGCCACGGCAGTTCCGAGGTGATGCTGTACCGGGTGGTCCATGAGGAGCCGCAGCTGATCGGCGTTCCGGACGCGCTGGCGCCGCTGCTGCACGCCTGCCTGGCGAAGGACCCGGAGGACCGGCCGAGCACGTTGCAGCTGTCGCTGCGGCTTAAGGAGATCGCGGCGCGGGAGGCGCATGGTGCCGGCACCGGTGCCGGTACCGGTGCGGGTGCTGCGGGTGCCGGTGCTGGCGGGCACGGTGGCGGGGGCGGGGGCTACGGTGGCGGGCCGGGGCGTCCCCCTGCGCGGCGCCCCGAGGCGTACGCCGACCAGCAGACGGAGCGGCGCCCCGGTGGAACGCCCGCGCCGCGGAGTGGGCCGCCGTCCCAGCGGCCGGGGGCCAGTACGGGTGGTGGCTCGGGCCGCCCCGCGGGGCGGAACACGCCCGCGCGCCCGGCACAGCGCCGGAGTGGCTCGCGGCCGCCCGCACGGACGGACCGCTCGGGGCGTCCGGCCCAGACCGTGCGTACGTCGGCGAACGGACGCCGTCCCGGCGGGCCGAACCGTCGGCTGCTGCGGCAGCGGCTGACCGTGTTCGTGGTGGTGACGCTGCTGGTGGCGCTGGGGATCGCGGCGGCGCAGGGCTGTCAGGGTCCGGCGAGCGGGCTGGGCGCGCCGCCGCCCGGGCCGACGGGGGCGGTCTCGTCGGCGGCGCCGGGCTTGGCGCCGGGCTTGGTGGCGGATGCGGTGGGGGCTCCGTAGCGGACTCGGTGGTGGGCTCGGTGGTGGCCGAACCTGACGGCCGCTAGGGCGCGTGCGACGGATCGTGGCGCCTGCGGCGGGCTATTCCCCTACCCGCCCCTTCCCACAACTGGGGCTCCGCCCCAGACCCCGGGGACCGGGGCCCCGGCCACGCGGCACAAACGCGTACCGACGCCGCACGATGGGGCGGCGAGAGGAAGGCACCAAAACGCGGCTCCGCCCCAGGCCCCAGGGTCCAGGGCGAAGCCCCTGCCACACGGCAGCCCGGCGTTGCGGACCGCCGCCCCAGACCCCAGGGGCCCCAGACCCCAGGGGCCCCAGACCCCAGGGGCCCGAGGCCCGGGGCTCCTGCCACGCGGCACACGCGCGTACCCACGCCGCAGGAAGGGGCAGAGACAGGAAGCGCCAAGACGCGGGTCCGCCGCGTGCGGGACTTGCCCCAGACCCCAGGATCCAAGGGTGAGGCCCTGTCCACACGGCGGCGCCACAGCCCGACACTGCGGGCCACCGCCCCAAACCCCAGAGACCCGCATGCGACACCCCTGCCCACATGGCAGAACCACAGCCCGACACTGCGGGCCACCGCCCCAAACCCCAGAGGCCCGCGGGCGACACCCCTGCCCACACAGCAGAGCCACAGCCCGATCTGTGGGGCTTCGCCCCAGACTCCGGGGGCCGGGGCGAAGTCCTTGCTGTGCGGCGGAATCGCATACCGATGTGGGGGGGGAGGGGAAAGTGCCGGGTCTGGGGCCCGTCTCAGGCCCCCGTCGGGCAGGGGTGGCGCCCCTGGTGCGTGGGGGTCCCGCAGTCGTCAGGGAATCGGTCTGCCCGATGTGACCGCGTAGAAGGCGACGGCCGCCGCCGCGCCTACGTTGAGGGAGTCCACGCCGTGGGCCATGGGGATGCGGACCCACTCGTCCGCGGCCATCAGCGCCTGGGTGGAGAGGCCGTCGCCCTCCGCGCCCAGCATCAGGGCGGCCCGCTCCAGGCGGTGCGGGGCCGCGTCGTCGATGGTGGTGGCCTTCTCGTCGGGGGTCAGCGCGAGGATCTTGAAGCCCGCCTCGCGTACCGCCTCCAGGCCGCGCGGCCAGCTTTCCAGCCGGGCGTACGGCACGGAGAAGACGGCGCCCATGGAGACCTTGACCGAGCGGCGGTAGAGGGGGTCGGCGCAGTCCGGGGAGAGGAGCACGGCGTCCATGCCGAGGGCCGCCGCGCTGCGGAAGATGGCGCCGGTGTTGGTGTGGTCGTTGACGGACTCCATGATGGCGACGCGCCGCGCGTCCGCCAGGATGGTCTGCGCGTCCGGCAGCGGCTTGCGCTGCATGGAGGCGAGGGCGCCGCGGTGGACGTGGTAGCCCGTCACGCGTTCGGCCAGTTCGGGGCTGACGGCGTAGACGGGGGCGGGGACGTCCTCGATCACGTCCCGCATCACATCGACCCACTTGGACGACAGCAGCATCGAGCGCATCTCGTAACCGGCGACCCGGGCGCGCCGGATCACCTTCTCGCCCTCGGCGATGAACAGGCCCTCGGCCGGTTCCCGCTTGCGTCGTAGCTCCACATCGGTCAGACCCGTGTAGTCGCTCAGCCGCGGGTCGTCCGGATCATCGACGGTGATGAGATCAGCCACTTAAGTGATACTGCCTTGTCCTGGATGCCGTGCCAATGAGCCCGACGCGAATAAGTTACCGGCGGTTACGCCTAGTGATGTCAGCGGCGGCCGTGGGATCGGTGGTCAGGGGACGACAGGGCTACCACCTCGCCGATCACCACGACCGCCGGGGGCCGTACGCCCTCGGCCGCGACCCGCTCCCCGACGGTGGCGAGGGTCGCGTCCACCCGGCGCTCGGCGGGGGTGGTGCCCTCCTGGACCACGGCGACGGGGGTGTCTGCGGCGCGGCCGTGGGCGACGAGGGCCGCGGCGATGGCGCCGATCTTCTCGACGGCCATGAGCAGCACCAGCGTGCCGCGCAGCCTGGCCAGCGCCGCCCAGTCCACCAGGGAGCTGGGGTCGTCGGGGGCGACATGGCCGCTGACCACCGTGAACTCATGCGCGACGCCCCGGTGGGTGACCGGGATCCCGGCCGCGCCCGGAACGCTGATGGAGCTGGAGATGCCGGGCACGACGGTGCACGGGACACCCGCCTCGGCGAGCGCCTCCGCCTCCTCCATGCCGCGCCCGAAGACGAAGGGGTCGCCGCCCTTGAGGCGGACCACCGACTTGCCCGCCTTGGCGTGCTCGATCAGCGCGTTGTTGATCGCCTCCTGGGCCATGAAGCGGCCGTACGGGATCTTCGCCGCGTCGATCACCTCGACATGCGGCGGCAGTTCATCGAGCAGATCGCGCGGGCCCAGGCGGTCGGCCACCACCACGTCCGCCTCGGCGAGGAGACGGCGGCCGCGCACGGTGATCAGGTCCGGATCGCCCGGGCCGCCGCCCACCAGCGCCACATGGGGGCCGCGGGTGCGGTGGCGGGGCGCGGCGAGGGTGCCGTCCCGCAACCCCTCCACCACGGCGTCCCGCACGGCGGCGGAGCGGCGCGGGTCCCGTCCGGTGAGGACGGCCACGGTGACGCCCTCGCTCCGCCCGGTGGCCGGGGTCCAGGCGGAGGCGGCCTCGGCGTCATCGCTGCGCACGCACCAGACGCGGCGCGCCTCGGCCTCGGCGGACGCGGCGGCGTTGGCCTCCGGGTCGTCGGTGGTGATCAGGACGTACCAGGCGCCCTCGAAGTCGCCCTCCTGGTAGCGGCGGCGCTCCCAGCGCACCTCCCCCGCCTCCGCCATGGCCTCCACGGAGGCCGTGGCGGACGGCGAGATCAGCAGGATGTCCGCACCGGCCGCTATCAGCGCGGGCAGCCGGCGCTGGGCGACCTGACCCGCCCCGAGGACGACGACACGCCGCCCGGAAAGGCGCAGCCCGACCGGGTATGCGAAGTTTTCGGACATGGCGGTGCGGCTCTCCTCGTGCGAAGCAACGGCCGCTGCGGCGCTGGAGCGGCTGATCGTCTGTGGGGCGGAGCCCCCGCCGCCACCCTACGCGGCGGGGGCACGCGTCAGTTCTTCTCCGTGACCCCGGCGGAGTCGAACGTGGCCACCTCGTGCATCGCCCGTGCGGCGCTCTGCACCACCGGCAGGGCGAGCAGCGCCCCGGTGCCCTCGCCGAGCCGCAGGTCCAGGTCGACCAGGGGGCGCAGCCCCAGCTTGTTCAGGGCCGCCACATGGCCCGGCTCGGCGCTGCGGTGGCCCGCGATGCAGGCCGCCAGCACCTCGGGCGCGATGGCGCGGGCGACCAGCGCGGCGGCGCCCGCGCTCACCCCGTCCAGGATCACGGGCGTACGCAGCGAGGCGCCGCCCAGCAACAGCCCGGCGATCGCGGCGTGCTCCAGGCCGCCGATCGCCGACAGGACGGCGATGGGGTCGGCCGGATCGGGCTGGTGCAGCTCCAGCCCGCGCCGTACGACATCGATCTTGCGCGCGTGCATCTCGTCGTTGATGCCCGTGCCGCGCCCGGTCACCTCGGCCGGGTCGGCGCCGGTGTAGATGGAGACCAGGGCGGCCGACACGGTGGTGTTGGCGATCCCCATCTCCCCGGTGAGCAGCGCCTTGTTCCCCGCGGCCACCAGATCGCGGGCGGTCTCGATGCCCACCTCGATGGCGCGCAGCACCTCCTCGCGGTTGAGCGCGGGGCCGACGGTGAAGTCCCCGGTGCCCGCCCGCACCTTGCGCGGCAGCAGACCGGGGGTGCTGGGCAGCTCGCTCGCCACGCCGACGTCCACGACGCACACCTCGGCGCCCACCTGGCCCGCGAAGGCGTTGCAGACCGCGCCGCCGCCCAGGAAGTTGGCCACCATCTGGCCGGTGACCTCCTGCGGCCAGGCGGTGACGCCCTGGGCGTGCACCCCGTGGTCGCCCGCGAAGACCGCCACGGCGGCGGGCTCCGGGATCGGCGGCGGGCACTGCCGGGACAGCCCGCTCAGCTGGGCCGAGATGATCTCCAGCATGCCGAGCGCGCCGGACGGCTTGGTCATCCGCTTCTGCCGCTCCCACGCCTCGCCGAGCGCCTTGGCGTCCAGCGGGCGGATGCCCCGCAGGGTCTCCTGGAGCAGGTTGTGCGGGTCCCCGCCGGGCAGGGTGCGGCGGCCGTACGCCTCCTCGTGGACGACCCAGGACAGCGGGCGGCGCTTGGACCACCCGGCCTTCATCAGCTCCGGCTCCTCCGGGAACTCGTCGACGTATCCGACGCACAGATACGCCACGGCCTCCAGGTGCTCGGGCAGCCCGAGCTCCCGCACCATCTCGCGCTCGTCGAAGAAGCTGACCCAGCCGACGCCCAGGCCCTCGGCGCGGGCGGCGAGCCAGAGGTTCTCCACCGCGAGCGCGGAGGAGTACGGCGCCATCTGCGGCTGGGTGTGCCGACCGAGGGTGTGGCGGCCACCGCGGGTGGGGTCGGCGGTGACGACGATGTTGACCGGGGTCTCGAGGATGGCCTCGATCTTCAGTTCCTTGAACTGCTTGGCCCGGCCCTTGGGGAGGGACTTGGCGTACGCGTCCCGCTGGCGCGTGGCCAGCTCGTGCATGGCGCGCCGGGTCTCCGCCGAGCGGATCACGACGAAGTCCCACGGCTGGGAGTGCCCCACGCTGGGCGCGGTGTGCGCGGCCTCGAGCACGCGCAGCAGGACTTCGTGCGGGATGGGGTCGGGCCGGAAGCCGTTACGGATGTCCCGGCGCTCGCGCATCACGCGGTGGACGGCGGCGCGCTCGGCCTCGTCGTACCCGTCGGCGCGGGGGCCGAAGGGGATGGGGTCCGCTTCGGGGTCCGAGTCGGGGTCGGGGTCGGATTCCGGGTCGGATTCGGGGTCGGTGTCTGGCTCGGCTTCTGCGTCGGCTTCTGCGTCGGTTTCCGACTCGGGGGCCGTCTCGGATTCCGGCTCGGTTTTCGATTCGGTTTCCGGCTTGGGGTCTGCGTCCTCGGGGGCCGTCTTGGGAGTCACGTCCTCTGGGGCCGTCTCGGGATCCGATGCGGGCTCGGACTCCGGGGCGGGGCTGACGGCGTTCTCGCCGTTGGAGGTGGTGGCTTCGGCGTCAGCGGCTTCGGAGGCGCTTGCGTTGGGCTCCGTGGCTTCGGCGGGTTCGACGGCTTCCGCGTCCGTGGTGTCCGGCTCGGCGGTCTCGGGCTCGGGCTCGGTGGCTTCCGTGGCGTCGGATGCCGGAGTACCGGCCTCCGGCTCCGTGGCCGCCTGATCGGTGGCCCGGGTCTCGGCCTCGGCGGTTTCGCCTTCGGAAGCCGTTTCGGGGGCCGTGGCCTCGGCTTCGGCGGGTTCGGCGCCCGCCCCTGCCTCGGCCTCCGCCGTGGGCTCGGTGGCCTCCGTACCGGTCTCCGGCGCTGCCTCTGCGGTCGCTCCCGCCTCCGCCCCGGCGACCGTCGCCTCTGCCTCGGCATGCTCGGACGCCTGTGCCTCGGGCGCCTCGCTCGCGGCGGCCTCGGCGTCCGGGGTGTTCACCGCCTCGGCCTCGGGGGCCTGCCCCTCCGGTGACGGCACCTCAGCCACGGCACCGGCCGCTGTCTCGGAGGTCTCCGCCTCAGCAGCGATCGGTCCGGGCTCCGGCTCGGCCGCCGACTGCTCCTCGGCGGGCGCCTCTTGCCGAGGCGCCTCGACAACGGCCGGTTCCGCGTTGAACACCTCGGGCTGCGGCGTCTCGTCGGCCACTATCGAGTGACCCGGGTCCACGGCGCCCTGCTCCACCGTTTCGGCGGGCTGCTCCGGGAGTTGCTGAGCGGAATCCTGGGCGGGGGCCTCGGCGGCGGGAGCGGGCGGCATCGCGATCGGCTCATGGGCCAGCTGGGCCGGGATCTCCGGCGCGGCCTCCGCGACCGGGCCCGGGACCGGCTGGACCCCGGGCCGTTCGGTGACGGGCTCGGTCTGGGCCTGGGCCGGGATGTCGACAGCCTGTTCCTCGGCCGGGGCGGGCTGCGGTACGGGCTCCCCGGCCTGGGCCGGGATGGCCGCACCCGTCTGGTGCGGGTCCACGACGGCCGGGTCCACATACCCCTGATCCATCGCGAGCGGCTGCGCCTCCGGCGCCACCGCCCCGGGCTGGGCGAACTGCTCGGGTGCCGGCTCCGCTTCGGGCGCCTCCGCGACCTGGGGCTCCTCTGCCGGAACGCCCGTCTCCACGGGGGCGGCCTGGTGCACCGGGGGCGTGGAGTCCCACGCGTCCCCCGGCGGCGGGGCGTCGACGAGCTGGGAGAGGTCAGCGAGCTGGGGCCCGGGGAGCCGCCCCGGGTCGTCGGGCTGCGGGGTGAAGTACTGCGGCCCGGCGGCGTACTGGGGCGCGGTCGAGTAGTCCACTGCGAGATGCTGCTCGGGCATGACCGGCTGCTGCCCAGGCATGACCGGCTGCTGCTCGGGGACGACGAACTGCTCGGGCGCGGCGAACGGCTGCTCAGGCATCACGAATTGCTGTGGCCCGGCGAACTGCTGCCCGGCCATCCCGCCCTGTCCGACCATTCCGCCCTGCTCGGGCGCCACCCCGTCCTGGTCGGCCATCCCGCCCTGCTCGGGCCCCGGGACGCCATGCTGCGCCCCCGCCTCGTATTCGGGCTGCACCCCCACCCCGTACTCGGGCTGCGGCTCGGCCCGTACCTCCTGCTGGGCCGCGGCCTGATGCGGCACCTGCGGCTGCGGCTCAGGCGCGACCTGCTGCTCCGGGGCCTCCGGGGCCTCCTGGACGGCATGCGGCTCGGGCGGAACCTGCTGCTCCGGTACCGCCCGCGGCTGGGGATCCGGCTGGCGTACGGGCGCGGCGTGCCGACCCGCCGCCGGACCCCGGTCGGCGAGCGAACGCACCACACCGCCGGAGGTGTCGGGCACCGGCGGGCCCATGTGGAGCGGCCGCCGGGCGGGGGCGGTGGGCGCCGCGTAGGCGACCGGGGCGGGGGTGGGCTGCGGTACGGGCTGCTCCGCCACGGGCTGTGGCTCGGGCATCTGGGTCTCGGCGTACGCGGCGGGGTCGAGCGCACCCGCCTCGTACGCGGGGTCGAGCACACCCGCCTCGTACCCCCCGTTCTGATACTGGCCCTGCTGCTCGCTCCAGGCGCCCTGGGCACCCGGCATCAGCAGCAGATCGTCCTCCTCGCCCACGTGTTCCGGGCCGTCGAGAAAGGTGTAGGCGGCACCGGGAGGGACACCGGGTTGCGACTGTTCGATGTAACCGGCGTCGGCCGGCGGGGCATGGACATCCGCCGGGTGCGGGTGTCCGAGTCGTCCGCCTGCGTTCTCCGGCAGTCCCTCGCCCGGGACCTGGCCGGTGTCGGTCATGCGTACCCCTCGCCCATCGCTAGTGCTCCTTCCAACCGCCTACCACCGAGAGCAAGCCCCCCTGAGCAAGAACGAGCATGCGCCGTGCGCGGCACGTAGACACGCCCGAGGCTTGCCTACCGCGGCCCCACCAAGGGAGGGGCACATTCCGGCCTTTGGCCAATAAAGCGCCGAACGCCGGGCAGCGGTACAGGCAGTACAACGATCCGCCAGCCTACCCCGCGCGGTGGCCCGGGAAGGTCACCGGGGCGAAGCACGGGGCGAACGTCACAAGGACAAAATCACTGGTGCGGGCGGTGGCCGCACAGCATGAAGGCGACCGCGCGCTCCCGTTCGGTCCAGCCCCGCGTGTCCAATTCGACGGACTGCGACAGCACGCATTCGACGGCGTAGCCGCCGTCCTCCAGGGCCGCGCCGATGGCCTCCGCCTCGTCCCGGGTCGCGGCCTGGGTGACGATGCGCTCGGGGCGGCGCGCGGCGCACGCGGCGACCACGGACGCGCCCCCGCCGCCGATCCGCACCACGTCCGGCTCCGGCAGGTCCTCCAGCACCTCGGGGGCGACGCCCTGGACCACCTGGAGCTGTACGGCGAAGCGGCGGGCCAGGGTCGCGGCGCGCTCGCAGGCGTCCGGGTCGCGGTCGACGGCGATGACGGCGGCGCCGAACCCGGCGGTCTCGACGGCCGCCGCGCCGCTGCCCGCTCCGATGTCCCAGACCAGGTCGCCCAGGCGGGGGCCGAGGCGGGCGAGTTGGAGGGCGCGCAGTTGCGGGGACTCGCTCTCGCTCAGCGCGGTCCCGTACGCGGGGCCGGGCAGCGCCCAGCCGCGGACGGTGCCCGGGTAGCCGGGCTCGCGTCCGGCGATCCAGCCGCTGCCCTGGAGCGCGCCGCGGGCGGCACCGGCCGATGAGTCGCCGCGCGCGGGCGCTATGCCGGAGCCGCCGATGACGATGACGACGTTGGGGTCGCGCCAGGCGTGGTCGGCGGCCTTGTCGGAGGTCAGCACGGTGACCTGTTCACGGTCGGTGCCCAGGGCCTCGCAGATGACGAAGGTGCGGTGCACCGGCCCGAGCAGCAGCGCGAGTTCGGCGGGCCCCGCACCGGGCGAGGTGAGGACGGCGACCTTGGTGTGGGCGCGGCAGACGTTGACCGCGCGGCGCAGATCGCGGCTGTGGGCGACGACCACCTGGGCGTCGTCCCAGGGCATCCCGGCCCGGGCGAAGGCGGCGGCGACGGACGAGACGGCGGGGACGACCTCGACCTCGAGCCCGTGTTCGGGGGCGCGCAGGGCGCGGACGACGCCGAAGAAGCCGGGGTCGCCATCGGCCAGGACCACGGCGGAGCCGCGGTGCTGGGCGATCCTGCGGGCCGCGAGGTCCACGCTGCCGAGCCGGATCCGCTCGGCTCCGGGCGGGACTTCGGGCAGCGCCAGGTGATGGGCGGCACCGGCCACGAGGGTGGCCGCGCCGAGGGCGGAGCGGGCCGCGTCCGTGAGCGGGGTGCCGTCCCAACCGATCACCGTGACGCGGTCGGCCATCGTCCTTGTTCTCCCCTATGTGTGACGGGTGTGTGGCGGGTGTGCGGTGTGCGGCGGGTGTGCTGGCGGTTCGGGTCTGTCGGGTGCGTCGCGGCGGGGTGCGGACGCGTCGCGGGCTGGGGTGCCCGTGGGGGCCACGGGCGGGCCGCGGCCAAGGTGCCGCGGATGCGCGGGGCACGGCCCCGGACGTTCGCCGGGGCGCGGGTGCTCGGCGCGGACCGAGAGTACCCCGGCTGGTCCGTACCGCCGGAGCGGGGGCGGGCGCTGGGGTGGTGCGCAGAGGGCGCGAACGGCACGAACGCGCCGTATCTCCGCCCCGGCCAGGGCCCGGTGGGGGTGTCAGCCCCAGCGTCAGCCCCAGTCGGAGTAGCTGGGGTAGACCCCGAATCCGTCGGGCCCGGAGATCCGGTCGGGGGCGCCGTCAAGGTCCTCGGCGAGCAGGCTCCAGACGATGAGGTCGGTGCGCAGATCGGTCCAGCCGCCGTCCTCCGTCTCGGTGCGCGCTATCCAGGCGTGGCGCAATACGCCCTCGCTGATGCAGCCGGCCTTCTGGGCGACCTGTTGGGCGGCGGTGTTTCCGGCGGCGGTGCGCAGCTCCAGGCGCTCGAACTTCTGGTCCTGGAACAGCCAGCGGGCCACGGCAAGCACCGACTCCGAGGCATAGCCCTCACCGCGCGCCCAGTGGGCGACGATATAGCTGACCTCGGTGGCCAGCAGCCGCCAGTCGGTATTGCTCAGATGCACGATGCCGACGAGCCGCTGGGTGAGGAATTCGGCGACCGCGAAGACGATTCCGCGGCCGGTGGTCCGTTCCGCCGGGGCGAGCCGCAGCGCCTGGTCGCGGGCGTCGGCGAGGCTGTACGGATGGGGCGCCCGGGTCCAGGCGATGACGCCTTCGTCGTTCATCATGTCCGCGAGCGCGGGTATGTCCGCTTCCTCGAACGGGCGCAGCACCAGCCGTTCCGTGCTGATGGAGATGTCCGGGAAGGTGGAGGTCATGCGCCGCTCCGTAACCGGGGGTCGTTGTCTGGGCCGTGGAAAGGCCCAGCATGCAGCATCACGCAGGGAAAATGCACCACGGGGGGTGAATCGGAAGGCTCCGCGTCCGGTGGTGGTCCGGACGCGGAGCCTCGGGGATCCGCCGACGGGCGGTGAATGTTGGCGAATTCGCCGCGGTGGTGACGGTGTGCCCCGGATCAGAAGGACGGCAGTACGGATCCCTGGTACTGGTCCTTGATGAACTTCTTCACCTGCGGGGAGGTGAGGAGCTTGGCCAGCTTCTTCACGCGCGGGTCGTCCTCGTCGCCCTTCTTCACGGCCAGGAAGTTGGCGTACGGGTTGTTCTTGGGCGATTCGAGGATGATGGCGTCCTTGGCGGGCTTGAGGTGCGCCTCGATGGCGTAATTGCCGTTGACGACCGCGGCGTCCACGTCATCGAGCGACCGCGGCAGCTGGGCGGCCTCTAGCTCCTTGAACTTCAGGCCCTTGGGGTTGGCGGCGATGTCCTTGGGGGTAGCCTCGTTGCCGACGCCCCCCTTGAGCTTGATGACCCCATTGGCGTCCAGCAGCTTCAGCGCGCGGGCCTCGTTGACCGTGTCGCTCGGGACGGCCACGGTGGCGCCCTTCTTGAGCTCATCGGCCTTCTTCACCTTGTGCGAGTAGAGGCCGAGCGGTTCGAGGTGCACGGTGACGACGGGCACGATGTCGGTGCCCTTCTTCTTGTTGAAGTCGTCGAGGAACGGCTGGTTCTGGAAGTAATTGGCACCGACCGAGCCGTCCTGGGTCGACAGGTTCGGCGTGTTGTAGTCGGTGAACTCCTTGACCTCCAGCTTGAGGCCCGCCTTGTCGGCCAGGTGGTCCTTGACGTAGTTGAGTATCTCCGCGTGCGGGACGGGGCTCGCGGCGACGACCAGCGCGCCGTCCTTGTCGTCCGAAGAGCCCGGGGCGCCGCACGCTGCGGCACCGAGGGCCAGCGCTCCGGCGGCGAGGACGGTGGTGACGGTCTTGGTGGTGTTACGCACGAAAAGTGCCTTTCTTCATGGGCGCACGAATCCGCCGCGGGTGCGGAAGCGGAATGCGGGCGGGGCGGTACGGGGTGAGGGGTGAAGGGGTGGGGGCTCAGGGGACCTTGGTGGGCTCCGCGGTCTCGATCTCGGCGGGTGCGTCCTGCCGCTCCGGCTCCGGCGCGGGTTTCCCGGCCCGGGAGACGCCGCCGCGTCGCAGCAGCACCAGCCGCGGGGCGGCCGAGGAGCGGCCGCGGTGCGACAGACCGCGGGCGGCGAGGTCGCCCGCGAACTGGATGATGGCGATGACCACCGCGAGGATGGCGACGGTGATCCACATCAGCTTGGTCTCGAACCGCAGATAGCCGTAGCGGACCGCCAGGTCACCGAGGCCGCCGGCGCCGACCGTACCGGCCATCGCGGAGTAGCCGATCAGCGCGACAACCGTGGTGGTCGCGCTGGAGATCAGCGACGGCAGCGACTCGGGCAGCAGCACCTTGCGGACCACCGTCCAGGTGGAGCCGCCCATCGACTGCACGGCCTCCACCAGTCCGCCGTCCACCTCGCGCACCGAGGTCTCCACGAGCCGGGCGTAGAAGGGGATGGCGCCGATGGCCAGGGGCACGATGGCGGCCTCGGGCCCGATGGTGGTGCCGACGATCGCCCGGGTGAAGGAGATCAGGGCGACCATCAGGATGATGAACGGCATCGAGCGGGCGATGTTGACGACCTGTCCGACGACCTTGTTCACCACGACGTTCTGGAGTACTCCGCCACGGTCGGTGAGGACCAGCAGCACGCCGAGCGGCAGTCCGCCGAGGACGGCGATCAGCGCCGACCAGCCGACCATGTAGAGGGTGTCCCAACACGCCTGCTCCAGCAGCGGCTCCATCTCGGACCAGGTCACTTGGCGCCCTCCTTGAGCAGCGGGGTTGGGTTCGCGCGCGGGCCGTCGGCGATGGCCGCCACATCGACCTGGAGGCCCTGCTCCCGCAGGAAGCCGATCGGAACGACGTTCTCCTCGAACCGGCCGGGCAGCTCGATCCGCATCCGCCCGACCTGGTGGCCGCCGACGGTGTCCATGGCGGCGCCCAGGATCGAGATGTCGATGTTGTACATGCGGGACAGCTGGGAGATGACCGGCTTGGTGGCCGCCTCGCCCTGGAAGGTGACGTCCACGACCGTGCGGTCCTCGCCCGAGGGCACCCCGCCGACCGGGAAGAGCTCCCGGGCCAGCTCGGAGCCGGGCGTGGCCAGCAACTCGCTGACGCTGCCGGACTCCACGATCCGCCCGTCGCGCATCAGCGCGGCCGAGTCGCAGATCGTCTTGACGACGTCCATCTCGTGGGTGATGAGCAGCACGGTCAGGCCCAGCTGCCGGTTGAGGTCGCGCAGCAGCTGGAGGATCGAGCGGGTGGTCTCGGGGTCGAGCGCGGAGGTCGCCTCGTCCGAGAGCAGCACCTTGGGGTCCCCGGCGAGCGCGCGGGCGACGCCGACGCGCTGCTTCTGGCCGCCGGAGAGCTGTGCGGGGTACGCCTTCGCCTTGTCGGCGAGGCCCACCAGCTCCAGCAGCTCCAGGGCCTTGCGGGTGCGCTCCCTGCCGGAGACGCCCAGGATCTCCAGGGGCAGCTCGACATTGTCCCGCACGGTGCGCGAGGAGAGCAGGTTGAAGTGCTGGAACACCATGCCGATACGGCTGCGGGCCTGGCGCAGCGCGGACCCCGCGCTCCCCCAGCTACCGCCGGGAGGTGCCCCCCGCCCTCGGCCGGCCAGTGCGGTCAGGTCCTGTCCGGCCACGCTGACCGTGCCGGAGGTGGGGCGCTCCAGGAGGTTGACGCAGCGGATGAGGGTGGACTTCCCGGCGCCGCTCTGGCCGACGACGCCGTACACCTCACCCTCGCGGACATGCAGATCGACGCCGTCGAGGGCGGTGACCTCGCGGCCTCGTGAGCGGTAGACCTTGGTCAGGTCCGTGGTCGTGATCACAGGGTTTCCGTCACTGTTGAGTGCACGGCGGCGGGTGCCGCCGTGCACGGCTCGTTCATTGCGGAACGCGGCAGGGGTTGACCCGGGAGCGGGCCCGGTGGGCGGGCGCGGCTCGGGTTCCGGTGACGCGGGGCGGCGCGGTCCGGCGCGATGGGCGCGCGGATCCGGCTCAGCGGGTCTCGCTTCGGGGCGCGAGACTCAGGCAGGGGCCCTCAGCGGTCACACATTCGACACCGACAACGAGCACCGGGCGCGGGGATCGCCTCGGTCGCAGGGGTGCGGAAGCTCGTCGTGGTCATGGCCACAAGTAAAACAGACACCGGTACGGACCCATCAAGCTCGTCCGCATAACGGACGGCACCGCTCGGTCCGTGGACGGCGGTGGGGGTGGCCGGAATCCGGTTCAGATCCGGCAGGTGATCTCCACTCCCCCGTCGGAGACCTGTGCGGACACGGCCGACAGGTCCTCGACCACGACATCGGCGACCAGCTTGGCCCGGTCGGTCGTTGTGGCCAATGCCACGGTCCGCATCCCGGCCGCGCGGCCCGCGGCGAGCCCGGCCGGGGCGTCCTCGAAGACCACACAGCGCGCCGGGTCGACTCCAAGCCGCTCGGCGGCCAGCAGGAACGGCTCGGGGTGGGGCTTGCCGCGGGTGATGTCGTCGGCGCTGATCAGCGTTCCCGGCCGTATCGCCACCTCCGCCAGGCGGGCCTCGGCCAGCTCGCGGTAGGCGGAGGTGACCACGGCCCAGCGCCCGGTGGGCAGTCCCGCCAGCAGCTCGGCGGCGCCGGGGAGCAGCTTCACCCCGCCCGGTACGTCCTCCAGCTCCAGCTCGTCGATGCGCGCCCGGGCCTGCGGGGCGCGGTCGGCGGGAAGCAGCTCGGCGATGATGTCGTCGGCCGGGCGGCCGTGCAGCTCGACCCGGGCGAAGTCCTCCGCCGCGATCCCCTGCTCCCCCGCCCAGCGGGTCCAGCAGCGCCGGACCGAGTCCAGGGACGAGACGAGGGTTCCATCGTTGTCGAACAGCAGCGCGTCAGCGGAGATCTTCATGCGCCGCAGCGTACGTGGGGGTGGCGGGGGCCCTTGGGCGCGGGGCCGGGCGCGGTGCTCCGGGCCGGGCCGATTACCCTCGTCCCATGCTTGTCACTCCCTGTGTGCGCCGCCGTAGGGTGCGCCGCCGCACGGCGCGGAGGTCCCGTTGATCGACGCGCTGACGGTCGCGCTCGGTGTGACCGCGCTCCTCCTCGCCGCGTGGTGCGGCTTCGCCGCCTACCGGGACCAGCCGACCAAGGACTGGCACTTCATCGGCATGGCCGTGGTGGCCCTGCTGGCGATGGTGCAGCTGGTCATAGGGGTGGTGCGGCTGGCGGGCGGGGCCGACCCCCGGCAGGGGGTGGCCATCTTCGTGGCGTATCTCATCGGCTCGGCGTTCGCGGTGCCGATCGCGGCGTTCATGTCGCTGACGGAGCGGACCCGGTGGGGGTCGGCGACGGTCTCGGCGGCGGCCGTGGTGCTGGCCGTGCTCGAGGTGCGGCTCTACGACATCTGGGGAGGCGTCGGTGGCTGAATCACGGGAGGCGTCGTCGATGACCGGGGACTCCGCGGGCGGGGAGACGGCGAAGCGGGCGGCCGGGAATCCGCATCCGGAATCCACCGCGCGCACCGGGCTCGGGCAGGGCCCGGGGCGGCTGCTGGTGATGCTCTACGGGGTCTTCACGGTGGCCGCCGCGTCCCGCTCGGTCTACCAGCTGATCGCGCAGTACCAGGAGGCCCCGCTCGCGTACATCCTCTCGGCGGTCTCCGCCGCGGTGTACGCGTTCATCACGGTCTCGCTGGTGCGCGGCGGCGAGGGCGCCCGCAAGGCGGCGTTCGTCTGCTGTGCGCTGGAGCTGCTGGGGGTGCTGACCGTGGGCACCTGGACCCTCGCCGACCCGTCGGCCTTCCCTGACCAGACCGTGTGGTCCGACTACGGGATGGGCTATCTCTTCATCCCGGTCTTCCTGCCGGTCACGGGCCTGATGTGGCTGCGGCGGTCGCGGCGGGGCTGACGTCGGCCGCCGCACGGGCCGGGTCCGTCGCCGGACGGGCCGGGGTGTCGGCCCGTCCGGCGGTCGACCGCGTCAGGCGCTGGCGGCGTACGCCGTGGCCGTGGCGTCCTTCTCCAGGGTGACCAGGCTCAGTCGGCGGTTGACCTCCTCGGTGCCCACCTGGGCGTAGCCATAGCGGCGGTACAGCCGCAGATTGCCGTCGCTGCGATGGCCGGTGAACAGGCGGTACCGCTTGGCGGCCCGGTCCTCGGTCAGCCGCCCCTCGATCGCGGCGAGCAGCCGTCCGCCCAGGCCGTGGCGCTGCATCCGGGGGTGGACGATCAGCTTGCCGATGGCGGCGGTCCCCTTGTCGTCGACGACTCCGCGGACGGAGCCGACGACCTCCTCGCCGAGCCGGGCCACGAGCACACAGCCCCCGCTCAGTTCGGCGCGCAGGTCGTCGAGCGACTGCGTCAGCGGCTCGATCGAATAGTCGCCGTAGAGCTCCGCCTCGCCCTGGTAGCACAGATACTGCAGCTTCAGGATCTGCTCGGCGTCGTCCGCGGTCGCCGCGGAGATGGTCACGCTCATGCCCATGTGCGCATGCCTCCCCTATGTCGTCAGTCCGCCGGCCGCGTCGAGGGTAGGAGTGCGACCGGGGGTTCATGGCCTGGGTGGAGGCGCCGCGTGGTGGGCGACCGCCTCCGAGGCGCCGGTTGTCTACCGCTCCTTTCCCCACGGTTCAGGAGCCGCAACCTCCGCCGTGAGCATTCTGCGCAGGCAACCCAGACATCGGGAACGTACCGGCCCCAGGCTGCCCTGTGACATTCCCAACTGACCGGCGATTTCGCGATACGTGGGGTCGGTGCGGGAGAGCATCGCCGCGAGCAGCGCGGGGCAGCGGCCGGGCAGCCGCCGCACCGCGGCGCGCAGCGTCCTGCGGGTCTCCGCGGCCAGGACGGCGTGTTCGGCCGGACGGGCCTCGGCGCCGCTGGGCGGGCCGCCGGCCACCGGGTCGTACGGCACCTCGCGGCGCGCCCGGCGCCTTGCCCCGCGCACCTCGGCCCGTACGGCGCGGCGCAGCCAGCGGGCGGGGTGGGGCGGCGGTCCGGTGTCCCGGGTGCGTTCCAGCAGCCGCAGCCAGACGGCCTGTTCGAGTTCGGCGGGCTCGACGCCGAAGCCGTGTGCCTCGGCCGCCGCTTCGGCGGCCAGCAACGGGCCCAGCTGCTTCACAAGGTCCATGCCGGGCGGGACGAGGGCCGGTCGTGGGGTGGTTGCCGGGTGACCGTGGTGTCACCCGACCGGGGAAGCGGCGGGGCCGCGCCTTGACGCTCGCACGCCCCCGCCGCTCCCCTCACGGGCGGATCACTTGCGGAAGTCCGCCGCCGCGAGCAGTGCGGTGTCCGCGTTGTCGGAGAAGATTCCGTCGATTCCGGTCGCGAAGTATGCCTTGAACGCTCCGAAGGCGTCACCGTAGGCGTTGGGGTCGCTGCCGCGGCGGAAGTCGGCCGGGAGGAAGGTGTTCTCGTTGCGCATGGTGTACGGGTGCAGGATCAGCCCCGCCGCGTGCGCGTCCTTCACCACGCTCGTCGGCGTGCCCAGCTTGCCGTCCGCCGTCCGGGGGATGATGACCGACAGATCGGGGCCGATGCCCTGGGCGAAACTCGCGATCCACTTGAGCCCGTCGGGCTTGACCAGGTCCGCGACCGTCCGCGGGTCGTTCGCCTCGACGAAGTCCCAGGGCTGGCTGTCGACGGTGGACAGCAGCACCACCGACGGGGTGTCCACCAGCTTGCGCAGCCGCTGGATGCTGCTGGGCTCGAAGGACTGAAGGAACAGCGCCGCGTCCTGGCGGTGGCGGCCGTAGCGGCGGAGCAGCTTGGCCACCCGCTCCTCGATGCCGAGGCCGAGCTTGCGGAAGTAGGTGGGGTGCTTGGTCTCCACGTAGAGCCAGATCCGGCGACCGCGCTTGCGGCCCTCGCGCTCGGCCCACTGAAGCACCTCTTCGAAGGTGGGCACCTCCCAACGGCCGTCGTAGAGGGTGTTGCGCTGGCGGTTGCCCGGGATGCGCTCCTTGGCGCGCAGCGTCTTCAGCTCGGCGAGGGTGAAGTCCTCGGTGAACCAGCCGGTGAGCTTGGTGCCGTCGACCGTCTTGGTGGTCTTGCGGTCGGCGAACTCCGGGTGGGCTGAGACGTCCGTGGTGGCCGTGATGTCGTTCTCATGGCGGCAGACCAGATGGCCGTCCTTGGTGGGCACCACGTCCTGCTCGATGATGTCCGCGCCCAGGTCCAGGGCGAGCTGGTACGAGCCCAGGGTGTGCTCGGGCCGGTAGCCGCTGGCGCCGCGGTGGCCGATCACGGTGGGAACCGGGAGCTCATGGCCCCGGCCGGGCGTTCGGGTGGCCGTGCCCGGCGCGGTCCGCGGCTCCGCGGCCGTCGCCGTGCCCGCACCGCTCAGCGCCATCGCTCCCGCGCCGAGGGCCGCGGCCCCCAGCAGCGCGCGCCGTCCGGGCTTCTGCTCCCGCTCCATGCAGCACTCCTTGATGTGGTGTTCAACACCTGTCAAATCCGGTCAGAGAACGGCCTGATGGTAGGCGTGAAGGGCTTTCCTGTGGGAGTCATCGGGCGAAACGCGTGGGTAACAGGGGTCAACACCACGTACCAGGTGGGTGAACCTGGTGTGCGCCGGAGCGCGACCGGCGAGTATCGTCCTCATCGGCGCTCGGGTGCGGTACGAGGTTGACGGACCGTACGACGGTGCGCCCCAGACCTTGACCCCGACCGGAGGGCCCGTGTCCCGATTCGCGTTTCTGAAGGCAGTACTCGGTCCGCTGATGCGCCTGATGTTCCGCCCACGGGTCGAGGGGGCCGAGGGCATTCCGGGCTCGGGCCCGGTGATCCTCGCCGGGAACCATCTCACCTTCATCGACTCGATGATCCTTCCGCTGGTCTGTGACCGCCAGGTCTTCTTCATCGGCAAGGACGAGTACGTCACGGGCAAGGGCCTCAAGGGCAGGCTGATGGCCTGGTTCTTCACCGGCGTCGGCATGATCCCGGTGGACCGGGACGGCGGACGCGGCGGTGTCGCGGCGCTGATGACGGGACGCCGGGTGCTGGAGGAGGGCAGGGTCTTCGGCATCTACCCCGAGGGCACCCGCTCCCCCGACGGCCGCCTCTACCGCGGCCGCACGGGTATCGCCCGCCTCGCGCTGATGACCGGCGCGCCCGTGGTGCCGTTCGCGATGATCGGCACCGACCGGATCCAGCCGGGCGGCAAGGGGCTGCCGCGGCCCGGCAAGGTCGAGGTCCGCTTCGGCGAGCCGCTGGAGTTCACCCGTTACGAGGGCATGGACCGCGACCGCTATGTGCTGCGGGCCGTCACCGACGAGGTGATGAGCGAGGTCATGCGGCTGTCGGGCCAGGAGTACGTGGACATCTACGCGACGAAGGCGAAGGCGGCCGCGTAGCGGCTGCCGCCTGAGGTTTCGCGCGAGCCGCGGTGGTCCGGTGTGTCCGGGCCACCGCGGTGGTCTGTTCGCGGCGCCGTGGTGGTGGCCTGCGCCGCCGTATCTTGCCCGCGCCGCCACGGCGTGTGTCCCGCCGTGGCGGTTCTGTGCGGGGCGCGGCACTTATGTCTCCGGGTCACCTGTCTCCGGGCCATCTGTCTCCGGGCCACCGCTGCGGTGTGTCCGGGCCACCGCGGTGGCGCATCCGGGCCGTGGGGGTCTGTACAGGTCGTCGTACTTGTGTTTCTGGGCCGGGTTTGGCCGAAAACGACGCGGTCTCGGTCCGCCGGGCCGAAGGCCCGATCCGTGTGGTGGCCCCGCAAGTTTGCGGAGGAACTGGTTCCGTTACCCGCTGGTCACCACCGGGCCCGGCCACTATGGTGCCGCGGGTGACCACGATGACCGTGCCCTCCCCCGACTTCGTGATGCTGCGCGGTCGGCGGTTCGCCGTGACCGATTTCGGTGGGCCGGGCGCCCCGGTCCTGGCCCTGCACGGCCACTTCGGCCGGGGCCGGATGTACGCGCCGCTGGCCGCCGCGCTCGCCCCCGAACGGCGGGTGATAGCCCTGGATCAGCGGGGGCACGGGCTGACCGGCGGCGGTGGCCCCTTCACGCTGGACGAGTATGTGGCCGACGCCGCCGCGCTGCTGCGGGAGCTCGGCCTTGGCCCGGTCCCGGTCGTCGCCCACTCCACCGGCGCGGTCGGTGCGTACGCGCTGGCCGCCCGCCATTCGGAGCTGGTGAGCGCGCTCGTCGTCGAGGACATCGGCGCGGTGACGGACCGTCCGGTGGTCAGCCATCCGGTGCTCGATGTCTCCGGGTGGCCGACGTGGGCCGTGGACCGGGAGAAGCTGCGCGCCGCCATCGAGTCCCGGGGGATACCGGACGCCTCGTACTTCCTGGACAGCGCCGAACGGGATCCGCAGACCGGGGGCTGGCGGCTGCTGTTCGAGCCCAGCCATATGATGGCGTCGCAGCAGGCCATGTGCGGTGACTTCTGGGACGACTGGCTGGGCTCGTCGTGTCCCGCGCTGCTGATGCGCGGTGAGCACAGTCCGCTGCTGCCGCCGGGGCACGCGCATGAGATGGCCACCCGCCGTCCCAACACGCGGCTCCGTGAGTTCGCCGGGTGCGGTCACTGGATCCATGACGATGCGCCGCGGCCGTACGCCCGTGCGGTGCGCTCGTTCCTGAGCGCGCTGTGAGCGGGCGGGGGGGCTGGTGGGGGTTGGCGCCTGCGGCGGGCTGTTCCCCTCCCCGCCCCTTCCCGAAACTGGGGCTCCGCCCCAGACCCCGGACTCCGGGATCCGGCTCCCGGCTCCCGGCTCCCGGCTCCCGGCTCCCGGCTCCCGGCTCCCGGCTCCCGGCTCCCGGTGGAGCCCTACCGCGCGGCGGAGCCGCATAGCGGTACTCCGGGGAAGGTGCCGGGACAGGTAAGCACCGAGACACGACACCACCCAAGGCTCCAGACCCCAGGTCCCTGGTGAGGACCCCACCGCGCGGCGCAGCCGCATAGCGGTACTGCGGGAACGGGTAAACACCGGGACGCGGCACCGCCCCAGGCTCCGGGGTCCGGGGTCCGGGTCCCCTGGTGGGGCCCTGCCTCGCGGTGGAGCCGCGTGGTACCGGGTCCGGGGCGCTGCCTTGTCGCGGGGGTGTGGGTCAGGACCAGTGCAGGTTCGCGCGGTGTTGCCAGTAGGTCTCCGGGAGCTCGGGCAGCTGGTCCAGGTCGGTGAGCTGACGTTCGTCCAGGGGGAGGTCGGCGGCGGTCAGGTTGGCGCGCAGCTGGGCCGTCGTGGCGGCGCCGGAGAGGACGACCGTCACCCAGGGGCGGTGCAGCACCGCGGCCAGTGCGACGGCGTCCGGCGTGGCGCCCGTCTCCTCGGCCACCCGGCGCAGCGCCTCCGGAAGCCGCTCGGCCGCCTCGGTGAGCCGGCCGTTGGCCACGGCTTCCTTGACGATGACCGCCCGGCCCGCCTCATGGGCCTCGGCCAGCGCCGCCCCGGCCGAGGGCTCCAGCAGGTTGTAGGTGGACTGGACGGTACGGAAGAGCGGCCGCCCGTCGACCTCCACGGCCAGCGCCGCGCGGATCGCCTCGGCCTGGTGGGGGCCGCTGGTGGAGACGCCGACCGTCACGCCCTCCGCGGCGAGCCCGGCCAGCCGTGCGTGCAGCTCGGGATCGGTGAGGGCCGGGCTCTCGGGGGTCACCGAGTGGATCTGGTACAGGTCCAGCCGGTCCCCGAGCAGCGCGTCGGTCAGCTCGCGCTGGCGCTCGAAGGTCTCGGCGCCGTGGTCCTTGACCTCGTGGGTCTCGGCGTCCGTACGCCACTCGGCGACATACGTATAGCCCCACTTGGAGCCGACCACCACGTCCCGCGCGGCGTCCGGGCGGTTCCGCAGCCAGTCGGCGAGGAACTCCTCGGCCCGGCCGTAGGAGCGCGCCGCGTCCAGATAGCGCACCCCGGCGGCGTACGCGGCGTCCAGCAGCTCATGGCTGCGTCGCCGCATCACCTCGACCGGGCGCTCGGCCGGGAGGTCACGGTCCCGGCCGAGGTTGATGTAGGCGGGGCGGCCGACCGCGGCCAGGCCGAGCCCGATCCGGGCCGCCCCGGCCCCGGGGGCCGCGATCTCCATGAGACGTTCGACGCCCATACGCCGTATCGCCACCTCTCCCTGTCCGGCTCTCGCCGTCAGCTCCCTGTACGGCTCCCGCTGTCAGCGCTTCGCGCCCGCCCACGCGTACTGGGCGGCCAGATCCTCCTTGACCTCCGCGAGCTGGGCCCGCACCGCCACCGGGGCGGTGCCGCCACGGCCGCCGCGCGCGGCCAGCGCGCCCTGCACGTTCAGGACGCCGCGGACCTCCGGCGTCAGATGCGGCGAGATCTTGGCGAACTGCTCGTCGGTGAGCTGGTCGAGCTCGATGCCCGTCCGCTCGCACTCCTTGACGCATTCCCCCGCGACCTCGTGCGCCACCCGGAACGGCACGCCCTGCCGCACCAGCCATTCGGCGATGTCGGTGGCCAGCGAGAACCCGGCCGGGGCCAGCTCCTCCATGCGCTCGCGGTTGACGGTCAGCGTGGCCATCATCCCGGTGAAGGCCGGGAGCAGCACCTCCAGCTGGTCGCAGGAGTCGAAGACCGGCTCCTTGTCCTCCTGGAGGTCGCGGTTGTACGCGAGCGGCAGGGCCTTGAGCGTGGCCAGCAGCCCGGTGAGGTTGCCGATCAGCCGCCCGGACTTGCCGCGCGCGAGCTCCGCGATGTCCGGGTTCTTCTTCTGCGGCATGATCGAGGAGCCGGTGGAGAAGGCGTCGTGGAGGGTCACGAAGGAGAACTCCTTCGTGTTCCAGAGGATGATCTCCTCCGCGATCCGCGACAGATCGACGCCGATCATCGCGGTGATGAACGCGAACTCGGCGGCGAAGTCACGCGCGGCCGTGCCGTCGAGCGAGTTGGCGGACGAGCCCCGCTCGAAGCCGAGGTCGGCCGCGACCGCCCGCGGGTCGAGCCCCAGCGAGGACCCGGCCAGCGCGCCCGAGCCGTACGGCGAGACGGCGGTGCGCTCGTCCCACTGCCGCAGCCGCTCCGCGTCCCGCGACAGCGCCTGGACATGGGCGAGCACGTGGTGGGCGAAGAGCACCGGCTGGGCGTGCTGGAGGTGGGTGCGGCCGGGCATCGCCACGTCCGGGTGGGCCTCCGCGAGCCCCACCAGGGCCTGCTGGAGGTCGGCGATCAGCCCGCCGAGGATCCGGGCGTGGTCGCGCAGGTACATCCGGAAGAGGGTGGCGATCTGGTCGTTGCGGGACCGTCCGGCGCGCAGCTTGCCGCCGAGGTCCGGGCCCAGCCGCTCCAGCAGTCCGCGCTCCAGGGCGGTGTGGACGTCCTCGTCGGCGATGGTGCCGGTGAAGTCACCGGAGGCGACATCGGCCTCCAGCCGGTCCAGGCCCGCCAGCATCCGCTCCAGTTCATCGGCGGTGAGCAGCCCCGCCGTGTGCAGCACCCGGGCGTGGGCGCGGGATCCGGCGATGTCGTACGGCGCCAGGCGCCAGTCGAAGTGCACGGAGGCGCTGAGCTTCTCCAGTGCCTCGGACGGGCCGTCGGCGAAGCGGCCGCCCCAGAGCCGGACGTCGCCGCTGTTGCCGTTGCTCACGGTGTTGCTCCTCAGGCTGCTGTGGATGTGCGACCGCCTCCCCGCCGCGGGGCGGGGAGGCGGCTCATGACGCGTCGCGTACGTCGGGTACGCGGGCTTGACGCTGGTACGCAGGCTACTGCCGCAGGTCCCGCTTCGCGGCGATCTTGCTGGACATCCCGAAGATCTCGATGAAGCCCTTGGACAGCGACTGGTCGAAGGTGTCGCCGGTGTCGTAGGTCGCCAGGTGGAAGTCGTACAGCGAGGTGTGCGACCTCCGTCCGGTGACGACCGCCCGGCCGCCGTGCAGGGTCATCCGGACCTCGCCGGACACCTGCTCGTTCGCCTCGGTGATGAAGCCGTCCAGGGCCCGCTTGAGCGGTGAGAACCACAGGCCGTCGTAGACCAGCTCGCCCCAGCGCTGCTCGACCTGCCGCTTGTAGCGGGCCAGCTCGCGCTCGACGGTGACGGCCTCGAGCTCCTGGTGGGCGGTGATCAGCGCGATGGCGCCGGGCGCCTCGTAGACCTCCCGCGACTTGATGCCCACCAGCCGGTCCTCGACCATGTCGATCCGGCCGACGCCCTGGGCACCCGCCCGCTCGTTCAGCCGCTGGACGGCCTGGAGCACGGTGACCGGCTCGCCGTCGACCGCGACGGGGACGCCCTTGTCGAAGGTGACGATCACCTCGTCGGCCTCGCGCGGGGTGGCCGGGTCGGCGGTGTACTCGTAGACGTCCTCGATCGGCGCGTTCCAGATGTCCTCCAGGAAGCCGGTCTCCACGGCCCGCCCGAAGACGTTCTGGTCGATCGAGTACGGGGACTTCTTGGTGGTCGCGATCGGCAGGCCCTTGGCCTCGCAGAAGGCGATGGCCTTGTCCCGGGTCATGGCGTAGTCCCGGACCGGCGCGATGCACTTCAGCTCCGGCGCCAGTGAGGAGATACCGGCCTCGAACCGCACCTGGTCGTTGCCCTTGCCGGTGCAGCCGTGGGCGACGGTCCCGGCGCCGTGCTTGCGGGCGGCGGCCACCAGGTGCTTCACGATGGTCGGCCGGGAGAGGGCGGAGACCAGCGGGTAGCGGTCCATGTACAGCGCGTTGGCCCTGATCGCCGGAAGGCAGTACTCCGCGGCGAACTCGTCCTTGGCGTCCGCGACCTCCGCCTCGACCGCCCCGCAGGCGAGTGCCCGCTTGCGGATGACGTCCAGGTCCTCACCGCCCTGGCCGACATCCACGGCGACGGCGATGACCTCGGCATCCGTCTCCTCGGCGATCCAGCCGATGGCGACGGAGGTGTCCAGGCCGCCCGAGTAGGCGAGTACGACGCGCTCGGTCACGGGTGCCTCCTTACGATCCATACGTTTCTCTGCATGAGTATGCACTGAACCGTATGTTTCGTCAAAGCGGCGCCGCGTCCGGTCACCGCCCCGTCCGCCGCCGGACGTCCGCCATCAGCTTGACCAGCAGCCCGGCGAGCACCGTGCGCTCCTGGTCCGACAGACCGCGCACCAGCCGGGCCTCGCGGCCGAGCACGGTGTCGACGGACCGCTCGATGAGGGCGTGACCCTCGGCCGTCAGACACACCAGGACGGAGCGACGGCCGGTGGTCCCGGGCCTGCGCACGACGAGGCCGTCCCGCTCGGCCCGGGCGACGCGCTGCGAGATCGCTCCGGCGGTCACCAGGGTCCGGCAGGCGATCTCGCGCGTGCTCAGGGCGTAGGGCGGGCCGGAGCGACGGATGACGGAGAGCAGATCGAGGGTGGCCGCGTCGATCCCCGCCGCGCGCAGCGCCCGGTCGCGGTCGTCGGCGAAGAGCTTCCCCAGCCACCAGATGGGGGTGACGATCTCGATCGACTCGGTCGGGGCGCCGGGGCGCTCCCGCTGCCAGGCGGTGGCGATGTCCGCGGCGGAGTGGACGCCCCTGGGGTCCTCCGATGAGCCGGGGGCGCCGGGCTCCGGGACATCGGGGGCGGGGACATCGAGGGCGGGATCGGCCATGGGTGCGTTCTCCTGTCGCCATGAGTTACGTTTAGATCTAAACGTAACTCAGCGCAGGAGGACTTGTGAGCCGGACCGTGCTCGTCACCGGTGGCACCAGCGGCATCGGCCGCGCCATCGCCGAAGCGTTCATCGCCGACCGGGCGGAGGTCTTCGTCACCGGCCGGCACCCCGACACCGTCGAACGGACCGCCAAGGAGACGGGTGCGCACGGCGTCGTCTGTGACGCCGGTTCCCCCGAGTCGGTCGCCGCCCTCGCCGACCGGCTCGGCACGCTGGACGTCCTGGTCAACGCGGCCGGTGGGCTGCCGGAGGCGGCGTCCGACGGCCTCCCGCCCCTGGACGCGCTGCTCGCCCAGTGGCACAGCAGCCTCTCCCAGAACCTGCTCACCGCGGTGCTGACCACCGCCTCGGTCCAGGAGAAGCTGGCCGGTGGCGGCTCCGTCATCAGCATCGGCTCGATCGGCGCCGAGCGCGGGGGCGGCTCCTACGGCGCGGCGAAGGCCGCCCTGGCGGCGTGGAACGCCTCGGCCTCCGCCGGACTCGCGCCGAAGGGCATCACCTGCAATGTCATCTCCGCGGGCTTCATCGCCGGTACGAACTTCTTCCAGGGCGGGATGACCGACGAGCGCCGCGCCGCGCTCGTGGCGGAGACCCACAACAAGCGCGCGGGCACGGCCTGGGACATCGCCCGGACCGCCTTCTTCCTGGCCTCGTCCGGCGCGCGGCACATCACCGGCCAGACCCTCCACGTCAACGGAGGCGCTTTCACCACCCGGTAGCACCTGCCCATTCGGCCGCCCGGCTGAGACCATGGCGGGGCGGGGAGCGCAGCTGCGGACCGAGGGGGAGTCGGGACCGGTGCAGAAGAAGCAGATGATGGTGCTCGGCGTATTCGTGGTCGGGGTCCTGTGGATCAACCACAACGGTGATGGCAACACCCGCGACGGCACGTCGCCGAACCCCCATCAGACGGCCCGGTACCCCGTCCACTTCGAGAAGGGGACCGGGAAGAAGGACGGCGGGAAGAAGGACGGCGGGAAGGGCGCAGAGAAGCGGCCCGCACCGCGCTCAACGGTGTCCTACCCGATCAAGTCCTACCGTCGGTGACCTCCTTACGAGCGCGGACACCTGAACCACCACAGGGAGTGCGCCACCACCGGTGAAACCCGAACCTGTGAATCCCGGCGGCCTTTGAGTCATCCCGCGCTCACGGCCGTATTCCCTTGCGCCGGAGCCCAAGGGAAGGGGACAGGCCGTGACGACGCTACTGAACAGCCGGGCCGGGCGGCGACAGGCCATGCGCCGCATCCAGCCCCGCCGTTCGCATGCCGTGCCGCTGATCCTGCTCAGCCTGGCAGGTGCGGCGGCGGTGCTGTCGCTGTGGTGGCAGAACACTCCGAACGTCGACGGCACCGCACAGTGGCTGACCCACGCCGGGCGGCTCAGCGGGCTGCTCGGCGGCTATGTCCTCGCCCTCGTCGTCCTCCAGATGGCCCGCGTTCCGGCGCTGGAGCGGCGGGTGGGCTCGGACCGGGTCGCGCGCTGGCACGCGCTGAGCGGGCGGTACGCGCTGTGTCTGATCGTGGCGCATGTCGGGCTGATCATCGCGGGCTACGCGGAGCAGGCGGGCACCGGCCTCGTCGACCAGTCCGTCACCGTGGTCATGGACTACCCGGACATGATCAAGGCGGTGGTCGGCACCGGGATGCTGGTGGCGATCGGGCTGATCTCGGCGGGGATGGTGCGCCGCCGGATGCCGTACGAGGTGTGGTACTACCTGCATCTGTTCACCTATCTGGCGGTCTTCCTGACGTTCTGGCACCAGCTCGCGACCGGTGCGGAGTTCGTCGGGAACAAGACCGCGGAGACCGCCTGGTACGCGTTGTACGGCACGGTCACCGCGCTGGTGGTCTGGTACCGGCTGCTGGTGCCGCTGCGGCTGAACCTGCGGCACCGGATGCGGGTGGAGGCCGTCGTACCGGAGGCGCCCGGAGTGGTGTCGGTACTGATCAGGGGGCGCAAGCTGCACCGGATCGGGGCACAGGCCGGGCAGTTCTTCCGCTGGCGGTTCCTGGCCCCGGGGATGCGCTGGGGCTCCCATCCGTACTCGCTCTCCGCGCCGCCCCGGCCGGAGCTGCTGCGGATCACGGTGAAGGCGGTGGGCGGCCACAGCACCGGGCTGGCCTCGCTGAAGCCGGGGACACGGGTGTGGGCGGAGGGGCCGTACGGAGCGATGACCGCGGCGCGGCGCAGCCGCGGCAAGGTGCTGATGATCGCGGGCGGTGCCGGGATCACCCCGATCCGGGCACTGTTCGAGACGCTGCCGGGCAAGGGCGGCGACCTCACCCTGCTCTACCGGGCCCGCAGCATCGAGGACCTGGCGCTGTGGGACGAACTGAAGCAGATCGCGACCGAGCGCGGGGCCCGGCTGCTGTACGCGGTGAACGGCCCGGACGGCGCCCGGCCGGAGATCACCGCGGAGCGGCTGGGCCAGCTGCTCCCGGATATCGAGGACCACGACGTCTATCTGTGCGGCCCGCCGGGCCTGGCCGAGCACGCGTACGGGGCGCTGCGCGAGGCGGGGGTTCCGGATCGCCGGATCCACCACGAGTCCTTCGAGCTGTGACCGAGACATCCGAGCCGTGACCCAGTCCTTCGAGCTGTGACCGAGGTGAAGCCATGAAGAGGAAGCATCCGCTGCGCCGCATCGTCGTGGGAACGGCCGCCACCGTCTCCGGTGTGGTGCTGCTGCTCGCGCTGAAACAGCCCGGTTCGGGAGGCGGCCAGGCCGTCGCCGAGACCCAGCCGGGGCAGGCGCCCCCGGCCGCGGCCACGGCACAGCCGGGCGGGGGCGGGGCGGGGGCTGGCGCGGGGGACGGGGCGGGTGCGGGCGGCGCCCGTACGGTCACCGGCGACACCGTGCAGACGCAGTACGGCCCGGTCCAGGTGAGCCTCACCGTCAACGGCGGGAAGATCACCGCCGCCCAGGCGGTCAAGACACCGGACTCCGGACCGCAGAGCGACCAGATCGCCAAGACCGCCGTCCCCAAGCTCAACCAGCAGGCGGTGGCCGCGGCGAAGGTGGACACCGTCTCCGGGGCCACCTACACCAGCGAGGGCTACGCGAAGTCCCTGCAGAGCGCGCTCGACAAGGCGGGTGCCAAATGACGTACGGACATCAGGGACCCGAGCCGCTGCGCCATGTCGAGCACGTCATGGGCACGGTCTTCTCCTTCGACATCCGCGAGGTCGCGCCCGCCGACCGGCCGCGGGTGCAGGCCGCGCTGGACGGGGCCGTGGTGGGGCTGCACCGGGTGGACGAGCTGTTCTCCACCTATCGCCCGGACAGCCAGATCAGCCGGCTGGGGCGCGGTGAGCTGACGCTGTCGCGCTGCGAGCCCGAGGTCCGGGATGTGCTGCGGATGTGCGAGGACGCCGAGCACCGCAGCGGCGGCTGGTTCACCGCCCGCTACGCCGGTGGCCGCCTCGACCCGACGGGCCTGGTCAAGGGCTGGGCGGTGGAGCGCGCCGCCCGGATGCTGGTCTCGTCGGGCGCCGGGTCGGTGTGTGTGAACGGCGGCGGCGATGTCCAGGTGCACGGCGGCCCCTGGCGGGTGGGCATCGCCGATCCGCTGCGCCCGGGCGAGCTGGCGGCGGTCGTGGAGGCCCGCGGCGAACTGGCCGTGGCCACCTCGGGTCCGGCCGAGCGGGGCTGCCACATCCTGGACCCCCGCACCGGACGTCCCCCGGCGCGGGGCCCGGCCTCGGTCACCGTGATCGCCACCAGCCTGGCCGACGCGGACGCCGTGGCCACCGCGGCCTGCGCCATGGGCGCCGAGCGCGCCCGCCCCTGGCTGGCCCGGCTCCCCGACGCCGAGGCCTTGGTCATCACCGCGGACGGCGCCACCTGGCACACCAGCGGGTTCGCCCGCCATTCGGCGGAGCTATGTGTATGAGGCGAACCCCCCGTACGGGACGAGCCCTCGTACGAGACGAGCCCTCCGTACGAGGACGGTCCCTCGGCGGCGCTCACTCCCGGCCGCGGATCGCCTCGGCCAGGACCTGGACATGGCCGTAGTCGAGGTCCTTCACCGCCGTGAGCAGGGTCAGCGGGCCGGAGGCGGCCAGCTCACGGAGGTGGGCGACGGCCTCGCGGCGCTCCGGGTCGGTGAGCTCGGCGCGGTAGCGGCGGCTGAATTCCGGGAAGAGGTCCGGGTCATGGCCGTACCAGCGGCGCAGCTCGGTGGAGGGGGCGGCGTCCTTGACCCATGCGTCCAGCTGGGCATCGGCCTTGGCGAGGCCGCGCGGCCAGATGCGGTCCACCAGGACGCGGGTGCCGTCGTCCGGGTCGGGGGCGTCGTACACCTGGCGGATCCGGATCGCGGGCCCGGTCGCGGACGCTCGCGCGGAGGCTTTCTTGGTGGCCATACCCCCATGGAAACACCGACCCGGCGGTCACCGGTGGGGATGGTGCGCCACATGGGGAAGGCGTATGAACACGTAGTGGATGCAGTGACCACATAACGAGACGGTGTTGCGGAAGGGGCCTCCGGAAGCGTTCCATCGCGCGGTGCGATCCGAATCGAAGAGCTCCGCGGCCGACTCCTCGACCTCCTCGACGACGGCGGGGCAGGCGCCCCCGCCGTCACCGGAGGAGCCCGCTGCCGCCGACCGGGCGGCCCGGCGGGCCGTCACCGTCTTCCCCCTCCTGGTCCTCGCCGCCGGGGCGGCGGGCCTCGCCACGCCCGGCACCTTCAGCGGCTGGGCGCCGGACGTGCCCTATCTGCTCGGCGTGATCATGTTCTGTATGGGGCTCACCATGACCCCGGGGGACTTCTCCGGTGTGGTGAAGCGGCCCTGGGCGGTGGCGCTCGGACTGGTCGCGCACTATGTGATCATGCCGGGCCTCGGGTGGCTGATCGCCAACGCCCTCGGGCTCTCACCCCAGTTGGCGGCCGGTGTCATCCTGGTCGGCTGCGCGCCGAGCGGAACGGCCTCCAATGTGGTGACGTATCTGGCGCGCGGCGATGTGGCGCTCTCGGTGTCGGTCGCCACCGTCTCCACGGTGCTCGCGCCGCTGGTCACCCCGCCGCTGACGCTGCTGCTCGCCGGGGAGTTCCTGCCGGTGGACGCGGGGTCGATGGTCACCGACATCCTCAAGACGGTGCTGCTGCCGGTGGTCGGCGGACTGCTCGTACGGCTGGTCGCCGGGCGGTACGTCCACCGGCTGCTGGGGCTGCTGCCCTGGCTGTCGGCCGTCACCATCGGCGTGATCGTGGCCATCGTGGTGGCCGCCAGCGCGGACGCCATCAAGTCGGCGGCGGCGCTGGTCCTGCTCGCCGTGGTGCTCCACAACGGGCTCGGCCTGGCGCTGGGCTACGGGGCCGGGAAGCTGGCCCGGCTGGGCGCCCCCGCGAGCCGGGCGATGGCCTTCGAGGTCGGGATGCAGAACTCCGGGCTCGCCGCGACTCTGGCCACCGCCCACTTCAGCCCGCTGGCCGCGCTCCCGGCCGCGGTGTTCTCCGTCTGGCACAACGTCTCGGGGGCGGTGGTGGCGGCCTGGATGTCGTACCGGTCGCGGACGAAATCCACTGCGGTTCGGCAGGCGCCCTGAAGGGGCGCGGGGCCGTGCCGATGTGCGGCTCCGCCGCGTGGGCGCGACCAGCCACGATGAAGCGCCAGACAGCACGGCGCGGCACATCCAGCGGAGCGCCTAGCGCTCCTTCTGGGCCAGCCGCAGCAGATGGTCGGCGAGCGCCTGGCCGCCCAGCGGTTCGCGGCTGATCAGCAGCAGCGTGTCATCGCCCGCGATGGTGCCGAGGATGTCGTGCAGCTCCGCCGAGTCGATGGCCGAGGCGAGGAACTGGGCGGCGCCCGGCGGGGTGCGCAGCACCACGAGGTTGGCCGAAGCCTCCGCCGAGATCAGCAGCTCACCCGCCAGCCGGGCCATCCGCGCCTCGCTCGCCGACTCGCCGAGCGGGGCGCGCGGCGTGCGGTCGCCGCCCTCGCTCGGCACCGCGTAGATCAGCTCACCGCCGGTGTTGCGGATCTTCACCGCGCCCAGCTCGTCCAGGTCCCGGGAGAGCGTCGCCTGGGTGACGGAGAGCCCGTCGTCCGCGAGCAGCTTGGCGAGCTGGCTCTGGGAGCGCACGGGCTGCCGGTTCAGGATGTCCACGATCCGGCGGTGGCGTGCGGTGCGGGTCTGCGGCACGGCCGGTCCGCCGTGGTTGGCGTCTCTAGCGTCGGTGTGCTGCGCCTCGGTCATCGTGTCGTCAGTCTCCGGCTCGTCGTTCCCCGTCTCCCTCATGTGCGGCGTCCAGGACGGCGGGCAGCTCCCGGAGGAAGGTGTCCACCTCGCCGTCGGAGATGACGAGCGGCGGGGCGAGCCGGACCACATCCGGCGCGACCGCGTTCACCAGGAGTCCCGCGTCCTGAGCCGCCTTCTGCACCTGCGGCGCGAGGGACTCTGTGAGCACGATACCGAGCAGCAGCCCGGCGCCGCGGACCCGGGCGACCAGTGCGTGGTCAAGCGACTCGATTCCGCTGCGCAGCCGCTCCCCCGCCCGCTTGACCCGGTCCAGGAGGCCGTCGGCGGCGATGGTGTCGAGTACGGCGAGACCGGCCGCGCAGGCGACGGGGTTGCCGCCGAAGGTGGAGCCGTGCTGACCCGGGGTCAGCAGCTCGGCCGCGGGCCCGAAGGCGAGGGTGGCGCCGATGGGCAGCCCGGCGCCGAGCCCCTTGGCGAGGGTGACGACATCGGGCTCGACGCCCTGCGCCTGGTGCTCGAACCAGTGCCCGGTGCGCCCGATCCCGGTCTGGATCTCGTCGAGCACCAGCAGGGTGCCGGTGGCCCGGGTGATCTCCCGCGCCGCGGCCAGATAGCCGTCCGGCGGCACGATGACGCCGTTCTCGCCCTGGACGGGCTCCAGGATGACGAGGGCGGTGTCGGTGGTGACGGCCGCGCGCAGCGCCTCCACGTCCCCGTACGGTACGTGCGTCACCTCGCCGGGCAGCGGAAGGAAGGGCTCCTGCTTGGCGGGCTGGCCGGTCAGGGCCAGCGCGCCCATGGTGCGGCCGTGGAAGCCGCCGTCGGTGGCCACCATATGGGTGCGCCCGGTGCGCCGCCCGATCTTGAAGGCGGCCTCGACCGCCTCCGCGCCGGAGTTGCAGAAGTAGACGCGTCCGGGGCGGCCGAAGAGCTGGAGCAGCCGCTCGGCGAGCGCCACCGGGGGCTCGGCGAGGAAGAGGTTGGAGACGTGGCCGAGGGTGGCGATCTGGTCGGACACCGCCCGCACCACGGCGGGGTGGGCGTGGCCGAGGGAGTTGACCGCGATCCCGCCGACGAAGTCGAGGTACTCCTTGCCCTCCGCGTCCCAGACCCTGGTGCCCTCGCCGTGGGTGAGCGGGAGGCGGGGGGTGCCGTAGTTGTCCATGAGCGCCCCCTGCCAGCGCCGCTCCAGCTCCGCGTTGCTCACTGGTCCTCCCCCTCGTCGCCCCTGGCGCCCTTGTCGTTGTCCTCGATCGCGGTCCCGTCCGGCAGGACCATCGTGCCGATGCCCTCGTCGGTGAAGATCTCCAGCAGGATGGAGTGCGGTACCCGCCCGTCGAGCACCCGGGCGGTGGTGACCCCGTGGCGCACGGCGTACAGACAGCCCTCCATCTTCGGCACCATGCCGCTGGCCAGCTCCGGCAACAGCTTCTCCAGCTGGCTCGCGGTGAGCTTGCTGATCACCTCGTCGCTGTGGGGCCAGTCGGCGTAGAGGCCTTCCACATCGGTGAGGACCATCAGCGTCTCGGCGCCCAGCGCGACGGCGAGGGCGGCCGCGGCGGTGTCCGCGTTGACGTTGTAGACGTGGCCCCCCTCATCAAAATCGTCGGCGCTGCGGGCGATGGAGGAGACGACCGGGATTCGGCCGTCGTCCAGCAGGGCCCGGACCGCGCCGGTGTCGATCTCGGTGATCTGGCCGACCCGGCCGATGTCCACCTGCTCGCCGTCGATCTCGGCGAAGTGCTTGGTGGCGGACATCAGATGGGCGTCCTCGCCGGTCATGCCGACGGCCAGCGGGCCGTGCCGGTTGAGCAGCCCGACCAGTTCGCGCTGGACCTGCCCGGCCAGCACCATCCGTACGACGTCCATGGCGTCGTCGGTGGTGACCCGCAGCCCGGCCTTGAACTCGCTGACCAGACCGTGCCGGTCCAGCTGTGCGCTGATCTGGGGGCCGCCGCCGTGGACGACGACGGGGCGCAGACCCGCGTGGCGCAGGAAGACGATGTCCTGGGCGAAGGCGGCCTTCAGCTCGTCGTCGACCATGGCGTTGCCGCCGAACTTGACCACCACGGTCTTGCCATGGTGCCGGGTCAGCCAGGGCAGCGCCTCGATGAGGATGCGGGCCTTGGGCAGGGCGGTGTGCTTACGGGTGGCGGTCGGCTGGTTCATGAGGAGTAGGCGCTGTTCTCGTGGACGTAGTCGGCGGTGAGGTCGTTCGCCCAAATCACCGCAGACGCACCGCCTGCCGCGAGGTCGGCGGTGATCCGGACCTCGCGGTAGCGCATGTCGACCAGCTCCCGGTCCTCGCCCACCGAGCCGTTCTTGCACACCCAGACGTCGTTGATCGCCACGTTGAGCTGGTCCGGTTCGAAGGCGGCGGAGGTGGTGCCGATCGCGGAGAGCACCCGGCCCCAGTTGGGATCCTCGCCGTGGACGGCGCACTTGAGGAGGTTGTTACGGGCGATGGAGCGGCCCACCTCCACCGCGTCGTCCTCGGTGGCCGCACCCACGACCTCGATCCGGATGTCCTTGGAGGCCCCCTCGGCGTCCCCGATGAGCTGTCGGGCGAGATCGGCGCAGACCTCGCGGACCGCCTCGGCGAACTCCGCCGCGTCGGGGGCGGCACCGGAGGCGCCGGAGGCCATCAGCAGCACCATGTCGTTGGTGGACATGCAGCCGTCGGAGTCGATCCGGTCGAAGGTGGTGCGGGTGGCGGCGCGCAGCGCGGTGTCCAGCCCGGCGGCGTCCACGTCGGCGTCGGTGGTGAGGACGACGAGCATGGTGGCCAGGCCCGGGGCGAGCATCCCGGCGCCCTTGGCCATTCCGCCCACGGTCCAGCCCGCGGGGCTCTGCACGACGGCCGTCTTGTGGACGGTGTCGGTGGTCCTGATGGCGATCGCGGCCTTCTCACCGCCGTGCGGGGAAAGCGCCTCGGCGGCCTTGCCGACCCCGGACAGCACCGCGTCCAAGGGCAGCCGGACGCCGATCAGCCCGGTGGAGGCCACGGCGATCTCGCCCGCGCTGTGGCCCAGGACCTCCGCGGCCTTCTCGGCGGTGGCATGGGTGTCCTGGAAGCCCAGCGGGCCGGTGCAGGCGTTGGCACCACCGGAGTTGAGGACGACGGCCGAGACCTGACCGCCCGTGAGCACCTGCTCGGACCACAGGACGGGGGCGGCCTTGACGCGGTTGGCGGTGAAGACGGCCGCGGCGGCGAGGCGCGGGCCGGTGTTCACCACGAGTGCGAGGTCGGGGTTTCCGTTCTCCTTGATCCCTGCCGCGACGCCGGAGGCCGTGAAGCCCTGGGCTGCCGTAACGCTCATGGAGCGACTCCGATCGTGGAAAGTCCCAGCTCCTCGGGGAGGCCGAGGGCGATGTTCATGCTCTGCACCGCGCCGCCCGCAGTGCCCTTGGTGAGGTTGTCGATGGCGCTGATCACGAGGGCGCGGCCGGCCGCCTCGTCATGGGCGACCTGGAGCAGCGCGGCGTTGGATCCGTACACGGCGGCGGTGGAGGGCCACTGGCCCTCGGGGAGGAGGGTGACGAACGGTTCGTCCAGCAGCGCCTTGTCGTACGCGGCGCGCAGGCTCTCCCCGGTCACTCCGGGCATGGCCTTGGCACTGCAGGTGGCGAGGATGCCGCGGGGCATCGGGGCGAGGGTCGGGGTGAAGGAGACCGATACCCGCTCCCCCGCCGCGGCGGACAGGTTCTGGATCATCTCGGGGGTGTGCCGGTGGCCACCGCCGACGCCGTACGGGCTCATCGAGCCCATGACCTCGCTGCCCAGCAGATGCGGCTTGGGCGCCTTGCCCGCGCCCGAGGTCCCGGAGGCGGCGACGATGACCGCCTCGGGCTCCAGCAGCCCGGCCGCGTACGCCGGGAAGAGCGCGAGGGAGACGGCGGTGGGGTAGCAGCCCGGCACCGCGACGCGCCTGCTGCCCTCCAGCGCGGCGCGGGCCCCGGGCAGCTCGGGGAGGCCGTAGGGCCAGGTGCCCGCGTGCGGCGACCCGTAGAACCGCTCCCAGTCCGCCGCGTCCTTCAGCCGGAAGTCGGCACCGCAGTCGATGACCAGGACCTGGTCGCCGAGCTGCTCGGCCACGGCGGCGGACTGCCCGTGCGGCAGCGCAAGGAAGACCACGTCATGCCCGGCCAGCGCCTCGGCGGTGGTGGGCTCGAGGGTCCGCCCGGCCAGCGGGAGCAGCTGGGGCTGCAGCCCGGCGAGGGGCTGTCCGGCGTTGGAGTTGCCGGTCAGGGTGCCGATCTCGACCTCGGGGTGGGCGAGCAGCAGCCGCAGCAGTTCCCCGCCCGCGTATCCGCTCGCGCCCGCCACCGCAGCACGTATGGCCATCGCCGTCGCCCTCCCTAGATGATGGCATGACTATACGTTTGGCGACAGCTTTATGCAAAGGGTGGCCGGATTCCCACGGCCGAGGCGGCGTGACCGCGCGGGACGCGGCTCAGATGACGATGACCCGGCGGCCGCGCGCATGACCGGCCTGGCTGTCGATATGCGCCGCCGCGGCCTCGGCGAGCGGGTACGACTTCTCGACCGGGATGTGGAGCTTTCCCCGCGAGATGAGGTCGACGGCCTCGGCGAGCGCCTTCGGCACACTCCCGGCCACGCCGGAGAACCGGACACCGAGCTCCGGGGCGCCGAGATCGGCGATGGAGATCACCTTCCGCGGGTCCCCGGTCAGCTCGACGAGTTCACGGATCACCCCGGAACCGGCCAGGTCGAGAGCCGCGTCGACCCGGCCGAGCCGCCGCACCCGCTCGGCCCAGCCCTCGCCGTACGTCGTGGCGACGGCACCCAGGCTCCGCAGATAGTCCTGGTTCGCGGCCCCGGCCGTGCCGATCACCGTGATGCCGCGGTCGCGGGCGATCTGCAGCACCGCCGAGCCGACTCCCCCGGACGCACCGCTGACCAGCAGCGTCTGCCCGGGCCGCACACCGACCTCGTGGATGACGCGCAGCGCGGTCTCCACCACGGAGGGGTATCCGGCCGCCTCCTCGAACGTCAGCCCCTCGGGCATCCGGGCCCAGGCCGACACCACGGCGAACTCGGCATAGGTGCTCGAACCCTCGCCGAACACACGGTCGCCGATCCCGACCCCTTCGACGCCCTCACCGACCTCGTCCACCACCCCGGAGGCGTCCAGCCCGACCCCGGAGGGCAATTCGGTCGGATGGGCCCCCAGGACCTGGCCTTCACGGATCCGCCAGTCGACGGGGTTCACACCTGCCGCGCGCACGGCGATGCGTATCCGGCCGGGGCCCGCATGGGGCTCCTCGGCGTCCATGAGTTGCAGAACGTCGGGACCGCCGAACTCGGCGAAGCTCACTCTCTTCATGCGGCCGACCGTAACACTAACGGTTAGGGTTTAAAAACAGTTGCATATTTGTATCTGATAGTGTGAAGCCATGACCGTGCCGCCCGGACGCCGAGAGCGCAAGAAGGCCGCGACCCGTCAGAAGATCGCCGATGCCGCCCTGCGGCTCTTCCTGGAACGCGGGTACGAGGCGGTGGGCATCCGTGACGTGGCCGCCGAGGCGGACGTGGCCGTCACCACGCTCTTCTCCCACTTCGCCTCGAAAGAGGCCCTGGTGTTCGAGCAGGACCAGGACTTCGAGCAACGCCTCACACAGGCGGTCACCGGCCGGGCGCCGCAGGAACCGCTCCTCCCCGCGCTGCGCCGCGAGATCCAGGCTCTGGTGCGCCATTGCACGGCGGACGGCGCCGCCCCGATCTGGCACATGATCGACACGTCACCCACCCTGCGGGAGTACGAGGAGTCGATGAGGCTGCGCCATGCGGAGTCGCTGGCCGTGGCCATCGCCGCCGATCCCGTCCTGTCACTGACCACGACGGCCTGCCGGACGATCGCGAGGTTCGTGATCGACGCCTATGCGCTGGCCCGTGAGGCGGCCGATCCGGAGGCCGCGGTGGACGAGATCTTCCTGATGATCGAGGCGGCCTGGGAGGTTGCCTCACCGTCCCGGCGTACGTGAGGAACCGTCCCTCCGGGTCCCGGTAGGACAGAAACCGCCCCCGGCCGGGCGAGTGCCGGCAGGGGGCGGTGTGGTGCGGTGGTGCGTCAGGCGAGCCTGTCGCGCGCCCGGCGGGTCAGCCGAGGGTGGCCAGGGCCTGGTTGAAGGTCGCGGACGGGCGCATGACGGCCGCGGCCTTGGCCGTGTCGGGCTGGTAGTAGCCGCCGATGTCGGCCGGGGAGCCCTGGACCGCGAGCAGTTCGTCGACGATCGTCTGCTCCTGGGCGGAGAGCGTGTCGGCGAGCTGGGCGAACGCCTTGGCCAGGTCGGCGTCGTCGGTCTGCTTGGCCAGCTCCTGGGCCCAGTACAGGGCCAGGTAGAAGTGGCTGCCGCGGTTGTCGATACCGCCGACGCGACGGCTGGGCGACTTGTTCTCGGCCAGGAAGGTGCCGGTCGCCCGGTCGAGGGTGTCGGCGAGGACCTGGGCCCGCGCGTTGCCCGTCTTCTGCGCCAGGTGCTCGAAGCTGACCGCGAGGGCCAGGAACTCGCCCAGGCTGTCCCAGCGCAGGTAGTTCTCCTTGACCAGCTGCTGGACGTGCTTGGGCGCCGAGCCGCCCGCGCCGGTCTCGAACAGACCGCCGCCGTTGATCAGCGGGACGACCGAGAGCATCTTGGCGCTGGTGCCCAGCTCCAGGATCGGGAACAGGTCGGTCAGGTAGTCACGCAGGACGTTGCCGGTGACCGAGATGGTGTCCTCACCGCGGCGGATCCGCTCAAGGGAGAGCTTGATCGCCTCGACCGGGGACAGGATCCTGATGTCCAGGCCCTCGGTGTCGTGCTCCGGCAGGTACGCCTTGATCTTCTCGATCAGGTTGGCGTCGTGGGCACGGCCCTCGTCCAGCCAGAAGACGGCCGGGTCGCCGGTGGCGCGGGCGCGGGTGACGGCCAGCTTGACCCAGTCCTGGATCGGCACGTCCTTGGTCTGGCACATCCGGAAGATGTCACCGGCGCCGACGACCTGCTCGATGACCGCGTTGCCCGCCCCGTCCAGGACGCGCACGGTGCCGGTGGTGGGGATCTCGAAGGTCTTGTCGTGGCTGCCGTACTCCTCGGCCTTCTGCGCCATCAGGCCGACGTTGGGCACCGAGCCCATCGTGGCCGGGTCGAAGGCGCCGTGGGCGCGGCAGTCGTCGATGACGGCCTGGTAGATCCCGGCGTAGCTGCTGTCCGGGAGCACCGCGAGGGTGTCGTGCTCCTCGCCGTCCGGGCCCCACATATGGCCGGAGGTGCGGATCATGGCGGGCATGGAGGCGTCGACGATGACGTCGGACGGCACGTGCAGATTGGTGATGCCGCGGTCGGAGTCGACCATCGCCAGCTCCGGACCCTCGGCCAGCTCGGCGTCGAAGGACGCCTTGATCGCCGCGCCCTCGGGCAGCGCGTCCAGGCCCTTGAGGATGCCGCCCAGACCGTCGTTCGGGGTCAGTCCGGCGGCGGCGAGGGTCTCGCCGTGCTCGGCGAAGGTCTTGGGGAAGAAGGCGCGTACGCCGTGGCCGAAGATGATCGGGTCGGAGACCTTCATCATCGTGGCCTTCAGGTGCAGCGAGAACAGCACGCCCTCCGCCTTGGCGCGGGCCACCTGCGCGGACAGGAACTCGCGCAGCGCCGCGACGCGCATCACGGAGGCGTCCACGACCTCGCCCGCCAGTACCGGCACCGACTCGCGCAGCACGGTGGTGGAGCCGTCGTCGCCCGCGAGCTCGATGCGCAGCGAGCCGTCCTCCGGGATCACCACGGACTTCTCGGTGGAGCGGAAGTCATCGGTGTCCATGTGGGACACATTGGTCTTGGAATCGGCCGTCCAGGCGCCCATGCGGTGCGGGTTGGCCCTGGCGTAGTTCTTCACCGAGGCGGGGGCGCGGCGGTCGGAGTTGCCCTCGCGCAGCACCGGGTTCACCGCGGAGCCCTTGACCTTGTCGTAACGGGCGCGGATCTCCCGCTCCTCGTCGGTCTTCGGGTCGTCCGGGTAGTCCGGCAGCGCGTAGCCCTGCTGCTGCAGCTCGGCGACCGCGGCCTTCAGCTGCGGGATCGAGGCCGAGATGTTCGGCAGCTTGATGATGTTGGCCTCGGGGGTCTTGGCAAGGTCACCCAGCTCGGCGAGGGCGTCGGGGATGCGCTGGCCCTCCTCCAGGTGCTCGGGGAACTGGGCGATGATCCGGCCCGCCAGGGAGATGTCCCGGCTCTCCACGCCGACCCCGGCGGTGGAGGCGTACGCCTCGATCACCGGCAGGAACGAGTACGTCGCGAGGGCAGGGGCCTCGTCCGTGTGCGTATAGATGATGGTCGAGTCAGTCACCGGGTGCTCCGCTCCACGTCTGCAACATTGCTCGACATCAAGATATCTGGTGCCGAGCGGATTCCCGAAAGGGCCCTGGGCAGACGTCCTGGGGAGAAGACCGCTCCCTGGTCACCGCCCGGGCCTCGATGGGATCGTCCGGTCCATGCCATCGTCCGGTCCATGCCGATGACTCTGCGGGGCGCACGGGTGGTGCTGCGCCCCACCGTCCCTTCCGATGTTCCCTCCCTGGCCGCGATCCGCGCCACGCCCGAGGTGTACGCGCGCTGGCGGGGCGGCGCGGACCTGGTGGCGGCGGTGCGCGAGGACCTGGCCGAGCCCGGCGCGGAGCAGCTGACCATCGAGGACGGGGACGGGGGCGAGGGCGAGGTGATCGGCATGATCCAGTGGTCGGCGGAGGCCGATCCGGACTACCGGCACGCGAGCATTGACATCTATCTGGACCCGGCGGTGCACGGGCGGGGGCTGGGCACGGACGCCGTACGCACCCTGGCCCGCCATCTGATCATCGACCACGGCCACCACCGGATCGTGATCGACCCGGCGGCCGACAACACCGCCGCGATCCGCTGTTACGGCAAGGTCGGCTTCCGGCCGGTCGGCGTCATGCGGTCCTATGAGCGCGGCGCGGACGGTACGTGGCACGACGGGCTGCTGATGGATTTGCTGGCGGAGGAGCTCATGCCGTGAGCGGGGGTGCGGGGAACGCTCTGCTCCAGGGGGCTTCAGGGGCTCCCGAGGGAAGGCCCCGGTCACGCACCGTCCACGCGCAGCCGCCACTCGCCCGCCCGGCCGGTGAGGGTGACCGTGGAGAGCGGACGGACGTCGACGTTCCAGTAGCAGTGCGGCGGCGCCTTGATCGCGTACATCAGGGCGGCGCGGACCACCCCGGGGTCGGCCACGGCCACCATCTTGGCGTGGTCATCGGCCGGGCGGGTGTCCAGCCAGCCGCCGATCCGCATGATGAAGGCGTGCAGCGACTCCCCGCCGTGTGGCGCGGAGCGCGGATCGCCGAGCCAGGCGTCCACCTCCGTGGGTTCGCGCGCCATCACATCGGCGAGGGAACGGCCCGCCCAGCGGCCCATGTCGCAGTCGCGCAGGGCGAGTTGGACCAGTGGTGTGAAGCCGAGCGCGTCGCCGGTCTCCCGGCTGCGGGTCGACGGCGAGCAGTAGCGCAGCTCCGCCGCGGCCAGGGGCAGCAGCCCGGGGGCCGCACGCTCGACGGCGAGCCGCCCCTCCAGATCCAGCGGCCGGTCGTCGCCGAAGCGCTCCCCCAGCCGGGAGGAGCTGCGACCGGCGGCGACCAGGGTCAGCCGAAACGTCATCCCGGCATCGTAAGGTCACGGCCGTGGCTCCCGGGCCCGTAACCAGGAGAAGAGCAGCGAAAGAACAACGAAAGAGCAGGGCAGAGCCCCGGCACGGGGCCCCGGTTTTGGGAAGGGGCGGGGGGAACAGCCCGCCGCAGTCCGACAAGCCCCGTCGGGCACCCCTAACCCCCGGCCAGTACCTCCTCGCACGCGGTGCGCAACCGCCGTACCCCCTCGGCCAGTTCCCCCGTGCCCGCCACCGACGCGAAGCTCAGCCGCACATGCGGCGCGGGCGGTTCGGCGCAGAAGTACGGGCGGCCGGGGGCGACGGCGACCCCGGCGCGCAGCGCGGCGGAGGCCAGGGCGGCATCGTCGGTGCCCTGGGGCAGCCGTAGCCACAAGTGGTAGCCGCCCGGCGGGACATGGCGCAGCTCCAGCGCGGGCAACTCCCGCCGTACGGCGGTGACAAGCGCCTCGCGGCGGGTGCGCAACTCCGCGGCCACGGTGCGCAGATGACGGGGCCAGGAGGGCGCGCCGACGAGTTCCAGGGCGGCCTCCTGCAGCGGGCGGGGCACGAAGAAGCTGTCGACCACCTGGATCGCGCGCAGCCGCTCCAGCACGGGGCCGCGCGCGGCGAGCGCGCCCACCCGCAGGCTGGGCGAGGTGGCCTTGGTGAGCGAACAGACGTGGACCACCACCCCGTCGGGGTCGTCCGCGGCGAGGGTGGCGGGCAGCGGTGCCGAGTCCTCGTGGACGAGTCGGCGCGCGAAGTCGTCCTCCACCACGAACGCGCCCGCCTCGCGAGCGATCGCGAGCACGTCGCGGCGCCGTTCCGCGGTAAGCAGCGCACCGGTGGGGTTCTGGAACAGCGGCTGGCAGACGAAGACCCGGGCGCCGCTCGCCCGCAGCGCCTCGGCGAGCAGTTCTGGGCGCACCCCGTCGGCGTCCACCGGGACCGGGACGGGGCGCAGCCCGGAGGCGCGGGCGGCGGCGAGCATGCCGGGGTAGGTGGGCGACTCGACGAGGACGGGCGCGCCGGGCGGCGCGAGCGCGCGCAGCGCGCAGGTGAGCGCGGACTGGCCGCCCGCGGTGACCAGGACGTCGGAGGCGCCGAGGGCACCGGCCGGGCCGCCGATCTCGCGGGCGAACCAGGCACGCAGCTCGGGCAGCCCCTCCACCGGCGGGCGGCCCCAGGCGCCGGGCCGCCGCCCGGCGCGGGCCAGGGCGGCGGCCAGCGCCCGTTCGGGCTGGAGGGAGGAGTGCAGATAGCCGCCGTTGAACTCCAGGGTCCCGGGCGGCGGGGCGGCGAGCGTGGCCAGGACGCCGGAGGCGTCCACCGAGCGCGGCACCGACTCACCGGCCGTCTCGACGCTCAGCGCGACCTCCTGCCAGGAGGTGTCGCCCGGCCGTGGCACCCCGGCCCGCGGCCGGTCGGCGCGGAACGCACCGGCACCGGGGCGGGTGACCACCAGCCCTTCGGTGACGAGCGCGGCGAGGGCGCGGGAGACGGTCACCGGGCTCACCCGGTGCCGCTCGACCATGGCCCGGCTGGATGGCAGCTTCTCTCCGGGTGAGTAGCGGTTTAGCTCTCGCCGCAGCGATTCCACGAGTTCAGCCACGCTGCTACGCTGTTGCATGAGAGCAAAGGATAGCGCTACTGATGGCAGCGCGATAGCGGTGAGCGGCGATGCCCCCGCTGCCAGGGGCGATGGCCCCGCCCCTAGGGGCGGCTCCGCCGCGAGTGACAGCCCGGTCGCGGGTGGCGGCTCCGCGCCGGGTAGCGGCCGTACGCCGGGAGACGGCCCCGCCCCGGGCGGTGGCCCCGCCCCCGGCGGCGGCTCCGCCCGAGGTGGTCCCGGCCGGAGCGACCCCCACGCGCTCCCGACACCGTTCGCGCTCCGTACCGGCACCCTGCTCGCCGTACTCGGAGTGGCCGCCTTCTCGCTCACCTTTCCCGCCACCGCCTGGGCGCTCACCGGCCTCGGGCCCTGGTCGGTGACCACCTGCCGGGTGGTGCTCGCGGCACTGATCGCGGGCGGGGCGCTGGCCGCCCTGCGGGTTCCGGTGCCGGACCGCCGTCACTGGCCCGGGCTGTTGGTCGTCGCGGCCGGGGTCGTCGTGGGTTTCCCGCTGCTGACCACGCTCGCCCTGGAGACCTCCACCACCGCGCACGCGGCCGTGGTGGTCGGCCTGCTGCCGCTCACCACCGCCGTCTTCTCGGCCGTACGCACCGGGGTGCGGCCCTCGCGGGTGTTCTGGGCGGCGGCGCTGGCCGGGGCCGCGGTCGTGATCGCCTTCGCGGTGCAGCAGAGCGGCGGAGCGCTCACCACCGGCGATCTGTATCTGTTCGGCGCGCTGGTGGTCTGCGCGGCGGGCTACACCGAGGGCGGCCGACTGGCCAGTCATATGCCGGGCTGGCAGGTGATCGGCTGGGCGCTGGTGGGCTGTCTGCCGCTGTCGGCGCCGGGCGCGGCGCTCGCGCTGCTGGGCGAGGACGTCCACCTCGGCGGCCGTGCGGTGGCCGGGGTGCTGTGGCTGGCGGCCGGTTCGCAGTTCGTGGGCCTGGTGGTCTGGTACCGGGGGATGGCCGCCATCGGGGTGGCCAGGGCCAGCCAGCTCCAACTGGCCCAGCCACTGCTCACCCTGGTGTGGTCGGTGCTGCTGCTCGGCGAGACGCTGACCCCCGCGGCCCCGATCGCCGCCGTCGCGGTGCTGGTGTGCATCGGGGTGACACAGCGGGCCCGGGTCCCGGCGGGCGCGGCACGGGCTTCCGCCCCCGGCCGGACCCCCCAAGCCGTGGACCGGAATCACCCCCCGGCGGGAGCAAACCAGGACAACCGGCCATAGACTTGCCTCAGGGATCGCATTGCCCTCAGCAGACCGTATTGCCCTCCAGCGGACGGGAGGTCACGCACATGGAGGCGACCGTAGGCGACAAGCTGCTGGTGCACGGCAGGGTTGTCGGAATTCACGATCGTGTAGCGGAGATCATCGAAGTGCTCGGGAACAACGGGGAACCGCCTTACCGCGTGCGTTTCGAGGACGACGGACACGAGTGCCTGTTCTCCCCCGGGCCCGACTCGGTCGTCCGCCACCTGGCCGCCGGGCCCGGGCAGCGATAGCAGCCCCCGCACCCACCGGACAGCGATAGCCGCCCCCGCGCCCACTGGGCAAGGGCGGCCCGGGTCAGCGGGGCGGACGGACGCGATGCGGATAGTGGTCGGCGACCACGCGCGCCATGGCGCCGCTGGGATCGGCGGCCACTTCCTTCGCCGAGAAGTACACATTGCCGCGCACCCGGGGAAAGCCCCGGCCGAAGGTGAGGTGCCGGGACAGCTCCGCCGGATCCTGCCAGGGCGCGGGCTGCGCCGGATCGCCCGCCTTGTAGAGCGCCTCGCCGATGTAGAGGTTCACCCCGGTGCCCCGGACCGCCTCCGACCACCAGGGGACCAGCGCAGCGTAGTCGGCGGCGGCGAAGCCGATGTTCCAGTACACCTGCGGGACGACGTAGTCCAGCCATCCCCGCCGCACCCAGCCACGGGTGTCCGCGTAGAGGTCGTCATAGGTCTGCACCCCCGCCGTGGTGGCGGAACCGAGCGGGTCGGTCGCCTGGTTGCGCCAGACGCCGAAGGGGCTGATGCCGAACCGCACCCGCCGCCCCCGCCGTTTGACGCGCGCCGCCGTCTCGTACACCAGGCGGTCGATGTTGTCGCGCCGCCAGGCCGCGCGGTCCGGGAAGCCCGCACCGTAGCGCGCGTACGCCGCGTCGTCGTCGAAGACCTCACCGGCCACCGGATACGGGTAGAAGTAGTCGTCCCAGTGGACACCGTCGATGTCGTAGCGCGCCACCGCGTCCAGCATGGCGTCCTGGACGAACCGGCGGACCTCGGGCAGCCCGGGGTTGTAGTAGAGCTTCCCGCCGTACGGCACCACCCACTCGGGGTGCACCCGGGCCGGATGGGTGGGGATCAGCCGTGACGGGTCGGTGTGGTTGGCGATCCGGTACGGGTTGAACCAGGCGTGCAGCTCCAGACCGCGCCGGTGCGCCTCGCGCACGGCGGTGCCCAGCGGATCCCAGCCCGGGTCCTTGCCCTGGACACCGGTGAGGCAGTCCGCCCACGGCTCGTACGGTGAGGGCCACAGCGCGTCCGCCGTCGGCCGCACCTGGAAGACCACCGCGTTGAGCCGGCGGCTGACGGCGGTGTCGAGGAAGCCCAGCAGCTCTCCCCGCTGCTGCGCCGCGGGGAGACCGGGCCTGGACGGCCAGTCGCGGTTGGCGACGGTGGCCAGCCACATCCCGCGGAACTCGGGCCGGTGTACACCACCCCGCCCCTCCGCCAGCGCGTCGCCCGCCGTGACGGTGGCGGCGAGGGCTCCGGCGGCCGCCGCCGTGAGACTTCTGCGCGAGATCCGACCCATGAAACTCCACTCCTCGCCCCAGGGACCTGCACGGCAACTCCCGCTGATGATGGAGCCCTTGTGGGTCGCCCGGCAATGCCTACCGCGAATCCCGGGACCGGCCCGCCACCTACCGATAACCGGAGGGTAACGTCTGGGGCGACAGGGGGACGACACAACGGACGGTTGGACCAGCGAAAGGCACGATGTGACCGACATCGAACGCGTCGGAGTGGTGGGCTGTGGCCAGATGGGTGCGGGCATCGCGGAGGTGTGCGCCCGATCCGGCCTGGACGTCATGGTCGCGGAGACCACGGGCGAGGCCCTGGAGATAGGGCGCACCCGGCTGACCAACTCCCTCGGGAAGGCCGCGGAGCGCGGCAAGATCACCGAGGAGCAGCGCGACGCGACGCTGGACCGGCTGAGCTTCACCACGGATCTGGGGGAATTCGCCGACCGCGATCTGGTGATCGAGGCGGTCGTCGAGAACGAGCAGATCAAGACGGAGATCTTCCAGGTCCTCGACCAGGTGGTGACCCGCCCGGACGCGATCCTCGCCTCCAACACCTCCTCCATCCCGCTGGTCAAGCTGGCCGTCGCCACCTCCCGCCCGGACCAGGTGATCGGCATCCACTTCTTCAACCCGGCGCCGGTGCAGGCGCTGGTGGAGCTGATCCCGGCGCTCACCACCGGTGACGAGACCGTCAAGCGCGCCGAGGCGCTGGTCGGCGACGTCCTGGGCAAGCACGCCATCCGCGCCCAGGACCGCGCGGGGTTCGTGGTCAACGCGCTGCTCATTCCGTATCTGCTCTCCGCCATCCGGATGTTCGAGTCCGGGATCGCCAGCCGCGAGGACATCGACAACGGCATGGAGCTGGGCTGCGCCCATCCGATGGGCCCCCTGAAGCTGTCCGATCTGATCGGCCTGGACACCATCGCGGCGATCGCCGACTCGATGTACGAGGAGTACAAGGAGCCGCTGTACGCCGCTCCCCCGCTGCTGCTGCGGATGGTGGACGCGGGCCGTATGGGCCGCAAGACGGGCTCGGGCTTCTACACCTACTGAGCGGGCGTTCCGCGAGGTGACCGCTGGGTCACGGCCGTGACCGCGTTACGGCACGGACCGGCGCTCGCCGACGCCCTCGTTGCCGCGGCATCGTCGCTCGGAACCGTCGGGTTCGTCAGTCCGAGCCGTCGAGGTCGCGGCCCGCGTCCGCGCCGAAGACGCCGTCGAGCTCGGAGATCTCCCCGACCAGCCGGAGGACGTCCCCGGTGCCCTCGAGGGCGAGCGCCACCTCGGCGACGCCGGTATCGGCGGGCTGGGCCTCCTCCTCGGCCCGGACGATCCGGGTGGTGCGGTCCCGGCCCTTCCACGGCGCCCGGTCCACCCGGACCCGCAGCACCTTGTACCCGGCGGCCGTGCACAGCTCCAGCACGCGCGGCAGCAGCCCGGCGCCCACCCGGTACGAGAGCTGCAGCTCCACCCGTTCCGCCGACCAGACGGTCGGCAGCCGACGGGTGAGCACCGGATAGCCCCTGATCACCAGGAAGTGCACCGCGGTGGCCGCGGTGGCCAGCAGGGCCAGACCACCGCCGCAGGCCATGCCCACCGCACAGGTGAGCCAGACGGTCGCGGCGGTGGTCAGTCCGCGGACGGCGTCCCTCCGGACGAAGATCAGGCCGCCGCCGATGAAGCCGATACCGGAGACGATCTGCGCCGCCACCCGCGAGGGGTCGAGGTTGACGTGGTCGCGGAGCAGCACATCGGCGAAGCCGTACTGGGAGACCTGCATGAACAGCGCGCTGCCCACACCCACCAGGGTGTGGGTGCGCAGCCCGGCGCTCTTCTGCTGCACCGCCCTCTCGAGCCCGATCAGGGTGGACAGCACCAGCGCGACGCCGAGCTCGGCGAACTGCCGCACTCCCTGGTCGGCGCCGAATTCCCACATCGGAGCGGCGATCAGTAGCACATCCGTCCCTTCTGTCCGGTCTGCCCCACCCTCACGGTCCCTTCCCCGACCGCGATCCCCCATGGGTACCCGCTGAGCACCCCCTGAGTACCCGCTGAGTACCGCCTTTCGCACGGGGTGTGCGCCGGTGACTCACACACCATCCCCACACACGCTCCCGCACCACCTGGGCATGCGCTTGACTCGGAGCATCACCACTGCATGGACGTTACATCCGGAAGGGGATCAACCCGTGACCACCGAGCCCGAGCAAGCCGCCTTAGCCGTGGAGCTCGCGGAACTGCGCCGGACCGTCGAAGTGGGGTTCACCCGCGTCGACGGCCGGCTCGCCCTGCTCGACCACCGCGGAGAGCAGGCTGAGGAGGACGTGAACCAACTGGGCGGGCGGATGCGGACGCTGGAGCACGGACGCTGGCCGCTGCCCTCCATCGCCGCCCTGACCGGGGTGTCCGCCCTGGCCATCGCGGTATGGCAGGCGGCGGGACGCTAGCCAGGACGGCCGTGGGTCCGGTCTAGCCGAGCCTGATGTGATGGAGCAGCAGCAGCGCGGCCGCCATATTGGCCGCGGGCACCTCACCCCGCGCCACCAGGTCGGGCACCAGCTTCAGCGGCACCCACTCGCGGCGGTCCGATTCGAAGTCGTCCTCCGGGTGCCCGACGTACGACGCCTCCTCGGCCCAGTAGATGTGGTGCCGTGCGTCGGTGAGCCCGTTGGACGGCTCGACGGAGAGCAGATGGCGCAGCGGGCCGGGCCGCCAGCCGGTCTCCTCCTCCATCTCCCGGGCCGCGGCGCCCGCGACGTCCTCACCGTCCTCGACGACACCCGCGGCCAGCTCCCAGCCCCAGGCGTCGGTGATGAACCGGTGCCGCCACAGCAGCAGCACCTCGTTGGCCGCGTTCACCGCGGTGGCCACGGCCACCGGGCGCAGCCGGATCAGATAGTGATCGAGTTGACGTCCGTCGGGGAGCCGGACATCGGCGAGGTTGACCCGGAACCATCGGTTCTCGTACACGGTCCGCTCCCTGAGGTTCTTCCAGCGCACTGTCAGCCACCTTTCGTCGCACGGGAGGCCATCCTGGGCCACCCGCTGACGAGAGTGCGGACCCGCGAGCGGAACCGCGGTCACAGAGGGACGCGCAGTGCCCCGTCGATGAGTTCGGCGGCCTCGGCCGTGGCGGCGCTTCCGCTGGCCGCGAGGTGTTCCCGTACCGCCCGCAGCCGGTCGCGTAACCGCTGGGACTCCATGCCCCGCGCCCGCTCGGTCATCTCCACCGCGGTGGCTCCCGCCCGGTCCATATCGCCCTGGCGCAGCTCGATATGGGTGAGCATGGCGAGCCGGTGCACCCGGCCCCGGTCGTGGGCGGGGGTGCCGACCGCGGCGGTGGCGTGCTCACGGGCGCCACCGAGGTCGCCGAGGCTCAGCAGCGCCTCGGCCACCTGGACGTTCACCAGACCCGGCTGGACATAGCCGGTCTCGTCAGGCTCCTGGCCCGGTCTGATCCGGTCGGCGGCGGTCTCGGCGCGCCGGATGCAGGACAGCGCCCCGGCGCCGTCGCCGAGCCGGGCGTACGCCTTGGCCTGCATGGCGTAGAGGTCGGCGGCGAGCGCGGGGGTGATCTGGGAACCCGCGGCGCGCAGCGCCGACTCGGCGAAGGCGACCGCCTGCCGGTATTCCTTCATGAACAGGGACTGGTTGACCAGCAGCGCTATCACATACGCGCCCAGGCCCCGGTCGCCGCTCGCCTTGGCGAGCCGCAGCGCCTGGTGGAAGTAGCGCTGGGCCAGGCCGTGCGTATTGGAGTCGTAGGCGCAGATCCCGGCGATGGCGACGAGGCCGCCGGTGGCGCGGTGGAGCTGACGGCCGGTGTCGTCGGCGTACGCGCCGCGCAGCAGGGGCGCCGCCTCGGAGTTGAGGAACCCCACCACCCGGGTCCTGGTCGCGACGCCACCGGCCTTGCGGTACATCTGCTCGTAGTGGGCTCGGGCGGCGCGCAGCGTCTCGATGTCGGTCATGCTGACGCGGGTCAGCCCGCGCCGGGAGACATCGGAGTCCTCGGGAGGGTTCTCCCACTCCCACACCGGGATGACGGCGGGGGTGCCGGTGACCGCCGGGGCCTCGACGACATGCGGGCGCTGCTGTTCGTCGGAGCGCCACAGTGCGGTGGCCCGCTCGACGAATCCGGAGAGCGGGGTGGCGGGGCCGCGGACGCTGCCGGGGGTGCCGAGGCCGATGTCGTCCAGGGTGAGGGCGCGGTGCAGCCGCTCGCCCAGCACCTCGCAGATGAGGTCGGGCACCTGGCCGCGCGGCCGCTGGCCCTTCAGCCACCGGGCCACCGCGGTGTGTTCGTACCGCAGCTTCATCCCCCGGGCCCGGCCCGCCTCATTGACGTGCGCGGCCAGTCCCGCGTGGGAGACCCCGGCCTCGTCGAGCACGGAGTCGAGCAGTGTGTTGGGCTCCATCTCGCCCTCCCGAAGCGCTCGGTGGCGCCAGCGTAGTGGAGGGCGGTTCGCACGGGGTGTGAACGGGAGCGGGGGCCCGGCGGGGCCGTTTCCCCCACCCCGCACCTACCCGATCCCATGGGCCCCGCCCCTGGACCCCTTGACGCCAGGGCGCACCCCCGGCAGGGGAAGGGGCGGAGCCCCGGTTTTGGGGGCCGGGGCAGAGCCCGGTTTCGGGGCCCGGGGTAGAGCCCCGGCCCGGCGTCTGGAGCGGAGCCCCGGTTTCGCGGCTTGGGCAAAGCCCCGCCCGGCACTTGGAACGTAGCCCCGACTCCGCGACTTGCAGCAGAGCCTCGGCCCGGAGTCCGGGGCAAAGCCCCCGGTACGGGGCCTGGGGCAAGGCCCCGGCACAAAATCCGGGCCGGAGCCCCGACTCCGCGGCCTGGAGCAGGGCCTCAGGCCGGGGTCTGGGGCGGTGCCCCGGTTTTGGGGAGGGTGGTGGGGAGGGGAGCCGTTCGCCGCAGGTGTCACGGTTGGTGGGCGTCGGCGGCGGGGCGGGGGGCGGTCGTGGGGGCCGAGAGCGGGCAGTGGTCGTAGCGCAGGGCGAGCAGCGCGACATCGTCGGCGAGCCGATCGCCCGTGTGGCGCAGCAGCGCCGAGCGCACCCCCGCCACGACCGCCGCGGGCACGAGCGGTCCGGCACCCGCGGCCTCGGACAGGGCGCGGCGCAGCGGGAAGAACGTGCCGTGGGCATCGCGGGCGTCCTCGGCACCGTCGGTGTGCAGCACCAGGGTGTCGCCGGTCTCCAGGGAGCCCCAGCACGCGGTCGGGAGGTCGGCCGGGAGCGGGAAGAGGCCGAGCGGGGGCAGCACCTCGCCGGGCGCGGTCTGCCGGGCCAGGGCCGGGCCCACGGGCTGTTCGCGGAGGCGGTACGGCCAGGGGTGGCCGCAGTTGAGCGCGGTGACCTCGCCGTCCCGGCCCACCTCCAGCAGCAGTACGGTCACGAACTCCTCGTCCACGTGGCTGCCTTGCGGGCACTCCCCGTCGGCGCGGGCCCGAAGATGGCGTTCCAGAGCACGGTCGAGCCGCCGCAGCACCCCGCTGAGCCGGGGTTCCTCGTGCGCGGCCTCGCGGAAGCTGCCGAGGACGGCGGCCACCGTGCCGATCGCGGCGAGGCCGTGCCCGCGCACATCGCCGATGATGACGCGGAGGCCGTACGGGGTGGCCAGCGCCTCATACAGATCACCGCCGACGGCGGCGCCCCGGCTGGCCGACAGATGGCCGCCCGCCAGCTCGATGCCGTTCAGCCGGGCCGGGAGTGGCCGCAGCACCACGTCCTGCGCCGCGGCGGCCACCGCACGGACCTCCTCCAACTCGCGGACCAGCCGCTTCTTGCGGCCCGCCGTGAGACAGCCGCCGAGGGCCACGCCGACGATGGCGCAGCAGCTGAGCAGTGGGGCATGCGGCTCCGTCACCTCGCCATCGGGCTCAAGCGCGGTCGCGGGGGCGAGGGCGAACAGCAGCCCGGCGCCGCCGAGCAGCAGAACGCATCTGCGGCGGCCACCGCTCGCGCAGGCGATGGCGGGTGCCGCGGCGAGGACGGGGACGGCCTCGGTGTGGTGCGGGGTCAGCAGTTCCCAGCAGATGACGCCGAGCATCCACAGACAGGCGACGGCGCGGGCGGCCCCCCGCACGCTCCGTGCCTTCCGTACGAACGCGCCGCCGACTGCCGATGTCCCGATCATGTGTCGCCCCCAACGCCGGCCAATGAGGCGGTCGGCCGGGCCCCCGGACGGTCGGTCCCGCATGGGCCGTACGACCGGCACGATTCTTGCGACAGCTTCTGCCAATTGGACCAGCCGCCTCCGCATCTCACCTGATCGGGTGACTACGGCGTGGGTGGCCACCCGAACATGCCGCCGTTCCGCGGACGGATGTCGGCTGTTTGCCGTTGACCGAACGGGGGTGGGTCTCGCGGCCCCGGACGCCCAGTCGGGACACCCCGCCCCGGACACCCATCACCGCCGTGACAACGAGCCGCCCGGCGGCCGGGCTACGCGCACCAGCCGGAGGGCGGGCTCGATCATCGGTGCGACGACGGCCCGCGCGGGGAGTGGGCGACGTGCCCCCGGCAAAGCTTCCGGATACGCCACCGACGACGGCCCCCGCGCCACGCCGCTGGTTCCCAGCACCACCGTGACGGGGCGGATGTGCTCGGCCACGCCCGGCCAACCCGCCGCACCACGGGCGGGGGCGGCTCTTCGCCAGGGCGCCCGACCGGGCCCGGTCAGCGGCGGAGGGACGGGTGGCGTCAGGCTCCGCGCAAGGTGGCACCCGTACGCTCAGCCGCCACCGACACCACGGCGTCACGGGACGCGGCCACCTCCTCCGCGGTCAGCCTGCGACCCTCGGCGCGGAAGCGCAGCGCGCAGCTCGGCGGGACCAGCCGCGGCACCTGCCGGGGAACGGCGGAGGGGCGCGCCCATTGGGTATGGGCGCGCCCCTCCGGGGTGGTGGTGGCGTCAGGCTCCGCGCAAGGTGGCACCCGTACGCTCAGCGGCCACCGACACCGCGGCGTCACGGGACGCGGCGATCTCCTCGGCGGTCAGCGTGCGGTCCGGCGCGCGGAAGCGCAGTGCGTAGGCCAGCGACTTACTGCCCTCGCCCAGCTGCTCACCGGTGAAGACGTCGAACAGGCGGAGGGATTCGAGCAGTTCCCCCGCGCCCTGGCGCAGCGCCGTCTCGACCTCGGCCGCGGGCACGGACGCGTCCACGACCAGCGCGACGTCCTGGGTGGCCACCGGGAACGTGGAGACGTGGGGCGCCTCCACACGGCCGGTGCCCGCCCGCTCCAGACGGTCGAGCTCGATCTCCATGGCACAGGTGCGCTCGGGCAGGCCCAGGGCCTTGGTGACCCGGGGGTGGAGCTCGCCCGCGTTGCCGACAAGGATCTCCTCGCCGTCGACGACGGTCAGCAGCGCGGCGCAGCGGCCCGGGTGCCACGGGTCCTGCTGGTCCTGGCGGACGATCAGCTCGGCACCCGCCTCGCGGGCCACGACCCGGCCCGCCTCGATGGCGTCGGCCCAGCTCACCGGGGTGCCCGTGCCCCACCAACCGGCCTGCTCGCGGTCGCCCGCGAGGACGGCGGCGGCGCGGCGCGGCTGGTGCGGCAGCGCCGCGTCGAGCTCGCAGATCTGCTCGTCGGTGGGGCGGCGGTCGACGGGCAGGACGGCCGCGGGCGGCTCGTCACCGGTGGCGCGGAAGACCAGACCCGTCTCGAAGAGCGCGAGGTCGTGCTCGCCACGGCCGACATTGCGGCGCAGCGCGCCGAGCAGCCCGGGCAGCAGCGTCGTACGGAGCGCGGGCTCGGCGTCCGACAGCGGGTTGACCAGCCGGACCAGATCGCGCCGCGGATCGTCGGCGGCCAGCCCGAACTGGTCAAGGACCTCCTCGCCGAGGAACGGATAGTTCAGCGCCTCGACATATCCAGCCCCGGCCAGCGCCCGGCCGACCCGGCGGTGCAACCGCTGACGCTCGGTCAGTCCGCGCCCGGCGGGGGGCTGGGGCAGGGTCGAGGGGAGGTTTTCGTACCCCTCGAGCCGGATGACCTCCTCGGCCAGGTCGTTGGGGTCGGTGAGGTCGGGCCGCCAGCTGGGCACGGTGACGGTGAGGTCGTCGGCGCCGTATACGTCACAGCCGATCTGCTGGAGCCTGCGCACCACGGTCTCGCGGCCGTACGACACCCCCGCGACCTTGTCCGGGTGGTCGGCGGGCAGCGTGATGGTGTGCGGGGCGCGGGGCGCGGTGATCTCGGTGACGCCCACCTCCGCGGTGCCGCCCGCGAGCAGCACCAGCAGATCGACGGTGCGCTGCGCGGCGGCCGAGGTGGCCTCGGGGTCGACGCCGCGCTCGAACCGGCGGGACGCCTCGGAGGACAGCTTGTGGCGGCGGGCGGTGCGGGCGACCGGGACCGGGGCGAAGTGGGCGGCCTCGATGACCACCTCGGTGGTGCCCGCCACCCGGCCGGACCCGGGGTCGGCGGCGGTGTCCGCGATCTCGGTGTTGGCGCCGCCCATCACTCCGGCGAGCCCGATGGGGCCGCCCTCGTCGGTGATGACGAGGTCTTCGGCGTCCAGCACGCGCTGGGTGCCGTCGAGCGTGGTGAGCTTCTCGCCCGGCTCCGCGCGGCGCACCCCGATCGCCCCGCTGACCCGGGAGCGGTCGTAGGCGTGCAGCGGCTGGCCCAGTTCGAGCATCACGTAGTTGGTGATGTCGACGGCGAGCGAGACCGGGCGCATCCCGGCCTTCTGGAGCCGGCGCTTGAGCCAGATCGGGGACTGCGCCTCGGGGTCGAGCCCGGTGACCGTGCGGGCGGTGAAGCGGTCGCAGCCGAGCGGATCGGCGACCTCGACCGGATAGCCGTGGCCGTTGGGCGCGGGCACGTCGAGGAGGGCCGGGTCGCGCAGCGGCAGCTCGTAGGCGGTCGCGGTCTCGCGGGCGACCCCGCGCAGCGACAGGCAGTAGCCCCGGTCCGGGGTGACGGCGATGTCAAGGACCTCGTCCACCAGCTCCAGCAGCTCGATGGCGTCGGTGCCGACCTCGTGCTCCGGCGGGAGCACGATGATGCCGTGGGTGCCGTCGTCGCCCATGCCCAGCTCGTCGCTGGAGCAGATCATGCCGTGCGAGACCTTGCCGTAGGTCTTGCGCGCGGAGATCGCGAAGCCGCCGGGCAGCTCGGCGCCGGGCAGTACGACCACGACCTTGTCGCCGACCGCGAAGTTCCGGGCGCCGCAGACGATCTCCTGCGGCTCACCGGTGCCGTTCGCCCCACCGACGTCCACGGTGCAGAAGCGGATCGGCTTCTTGAAGCCCTCCAGCTCCTCGATGGTCCGCACCTGCCCGACGACCAGGGGGCCCTTGAGCCCGGCGCCAAGCTGCTCGACCGTCTCGACCTCGAGCCCGGCGGCGACGAGTTTGGCCTGTACGTCACGGCCGGTCTCACCGGCGGGCAGGTCGACGTACTCCCGCAGCCAAGAAAGCGGGACCCGCATCAGATCTCCATCCCGAAGGGCCGGGTGAAGCGCACATCACCCTCGACCATGTCTCGCATGTCTTCCACGTTGTGCCGGAACATCAGCATCCGCTCGATGCCGAAGCCGAAGGCGAAACCGCTGTACCTGTCCGGGTCGACACCGCAGGCGATGAGCACCCGCGGGTTGACCATCCCGCAGCCGCCCAGCTCGATCCAGCCCTCGCTGGAGCAGGTGCGGCAGGGCCGGTCCGGATTGCCCACGGACTCGCCGCGGCACACGTAGCACAACATGTCCATCTCGGCGGACGGCTCGGTGAACGGGAAGAAGTTCGGCCGCAGCCGGGTGGACATGCCCTCACCGAACAGCGCCCGCACCATGTGGTCGAGCGTGCCCTTGAGGTCGGCCATGGTCAGGCCCTCGTCGATGGCCAGCAGCTCGACCTGGTTGAAGACGGGGGTGTGGGTGGCGTCCAGCTCATCGGTGCGGTAGGTGCGGCCCGGGCAGATCACATAGATGGGCGGCTCGCGGTCGATCATCGACCGGATCTGCACCGGCGAGGTGTGGGTGCGCAGCACCACACCGGACCCCTCAGCGTCGCCGTCGCCCTTCGCGCCGCGCACGAAGAAGGTGTCCTGCATCTCGCGGGCGGGGTGGTCGGGCGGGAAGTTGAGCGCGTCGAAGTTGAACCACTCGGCCTCCACCTCGGGGCCCTCGGCCACCTCGTAGCCCATGGCCACGAAGACGTCCTCGATGCGCTCGGAGAACGTGGTGATCGGGTGGCGGGCACCGGCCGGGGTGCGGTCGTACGGCAGGGTGACGTCCACCGCCTCCTCGACCAGCACCCGGGCGTCCCGCTCCGCCTCCAGCTCCTCCTGGCGGGCCTTCAGCGCCTGGTTGACCTGGCCGCGGGCCTGGCCGACGCGCTTGCCCGCGTCCGCCTTGGCGTGCGGCGGCAGGGCGCCGATCTCGCGGTTGGCGAGCGCCAGCGGGGAGCGGTCGCCGGTGTGGGCGACCTTCACCTCGCGCAGCGCCTCGAGGTCCCCGGCGGCGGCGATGGCGGCAAGCGCCTCGTCCCGCCTGCGGGCGATCTCTTCCGGTTTCAGTGCCTCGACCTCGACAGGGTCGTACGACTTATTGGGTGCCGACATCTCTTCCCGTGCTTCCGTTTGTCCCCCAGCTACCGCTGGGAGGTGCCCCCCGGCTGCGCGACCCCGGCTCGACTGGCTGCGACCGCTGCGCCCCGTGCAGGGGACGCCAAAGGTGCCAAAGCCCGAGTCTAAGGGGCGCGCGAGGGGTGCTGTTCCGGGGGACGCCGCGCGACGGCCGCCGCGGTCGGGGTCCGCCCCGTGCTGGAGGAGCCCGTGGGTGGATCAGGCCAGATAGGCCGGGGTGCCCACGGGCAGGGTAAATCGGAACTCCGCGCCGCCGCCGCGGGCCCGGTCGACGGTGATCGTGCCGCCGTGGGCCTCGACGATGCCCTTGACGATGTAGAGCCCCAGGCCGGTGCCGCCGCGCTTGCTGCCCCGCCAGAAGCGGGTGAAGACGCGGCTCATCGACTCCTCCGGGATACCGGGGCCCTCGTCGCTCACGATGACGGCGGTCCTTTCGACAGTGGGGCTTTCGGTGGGGCTTTCAGCGGAGCCTTCCGCGACCGGCGTGGCCGACGTGGCTGGCGTAGCTGGTGTGTCTGGCCTGGCCGATGCGGGCGCTATATCAATAGTGACCGTTCCCTCACCGTGGCGCACCGCGTTTTCCAGCAGGTTGCCCAGCACCTGATCGATCTTGTCCGGATCGGCCCACAGTCTGGGCAGCGGCCCCCTGACCCTGATCAGGAACCGCTCGGCGGTGTGCCCGGCCGCGGTGAGCGCCTGCACATGGCGGCGGACGGCGGCGGCGAGGTCCACGGGCTGGCGGCGCACCTCCAGCCGGCCGGAGTCGATCCGGGAGATGTCAAGCAGCTCGGCGATCAGCCGGGTGACCCGGTTGGCGTCGGCGTCGACGGTCTCCAGCATCAGCCGCTTCTGGTCGTCGGTGAACCGCTCCCACTTGGCCAGCAGCGTGGCCGTGAACCCCTTCACGGACGTCAGCGGCGAGCGCAGCTCATGGGCGACGGTCGCGATCAGCTCGGCATGGCTGCGCTCGGTGCGGCGGCGGGCCTCGGTGCCCCGCAGACAGACCACCACCCGGCGCACCGGCCCGGTGGGCCGCTCGCGCACATAGCGGGCCGAGACCAGCACCTCGCGGCCGCCCGGCAGCAGTAGGTTCCGCTCGGGCTGACCGGCCCGGATGGCCAGCCCGCCATAGGGATCGGTCAGCGTCCACCAGCGCCGCCCGTCCAGGTCCTCTAACGGCAGGGCCACCTCGAGCCGACGGCCGATCGCGTCCGCGGGGTCGGTGGCGGTGATCCGGGCAGCCGCCGCGTTGAAGCATGTGACCAGGCCGGTCTCGTCGGCCACCACCAGGCCGTCGGGCAGGTCGTCGGGGTGCGGTGCGCGGGAGTGCGGCGCGCCGCCGGGCGCCGTGTGGTGCCCCTCGTGGTGGGCCTCGCCTTGCTCCCCGCCGGGCGGCTCCGCTCCGGTCGAATCCACTCCGGGCGGCTCCGCTCCGGGCGCACGGGCTTCGGCCGCCCTGGCGCCGGAGGCCCTGACGTCCATCCCCACACCCCCTCTCGGGTCCCCTCCCAGAGGGGGCAACCCTACTAGGTCGATGTGACGGAGCGGCACCCTGCGGGAGCGCGCTGCGCACGAGCGGAGGCGTAGAGGCACACGGCGGCGGCCGTGGCGAGGTTGAGGCTCTCGGCCCTGCCGTGAATCGGAACGCGCACCACCTCGTCCGCGAGTGCGCGGGTAGCCTCCGGCAGGCCCCATGCCTCATTGCCGAAGATCCAGGCGGTGGGGGCGCCCAGCAGCCCGTCGTCCAGCTCGGAGTCCAGGTCCCGCTCGCCCGCCCCGTCCGCGGCCAGCACCCGCGCCCCAGCCTCCCGCAGCCCGCTCACCGCGCGCCCGACGGGTACGCCGACGGCGACGGGGAGGTGGAAGAGGGAGCCCACGGAGGCGCGTACGGCCTTGGGGTTGTACGGATCCACGGAGGCGTCCGTCAGCACCACCGCATCCGCCCCTGCGGCGTCGGCGCACCGCAGCACGGTTCCGGCGTTGCCGGGGTCGCGGACGTTCGCGAGCACGGCGACGAGCTTCGGCCGGGCGGCCAGGATCTCCTCGAACGGCGAGTCCAGGAAGCGGCACAGCCCGACGATGCCCTGGGGGGTGACCGTGTCGGACATCTCCGCGACCACGTCATCGGCCGCGGTGAGCACCGGGACGTCCGCGGCGCGGGCGGCGTCAAGGATCTCCTGGTGCCGCCCGGCGGCCTCGGGGGTGACGTACACCTCCACGAGATGCGCGATGGCCTCGCGTACGGCCTGCGGCCCCTCGACGATGAACCGCCGCTCCTTGCCGCGGAAGCTGCGCTTGGCCAGGCGCCGGGCGGCGGTGACGCGTGGCGATCGCAGGGACGTCAATTCGGGGATCGCCATGGGGTCGCGTGCGCTTTCTCGTGTGGTGGTGTGGTGATGGCAGGGGCCAGGGGTCTTCCCCCACCCCGCCCCTTCCCGAAACCGGGGCCAAGCCCCGGCCCCCGGAAGGAGCAGCGGCACACCCGGCCACGGGCATCGTCTCGGGGGCAGAAACGCACCCACCTGCGGGCCTCGTCCCGCAGGGCGAGTTCCCCCACCCCGCCCCGCCCCTTCCCGAAACCAGGGTCAAGCCCCGGCCCCCGGGAAGGGGCAGCGGCGCACCCGGCCATGCCGGGGCAAGTCCCAGGCCCCGGCCGCAGGGGCAGCGGGACGCGTCCAGCCACAGGCGGCCGACCCGCGGAACAGAACCCACCCCCGTTGTGGGCAATCGTCCCGCGGGGCGGGACGGGTGGGCACAACCCGGCCACCGGCCCGCACCCGGGGGCGAAACCCCAAGCGGCACAACCCGGCCACCGGGCCGCACCCGAGGGCGAAACCCAAGGGCGCAGCGGGCGCACCCGCACAGCGGAACGGAAAGGCACGACCCGGCCGCCGGGGCGCCCTCAGGAGCGAGACCTCCAGCAGGCACGACCCGGCCGCCGGGGGCGCACCCGGGGCGTTGATGTGGGTGGACCCGCAGGTGATGTCTCACCTGCGGGTCCACTCGGCAACGCTCAGCGCAGCGCTTACGCGGCCTTCGGCGCGTTGACATCGCTCGGCAGCGCCTTCTGCGCAGCCTCCACCAGTGCCGCGAACGCATTCGCGTCGTTGACCGCGAGGTCCGCCAGAATCTTGCGGTCGACCTCGATGTTCGCGGCCTTCAGACCTTGGATGAAGCGGTTGTACGTCATGCCATTGGCGCGGGCAGCGGCGTTGATGCGCTGGATCCACAGCTGGCGGAAGTCGCCCTTGCGCTTCTTGCGGTCGTTGTAGTTGTAGACCAGGGAGTGGGTGACCTGCTCCTTGGCCTTGCGGTACAGGCGGGAGCGCTGGCCCCGGTAGCCGCTCGCCTGCTCGAGGATCGCCCGGCGCTTCTTGTGGGCGTTGACTGCCCGCTTGACGCGTGCCACTTGTTAACTCCTTGTACGGGGCCGCGGGTGACTCACGCGGCCCGGAAACGAATAGGTCCCGGTCGGTCCCGGTCTGGCGCTCGCCTCGCCCCGCCACAGCAGCGGGGCGAGGGCGTCACTTGCCGAGAAGCTTCTTGATCTTCTTGGCGTCGGCAGGGGCCATCTCGACCGTTCCGGCCAGGCGGCGCGTCAGCGTGGACGGCTTGTGCTCGAGAAGGTGGCGGCGACCGGCGCGCTGGCGCACCACCTTGCCGGAGCCGGTGAGCTTGAAGCGCTTGCTGGCACCGCTGTGCGTCTTGTTCTTCGGCATGTCGCCGTCTCTCCTCGTCAGGGCGCTGTCCTGGCGGCCGTGGGCGCGGGGGTCACCGCGATCCGGGCATCCGGAAGCGTCATGTGTTTCGGTTGGTCTCCGGGGCCGTGCGGCTCCGGACGGGCGGTCGAGGCTCACGCCTCGGCCATCACGCCTCGGCGGGCTCCTCGGCGGGCTCCTCGACGGAGCTGACGCCCTGGCGCTCCGCCTTGCGGGCGGCCTGCGCCTCGCGGGCTTCGGCCATCGCCTCGGTCTTCTTCTTGTGCGGACCGAGAACCATGATCATGTTGCGCCCGTCCTGCTTGGGGTTGGACTCCACGAAGCCCAGCTCCTGGACGTCCTCAGCGAGCCGCTGCAGCAGGCGGTAGCCCAGCTCGGGCCGGGACTGCTCACGGCCGCGGAACATGATCGTGATCTTGACCTTGTCGCCCTGCTTGAGGAACCGGACGACGTGACCCTTCTTGGTGTCGTAGTCGTGCGGGTCAATCTTCGGCCGGAGCTTCATCTCCTTGATGACCGTGTGCGCCTGGTTCTTGCGCGCCTCACGGGCCTTCATGGCCGACTCGTATTTGAACTTTCCGTAGTCCATGAGCTTGCAGACCGGCGGACGGGCGTTCGCCGCCACCTCGACCAGGTCGAGGTCGTACTCCTGCGCAAGCTCCAGGGCCTTGGCAAGCGGCACAATGCCGACCTGCTCGCCACTGGGACCGACGAGTCGCACCTCGGGGACGCGAATCCGGTCGTTGATGCGGGGCTCGGCGCTGATGGATCCTCCTCGGTTGCACCACGCGACCGCCTGGCGGACTGCCGCGTAAGTCTGTTTCGGTTGAGACCACCGCGCCGTGACGCACAAAACGCCCCGGACGGTACACAGGCGGGGCTCCTCATTGACCGGGAGCACCGCCGCGACATCACCGCGGGGCGCAGCCTGACCGATGACCTGCCGACCCCGGGGGTCGGGAGGTGGGAGCTGGGGAGCCTCCACTTGTGGGCCGGACACGCACGCGACCGGCCGGTCATTTATCTACGATACCAGCACCCGCGCGGGATGCTCACCTGCCGCTTGCCCGGCATCCGTTCCGGCCCCGCCGCTCTCTCCCGCACTCTGTCCCCGGCGTTTCCGTGAACTCACCCGCCCCGTGCCTACGGCCACGGGCGGACGCCTAGGCTGGAGCACCCCATCCCTCAGGAAGTGAGCCCCGACCACCATGAGCGACGCCAACGCCGGGCAGTCACCGGCCCCCGACTTCGACCGGATGACCCGGGACATCGCGGATGTGCCCGCCGTCGAGGTGATCACCACGGTCGCCGTGCACCTGATGAGCGCCGCAGCGGTCAACCTGGGCCTGGCCGAGGAGGGCCCCCAGCACAAGGACCTGGACGAGGCGCGGAAGCTGATCAACGCCCTGGCGGGGCTGGTCACGGCCAGCGCCACGGAGATCAGCTCCTTCCACGCCGCTCCGCTGCGGGACGGTCTGAAGTCCCTCCAGCTCGCCTTCCGCGAGGCGTCGGCGGTGCCGGACGAGCCGGGGCAGGGGCCCGGCGAGAAGTTCACCGGCCCGATCTTCGGCTGACCGCCCGTCGTCCCCGGCTGAGGCCCGCCGTCCCCGGCCGGGGGTCCGCCGTCCCCAACTGACCGGCGCCCCCTTTCCGGCTGACCGGCGGCGGCCGTACGGCCGCCGGGCCCGGCATCGGCGCGGGCTCAGGCCGCCTCCGGGCCCTTGGTCTCCGGGCCGCCCGCCTCCGGTCGGTGGCCGCCGCGCATGCGTCCCCACGGCCCGGTCGCCGGGGTCGGATGCGCCTCGTCCTCCTCGGCCCGGCCCGCCGGATGGTGGTGGGTGAACCGGTGCACCACGGCGGCGAGCACCCCGCCGACCAGCGGCGCCACGATGAACAGCCACAGCTGGCCCAGTGCGTCGCCGCCCGCGAAGATCGCGGGGCCAAGGCTGCGCGCCGGATTGACCGAGGCCCAGGTCAGCGGGATGCCGATCAGGTTGACCGCGGCGAGGGCGAGGCCCACCGGGACCGGCTCCGCGCCGACCATCGGCACCGCGCGGGTCACCGTGAGGTAGATGAAGACCAGCAGGAAGGTCAGCAGCACCTCGGCGAGGAAGGCCCCGCCCGCGCCCATCCCCACCGGGGAGCGGCCGCCGTAGCCGTTGCTGCCGAAGGCACCGGCCGTCTGGAGCCTGGGCACCTGGTTGGCGAGCAGGAACAGTATCGCCGCGCCCACGATCGCGCCGACGAACTGCGCGACCCAGTACTGGACGGCCATACGGATGTCGATGCGCCGGGCCAGCAGCATGCCGAGGGTCACCGCCGGGTTGACGTGGCAGCCCGAGATGCGTCCGAACGCAAAGGCGATCGCGATCAGCGTGAAGCCGAAGGCGAGCGAGATCCCGAGGGCGTTGATGTAGTCGCCCGCCAGGACCAGCGAGCCGACTCCGAAGAGGACCAGCATCGCGGTCCCGATGAACTCCGCTACGACCGTTCTCGTCTCCATGGCGCTCTCCTCACGCAGATTCCGACCGCCAGTCGCCTAAGCATTGTGGGCGGAATCGGGAGGATTCGCCTGTTGGTCCGCATGGGCAGGGGCCCGGACCCGGCCCTCAGCGGCTGAACAGCGGCTCGCCGGGGACCTGCGCGTCCGGCGGCAGCAGCGCCAGGGTCAGCCCGCGCACCAGCCGCGCCCGCAGCACCTCGTCGGCGGCCAGGGCGCCCGCCACCCGGTGCGCCGTCTCGCGCGCCGGTGCCCCCGGGGCCAGGGCGAGGGCGAGCATCCCGTCGGCGTCCGCCGCCGGGGCCAGATGGGCCCGTCGCACCTCCGGCTCGGCGGCCAGCACGGTACGCACCGCCTCGGCCACGGCCGGGTCAGCGAGCGGATCCGCGCTGGTCCGCCCCTCGGCGAGGGCCAGCAGGGCAGGGCCGGTCAGCTGGTACGGCACCGGGCCCGCGAGGTCAAGGACCAGGGTGTCCGCCTTCTCATGGGCGGTGGCCTCCAGCGCCTGGCGCAGCGGTACGGCCACGGGCCGGGCGTCCGGGCGCCAGCGGGCCAGCGTCTCGAGCGAGGTGAACGCGGGCAGCGCGCGCCGCCCGTCGGGGGCCTGGAGCGTGGGCACCGCCATATCGCTGCTCTTCTCGCGACGCAGCCCGCCCTCCGCGGACGCTCCGCGCGAAGCGGATTCCACCACTTCCGCCTCACCCAGGATCGCCACCACCGGGACGAGCAGCCGGGCGTCGGCGAGTGCGGCCAGCACCTCCGGTTCGGCCGAGCGGTCATCGGCCCAGGCGGCGAGCGCCGCGGTCAGCCTGGGGTCGGCGGACCCGTCGTCGCCGGAGAAGCCGGGGTCGGGAATGTTCTTGAGCGCCACGCCACGAGGGTATCGGCAGCGGGGCGACCGCGGTCCCCCGCATCGCTCAGCGGCCGAACCCCCTCAGCAGCAGCGCCCGCAGTCGCGGTGGCACCCGTAGCGGGCCCGAGCCGCGCCATAGGGATATCGCCGCGATGACCAGGGCGGTGCCGGCGAGCCCGGCGAGGAGGGCCATCTGGTTGGGGCCGGAGTCGTCGTGGGCGCCCTTGGGGTGGCCGGGGCCGTTGCCGAAGTAGCGGTTGGGGGAGGCGGCCGCGGCGGGCCGTTGGGCCTCGGGCTTCATCGTGTCGCCCGCGGTGATCGCCGCCGCCGGGTTCACCAGGCCCGCCCCGAGGGCGTCGCTGCGGCCGCCCTCGGGGGCGTCCTGGGCGGTCCGGGTGAGGAGCCCGCGGATCTGGCGCGGGCTCAGGCCGGGGTGGGCGGCGCGGACGAGGGCGACGGAGCCGGAGACGAAGGCGGCGGCCGCGCTGGTGCCCCAGCCCTCGTAGTAGCGCTTGTCGGGGTCGGCGATGACCACGTCGACGCCGGGTGCGGAGACGGTGGCGTACCAGCGGCGGGTGGAGAAGGCCGCGCGGGAGCCGTAGCGGTCCACGGCGGTCACGGCGATGACCCCGGGGTAGGCGGCCGGGTAGGAGATCCGGTCGCCCTTCTCGCCGCCGTTGCCCGCGGAGGCGACCACGACCGCGCCCTTGCGCAGCGCGTACTGCACGGCGGCGTCCTCGGCGGCCTCGGGGTGGGCGGAGGCGCTGTCGTCGCCGAGCGAGAGGTTGATGACGTCGGCGCCGTGGTCGGCCGCCCAGCGGATCCCGGCGGCGAGCGCGCCGCCACGGGTCGAGCGGGCCTTCTTACGGTCGGCATCGGAGTCCTCGAGGATCACCCGCACCGGCAGGATCCGGGCCTTGGGGGCGACGCCCAGCACGCCCTCGCCGCCGGAGGCACCGTGGCCGTGTCCGGCGATGATCCCGGCCATGGCGGTGCCGTGGCGGGCCCAGGCGCGTTCGCCGCGCCGGGCGCCGAAGCCGACGAGGTCCTTCCCCGGCAGCACCTGGCCTTCGAGGTCGGGGTGGCCGTCGTCGACGCCGGTGTCGAGGACGGCGACGGTGATCCCGGAGCCCTTGGTGGTCTGCCATGCCTCGCGGACGTGGAGGGTGTCAAGCGCCCACTCCTGGGCCTGTATGCCGTCGGCGTATCCGGGCGCGGCGGGCAGCAGGGCCAGCCCGGCGGCGGCGAGCGCCACGGCGAGGCGCCGTCCGAGCGCGGAGGTCATGACGTGCTCTCCGTGAACGCGGCGAGGGCCCGGCGGAATCCGGACTCGGTCGCATCGGCGATGCCCCGGGCGTCGTTGCCGAGGCCGGACTGTGCGGGGGCCGAGGTGGCGCCGCGCTGGGTCGCCTCCCCCGCCGACTGCGGGTCGGTGACCTTACGGCCGTCGGCGAAGCCGGTGACGGTGTAGATGACGGCGGGGGCGTCGGTGAGGATCCGGATCCGCCAACTGGCGCGCTGCTCATCGCCGAAACCGGCCGCGGCGGTGCCCTTGGCGGCGTAGGTGCGGGGCATCAGATCGGTGCGCTCGTCCAGCTTCTCGGTGACGAAGCGCTGCCGCAGCGCCCGCATTCCGGTGGGTCCCGAGGTGGTGATCAGCACCCCGACGGTGGTGACGCTGGTGCTGGTGGCGTCGGTGTACGTGGCGCGGACGAGCCGTTCGCAGCCCACCGGGGCCAGCGCCTTGGCGAGCAGCGGATCGAATCCGCCGCCGCAGCTGCTGTCGGGGGCGACGGCTATCCGGGTCCAGAGGCGGTCGGCGCCGCCGGGGCCCTCGCCCTTGCCGCGCAGGGTGTGCGGGAAGAGGTCGTCCACCGGGATGCTGTGCCAGGCGGAGCGGGCGTGGGCGTAGGTGTCGGCGGTGGACGGCGGGGCGCCGGGGTCGTCGCCCAGCCAGCTTCCGGCCGCCGCCCCGCCGAGCAGCCCCAGCCCGAGGACGAGACTCGCGGCGGCGGCGACCGTACGGCTGCGCGGTCGGCGTCGGCCGCCCGGTCCGCCGCCCCCGAAGAGCCCGCCGGTGCCGCGTGATACACCGGTGCCCGGTGGCGCGCCGGTGCGGGGCGGCGCGGAGGGACGCGGCGGTGCCGGGGGCTGCGGGGGCACTCGGGTGCCGGACGCCCCGGCGGTGCCCGTGGGGAGTGGGACCTTCGCCCGTACGCCGAGGACGGGCGTCTCCGGGTCCGGGGTGAACCCGGGTGGATCCGAGGTGAACCCGGGCGCGTTGGTGGGGCGCGGAGGAGGTGCGGAGGGCCGCTCGGGCGCCGTGCGCGGGGGGTGTGCGGGACGTGGTGGGGGCGTGCCCCGGGACGAGTGCGCCTGTTCCGCGTTGGTGCTCATCCGCACCCCCTCGCACCCGTCGAGACCTGCTTCACCTGGCTCCGTCCGGTTCGCCGCGCCACCGCACCGCCTTTCGGGCAGTCGGGCCCGTATACGGACAACACGCCGCTGACCTGCCGGTCGTGGCGTGCGCGACACTCTACGGCCAGCCGGGGGCCCTGCGCACCGGCCGCCCTCTACCCAGTGGTAATGGCGGTCTGGCAAGCTGCGTCCATGTCCGCTGCCGCCGCTGACCGGGCCCGGTACGACCGGGCCACCGCCCATCTCGAAGCGCCCGTGGCGATTGTCGACCTGGGAGCCTTTGACGACAACGCACGGGATCTGGTCCGCCGGGCAGGAGGCAAACCGATCCGCGTGGCCAGCAAATCGGTGCGCTGCAGGGCGCTGTTGGAGCGGGCGCTCGCGTGCGACGGCTTCGCGGGGGTCATGAGCTTCACGCTTCCGGAGTCGCTGTGGCTGGCTCGCGAGGGGTTCGGCGACGTGCTGCTCGCCTACCCCTCCGCCGACCGGGACGGCTTCGCCACCCTGACCGGCGACCCCAAGCTGGCCGGGGCGGTGACCGTCATGGTGGACGACCCCTCCCAGCTCGATCTGATCGACAGCGTGCGCGCCGGGACCGAAGAGGTCCGCGTCTGCCTGGAGTTGGACACCTCGCTGCGGATGCTCGGCGGGCAGGTGCGGGTCGGAGCGCTGCGCTCACCGCTGCGCGAACCGGAGCAACTGGCCGCCCTGGCGCGGGCGATCGCCGACCGCCCCGGCTTCCGGCTGGTCGGGCTGATGGCGTACGAGGGGCATGTGGCGGGCGTGGGCGACGCGGTGCCCGGGAGCCCGCTGCGCTCGCGCGCCGTCCGGCTGATGCAGTCCGTGGCGCGCCGCGAGCTCGCGGCGCGCCGGGCCGCGGCCGTCCGGGCGGTGCGGGCCGTGGCGGACCTGGAGTTCGTCAACGGCGGCGGTACGGGCAGTGTGCAGCACACCGCCGCGGAGGACGCGGTGACCGAGATCGCCGCCGGGTCCGGGCTCTACCAGCCGCGCCTGTTCGACCACTACACCTCCTTCCGGGGCCGCCCGGCGGCCCTGTTCGCGCAGCCGGTGGTGCGCCGCCCCGGGGTGGGCGTGGTGACCGTGCTCGGCGGTGGCTATCCGGCGTCGGGCGCGCCGGGCCGGGACCGGCTGCCGGTGCCGTATCTGCCGGAGGGGCTGGTGTACGACTCGATGGAGGGGCCGGGCGAGGTGCAGACCCCGCTGCTGGGCACGGCCGCCGACGATCTGCTGATCGGCGACAAGGTGTGGTTCCGGCACGCCAAGGCCGGTGAGCTGTGCGAGCGGTTCGACACGCTGCGGCTGGTCGAGGGGGACCGGGTGGTGGCCGAGGTGCCGACGTACCGGGGCGAGGGCAGGACGTTCCTCTGAGCTTTGGCCCCCGGCTAGACCGACCGGCCGTCGCCCGCCAGCGCCTCGATACCCTTGACGATCTTGTCCATATCGCCGAGCGGCGGCGCCTTGTCGCTCTCGTCGAACCCGAAGCGCACCAGCACCATCGTGTCCGGCACGGTGGGCGAGGGGAACACCACCGACTGCACGATGCCGTCGTCGCCCTTCTTCGTCACCACCTTCCAGCGGACCAGATAGCCGTTCTCGCCCGCGACCTGGACCTCCGACGCCTTCAGCTGCTCGTGGGAGGTGATCCCGCCGTACGCCTTGCGGTCGGTCTTCCCGTCGGTGCCGTAGGACTCCTCGGCGTTCCGCGCGATGTCCTCCTTGGCTATGCCCTTGGCGGAGGTGGCCTTGTAGCCCGCGGCGGTCCGGGAGAAGGCGCCGCCGCGCACACACTCGGTGGACGGGTCGCCCGGGCAGGGGTAGCGGGAGGTGGTGACGCCCGCGCCGCCGGAGCTGCTGCGCCCCGCCTGCCAGCCTGAGAGCACCGGCAGGCTGATGCCGTTGCCCTGGTCCGGGGCGGTGTCCGAGTCGTAGCTCGGCGGTGCGCTGGGGCTCTCGGTGGGCCCCTGCGAGGGATCGTCCGGGCCCGGGGCCCGGTCGTCCCCGCCGTCCGGCGCGGAGGTGCCGGGGGCGGGGCCGGTCTGGGCGTTCCCACCGCCGTCGCCGCCGTCGCCCAGCAGCACGATGCCACCGACGATCGCGGCGACGACGGCGACGACGGCGACGGAGAGCGCCGCGATCCTCGGCCCGCGGCCGCGGGCGTGGCCGTGCCCGTCCTGCCGCCCCGGGAGGTACGGGGGCGGCGGGGGGCCGAACGCCGGGTCCGCGGCGCCCGAGGCATCACGGGTGTACTCGGTCCAGGCCGAGCCGTCCCACCACCGTTCCATGGCGGGGCCGTTACCTGCGTAGCCGGGATCGGGGTACCAGCCGGGAAGCGTGTTCATGGTCACACGGTCAGCCTATGGCCAGGGCTGGTGTCCGTACACAGCGGATGCCCGGACTGCGCACCTGGACTACAAAGGCGTGACATATGCCCCGGCGATCCCGCCGTCCACGAGGAACTCGGCGGCGTTGACGAAGGACGCGTCATCGCTGGCCAGGAAGGCCACGGCGGAGGCGATCTCCTCCGGTTCGGCGAACCGGCCCACGGGCACGTGCACCAACCGGCGCTGGGCCCGCTCCGGGTCCTTGGCGAACAGCTCCTTCAGCAGCGGGGTGTTGACCGGCCCCGGGCACAGCGCGTTGACCCGGATGCCCTCGCGGGCGAACTGCACGCCCAGTTCGCGGGACATGGCCAGCACCCCGCCCTTGGAGGCGGTGTAGCTGATCTGGGAGGTGGCGGCGCCCATCACGGCCACGAACGAGGCGGTGTTGATGATGGATCCCCGGCCCTGCCGCCGCATGTACGGCAGCGCGGCCTTGCAGCACAGATAGACGGAGGTGAGGTTGACCTCCTGGACCCGCTTCCAGGCGTCGAGCCCGGTGGTGAGGATCGAGTCGTCGTCGGGCGGGGAGATCCCGGCGTTGTTGAAGGCGATGTCCACCGAACCGTAGGTGTCGAAGGCGGTCTTGAAGAGCGCGTCGACCTGCTCGGGGTCGGTCACGTCCACGGGCACGTAGAGCCCGCCGACCTCGTCGGCGGCGGCCTTGCCCGCGCTCTCGTCGATATCGGCGCAGACGATCCGCGCGCCCTCGGAGGCCAGGCGGCGCGCGGTGGCCAGGCCGATGCCGCTGCCCGCTCCGGTGACGACGGCGGTACGGCCCACCAGACGGCGGCACACGGGGGTCTCGGTCACGTCACTGCTCCTCGGTGCTGATCTCGGTGCTGATGAAGACGTTCTTGGTCTCGGTGAAGGCGGCAAGGGCGTCGGGGCCCAGCTCCCGGCCCAGGCCGGACTGCTTGTAGCCGCCGAAGGGGGTGGCGTACCGCACGCTGCCGTGCGAGTTGACGGACAGGTTCCCGGCGGCGACGGCGCGCGAGACCCGGACCGCGCGGCCCACGTCGCGGGTCCAGATCGAGCCGGACAGGCCGTAGTCGGTGGCGTTGGCCAGCCGTACGGCGTCGGCCTCGTCCTCGAAGGGGAGGACGACCGCGACGGGGCCGAAGATCTCCTCCACGGCGGCGCGGTCCCCGGGGCCGGTGGCCTCCAGCACGGTGGCCGGGTACCAGAACCCCTTGCCCTTCGGGGCCTCGCCGCGGATCGCGGCGGGCGCGTCCTCGGGTACGTAGGACCGTACGCGCTCCCGCTGGGCGGCCGAGATCAGCGGACCCATGGCGGTGGCGGGGTCGGCCGGGTCGCCGACCGCGAAGGAGGTCACGGCGGGCGCCAGCAGCTCCATGAACCGGTCGTAGACGGATGCCTGGACCAGGATGCGGCTGCGGGCGCAGCAGTCCTGCCCGGTGTTGTCCAGGAAGGAGCCGGGCGCGGCGGCGGCGGCCCGCTCGAGGTCGGCGTCGGCGAAGACGATGTTCGGGCTCTTGCCGCCGAGTTCGAGGGTCACCCGCTTCACACCGGCGGCGCACTTCGCCATGATCTCCTTGCCGACGGCGGTGGAGCCGGTGAAGACGACCTTGGCGACGCCGGGGTGCTCGACCAGCGCGGCGCCCGCGACCGGCCCGGCCCCGGGCAGCACCTGGAACAGCCCCTCGGGCAGCCCCGCCTCCAGGGCCAGTTCGGCCAGCCGGAGCGCGGTGAGCGGGGTGGTTTCGGCCGGTTTCAGGATCACCGCGTTCCCGGCGGCCAGGGCGGGCGCGGTGCCCCAGGCGGCGATCGGCATGGGGAAGTTCCACGGCGCGATGACCGCGACCACGCCCAGCGGCTCGTGGAAGGTGACGTTCAGTCCCCCGGCCACCGGGATCTGGGCGCCGCTCAGCCGCTCCGCTCCCCCGGCCGCGTAGTCCAGCAGATCGCGCACATTGCCCGCCTCCCAGCGGGCGTTGCCGATCGGATGGCCCGCCTCGCGGACCTCGAGGGCGGCCAACTCCTCGATGTGCCCGTCCACGGCGGCGGCGAAGCGGCGCAGCAGCCGGGCGCGGTCGGCGGGTGCGAGCGCCGCCCAGCCGCGCTGCGCCCCGGTGGCGCGGGCCACGGCGGCGGCCACCTCGTCCGGGGTGGTGGCGGGGACGGTGGCGATGACCTCCTCGGTGGCCGGGTTGAGGATCCGGTGCTCGTGGGGGTGGTGGTGCTCGTTCGGGTGGTGGTCGGGGTGCGGGTGCTCGTTGCTCACCTGGTGGTTCCTCACATGCGCTCGAAGGACCGGAAGCGCTCCCAGTCCGTGACGGCGGTGTCATAGGCGTCCTGCTCGACGCGCGCCATGTTGAGGTAGTGCTCGACCACCTCGTCGCCGAAGGCGGCCCGCGCTATGGGGCTGTTCCGCCACAGCTCGGCCGCGTCGCGCAGCGAGGTCGGGACGTGTTCGGCGTCGCCGGTGTAGGCGTTGCCGGTACAGACCTCGGGGAGCTCCAGCTCCTGCTCCACGCCGTGGAGCCCGGCGGCCACCATCCCGGCCACGGCCAGGTACGGGTTGACATCGCCGCCGGGGAGCCGGTTCTCCAGCCGGTGGGAGTGGCCGTGGCCGATGATGCGCAGCGCGCAGGTGCGGTTGTCCGGGCCCCAGGCGACGGCGGTGGGCGCGAACGAGCCGGGGCGGAACCGCTTGTAGGAGTTGATGTTCGGGGCGTAGAGCAGGGTGAAGTCGCGCATCGCCGCGATCTGTCCGGCGAGGAAGTGGCGCATGGTCTTCGACATGCCGTACTCGCCGTCGTCGTCGGCGAGCACGGGGTGTCCGGCCTCGTCGCGCAGCGAGAGGTGGATATGGCAGGAGTTGCCCTCGCGCTCGTCGTACTTGGCCATGAAGGTGAGCGCCATGCCCTCCTGGGCGGCGATCTCCTTGGCGCCGGTCTTGTAGACGGCGTGCTGGTCGCAGGTGGTCAGGGCGTCGGCGTAGCGGAAGGCGATCTCGTGCTGGCCGAGGTTGCACTCCCCCTTGGCCGACTCGACGGTCATCCCGGCGGCGCCCATCTCATTGCGGATGCGGCGCAGCAGGGGTTCGACCCGGCCGGTGCCGAGCACGGAGTAGTCGACGTTGTACTGGTTGACCGGGGTCAGCCCGCGGTAGCCGGTGTTCCAGGCCTGCTCATAGCTGTCCCTGAAGACCATGAACTCCAGCTCGGTGCCGGTGTACGCGGTCCAGCCGCGCTCGGCCAGCCGGTCCAGCTGGCGGCGGAGGATCTGGCGCGGGGAGGCGACCACCGGGCTGCCGTCGTGCCAGGCGAGGTCGGCGGTGAGGAGGGCGGTGCCGGGGTTCCAGGGGGTGCGGCGCAGGGTGGCGGTGTCGCCGTGCATGGCGAAGTCGCCGTAGCCGCGCTCCCAGGAGGACATGGCGTAGCCGTCGACGGTGTTCATCTCGGTGTCGACGGCGAGGAGGTAGTTGCAGCCCTCGGTGCCGTGTGCCAGGACGTCGTCGAGGAAGAAGCGGGCGGCGAACCGCTTGCCCTGGAGCCTCCCCTGCATATCGGTGAAGGCCAGGACGACGGTGTCGATCTCCCCGGCGGCGACCAGTCTGGTCAGCTCGTCGACCGAGAGCGGGGGCGTGCGGTCTGCCACGGTGGGGCCTCCTGCGTCGGAGAATTCGGGGGGCGGAGGGTGCGAAGAGGGGGTTGCTGGGCGTGGGGGTGGCCTTAAGGTAATCCCACAGACCTTTGGTTGGGAAGTAGGTGCGGACGGTTCGATGAGCGAAAGCGGGAGCGGGAGCGCGGCGGACGACCGGCTGGCGCCGGTACTGCGCCCGGTGCGGTCGGGGAACGGCTTCGAGGAGGCGCTGGAGCAGATACTCCAGGTGCTGCGGCTGGGGCTGGTCCCCGACGGCGGCCGGCTCCCGGCCGAGCGGGAGCTGGCCGACCGGCTGCGGATCAGCCGGGTGACCCTGCGCGAGGTGCTGAAGGTGCTCCAGGACCAGGGGCTGGTGGAGAGCCGCCGCGGCCGCTACGGCGGCACCTTCGTGCGGGCCAGGCCAGAGCCCGCCGAGGGCGGCGGCGAGGACGAGCTGCGGCGCCGGGTCGAGGCGGTCGACGTCGAGGACACCCTGCGGTTCCGCGAGGTCCTGGAGGTGGGCGCGGCGGGGCTGTGCGCCGCGCACGGGCTGGACGCGGGGCAGACGCGACGGCTGCGGGCGGCCCTGGACGCGACGCGGGACGCCCCGCTGGCCGACTACCGCCGGCTGGACACGATGCTCCACCTCACGCTCGCGGAGCTGGCGGGCTCACCGTCGCTGGCCGCCCAGTACGCGGCCGTCCGCGCGAGCGTCAACGACCTGCTGGACTGCATCCCGCTGCTGGTCAAGAACCTCGAGCACTCCCAGGCCCAGCACGGGGCGCTGGTCGAGGCGGTGCTGGACGGGGACGCGGACGGGGCGCGCGAGGTGATGCGGGAGCACTGCGAGGGCACGGCGGCGCTGCTGCGCGGCTTCCTGGTCTGAGCTGCGCCTGAGCGGACGCCTGACCGACTCCTGAGCTGTGTCTGACCGGCGACTGACCGGCCAGCCCCGGAAGTCCTTAACCACGGTTTTACGCAGAGGTCTTGCGCATCGCCGACGGGAAGGCAAAGGTATGGCCCCACACCTTTGCCATCGCCCCCTCGTGTGGAGCAGGAGTGTCCCCCATGGCCGACGGTAACGAATCCGCCCGCACCGAACCCGCCCGCGTCTCCGTCGGTGGCGCCCCGCCGGGCGGCGGCCCGGCGCCATCCCCGGAGGACGCGTATCTGGAGCGCCGCAAGCTGCGGCGCGGCAGCGCGGGCCCGCTGCTGCTGACCGGCCTCGGCGTCGCCTATGTGGTCTCCGGCGACTTCTCGGGCTGGAACTTCGGCCTGGCGGAGGGCGGCTTCGGCGGTCTCGCCATCGCCGCCCTGCTGATGGGCCTGATGTACGCCTGCATGGTGTTCGCCCTGGCGGAGCTGGCCGCGATCCTCCCCACCGCGGGCGGCGGCTACGGCTTCGCCCGGCGCGCCCTCGGCCCCTGGGGCGGCTTCCTCACGGGGACGGCGATCCTCATCGAGTACGTCCTGGCGCCCGCCGCCATCTCCATCTTCATCGGTGACTACGTCGAGTCGCTCGGGCTCTTCGGCCTGGAGTCCGGCTGGCCGGTCTATCTGGCGTGTTTCGTCATCTTCATCGGCATCCACCTGTGGGGCGTGGGCGAGGCCCTGCGGTTCAGCCTGGTGGTGACCGCCATCGCCGTCGCCGCGCTGGTGATCTTCGCCGTGGGCGCACTCACCGACTTCGACGCGGGCTCGCTCAACGACATCCCGGCGGACCACTCCTCCTTCGGCTCGAGCTCCTGGCTGCCGTTCGGGCTGCTCGGCATCTGGTCGGCGTTCCCCTTCGGCATGTGGTTCTTCCTGGGGGTGGAGGGGGTTCCGCTGGCGGCCGAGGAGACCCGGGACCCGGCCCGTACGCTGCCGAAGGCCATGGCCTGGTCCATGGGCATCCTGCTGCTGCTCGCCCTGTTCACCTTCCTCGCGGCGACGGGGGCGCGCGGCCCCGGCGCCGTACAGGACGCGGGCAACCCGCTGGTCGAGGCGCTGCAGCCGGACGGCAAGGCCACCGTGCTGTCCCGCATCGTCAACTACGCGGGGCTCGCCGGGCTCGTGGCCTCCTTCTTCTCCCTGATCTTCGCCGGTTCGCGCCAGCTGTTCGCGCTCTCCCGGGCCGGTTATCTGCCCCGCTTCCTGTCGCTGACCAGCAGCCGCAAGGCCCCGTTCCTGGGGCTGCTGGTCCCGGGCGCCATCGGCTTCGCCCTCGCGGCGTGGACCGGCGACGGCGCCCGGATGCTCAACACCGCGGTCTTCGGCGCCACCATCTCGTACGCCCTGATGTCGCTCTCCCACATCGTCCTGCGCCGCCGCGAACCGGGCCTGGAGCGCCCTTACCGCACCCCCGGCGGCACGGTGACGTCGTCCCTCGCCTTCGTCCTGGCCTGCTCGGCGCTGGTGGCCACCTTCCTGGTGGACAAGGACGCGGCCTTCATCGCGCTCGGCGTCTACGCGGTGGCGCTGGCCTACTTCGCCTTCTACAGCCGCCACCGCCTGGTCGCGGCGGCGCCGGAGGAGGAGTTCGCGGCGCTGGCGGAGGCCGAGGCGGAACTGTCCCGCGACTGAGTCCGTTCCCGCGGCGGAGAACCCCCGGCCGAGAGCCGTCCGGCGACCGACAATGGTCACCACGGCAGCGAGCGGGTCCCCACGACAGCGAGCCGTCCCGCGGCCGAGCGGACCAACGAAGATCGGAGTCCTCGGTGTCCAAGCCCCTGATCGGCGTCAGCACCTATCTCGAAACCTCGGCGAGCTGGGGCGTCTGGAGCCTCCCCGCCGCGCTGCTGCCCTCGGGCTACCACCTGCTGGTCCAGCGCGCGGGCGGCCTGGCGGCGATGCTGCCGCCGGACGAGGACCCGGCCGCCGCCGCGGGCGTCGTCTCCCGCCTCGACGGGCTCGTGATCTCCGGCGGACCGGATGTGGAACCGGCGCGGTACGGGGCCGAGGTGGAGCCGCGCACCGGGCCGCCCGCGCGGGTGCGGGACGCCTGGGAGCTGGCCCTGATCGACGCGGCCCTGGCCGCGGGCACTCCACTGCTGGGCATCTGCCGCGGCCACCAGCTCCTGAACGTCTCCCTGGGCGGCACCCTCGTCCAGCACCTGGACGGCCACGCGGGCCCGCCCGGCGTCTTCGACCACCACGAGGTGCGGCCGGTCCCCGGCACGCTGCTCGCCGGGATCCTCCCGGAGCCGTTGTCCGTCCCCACCTTCCACCACCAGTCCGTGGCCCACCTGGGCAAGGGCCTGACCCCCTCGGCCCACGCCACGGACGACGGAACGGTCGAGGCGGTGGAACTGCCGGACGCCGAGGCGTTCGTGCTGGGCGTCCAGTGGCATCCGGAGGCGGGCGACGACGTACGCGTCATGCGCGCGCTGGTGGAGGCGGCGTCTGACTGAGGCGGGGCGGCCCGGAGCCGGGCCGCTTCAGCCGAGCTTGAGCAGCAGTTCGGTGAGTTCACCCGGCAGGGTGATCATGCAGTCGTGGCCGGTCGCCAACTCCCACACCTGTGCCGGGGCGCCGTTGGGCTGGATGTCGGGGACGGGCCGCCGGGTGATGCCCTCAGGCACATGGGCGACGCAGTGGATATGCGTCCGCGGGATCGCGTTGACGGCCGGGTTGTCCAGCCGGACCGGCTGCTGGAGGCAGCGCACCGGCTGATCCGACACCATCGACCGCAGCCACGCCACGTCCGCCGGGTCGGTGACCCCGAACAGGCCGTACGGCGGCGGCATCCCGGACGGCGGCGGCACCCGCCAGCCACTCTCGGACGCCAGCACCCGGTCGATCAGCCCTCGGACGGCGGGCATGACATCGGCCGCGCTCTCGCCGTCCTCCGGAACCATCGCGTCGAGATAGACCAGCTGCCCGATCCGGTCCGGGACCCGGTTGGCCGCGGAGGAGATGACCAGCCCGGCATAGCTGTGCCCGACGAGCACCACATCGGTGAGGTCTTCTTCGGTGATCAGCCCGACGATGTCGTCGACATGGGTGTCCAGCCCCACCTCCGGACCGGCCAGATGCGCCGTGTCGCCGTAACCGGTCAGCGTCGGCGCCAGCACCCGGTGCCCGGCCGCCGTCAGCAGCGGGACCACCCGCTCCCAGCACCGCCCGCTGTGCCAAGCACCGTGCACCAGCAGATATGTCGACATAGTCATCTTCTCCATCCGCGCACAACGAAGCGGGACACTGTCCCGATTAAAGATATGGGACAGTGTCCCGCTTAGCAAGCGGCGACCGGCGCGGCGGTCAGGAGTTAGTTGATCTCGTACGGGTCGCCATAGACCTGCCAGCGCAGCGGGGGCGTCAGGTCGAAGTTCTTCTCGTTGAGGAACTTCCGCTGCTCGGTGTCGACCCGGCTGGTGTCGCTGTGCGCCTCCTCGCTCTTCATGGCCTCCACGCGGGCGTCGAGGAAGGCGTTGAGGTAGGTGGTCTCATCGCCGCCCTGCGCCGGGGGCTTGGCGTGGGACAGCGCGGCCTTGCGGATGCCGCCGAAGCTGTACTCGCTGTCACCGGGGCCGTGCATCACGATCGCGTCGTAGTAGATGAACTGGCCGAGCGCGCCCAGGCCGTCGTCCTTGCCCTGCTGGACGGCCGGGTTGAAGTAGACGCGGTCGCGCTCGTGCTCCTGGGCGTCCTGGAACGCCTCGTCCTCGGCGGCCTTCTTCCAGTCCTTGGTGAAGTCGGGGTCGAGGCCGTCGTGGGAGTCGCTGCCGTCGACCTCGCGCAGCGCGGGGAGGTACTTGGCCAGGACGTTGTCGGGCTTCTGCTGGGTGTAGTGCTCGACGAGTTCCAGCATGTCGCCGGTGCCGGAGCAGAATCCGATGATGCCCGCGGTGTAGCCGCGGCCGTCGCCTATGTCCTCGATGTACGAGAACTGGGCGCGCCAGTCGAGCGAGGAGTTCTCGGCACTGGAGACCAGCTTCATGGCGATCTCCTTCTTCGCCGGGTCGTCCAGATCGCTCGCCGCCGCGGCCTTGTGCGCCGAGTGGGTGTGGAGCGCGTCCGACGAGGACGGCAGGTGGTCGGACGCCTGCCCGACTCCGACGCCGGTGAAGACGAGCGCGGCCGGTACCGCGAGGGCCGCGGCCGCGAGGCCGATCCTCCTGGGCAGGGGGGACATGGGGACTCCGTTCCTTGTCGACTGTGGGGGAAGTGCGCGCGGCCGTCCCAGGGCGTGCCGGAGCAGCCCGGACCCCGAGACGATCCGTTAGGAACCTTTCCTAACCATTCAAGCGAGCACGTCGTGTCCACCACAAGGGTTTCGACGCCATTGAGCGTCATGGAGCGCCAAACGGCTCGTGCCGTGCCGCCCCGGGAGGCGGCGCCAACCCCCGTGTTACGACTGGGGGATGGGCATCGCGGGGTCCGCGCCACCGGTCGTCCCGGGACGCTTTCCGGTCGTCCCGGACGCCCCGGCGCCGGACGGCCCGGCGGGAGCGCCCGGCTCGGCCGCCCCCTCGGCCGCGGCCGGTACTTCGGCCACCGGACGTGCCGCGATCGCCCGCCACCACGGCTCGAGCGGCAGCCCCTGCTCCGGTTCGAACGGCTGGCCAGGGCGCGGAACGGCCACGGTCGCCCCGGTCTCCTTCCCCGCCGTCACCGTGCCCTCGGCGGGCTCCTCCCACGGATGCGGGGCGAGGTTGAAGGTGCCCCAGTGGATCGGCAGCATGATCCCCCGTGCCGGGTCCCCGCCCTGCAGATCGAGATGGGCCCGCATGCCCTCCTCGGGGGTCATATGGATGTCCGGCCAGTAATCGGAGTAGGCACCAATCTGGATCATGGTCGCATCGAACGGCCCGTACGCCGCGCCGATCTCCGCGAAACCGGGGAAGTAGCCGGTGTCCCCGCTGTGGTAGATCCGGCGCCCGGAACCGGCCACCGCCCAGGAGGCCCACAGGGTGTGCTGGGTGTTGCGCAGGCCGCGACCGCAGAAGTGGCGGGCCGGGGTGGCGGTGAACGTGAGCCCGGCGACCTCGGTGGACTCGTGCCAGTCCAGCTCGGTCAGCCGCTCGGCCGGGACGCCCCAGCGCTCCAGATGGGCTCCCACCCCGAGAGGGACGACGAACATCGCGTGGCTCCGCACCAGCGCCCGGATCGTGGGCATGTCCAGATGGTCGTAGTGATCGTGGGAGATGACCACCGCGTCCACCGGCCCCAGCTCCCGCAGCGGCACCGGCACCGGGTGCAACCGCTTGGGTCCCACCATCGAGAAGGGCGAACAGCGCTGCCCCCAGACGGGGTCGAACAGCACCCGCCGCCCGTCGATCTCCGCCAGCACACTGGAGTGCCCCATCCAGGTCAGCCGCAGCCCGGAGGCGGGCGGGGTGGCCAGATCGGCGACGGTGGTGGGGTACACCGGCACGGTCCCTGCCGGGGCCCGGCGAACGCGCTCCTCCTTGCGGAAGTAGGTGGACGCGAACTTCAGCAACGAGCCGGACGGGACGGTACGGGCCCCCACCGGGTTGACGAACACACCGTTCGCGAAGTTCGGCGACCGTCGGATGCGCTCCATCCGCTCCCCGCTGGGATCCGCTCCGAAGGCGGTGGGGCGCAGGGCAGCGGTGAGCCGGGAACGTGTCGGATGGGAGCCGGTCACGGGGCCTCCAGGGTGAGAGGGCGGGAGCACTCCAACGCGCGGTGCCATTGGGCTGCAATGACACAACTCTTACGAGGGGTGGCCTTGTTCCGGAACGGCGCGCTCGGCCGAGCTGAAGGACAGCAGCAGGTGGTCCTCCAGCGGGCGGTAGCCGAGACGCTGGTAGAGGGCGTTGCTGGTGGGGTTGTCGAGATCGGTGAAGAGCAGGACCTCCCGTGTCCCGGCGGCCCGCGCGGCCCCGCTCACGGCGGCCGTGGCGGCTCCCGCGTAGCCGCGTCCGCGCAGCTCGGGCGGGGTGTAGACCAGGGCGACCCGGGCCATGTCGGCGATCGTACGGCTGATCCCGGCGCAGGCCACCGGTCGGCCGTCGAGCTCCCATATGGTGATCCCGTCGTGGCCGAGCCTGTCGTCCACCTGCCGGGCGACGTCGCCCCTCAGCGCGCCGGTCTCGCGGGCGAACGCCTCGTACCAGGTGATCAGCAGGTCCCGGTCGGCGGTGGTGGCGGCCCGGGGCCGCCCCGGCGGGGCGGGGTCGGGCGGGGTGAGGGCGTCGAGCCGATAGAGCCGGTGGGTCTGCTCGACGGTGCTCACCGCACCGGTGAGGCCATTCCAGGCGGCGGCGAAGGTCTCGGCGGTCCCGCGCCCGGCGTTCACCCCGGTGACCTTCAGCCCGCCGTCCCGGGCGAGGGTGCGGGCGAGGGCCCGGGCCGCCTCGCCCGAGAGGGCGGAGAGCAGCGGTGGGTAGGGCGGGGTGCACAGGAACGCGCCCTCCACCGCCCCGCCCCCACCGGTCCACCAGCCGTAGACCGGCGGCTGATCGCCGTATCTGTCGCTGCCCGCCACCGTCAGGGAGGAGACCACCGTGAGCAAGGTGGTGTTCCGGGCCGGGTGGGTGCGCAGGAAGCCACCCGCCGCGGCCCGGAACTCTTCGAGGTCGTACGTCACCGTCCACGCCATGCGCTCCAGGCTCGCGCGCGGCGACGGAACGGCGCACCTCATTTTCCCCGCTTCCGACCGGACGGCCGCTCGGCGCCGGTCATCAGCGGTCAACCGTCGGCAGCCGGCCGGCGGCGGCCGGTCAGCAGCAGCCGGTCAGCAGCTCAGGTTGGAGCCGGGGGTGGTGCCGAGGATCTGCACGAACCGCTGGTAGGCGTCTATTCGGCTCTGCACCTGGCCGGGGTTGCCGCCGTTGCACTCGATGCTGCCGTTGATCGCGCGGATGGTCTCGCCGAAGCCCCGCTCGTTGACCATGGCGTCGTGCGGGGTCATCGAACCGGCCCCGGACTGGGTGTTCCAGAACCACAGCGCGGTCTTCCAGGACACCGCGGCGTCCTGCTCCACCAGCCAGGGGTTGCCGAGCAGATCGATGCCGAGGGCGTCGCCCGCGGCCTTGTAGTTGAAGTTCCAGCTGAGCTGGATCGGTCCGCGGCCGTAGTACGCCGCCTGGCCCGCGGGGCAGCCGTAGGGCTGGCTCGAGTCGCAGTAGTGCGGGTAGTTGGAGGTGTCCTGCTCCACGACGTGGACCAGGCCGCCGGTCTCGTGGTTGACGTTCGCCAGGAAGGCGGCCGCCTCCTGCTTCTTGACGGTGTCGCTGCCGGTGTTGGCGAAGCCGGGGTAGGCGCTCAGGGCGTCGGTCAGACCCTGGTAGGTGTAGAACGAGTTCCGGTTCGGGAACATCTGGTTGAACTGCGCCTCGGACACCACGAAGGCGGCCGCGCGCTTGGTCTCGGCACCGCACCGGCCGGTGTCGCCGGTGACGGCCGCCTTGTCCGCCGTCAGGCTCGGGGAGTCACACGCCGCCCGGTCGGTCGTCCCCGCCGTCGAGGCTGAGGCCATGGGCATGACAAGCACACTCGCACACACCGCCGCGGTCGCCGCGAGCGGTGCCAGAACACGTCGTCTCCACATGGGGCCGATCTCCTTCGCGTGGGGGGTCGGAAATACTGAGGGACACTCAAGCGGTTTGGTCTATACCAGTCAAGGTATAGACCAAACCTTTGTGCCCGGATGAGCAATTGACCGCCCGGCCACGGGACGGGACCGGACCCGGTGTCAGGTCTCGCGCTCGGGGCGGTAGGTGTCGGCGTCCTCCCCGAAGGTCCAGGCCACGCCCTCGCGGGCGGTCCGGACCCGGGACGGCACCCGCAGCCAGTACGTGCGGTGGGTACCGTCCGGCTCCGGCGTGGAGTTGACCACCTCGACCATCGCCACCGGCTCGTCCCCCTCCAGCTCGATGCACCACAGGATCCCGGTCTCGTCGCGGTGCACCGGCCGCGCCCCGGACTCGACGAGATAGCGGTCACCGACCTCAGTACTTCTGCCGGCCGCCCGGGTAACGGACCGGCTGACGGCACTCCGGCGCATCCACAGGCGCGGGTTCGTCGCCGAGCGCGTCACACAAGGCGGCGTGCAACTGCTCCGCTTCTACCATCGTCAGCACCAACGACACCAAAGACGCTCGACCGGGCTTGAGAACGTGAAGTGGCAGCTCAAGCAGACCGCCTTCCACACGGCGCGGCCCACGCCCCGGTGCCGCACCGACCCGCCAGCCTCCTGACGCCTCATTCATTCCGCCACCTCCCAGGCCTGGGCCGATCCGTCGGTCTCGGCCTCCTCGGGCACCGGTAGACGCCCGCCGCGACTCTCCGCGATCCTGAGCGCGTCTTGCAACGCTTCGATCAGGCGGTTCGAGAGGTAGCGGAGCTCTCGGGCGTCTGTCGTGCGGTCGCGGAGCATCAGGCGGGCATGACCGATGAGCTCAGCGCCCATCTGAAGCTGAACCGCTTCCATCTCGTCAGCCAGTTTCGACAGGTAGCCCTCACTGTCCACATCCGAGACCAGATAGCACCGTTGCCCGACGGGATCGGACCACGGCAGCAAACGAGGCCGCGCACTCATCACTCCACCGCTCGCGCGGTGGAGCCAATGGCCCCGCGTCGCGACTCCCGCTCATGCACGATATCCGCGCAGCAAAGGCCTGGCTTAATCCCTGAATTGAGCGATCGCATCGTGCATGCATATCGGACCGGACGTATCGACGTCCGATCTGCCGATTGGATTGCTCGCGTACTTGCGGAACACCGCCGAGCCGAAGATGAGGTTGGCGGGAAGGATCTCTGGCCAGTCGTTCGGTCTCAGCTCGATGCTGTTACCGCACTCTTGCCGGGCGCCTCGGGTGCCGTCGCTGACAAATTGCTTGTGCTTGCCGCCGAACATGCACACTGGCTCTCGTGGGTCGCTGCTGGCGAGGGGCAACGAGGCCCCTCGCTGGCGTGGCTGGACCTGGCCTACGGCTGGTCACTCGACGCGGGATCAGCGGATATGGCCTCGTGGGGCACGCGCGTACGGTCGTACTACACGCTGAACCATGGCGACCCGGTACGAGCCCTACGGACGGCCGAAATCGCGCAGCTGACCCCCGGTGGCCTTTCCCCTGCGACAGCTTCCATCACCGCACATGCAACTGCCTTGGCAGCGGCTGCGGTCGGGGAACGGGACCGAGCACGCTGACTCGCTGAACGGGCCTATGGCTTCGCACTGCAAACTCCGACTGCCGAAGAACGGCCAGGCTGGTTGTACTGGCTCAGCCCAGTTCGGGCAAAGCTTCTGTTGGGTGAGGCCGCATACGCGGCACGTGACTGGTCAACCGCCGTCAGCGCCTTTAAGGAGAGCTTGGTGGAGCTAGAAGGCTATCCACATGATCACGCGTACTACAGCGTCCAACTGGAAGACGCCCGCGAGCGAGCCTGACCAGGACCGTGCGATGTATTGCACTCCGCACAAGACCGCCTACCGGCCGCTCATGGAACGTCCCGCGCTGCGCGAGCCGCGGGCGGCCAAGACGAAGGGCGCGCTGCCGCTCGGCGCCGCCCCCGCCGGTCACTCCGTGGTCGGTCGGTCACACTGTTTCCCCCTCGACGGCGGACGTCACAGAAACAGAAAGTCCGCGTCCCCGGCCTTCGCCCCCTGGATGAAGCGTTTCATCTCCAGGTGGGTGTAGATCAGGGCCGGTCCGTCCGGGTCGGTCGACTGGCGCAGCGCCACCCGTCCGTCCGTCAGTCTCATCGCCTCGACGCAGCTTCCCCCATTGCCACCGCTCCATGGCTTGTGCCAGCCCTCGCTGCCGAGTTCCCTTGCCGGCATGCCGCTGTAGACGCGGTTCCCGAATATGCGATCCATCGTTCAGATCTCCTTGCGAATGCGACTCAGAATCGCCTGAGTCGTCTGTGCAGGCGCGGCCTGCGCGCACATCCGGTCCAGGGCCTCCAGGAACGCCGATACATCATCGCGCTGGTCGAAGTAGGAGCCGCTGACCAGCGTCTCCGTGTACGCGATATCGGGCAGCTCCGGGATCGGGAACCGGAAGATATGGAAGGGACCGTACATCGCCGGGTGCGGACCGGCGTCGAACGGCATGATCTGCAGCCGGATATGAGGTGCCTCTGCCTCCTCGATGAGCCGTGTGATCTGGGCCCGCATGGTCTCGGCGCCGCCGATGGGGCGGCGCACCACCGTCTCGTCCATGACCACCCACAGCATCGGCGGGTTGTCCCGGCCGAGCAGTGCCTGGCGCTCCATGCGGAGGGCCACATTGCGCTCGATCTCCGACTCGGGTGCGTGCGGCATGCCCGCGCGGAGCACCGCGCGGGCGTAGTTCTCGGTCTGCAGCAGCCCCGGGATGTAGTGCGGCTCGTAGGCCCGGATCAGATTGGCCTCGACCTCCAGGCTGACGAAGGTGTTGAACCACTCCGGCAGGACGTCCCGGAACCGGTGCCACCAGCCGGCCTTGTTGGCCTCGCGCGCGAGGGAGAGGAACCCCTCGACCTCCTCGGGGTCGATGACGCCGTACGTCCGCAGCAGCTTCTCGACGTACGGGAGCTTCAGGCCGACCTCGGCCTTCTCCATCCGCCGGATCGTGGCATGGGTGACGTCCAGGGCGCGCCCGGCCTGCTCGAATGACAGCCCGGCCTTCTCCCGAAGGTCCTGGAGCCGTTTTCCGAGCACGACTCGCAGGACGGTCGGGGCTCCGCCCGCCCGCGCATCCGCCACTACCGTCCCCCTCCAAGTACCTTCACGACACAGCAGTCTGGCATGGGCTCAGCATTCCGAACAGCCTGCGCTTGCGATTCTGTAATTTACAGATTGAACCTTGCCATGCGCGAGCGTGACAGAGCATAGTGTCGGACGTGGCTCCTTCCTATGAGGCTCTCCGGTTAGGGCGCGGCGGCACCGTGGTCGCTCCGCCCCGCCACGACGTGTTTCGTCTGCCGGCGCTGAGCACGTCCGTCGCCGAGGCGAGAAGGCATGTCGTCCAGCGGCTGGGCTCATGGGGCATCGACCAGGACACCCGGGACAGCGCGGAGTTGATCGTCTCCGAGCTCTTCACCAACGCGGTGCGCCACACCTCCAGCGAGGACGTCCGCTGCTCACTCCAGCTCATAGGCACCCGGCTGCGGCTGGAGGTGGCCGACCAGGGCTGTGCGCGCACGGTGCCCGAGGCCCGCTCGGTGAGCGCGGACCAGGAGGGCGGGCGCGGGCTGATGCTGGTGGAGGCCATGTCGGAGGCCTGGGGGGTCAGGCCCAACCAGGGGGGCGCGGGCCGCGCCGTCTGGGCCTACCTGGCGATATAGCGGCCGCGCGGCGACGGCTCGACGGACGAGCGGTCTCCACGGACGAGCGGTGCCGAGGGAATAGGGGCAGCGACAGCGCACCGGGCGGTCAGCCCGGGGCGCCAACGGGGGTCTGCCCCTATTCCTCCGGGACCGCTTCGGATCACGGATCATTTCCCACCGGACCGCTTGAGGTCACGGCTCGTTTTCCACCGGGACCGCTTCGGGCCACGGATCGTTCAGGGCCGCAGCGGCAGCAGATCGGGCCGCTTGGGCTCCACATGGTCACCCGACGACTCTCCCCGCAGCCGTCGGCCGATCCAGGGCACCAGATATTCGCGCGCCCAGTGGATGTTGTCCCGGCGCACCTCGGCCGCGGTGCGCTGCCCCTCCGGGGGCCAGGGCTGATCGGGGTCGGCCGGGATCTCGAGGCCGAGCACCTGACCGGCCCGCAGCGCGACCCGGGTGTGCCCGTCCGGCGACAGGTGCAGCCGGTCGGCGTCCCAGGCCCGGCGGTCCTGCACCGAGCGCAGCGACCACAGGTCGAGCACCGGGCAGCCGTGCCGGTCGGCGATCGCCCGCACATGCGCCGTATACGTGGCGATCTTGCCCCGCAGATGGCGCAGCACCGGCACCCCTCTGGTGTCGAAGCCGGTGCACAGCAGCACCGTGCCCACCCGCGCCCGGAGGTCGGCGACGGCCGCCTCGTAGCGCTCGGCCACATCGTCGGGGTCGCTGCCGGGGCGCAGGATGTCATTGCCCCCCGCGCAGAAGGTGACCAGATCGGGGCCGAGTTCCATGGCGCGGGCCACCTGCTCGGCCACGATCTGGTCAAGGAGTCGACCGCGTACGGCCAGATTGGCGTAGCGGAAATCGTCGTGGGGTCGTTGGTCGGACAGCAGGACGGCGAGCCGGTCGGCCCAGCCGACGAACACCCCGTCAGGACCGGGGTCGCCGACGCCCTCGGTGAAGCTGTCCCCGACGGCTGCGTACGACCCGATGGAACCGTTGCTGAATCTCTCCTTATCGTCTGCCACGTCGGGACATCATTCACCCGATGGCGTGACCTACGCCACCGTAACCAGGGCTTGACGTGGGGTGATCTATCCCACCCGGTCAGTTTTGGCGAAGGTGGAATACGGCGGCGTCCAGGTCGCCGCTCAGCCCGGTGCGCAGGCCCCGGTGGGCGAGCACCGCTCCCCGGTGCACCTCCCCGGTCTCCAGGGCCCGGTAGGTGGCCGCCGGATCGAGCCCGCGCAGCCGCAGCGGCGGCTGTGCCCGGCCGTAGTGCTGCGCCTGGAGCCAGGCCAGCACGACGGTCTCCGCTCCCCGTACGTACTGCACCGCGCTGAGCCCGTCGCCCTCCGGCGGCCGCAGCCGGTACAGCTCACCGTGCTGGACGACCGGGCGGACCCGCTTGTAGAGCGCCACCCAGTCGCGGGCCTCGGCCAGTTCGGCCGCGCTCCAGCGGGTCAGATCGCCGCCCACGCCCAGCACCCCGGCCATCGCGCTGACGAAGCGGAAGCGCAGCGAGCTGACCCGGGCGTTGCCCATGGCGTTGGGGCTGTCGGTCACCCAGGCGGCCATCACCCGGGCCGGGTGGAGCTGGCCGAAGCCGTGCTGGATGGCCAGCCGGTCCAGCGGATCGGTGTTGTCCGAGGTCCACACCTGGTCGGTCAGACCCAGGACGCCGAGGTCGATCCGGCCGCCGCCGCCCGAGCAGGACTCGAAGGCGACCCCGGGGTGGGCCGCGCGCAGCCGCTCCAGCAGTTCGTACAGCCCGCGCACATGGTCGGTCCACAGCCGCCGGGGGTAGGGGTCGCCGGGCCAGCCGGGATCCGCGAAGGAGCGGTTGAAGTCCCATTTCACATAGTCGATGGGCGCGCCGCTCAGCAGGGTGTCCAGCCGCTCCCACAGATGGGCGCGCACGTCGGGGCGGGCGAGGTTGAGCACGAGCTGGTTGCGGAATTCGGTGCGGGCCCGGCCGGGGTGGTGCTGCACCCAGTCGGGGTGGGCGCGGTAGAGGTCGCTGTCGGGGTTGACCATCTCCGGCTCGACCCAGATGCCGAACTCCATCCCGAGCGCGTGCACCTCGTCGGCCAGCGGCTTGAGCCCGTGCGGAAAGCGGTCCGGGTTGGGTGTCCAGTCACCGAGCCCGGCCCGCTCGCTGGTGCGCGCCCCGAACCAGCCGTCGTCCACGACGAACAGCTCGACGCCCATGGCGGCGGCCAGCCGTGCGAGCGAGCGCTGCTGCTCCTCGTTCACCTCGAACCGGGTGGCCTCCCAGGAGTTGTAGAGCACCGGCCGGGACCGGTCGGCCCCGGGGATCACATGCGCGAGCTGCCAGGCGTGCCAGGCGCGGCTCGCGGCCCCGAAGCCGCCGTCGGTCCACAGCCCCGCGAAGACGGGCGTGGTGAAGGACTCGCCGGGCGCGAGGAGCAGCTGGCCCGCGTCGTCGTGGCCGACCCCGCCGACCGCCTGGACGGCGCCGTCGCTCAGCAGCTGGACGGCGATCCGCCAGGCCCCGGACCAGGCGAGCGCGCAGCCGTGCACCTCGCCGCTCTCCTCGGTGGCCGCCCCGCCGTCCAGGGCGATCCAGGGCAGGTGGTGATGGCTGGTGTGGCCACGGCGGCTGCCGATCACCTGCTCGCCGGGGGTGAGCTCGACGCGGGCGAGCCGGCTCTCGGCGGCCCAGCGGCCGTGCAGATGGGACAGCCGCCAGCGGTCGCGCGCCGGGAGCGACCAGGCGGCGGAGTCGGCGCGCAGCAGCTCCACCGGCTGCTGCCCGGCGGTTCCGGTGTGGGTGAGGGTGGTCCAGCGCTCGATGACATCGCCGTCGTCCCGCATCCGGTAGTGGAGGGTGATGTCGAGGTGGTGCAGCGGGTCGTGGCAGCGCAGCCGCAGCTCCTCGCCGGTGCCGGGGTCGAGGACGGTGGCGCCGTCGAAGCGCCACTCGGTGCCGCGTACGCCCCCGGCGTGGACGGACAGGGCGGGGCGCACAAAGCGCGGACCGCCCTCCACGGGGTACTCCTCGCGCCCGTCCAGCGGTGATTCAAACGGCGTGTCCGGCGGCCCCGGCTCGGCGGCAAGGGCCTCGGCGTCCTCGGCCGCGATCCTCGGCCCCCAGTGGAGATGAAGCAGCTCATCGCGGTCGGTGAGGTGCAGGGCATAGCTACTGTGCCGCCCCGAGAGCACCCAGAGCCGACCGCTTCCACCGGTTTCGATCATCGCACTCCCCAATTCTCCACAGGTGTCAACATGGTCGTGGAGGGCGGGCGGTGCGGCAATGCCCCCACCCTCATGAGACGGATTGCCCGGTGCACCCATGTCGTATGGTCAACTTCAGCCGCCTTGTCGACGAGCCGCGTCGGCGGCCGATGGTGAAGGAGAGCCCGTGACGCAGCAGTCCCAGTCGCCGCAGGTCCCCCAGGCCGATAGCCGCCTGGTGGGGGTACGCAATTTCCGTGATCTCGGTGGACTGCCGGCTGCCGACGGCCGCCGGGTACGGCCCGGAGTGCTGTTCCGCAGCGGCCATCTCGCCCATGCCACGGAGGCGGACACGGCCTATCTCGACTCGCTCGGCCTGCACACCGTCTTCGACTTCCGCAATGCCGCCGACATCAAGCTGGAGGGCCAGGACGTCACGCTCCGTGGGGTGCGCAACGTCAATGTGCCGCTGTCCGACCCGGCCGACGGCGCCGGGTTCTGGACGATGGTGCGCGAGGGCGATCTGAAGACCCTGCGCGAGCTGCTCGCCGAGGGCCGGGCCGAGCAGCGCATGATCGGCTCCTACCGCTCCATCATCACCACCCGGCTCGTCGAGCACGGCCGGATCCTCCGCGACCTGGCGGAGGACAGCTCACCGGCGCTGATGCACTGTTCGGCGGGCAAGGACCGGGCCGGGCTGTCCATCGCGGTGACCCTGCTGGCCCTCGGCGTCGACCAGGAGGCCATCGAGACCGACTACCTCGAGTCGGCCGCCGCCCACCGGCGCTACAAGATCTGGCGCAAGGGCGCTCCCGGGGACGGCTCCGACCCCATGTCCCCCGAGGTCATGGCGCTGCTGCTGCCGCTGTTCGACGCGCGCGCCGAATATCTGGCGGCGGCCCTCACGGTCATCGAGGAGACATGGGGCGGCACCGACCGCTACTTCGCCGAAGGGCTCGGCCTGGCCCCCGAACAGCGCGACCGGCTCCGGGACCGGCTGCTCACGGACTGAGGGGCCGCGGCTGCCGAACGGCCGCGGGCTGAGGGGCCGCGGACCCGCGGGCCCCTCGGTCAGCGGTTGGCCACCGCCTGTTTGACGAGCGTCCGGCCGAAGTCCCAGATCAGGCCGCCGCCGTCGTGCGCGTCGTCCATGACCGCCGTGAACGCCTCGACGAAACGGTCCACTTCCCGCTCGCCGATGATCAGCGGCGGAATCAGCTTGATGACCTCCAGATGGTCGCCGGACACCTGGGTGAGGATGCGGTGGCGCCGCAGCAGCGGGACGACGACCATCTGCGCGAACAGCCCCTTGCGCGCCGCCTGGAGCATCGCCCACCGGCTGCGCAGCCCCAGTGAGCTGGGTCTGCCGAACTCGATGCCGATCATCAGCCCCCGGCCGCGTACGTCGTGCAGCAGCTCATAGCGGTCCACCATCGCGGCCAGGCGGTCGCGCAGCAGCTCACCGGTGCGGCGGGCGTTGGCCACGACCCCCTCGTCCTCCATGACGGCGAGGACGGCCAGCCCGGCCGCCATGGCCTGGGCGTTGGCGCCGAAGCTGGCCGAGTGGACCAGCACCCGGTCCATCGAGGAGTAGACCCGTCTGAAGATCCAGTCCTTGCCGAGGGTCGCGCCGACCGGCACATAGCCGCCGGAGAGTGCCTTGGCCACGCACACCAGATCCGGTTCGACGCCGTCCTCGTGGGCGTAGGCGAAGAAGTCCCCGGTGCGGCCGAGGCCGGTCTGCACCTCGTCCGCGATGAGCAGGGCCTTGTGGCGGTGCAGCAGCTCCTGCGCGGCGCGCAGGAAGCCGGGCGGGGTCTCGTGCACCCCCTTGCCCTGGATGGGCTCCACCACGAACCCCGCCACGTCCCCGCGTGCCAGCTCCCGCTCCAGCGCGTCGAGGTCGCCCAGCTCGATCGGGGTGTCCGGCAGCAGCGGGGCGAACCCCTTGCGGAAGCCGTCCTCGCCGTTGACCGACAGCGCGCCGGTGGTCAGCCCGTGGAAGGCGTGGGCGCAGTACAGGACGCGGGGCTTGCGGGTGGCGTAGCGGGCGAACTTCAGGGCGGTCTCGACGGCCTCGGTGCCACTGTTGCCGAAGAAGACCCGGTCCAGGTGGGGGGCGTGGGCCAACAGCCGCTCGGCCAGCAGACCGGGCAGCGGCTGGCAGTCGAAGCGGGTCAGATCGGCCAGGTCGGCGTCCAGGACGTCGTGCAGCGCCTTGCGGACCACGGGGTGGTGGCGGCCCAGGCCCATCACCCCGAATCCGGCGAGCATATCGAGGTAGTCCTGGCCCTCGTCGTCCCAGAAGTACGCGCCCTCGGCCCGCTCGTAGACCTTGTCGAACCCGATGGTGCGCAGCATCCGGGGCAGCTGGTGGTTGAGGTGCCGGGTGTGCAGGTCGTACCGCTCCGAGGCCCGCTCGGCCAGCAGCTTCCCGAGGTCGAAGCCCGAACGCCGCTGCTGCTGCTCGGCTGCTGTCATGCCTGGCTCTCCTTGGCGGCGGGACGGGCCCCGGCGGCGGAAAGGACTTCGCCAACGGTGCGCGCCCCGGCGGGGGCGCTCGCCCGCTCCGATCGGGTGGAGGCGTGGCTGTTCTCGGCGATGTCGCGGTGCGGGGCTATGGACCGCTCGGCCACGCCGAGGTGCGGCCCCGGATGGCCCCCGGTCCTGGCCACCGCGTCGATCAGGAACCCCCTGAGCTCCCGGGCGGGCGCGGCCGGTTCCGCACCGGTCAGCGCCTTGAGGTCGTGCGGGCCCCGGATGTTCTCCAGCAATGGCACGGTCGGTTCCCCTCCTCGGTGTATCAGCTCACGGTGACGTCCGGGGTACCCGACGGGACCCCCTCGTCCGCCATGCTCCGCGCGATGTTCATGGCCTCCTCGATCAGGGTCTCCACGATCTTCGACTCCGGCA
>NZ_LAKD02000034.1 GCF_000968685.2 Streptomyces antioxidans
CAGTGCTCCAGCAGCCGGAACAACGCCACCTCGACGGCGAACAGCGCAGGCTGGGTGAACGCCGTCTGATCCAGCAGCCCGGCATCCGCACCGCCCTCGGCCGCGAACATCACGTCCTTCAGCGGACGGTCCAGCACCGCGTCCAGACGCGCACACACCTCGTCCAACGCCCGGGCGAACACCGGGAACGCCTCGTACAACTCCCGCCCCATGCCCAGGCGTTGCGCACCCTGGCCGGAGAAGAGGAAGGCGGTCCTGCGGCCCTTCGCCGCCTGTCCCCTGACCACGCCCGGCGCGATCTCGCCCTGGGCCAGGGCCCGAAGGCCGCGCAGCAGGCTCTCGCGGTCCTCACCGATCACCGCCGCGCGGTGCTCGAACGCCGCCCGGGACACCGCCAGGGAGTAGCCGACGTCCGCTGCCCACGCCAGCGCGGGATCCCCGTCCAGGGTGGCGCCGTGCTCCGTCAGACGGGCGTACAGCCGCTCGGCCTGGGCCCGCAGCGCGGCCTCGCCCTTGCCGGACACCAGCCACGGGACGACGGCGGTGACGACGGGTTCGGGCGCCTCGGCGCCGGGCTCCGTCTGCTCCGGCTCCTCGGGCGCGGGGGCCTGCTCGATGATGGTGTGCGCGTTGGTGCCGCTGATGGCGAAGGAGGAGATCCCCACCCGGCGCGGACGGCCCGTCTCCGGCCAGGGCCTGGCCTCGGTCAGCAGCTCCACGGCCCCTGCCGACCAGTCCACGTGCGGGGTCGGCTCGTCCACGTGCAGCGTCTTCGGCAGTACGCCGTGCCGCATGGCCATCACCATCTTGATGATGCCCGCGACACCCGCCGCCGCCTGCGCGTGGCCGATGTTGGACTTGATGGATCCGAGCCACAGCGGCCGGTCCTGCGGCCGGTCCTGGCCGTAGGAGGCGATCAGCGCCTGGGCCTCGATCGGGTCGCCCAGGGAGGTGCCCGTGCCGTGCGCCTCGACCACGTCGATCTCGTCGGGGGTGAGTCCGGCGCTGTCGAGCGCCTGGCGGATGACCCTGCGCTGCGAGGGGCCGTTGGGGGCCGTCAGACCGTTGCTCGCGCCGTCCTGGTTCACCGCGGAGCCGCGCACCACCGCCAGCACCGGGTGGCCGTGGCGGCGGGCGTCGGACAGCCGCTCCACGAGCAGCACACCGACGCCCTCGGACCAGTTGGTGCCGTCGGCGGCCGCCGCGAAGGGCTTGCAGCGGCCGTCGGACGCGAGCCCCCGCTGGCGGCTGAACTCGGTGAACGTCCCGGGGACCGCCATCACGGTGATGCCGCCGGCGAGGGCGAAGTCGCACTCGCCCTGGCGCAGCGCCTGCGCGGCCAGGTGCAGCGTCACCAGGGACGACGAGCACGCCGTGTCCACCGTCACCGCGGGGCCCTCGAGGCCCAGGACGTAGGAGATCCGGCCGGAGGTGACGGCGGGGGTCTGCCCCGTCATCAGATGGCCCTCGACCTCCTCGGCCTCCAGGGGACCGGCCGAACCGTAGCCCTGGTAGGCGGCGCCCATGAACACACCGCCGGTGGTGCCCTTGACGGACAGCGGGTCGATGCCCGCCCGCTCCAGGACCTCCCAGGACGCCTCGAGCAGCAGCCGCTGCTGGGGGTCCATCGCCAGCGCCTCGCGCGGGGAGATCCCGAAGAACACCGGGTCGAACAGGGCGGCGTCGTGCAGGAACCCGCCCTCGTTAACATAGCTCGTGCCCTGGCTCTCGGGGTCCGGGTTGTACACCTCCTCGTGCCAGCCGCGGTCCTTCGGGAACGGTGAGAGCCCGTCGGCGCCGTCGGCGACCATGCGCCACAGCTCCTCCGGAGAGCTGACCCCGCCGGGGAAGCGGCAGCTCATCGCGGTGATCGCGATCGGCTCCCGGTTCTTCGCCTCCACTTCCCGCAGGCGCAGCCGGGTGCGGTGCAGATCGGTCGTGACCTTGTTCAGATAGTCGCGGAGCTTTGTCTCACTCACCGTTCTCCGTCACTCTCTTTCCAGTCGGGTTCGGCGGGCTCTTGAGAACGGTTCACGAGAGACCCAGTTCGTTGTCGATGAAGGCGAACAGCTCGTCGTTGGAGGACGATCCGATGCGTTCGGCCACCTCGGCGGTGGCGTCGCCGTCGGGAGCCTCGCCCAGCTTCTCCAGGAGCTCCCTCAGCCGGTCGGCCACCTTGGTGCGGGTCTCGCCGTCGTCCATCACGTTGGAGAGCAGCGGCTCCAGCCTGTCGAGCTCGGCGAAGACCACCGGCTCGCCCGCGCCACCGTCCGGAAGCAGCTCCTCCCGCAGGTGGTCCACCAGCGCCGTGGGGGTCGGGTGGTCGAAGACCAGCACGGCCGACAGCCGGAGCCCGGTCTCCGCGTTGAGCCGGTTGCGCAGCTCCACCGTGGTCAGGGAGTCGAAGCCCATGTCCTTGAAGGCCATGTCGGGCTCCACCGCCTCCGGTGAGCCTTGCCCGAGGACGGTGGCCACCTGCACCCGCACCAGGTCCAGCAGGGCCCGGTACTGGTCGGCCGCGGAGAGTGCGGCCAGGCGGTCCCGCAGCGTCCCGGTGCCGGTGTGCGCGGTCTCCGCCGCCGCGGCCCGGCGCCGGGGCATGCGCACCAGACCGCGCAGCAGGGCGGGTACATCGCCGGTGCGGGCCTGGACGCGCAGGGCGGCGAGGTCCACATGGGTCGGCACCAGTACGGTCTCTTCGGTCCCGAGCGCGTCGTCGAACAGCGCAAGGCCCTCTTCTGAGGTGAGCGCGTTCAGCCCGGCGCGGGCGATGCGCTGGAGGTCCGCCTCGCCGAGGTCCCCGGTCATCTCGCTGCGCTGCTCCCACATGCCCCAGGCCAGGGAGACCACGGGGAGGCCGAGGGCGCGGCGCTGATGCGCGAGCGCGTCCAGGAAGGCGTTGGCCGCCGCGTAGTTGGCCTGGCCGCCGCCGCCGAAGTTGGAGGAGGCCGAGGAGAACACCACGAACGCGGAGAGGTCGAGGCCGCGGGTCAGCTCGTGGAGGTGCAGCGCCGCGTCCACCTTCGGACGCAGCACCTTGTCCACCCGCTCCGGGGTCAGCGACTCCACCACACCGTCGTCCAGCACACCCGCGGCGTGCACCACGGCCGACAGCGGACGCTCCGAACCGATCCCCGCCAGCAGAGCCTCCACCGAGGCACGGTCGGCCACATCACACGCCACCGCCTCCGCCTCGGCACCCAGACCCGCCAGCTCCGCCACCAACTCCGCCGCACCCGGCGCCTCCGCACCACGACGACTCGTCAGCACCAGACGCTCCACACCGTGCTCCACCACCAGGTGACGGGCCAGCAGCGCACCCAGACCACCCGTACCACCCGTGATCAGCACCGTGCCGGGGCCGTCGAACGGCGTGGTCTCCGGCTCGGGCCGGTCCTCGGCGGGGGCCACCCGGGCGAGGCGCGCGGCAAGCACCCGTCCGTCGCGCACGGCCACCTGCGGCTCCTCGGCAGTCAGGGCCGTCCGGAGCGCCGAGGACACCTCGCCCCGCTCCTCCGGGTCCAGGTCCACCAGCAGGAACTTCCCCGGGTGCTCGGTCTGCGCGGAGCGCAGCATGCCCCATGCGGCGGCCTCGGCCGGGGTGCGTACCTCCTCGGAGGAGCGGGCGCCCATCGCGCCACGCGTCACGAACACCAGATAGGAGTCGTCGAACCGCTTGTCGGTGACCCATGTCCGCACCAGCTCCAGCGCGCGGTACGTGGTGTCACGCACCCGTCCCGCCAGGTCCGCGCCGTCGTCGATGCCAACCGCGTCCGCGGCGCCCACCACCATGACGACATCCGGCGCCGTGGCACCGGAGTCGACAGCCTCGCGCAGCGCGGCCAGATCCGCGTACGCCGCCACGTCCGCGCCCGCGGTCTCGAAGCCGGAGCGCACCCCCAGGTCGTCGGTGCCCAGCACGGCCCAGGTGCCTTCGGAGGCGGGGGCCGGGGCGCCGACGGGGACGGGGATCCAGTCCAGCCGGAAGAGCGAGTCGTGCCCGCCCGCCGGGGAGCCTGCCGACTGGATCTGCCCCTCCGCGACCAGCCGCAGCACCAGGGCGTCGACGGTGGCCACGGAGCGGCCACTGGTGTCGGCCACCGTGAGGCCGATGGAGTCGGGCCCGAGCGAGCTGAGGCGCACCCGCAGCTCCGAGGCGCCCGTGGCCCGCAGCGACACACCGGTCCAGGAGAACGGAAGCCTGGCGAGGCCCGCCTCCTCCTGGGGTACGAACATGACGGCCTGGACCGCCGCGTCCAGCAGGGCCGGGTGCAGTCCGAACTGCCCGGCGTCCGAGGCGTTCTCCTCGGGCAGCCGCACCTCGGCGAAGACCTCGTCGCCGCGGATCCACACCGACCGCAGACCCTGGAAGACCGGGCCGTAGGCGAAGCCGCCCGCGGCCATCCGGTCGTAGACGTCCTCGGTGTCGATCCGCTCCGCGCCCTCCGGGGGCCATACGGCGAGGTCGGCCCGGCCGGTCTCGTCCGGTGCGCCGCCCTGGGCGAGCAGACCGGAGGCGTGCTGGACCCACGGCTGCTCCATGCCGGGCTCTTCCAGCCGGGAGTACACGTTCAGCGAGCGCGCGCCGTTCTCGTCCGGGCCGCTCACCGCCAACTGCAGGTGCACCGCGCCGCGTTCGGGCAGCGCCAGCGGTGCCGTGAGGGTCAGCTCCTCGACCCGGTCACAGCCCACCTGGTCGGCGGCGTACAGGGCCAGTTCGAGGAAGGCGGTGCCGGGCAGCAGGATCGTGTCCTGGATCGTGTGGTCGACGAGCCACGGGTGGGTCTGCGGCGAGAGGCGGCTGGTGAAGAGGAAGCCGTCCGCGTCGGGCAGCTCGACCGCGGCGCCCAGCAGCGGGTGGGTGGGCGGGATGAGCCCCACGGCGGTGACATCGCTGGCGAACGAGGTCAGGGCCTCCAGCCAGTAGCGCTCCCGCTGGAAGGCGTAGGTGGGCAGCTCGACCCGGCGGGCGT
>NZ_LAKD02000035.1 GCF_000968685.2 Streptomyces antioxidans
GGGGGCGGGGATGGAGGCGGGGGGCGGGGCGGGGTCAGCCTTGTCCACCGGGCTGGCAGTGTCGGCCTTGCTCGCCTTGTCGCTAGGTGCCTTGGCACTAGGCGTCTTGTCGTTGGCCGTCTTGTCGCTGGCCGTTGTGTCGCTCGGCGTCGTGTCGCTGGGCGCCTTGTCGTTGGCCGCGGCTTCCGCGGGGGCGGTGGCTTCCGCAGGGGCGGTGGCTTCCGCGGGGGCCTTCTTCACCTCGGCCGCGGCGGAGCCCCGGGAGGTGAACTGGGTCATCCTGACCTTGCGCCAGATCGCCCTCTTCCTGGCCTTGGGCCCGGCGCCCTCGGCCTTGACGACATCGACCCCGTCGGCCACGTCGGGCTGGGGGGCGTCGGCCCGAGCGGCCTCGGCCTTGGCCACCAGCTCGGCCGCCACCCGGGCCTCCTCCGCCGCCTGGGCCTCGGCCAACTGCCGGGCGGCCTCGACCTCTTCCTCCAGGACGGCCGCGAGGCGGCCGACGAGCGGCGAGTGGACGACGACGCGGGGGCGCATCCGGGTGCGTGCGAATTCGTCCACCGGCTGATCCGCCACCAGCCGCCCCGATTCCAGGGTGAGCACCTGGTCCGCGAGGCGGATCGCGCCCTCGGCGTCCTCGGTGGCGACGAGGACGGCGCCGCCCTGGGCGGCGAATTGGCGCAGCAGCCCGTGCAACCACGCGGTCTCCCGGGGCGACAGGCCCCGTGCGGGCTCGTCGAGGACCAGGGTGTGCGGGTCCCCGAGCAGCGCGGTGGCGATCCCGAGGCGACGCTCCGCCCCAGTGGACAGATCACCGAGACGCTCGTCCGCAAGATCAGTGAGGCCGACCACATCGAGCACGACATCTGCGCGAGCGGCAGCCACCCCGGCCGCGGCACCGAGCATCCTCAGATGCCCCCGCACGGTGCGGCCCGGGTGACCGGGGACGTCCTCGAGGAGAACGCCGACCTCATGAGCCGGGCGCCGGATGCGGTGCAGGGGGCGGCCCCGGAAGAAGGCGGAGCCATGGCCCCGATCGAGCTGCAGCAGAAGCCGCAGCGCGGTGGTCTTGCCCGCGCCGGGGCCACCGAGCAGTGCGGTGACCCGGCCCGCCGGGGCCTCGAAGGTGAGGTCATCGACAACGGGCGGTTGGTCGCGGCGGGGGGTGCTGGTCAGTCCGGTGGCCTGGATCATGGCTTCTCCCGCGGGGCATGGAACCGCTCGATGGCACGTGGGGACTGGTGACGTACCGGAGAACGGTAACCCGCTATGTCCTATTTCTTCAGGACATAGCACTCCCGGGGAGTCGTCGTGTCATGACCCGCCTCCTCACACCTCGGGACGAAGCATGGGCGGATTGAGCAGCGTTGCCCCACCGGCCCGGAACAGCTGGGCGGGGCGGCCCCCCTGACGGGTCGTCGTACCGCCGGTGGGCACCAGGAAGCCCGGGGTGCCGGTGACCTTGCGGTGGAAGTTCCGCGGGTCAAGGGCCACGCCCCACACCGCCTCGTACACCCGGCGCAGCTCGCCGACCGTGAACTCCTGCGGGCAGAAGGCGGTGGCCAGCGAGGAGTACTCGATCTTGGAGCGGGCGCGCTCGACCCCGTCCGCGAGGATGCGGGCATGGTCGAAGGCGAGCGGGGCGGCCAGATCGCTGTCCCGCCCGAAGACCCCCTCCTGGTCGAGCAGCGACTCGACCGGCGCCCAGCGCACGCTGTGCGCGTCACCCCCGGCGCGGGGCGCGGGCAGATCGGGCGCCAGCGCGAGATGCGCCACGCTGACCACGCGCATCCGGGGGTCACGCTTCGGATCGCCGTAGGTGGCGAGCTGCTCGAGGTGGGCCGCGTTCGGCGGGACCGGAAGCGTGGGATCATGCGCGAGCAGCCCGGTCTCCTCCGCCAACTCCCTGGCAGCGGCGACGGACAGGTCCTCATCGGACCGCACAAAACCGCCGGGCAGCGCCCACCGCCCCTTGAAGGGCGGCTCCCCGCGGCGTACGGCCAGCGCACACAGCGAATGCCGCCGCACGGTGAGCACGACCAGATCAACGGTGACGGCGAATGCCGGAAAGGCCGACGGGTCGTAGGGCATGACGCGATCATAGTCGTCTGCCTGACGATAATCAGGCTCTTGAGCATGATCACCGATGTTCGTGAAATCGCTCTCTCAAGCGCTCGCCTGCACGGTTCCCGCACCTCCTTCCGAATCCCCCGGCCCGCCTCTCCCGGGCAAACCGCCCCAGCCCAACCCACCGGCCGCTCCGGTCCGCCGCGCCACGGCGGATCTCCCTCGCTGTCCGTATGTCCCCTGTCCGTATGTCCCCTGTCCGCGCGCCGTACGCCTTCAGCGAGCAGTACCGGGAGGGGGCGTCCGGCCGCGACGCCCGCTTCTCGGCTTACCTCTCCCGCCTTCGGGCCCACGGGCCGCCACTGGCCGCCGGGCCGGACCCACCCGGCTTTGGCTCGTCGGCTGCCCCGGACCGCATGTATGAGGCCCGAGTCGTCCAGCCTCCAGTGGATCGGGGTCCCCCGAGGGCAGGCCGCAGGCCGCCCCTGGCCTCCGCCCCCGGACTCCACCGGGCTCCCGCGGCCCGTCCGGGTCAGCGTCGGCTGCGAGTGCTCCGGCCGCCGGTCCGGCGCCGGGTGCGCGGCCGTCCTTCCGGGCGGCGCCTGCCACCCGGGGCACTCGTCCCTGCCGGGGCGCTGCCGCCCGGGCCCGCCGCCCCGCTCTGCCGCTCCCGCGCCGACTGCCGCTCCGGCTGGCCTTCCGCCTCCCCCGATTCCCCCGCAACTTCCTCCGGCTCCTCCGCGCCCATGCGGGCGGCCGACTCCACGAGTTCGGCCGACTCGGCGGGCACAGCTGACTCAACCGGTCCGGCACTCTCCTTGGCCGTTTCGGCCGGGGCTCCGGCCGCCCCCAACGGCTCGGTGGACGCCAATTCGCCCAGCCGCTCCAGCTCCGCGTGCACCGCGGCGTGTACAGCACGATCGGCGCGATCGGCGCGATCAGCCAGGTCGGTACGGTCGGCCGAGTCAGCGCCGTCTGAGTCCTCCCGGCGCAGGCACTGACGCAACAGCTTCGGATGGACCCCCTCATTGCACGCCTGGTGCAACAACCTCGCGAAGAGGTAGTCCGGATCGACCCGGAGCGCACGGCCGAGCGCCACCCGTGCCATGAGCTCATCACCCGCCGACCAGGCGACCCACCCGGCCAGGGTGAGCGGTGCCGCCGCATGCTCCCCGTAGGAGCCGACGCAGCGGCGGGCCAGCGCGCGCCACAGCCGCAGCGCCGCGTCGGCGTCCGCTTCTTCCATCCATCCGGCCACCCGGTCCCGGGTCCGCCGGTCCTGGAGCCCGATGATCATCGCCGCCGCCTCCTGGTCGTCGAGCAGACCGTCATCGCGGAGATCGGCCGCACAGGCGTCGGCGACCGGCGGCGCGGCCTGGAATGTGTCCAGCAACCGGCCCACCAGACCGAGGGTTTGGGCCCGCACCGTCGCGGAGTCGGCACCGTCCAGGGTCCTCGGCACGAGTTCGGCTCCGGCCACGTCCAGCGCCCGCTCCTGGCCATCGGCCCGGGGTCCGTCGAGCGGGGCGAGCCTGGCCTCCATCTCGCGCACCGAGCCGCGCACCTGGACCCCCGCGAATGTCGCCGCCGCGGCCATGACCGAGGTGCCGGGCAGGGCGAGCGGAACGCCTTCCGGCGGACAGCAGCGCCGGTCGGGGCAGACATATGACCAGAACCGGCCGCCGGAGATGCACAGCGCCTCGAAGACCGGCACCTCCAACCCGCCGCACGCGATGCGCAGCCGCTGGGAGAGGGGCCGCAGCCGCTCCATCGCCTCCTGCGCGGACTCGCCCTCGGCCGGCTCCTGGCACAGGAACAGCACGACCCCGTCCGGCCGCACGCCACGCCGCTCGCTGCCGGTGATCAGGCATTCGGCGAGCTGATCGCAGATCTCGGGCCACTCCTCCGGGACCCGGGGAATGCCGAGCCTCAGCCTGCCGCCGAACCGGCCGCGGGCGCCGTGCAGCGCGATCATCACGATGCTGTCGTCCGGCTGGAAGCCCAGGACATAGGGCAGGGCATCGGCGAGCTCCGCCGGGCTGCGGAGGGTGACCTGCTCTTCGCCGGGCAGACCGGCCGCTTCGTTGTGTCGAGTCATGGCCCGACGGTCCCTCAGCCCCGCCGACCCCGCCACCCCTGTGGATAAGGTTATCCACAGGCTGCCGGAGGCGTTGGCGCGATGTCGGCGGGATCGGGTTGCATGGGGGCATGAGCGACGAAGACCTGCGCATCTCGGCCGACCGCGTCCTAGCCCGCCTCGTCGGGGACACCACCGGCTCCGCCCGGCTCCGGGAAGATCAATGGCGGGCGATCGAGGCGCTGGTCGCCGAGCGCCGCCGGGCGCTGGTCGTGCAGCGCACCGGCTGGGGCAAATCGGCGGTGTATTTCGTCGCCACCGCGCTGCTGCGCGAGCGCGGCGGCGGTCCGACCGTGATCGTCTCCCCGCTGCTCGCGCTGATGCGCAACCAGGTCGAGGCCGCCGCGCGCGCCGGTATCCAGGCCCGCACGATCAATTCCGCGAACACCGAGGAGTGGGACACGATCCAGGCGGAGGTGGCCGCGGGTGAGGTGGATGTGCTGCTGGTGAGCCCGGAGCGGCTCAACAACCCCGACTTCCGCGATCAAGTGCTCCCCCAGCTGGCCGCCGCCACCGGCCTGCTGGTCGTCGACGAGGCACACTGCATTTCCGACTGGGGCCATGATTTCCGGCCCGACTACCGCAGGCTGCGCACCATGCTCGCCGATCTTCCCCAGGGCGTGCCCGTGCTCGCCACCACCGCGACCGCGAACGCGCGGGTCACCGCCGATGTGGCCGAACAGCTGGGCACGGGCGAAGGCGCCGGGCAGGCGCTGGTGCTGCGCGGCCCACTGGACCGGGAGAGCCTGCGGCTGGGTGTGCTGCCGCTGCCGGACGCCGCGCATCGGCTCGCCTGGCTCGCCGACCACCTCGATGAGCTGCCGGGCTCCGGGATCATCTACACCCTCACCGTGGCCGCGGCCGAGGAGGTGTCCGCGTTCCTGCGGCAGCGCGGCCACACCGTCGCGTCCTACACCGGCAAGACGGAGAACGCGGATCGCCAGCAGGCCGAGGAGGACCTGCTGGCCAACCGGGTCAAGGCGCTGGTCGCCACCTCCGCGCTGGGCATGGGATTCGACAAGCCGGACCTCGGCTTCGTGGTGCATCTCGGCTCGCCGTCCTCCCCCATCGCCTACTACCAGCAGGTCGGGCGCGCCGGGCGCGGTGTGGAGCATGCCGAGGTGCTGCTTCTGCCCGGCCGCGAGGACGAGGCGATCTGGCGGTATTTCGCCTCGCTCGCCTTCCCGCCCGAGGAGCAGGTGCGCCGCACGCTCGACGTGCTCGCGGCATCGGACCGGCCGGTGTCGCTGCCCGCGCTCGAGCCCCAGGTGGAGCTGCGGCGATCGCGTCTGGAGATCATGCTCAAGGTGCTTGATGTGGACGGCGCGGTGCGGCGGGTGCGCGGCGGCTGGACGGCCACCGGGCAGCCCTGGGCATACGACGCGGAGCGGTATGCGTGGGTGGCGCGCCAGCGGGAGACCGAGCAGCAGGCCATGCGGGAGTACGCCACGACGGCCGACTGCCGGATGGAGTTCCTGCGGCGGCAGCTGGACGACGAGAAGGCGGCGCCCTGTGGCCGCTGTGACAACTGCGCGGGGGCGCGGTTCACCACCGAGGTGTCCGCAGCCGCGCTGGACGCGGCGCGCGGTGAGCTGGGGCGGCCCGGTGTCGAGGTGGAGCCGCGCCGCATGTGGCCGACTGGGCTGCCCGCGGTGGGCGTCGATCTCAAGGGCCGCATTCCGGCGGGTGAGCAGGCCGCTTTGGGCCGGGCCCTGGGCCGTCTGTCCGACATCGGCTGGGGAAACCGGCTGCGGCCACTGCTGGCCCCACAGAGCCCGGACGCCCCGGCGCCCGACGATGTGGCCGGTGCGGTGGTGACGGTGCTCGCCGACTGGGCGAAGGGCCCCGGTGGCTGGGCCGCGGGGGCGCCGGACGCCCCGGACCGCCCGGTGGGCGTGGTCACGATCGACTCGCGCACCCGCCCGCGGCTGATCCGGTCGCTTGGCGAACGGATCGCCACCGTTGGCCGGTTGCCCCTGCTCGGGAGCGTCGCGTACCACGACGGCGAGTTCGACACCCGGGTGCCGCGCACCAATAGCGCCCAGCGGCTGCGGGCACTGCACGGCGCGCTGACCGTACCGCCCCCGCTGGCGGCGGCCCTTGCCGAGGCCGGTGGACCGGTGCTGCTGGTGGACGACTTGGCGGACACCGGCTGGACCTTGGCCGTCGCCGCCCGGCTGCTCCGCCGGGCCGGGGCGACCGGGGTGTTTCCGCTGGTCCTGGCCGTGCAAGGGTAGGGAGAGCGGCGGCCGCCGCGGGGCGCAAACCGGCCAGGAATGTAGAACGCACATCCAGGTAAAACAGTCAGTGGTGCCGACTGTGCATTGCCGCACGCGGGCGCTGCCGCGAGAATTGTCAGTAGCTCCCCCGCCCCCGGTCCGGCCGTGGTACCGACGGGGCTGTGTCGTGGCCCGCGCCCGTGCCCGACCCTTCGCACGGACTGTGGGCGCAGACGAAGGGAGGACCGTGACCTTCGGCTTCGCTCCGCCACCGGCCGCCGATTCCGCTTCCCGATCCGGCCGGATGCTTCAGCCCGCCGAGTGGGCGGCAGCGGGAATCCCGTTGCTGCGCAATCCGCGCGAGGTGGTCACCGGGCTGCACATCCGCCATCTGCCGACGCCCTCGACCGCCGTCGTCGCGGTCCTCGATCCGGAGGAACGGCTCGCGGCGAGCGCGTCGTTCGTCCGCCGCGGCGCCATCGATGGCTGGGACTTCCGGAACGCACTGCTGGCGCAGTTGCGCCGGGTGATCCCGCACGATCTGCGGCGCCGCACACCGATCCGCACCGCCGTGCTGCTCTACTGCCGCGAGGGCGAGAGCCGGTGGACGGAGGAGGACGGCGCCTGGATGTGGGGGCTACGCGACGCCTGCACCCTGCACGGACTGCGCTGTGGTGCGTACATAACCCTGACTCACGACGGATGGCGGGTCCTCGGCGAGGGACGGGGCGGCCGTCGGCCACACTCCGCTTCGCTGCCGACCGAGTTGGGCGTGGCCGTCGAGGGGGACGGCGACGCCAAGGCGCTGCCGCGGCCCCACCTCGGAGGGCGTCGCAAGGCACTGAGCCACTCCGCCGCCGTCTGACCGGCCGCGGTCCGCGCGGTCACCGGCCGTCCGGACGCCGGACAGCTCCGCCACGGGGGACAGAGGCTGCCGGACACCGGGCGTTCGGGGATGTGCGGCCTCAGGCGCCCGTACCGAGAAGGGTGTCGATGCGCTTCGGATCGCCGCAGACGATCAGCAGCGTCCCGGCACGGCCCATAGTTTCGGGCAGCGCCTGGGCCACCGTGTCGTTCGTACCGCCGTTGACGGCGACGATCACGACCGGGCGGCTCTTGAGGCGGTCGGCATCCGCGGCGGCGTAGAAGACATCGTCTCCGGCGTCGTGCTGCGCCCAGTAGGACGCCTCACCGAAGGACAACTCATGTGCCGCCCACGGATGCTGCTCTCCGGTGGTCAGCACCAGGATGTCACCGGGGGCGCGGCCGGAATCCAGGAGCAGGTCGACCGCCTCATCCGCCGCGTCCAGGGCGCCGTCCACCGTGGCGGGGATCAGCTGGATCTGGGGCGCGGCCTTGGTGGCGGTGGGTGCGGCCTTGGCAGCCGAGGCCGCCGGGGCGGTCGGCACGGGCTTCGTCGCATCGCTCGTGGTGCGCTGCGACTGAGCCGACGAGGTTCCGGCGGGGCCACGGTTGGGACCGGGGCTTCCGGGCCGCCGCGGTGCGGGCCGGGGGCCGGGACCAGGGACAGGGCGAGGGGTCGGCGCGGTACGGCCTGCGGCCGGTGTCGCGCGGGGACCCGGGACACTCTCGTGAATCTGAGGCTCCTCGGGGATGAGAGGCATGGGCTGATGTCTATCAAACGTCGGTGCGAGTCGCATCGGCGGGTGGCGGTTTCGACCGCTTGGTCTGCTCAGAAGTCGAAGCCGAGTTGGCCTTCGTCCTCCAGCTCGACCGGTTCGGATGTGCTGCGGAACCGCTTCAGGTGCCGCCAGCGGGGCAGCCCGTCCATATAGGCCCAGGACAGCCGGTGGTGGGGTGTGGGCCCCAGTTCCCGCAGGGCGGCGCGGTGCGTGGGGGACGGATATCCGGCGTTGTCCCCGAAGCAGAAGTCCGTGTGCGCGGCTCCCAGTTCGGCCATCATCGCATCCCGGCGGACCTTGGCGATCACCGAGGCTGCGGCGACGGACACACAGGACTGATCACCATTGATGACCGTACGAACCGTCCAAGGACCGCCGAGGTAGTCATACTTCCCGTCCAGGATGACCGCGTCCGGCCGGACCGGCAGCGCGTCCAGCGCACGCGTGGCGGCCAGCCGGAGGGCGGCCGTCATCCCCAGGTCGTCGATCTCCTCGGGAGAGGAGTGGCCCAGGGCGTGTGCGGTGACCCACGAGTCCAACTGCAGGGCCAGGGACGTGCGCTTCTTGGGGCTCAGTAGCTTGGAGTCGGTGAGCCCGGTCGGCGGACGGCGCAGACCGGTGACCGCCGCGCAGACCGTCACCGGACCGGCCCATGCCCCGCGCCCGACCTCGTCGATACCGACGACGATCTTGGCTCCCGTCGTGGCTCGGAGCGAGCGCTCGACACTGTGGGTCGGTGGTTCATAGGCCATGGCAAGGACAACCTTACGCCGCTCTTACCTGCGTTCGGAACCCGGATCCCCGGCAGGAATCACCGGCCGCCTCCGGCGGTCGCCGCCCTGGTCGGCCCGGTGGCCGCTTCCGCCCAACACGACTCGGCACGCGGCGGGTTCGGTGGATGGGCACAAACCGGACCACACCACGCGTCACACTCATGGGAGGGGTCAGCCGGCGCCCGCCGGGACCCACGCCGGCAGCGCCTCGGTGTGGTCCAGCCAACCGGCGGGCGGCGCACCGGCGGCCCCGGACGCGACCACTCCCCCGACGATCGCGCAGGTGGTGTCCACATCTCCGCCGGCCGAGGCCGTCCCCCAGAACGCCTCCTCGAAGGAGCCCAGATGGCGGGCGGCCGCCCACAGGGCGAACGGCACGGTGTCATGGGCGCTGGTGCGGCGGCCACAGCCGAGCACCGCGGCGACGGTCCCGGCGTCCGCGTAGTCGAGCATGTCGCGGGCGCGACGCAGCCCCGCCTGGACGGCGCTGCGCGGCACCACCTCGACCACCCGGTCCAGCAGTTCCCCAGGCCCTCCGTAGCCCGCCGGATCGGCCACCAGCGCCGCGGCCGCGGCCACCGCCATGGCTCCCGCCACCGCCTCGCGGTGCTGATGGGTGGTGTACGCCGAGATCTCCGCCTGATGTGTGGCCTGCTCCACATCTCCCGCGTACCAGGCGCCGAGGGGGGCGATCCGCATGGCGGCACCGTTGCCCCACGAACCCTGCCCCTGGAACAGCCCGGCGGCCAGGTCGCGCCAGTCGCCGCCCTCCCTGATCAGGCGGAGCATCCGGTTCACGGCGGGGCCGTAGCCCCGGTCGAAGTCATGGCGGTCGGCGAAGGACCGGGCGAGTTCGTCCTGGTCGATCCGGCCGTGGGCCGCCAGGACGGCCAGGATCGAACAGGCCATCTCGGTGTCGTCGGTCCACTGCCAGGGCGTGGGCGGCAGCTGGCGACGCTTGAGGTAGGGATAGTTGGCGGGGACGAAGAACTGGGAGCCGAGGGCGTCGCCCACGGCCAGCCCGCGCAGGCTCCGCAGAGCCCGGTGGAAACGGTCAGCGGTCATCGCTGCGCACTCTAACCGGTGTGGCCGTAGGGCTTGGGGGTGCACCAGCGCTCGAAGGGCCGGTCGAGGTGGTAACGCCCGTCGGAGCCGAGCAGCAGGGTCCGCGTCTCACCGTTGCCGGGGTTCGACAGCGACTCGAATTCGGCGACGCTCCAGTGCAGCCACCGCATACAGAACAGCCGCATGGTCAGCCCATGGGTCACCAGCAGGACGTTCGGCGGATGGTCCGGGTGCTCGAAGCTGCGCCAGAGGCTGTCCAGGAAGGCGTCCACCCGGTCATAGACATCGGCGCCCGACTCGCCCTGTGCGAACCGGTAGAAGAAGTGCCCGTAGGCGTCGCGGTACGCCATCTGTTTCCGCACGTCCTCGCGGTCCTGCCAGTTCCCCCAGTCCTGCTCCCTCAGCCGCGGCTCCTCCCTGACCCGGGTGCGGGAGGAGTCGAGACCGAGCAGCTTCAGGCTCTGGTGGGTGCGGCGGTACGGCGACACATAGACCGACACGCACTCGTCGCCGAAGGTGGCGCGCAGTCGCTCGCCCGCCTCCTCCGCCTGCCGTCGCCCCGTCTCGGTCAGCCCCAGAGCATGGTCGGGCACCCTTTCGTACACCGAGTCATCGGCGTTCCCCTCCGATTCTCCGTGCCGTAGGAGGACGATGCGCCGGGGTTGTGCCATGGCGCCACCCTAGATCGAGGCCGCGGCCGGCGTCTCACTCCCCTCCTCGGCCATGAGCCGGCCGCCCCGTATCTCGCGGCGCCGCCCGGTGAAGCGGCTGCGCAGCAGCCGGTCGTGCGAGACCACCACCAGCGCCCCGGCCCACTGGGCCAGCGCCTCCTCCAGCTCCTCCACCAGCCCGAGGGCGAGATGGTTGGTCGGCTCGTCGAGCAGCAGCAGATCGGCGGGGCGGGCCAGCAGCCGGGCGAGCGCCAGCCGACGGCGCTGGCCCGCGGAGAGCGCCCCCACCGGGACGTGGAGGGCATCAGGGCGGAACAGCCCGTATGACAGCAGCAGGTCGGTCTGCTCCTCCGGTGTCCCCGGCAGCCCCCGGCCGAAGGCCGAAAGCAGCCGCTCCCGGGGCCGGGCAACCGGTATCTCCTGGGCGAGGTAGCCGATCCTGCCCCGGCGGGCCATCCGGCCCGCCTCCGGTTTCTCCACCCCGGCCATGACCCGCAGCAGCGTGGATTTGCCCGCGCCATTGGCACCGTGGACGAGGAGCCTCTCCCCGGCCGCCACCGTGAGCCGGTCGACCGCCAGCCGCTCCCCCACACAAACATCGTGAAGCTCGATGAGCGGACCGTCCGCCGTGCCCGCGGCGGGGAGCGCCGAGAACCGCAGCGGCTCCGGTGGGGGCGGCACCGGGTCCTCCTGGAGTCTGCGCAGCCTCTCCCGCGCGTTCCGCACCCGGCTGGACACCGAGGACTGCACACGTCCCCGGTCCCGGTCGTAGGCCACCTTGTTGCCGTCCTTCATGCCGCGCCCCGGGGCGACCCGCCGGGCGACGGTGGTGGCGGCCTCGGCGAGCGCGGCCGTCTCCGCGCACCACTCCTCGTAGGCCTGCTCCCAGCGGCGGCGCGCGGCGGTCTGCTCGGCGACGAATCCGCCGTACCCCCCGCCGTACCGCACCAGGGTGCGCCGGTCGGCGTCCACCTCGACGATCGCGGTCGCCACCCGCTCCAGGAAGACCCGGTCGTGGGAGACCGCCAGGACGGTGCCCGGATGCGCCCGGAGCGCCTCCTCCAGCCAGCCGAGCGCGGCACCGTCGAGGTGGTTCGTCGGCTCGTCCAGCAGCATCACCTCGGGAGCGGCCGCGACCAGGCAGGCGAGTCCGAGCCGGGCCTGCTCACCGCCCGACAGACTGCCGAGCCGCCGCTCGTACCCGATGCCGCCGAGCCCCAGGCCGTGCAGGGCCTTCTCCACCCGGGCATCCGCCTCATACCCGCCGCGGCTCTCGAACGCGGTGAGCAGATCGCCATATGCGGCGAGCACGTCAGGAGCGCCGCCGCCGAGGTCCGCCTCCAGCTCGCGCAGTCCGCGCTCCATGGCCCGCACCTCGGCGAGGGCGATGTCCACCGCGTCCCGCACCGTGTGGTCCGGGGGCAGCTCGGGCGTCTGGCCGAGGTGGCCGACGCCGCCGTCGGCCACCGTCACCACCGCGCCGTCGTCCGGTGACTCGCGCCCGGCCAGCAGCCGCAGCAGGGTGGATTTACCGGCCCCGTTCTCCCCCACGACGCCGATCCGCTCCCCGGGCCGCACCGCGAAGGAGACGTCGTCGAACAGCAGCCGGTCGCCCCGGGACAGCATGACGCCTCGCAGCGAGATCTGAGTGGGCAAGGGCGCACCTCCGAGCACGCGAGCGGACATCCGGTCCACCCGCTCCAAACACAACTGAAGTTGCGTTACCCTCAAGCATGACACAGCGAAACCACTAACACAACTGGAGTTGCACTTGTCCACAGAGAGCGCCGCCCCGACGCCGGGCACCGTCCGCCCCGGCGGACGCACCGCGCGCACCCGCTCGGCGGTGCGCGACGCCGTGCTCACCGGCCTCGCGGAGCACGGCTATCCGGGGCTGACGGTGGAGTACGTCGCCGAGCGCTCCGGCGTCCACAAGACGACCGTCTACCGGCGCTGGGGCGGCGTCGAGGGGCTCGTGGCGGACGCGCTGGACCTGGCGGGAGAGGACGCCTGGACGCCGCCCGACACCGGGAACCTGGAGGGTGACCTGCGCGCCCTCGCCCGCGAGGTGACCGAGACCTTCGGCAGCGCTTCGGCCGCCGCCGCGCCCACCGCCTTCATCGCGGCCGCGTTCCAGTCCGAGCGCGCGGCACAGGCGCTGCGCGACTTCTACACCGAACGCTTCGCGCGCTGCGAATCCGTCGTGCGGCGGGCCGTCGACCGAGGTGAGGCCCCGTCCGGCAGCGACGCCGCGGCGGTCGTGCGCGCCGTCTCCGCGCCCTTGTTCTTCCGGGTGCTCATCACCCGCGAGCCCATCGACGCCCCGCTCGCCGATCAGACGGCGGCCGCCGTCGCCGCCGCGGTCCGTGCCGGGGCCTACCTACCCGCCCGCCGCTGATCAGGACGGCCCCGTGACCTGCGAGGGCGCTGCGTCACACCGTCCAGGCGGACTCGACCCGTACGACATCGCCGGTGATCGCCGCCACATCCGCTTCCGTCTGCGCACGCAGGCCGAGCCGTTCGACCCGCTCCACGCGGTACTTCCCGTGTTCGGCCGCCGAGTCCCACATCGACAGCACCAGGAATTCGTTCCCCGGTGCCTCCCCGAACACCCCCCGCAGCATCCCGGGCGATCCGGCCATGGCCGGATTCCACACCTTCTCCTGCACCAGCGTGAAGTGCTCCACCCGGTCGGGGCGCACCCGGCAGTGCGCGACGCGCACCACGTCCGCGTCGGAGAACCGTGGCTCGAAGCCGACCTTCACATCGAAGCGGTGCTCGAACAGCCGGACCTGCATGTCCCGGTACGTGCCCGACTGCGAGGCCGCCAGCCGGTCGTGTGAGCGCGCCATGAAGGAGTCGTAGAACGCCCGGCTCTCCCAGAACGAGAAGACGTGCGCCACATCCGGCCGCCCCCGGCTCCAGCCACCGCCCTGCCCCCGGAATCCCGGTTCGCCGGGCAACCCCGCCCACTTCCGCTGCCCCCGCTCGAAACCCGGGCGGTCCACCACGGTGCAGCGAATCCACTTGACCAGCACCGCGCCATCCTACGGCCGTACGGTGGCCCTCATCACATACCGGAGAGTCCGCCCCCGGTTCGCCATCGCGCCGCACGGCGGCGGGGACAACGGCGGCGGGGCGCGGCCCGAAGGCCGCGCCCCGCCCCAGCTGCCATCCTTACGGATGTCATCCTCCCGGATGTCGTCCGTAAGGGGCTCGCGATCAGCTGCAGCCGCTCGTCGAACCGCAGCCCTCGCACAGGTAGCAGCTGCCCGCACGGCGCATCTTGGTGCCGCAGGAGAAGCAGAGCGGCGCGTCCGCGTTCAACCCCATCTGGATCTCGACCAGTTCGGTGGAGCTGTGGGCCTCCTTCACCGACTCGGACCCGGTCCGCGACTGCGACGACGATCCGCCGCTCTTGGGGGCGGTCACATGGCGTGGCGCGGACTGGGCCAGGCCCTCGACGTCCACCTCGTCGTCGGCGGCCTCGTAGGACCCCGTCTCCAGGTGGCGCTGGCGCTCCTCGGCGGAGTGGATGCCGAGCGCCGAGCGGGTCTCGAAGGGCAGGAAGTCCAGCGCCAGCCGGCGGAAGATGTAGTCCACGATCGACTGCGCCATCCGCACGTCCGGGTCGTCGGTCATACCGGCCGGTTCGAAGCGCATGTTGGTGAACTTCGAGACGTAGGTCTCCAGCGGCACGCCGTACTGCAGGCCGACCGACACGGCGATCGAGAAGGCGTCCATCATGCCCGCCAGGGTCGAGCCCTGCTTGGACATCTTCAGGAAGACCTCACCGAGACCGTCGTCCGGGTAGGAGTTGGCGGTCATGTAGCCCTCGGCGCCGCCCACCGTGAAGGAGGCGGTGATGCCGGGACGGCCCTTGGGGAGGCGCCTGCGGACCGGGCGGTACTCGATGACCTTCTCGACCTCGGGCTCGGCCTGCTCCTTCTCCTCCTTCTTCTTGGCGGAGAGCGGCTGGCCGACCTTGCAGTTGTCGCGGTAGATCGCCAGCGCCTTGATGCCGAGCTTCCAGCCCTCGAAGTAGATCTCCTCGATCTCCTCGACGGTGGCCGACTCCGGCATGTTGACCGTCTTGGAGATCGCGCCGGACAGGAACGGCTGGGCGGCCGCCATCATCCGCACATGGCCCATCGGCGAGATGGAGCGCTCGCCCATCGCGCAGTCGAAGACCTCGTAGTGCTGGGGCTTCAGCCCCGGCGCGTCGATCACATTGCCGTGCTCGGCGATGTGATCCACGATCGCCTCGACCTGCTCCTGCTGGTAGCCGAGCCGCTTGAGCGCCTTGGGGACCGTGTTGTTCACGATCTGCATGGAGCCGCCGCCGACCAGCTTCTTGAACTTGACCAGGGCCAGGTCCGGTTCGACGCCCGTGGTGTCGCAGTCCATCATCAGGCCGATGGTGCCGGTCGGTGCGAGCACCGACGCCTGGGCGTTGCGGAAGCCGCTCTTCTCGCCGAGGCGCAGCACGTCCTGCCAGGCCTCGGTGGCCGCGGCCCAGACCGGGGTGTCCAGGTCGTCCATCCGCTTGGCGATGGCGTTGGCGTCCGAGTGCTGCTTCATGACGCGCTTGTGGGCGTCCGCGTTCCTGGCATAGCCGTCGTACGGGCCGACCACGGCGGCGAGCTCCGCGGAGCGCTTGTACGAGGTGCCGGTCATGAGGGAGGTGATGGCGCCGGCCAGGGCCCGGCCGCCGTCGCTGTCATAGGCGTGGCCGGTGGCCATCAGCAGGGCGCCCAGGTTGGCGTAGCCGATGCCCAGCTGGCGGAAGGCGCGGGTGGTCTCGCCGATCTTCTCGGTCGGGAAGTCCGCGAAGCAGATGGAGATGTCCATCGCGGTGATGACCAGCTCGACGACCTTTGCGAAGCGCTCGGCGTCGAAGCGCTGGTTGCCCGCGTCGTCGTCCTGGAGGAACTTCATCAGGTTGAGCGAGGCGAGGTTGCACGAGGAGTTGTCCAGGTGCATGTACTCGCTGCACGGGTTGGAGGCGGTGATCCGGCCCGACTCCGGCGAGGTGTGCCAGTGGTTGATGGTGTCGTCGTACTGGATGCCCGGGTCGGCACAGGCCCAGGCGGCCTCGGCCATCTTGCGGAAGAGGCCCTTGGCGTCGACCTCCTCGATGGGCTCGCCGGTCATCCGGCTGCGCAGCCCGAACGGCGAGCCGGACTCCACCGCCTTCATGAACGTGTCGTTCACGCGGACGGAGTTGTTGGCGTTCTGGTACTGGACGGACGTGATGTCGTCACCGCCCAGGTCCATGTCGAAGCCCGCGTCGCGCAGGGCGCGGATCTTCTCCTCCTCCTTGACCTTGGTCTCGATGAACGCCTCGACATCCGGGTGATCGACGTCGAGCACGACCATCTTGGCGGCCCGGCGGGTGGCGCCGCCCGACTTGATCGTTCCGGCGGAGGCGTCGGCGCCGCGCATGAAGGAGACGGGACCGGAGGCGTTGCCGCCCGAGGAGAGGAGCTCCTTGGAGGAGCGGATGCGGGAGAGGTTCAGACCGGCGCCGGAGCCGCCCTTGAAGATCATCCCCTCTTCCTTGTACCAGTCCAGGATCGACTCCATGGAGTCGTCCACGGAGAGGATGAAGCAGGCGCTGACCTGCTGCGGCTGCTTGGTGCCGACGTTGAACCAGACAGGCGAGTTGAAGCTGAAGACCTGGTGCAGCAGCGCGTAGGTGAGCTCGTGGTCGAAGATCTCGGCGTCCGCGGGCGAGGCGAAGTAGCCATTGTCCTCACCGGCCTTGCGGTAGGTGCGCACCACGCGGTCGATGAGCTGCTTCAGGCTCGCCTCGCGGTCCGGGGAGCCCACCGCACCGCGGAAGTACTTGCTTGTGACGATGTTGACCGCGTTCACCGACCAGAAGTCGGGGAACTCCACGCCGCGCTGCTCGAAGTTGACCGAACCGTCGCGCCAGTTGGTCATGACGACGTCACGGCGCTCCCAGACCACCTCGTCGTACGGATGCACGCTCGGGGTGGTGTGGATGCGCTCGATGCGCAGACCCTTGTTCGCCTTGCTGCCCTTGGAGCGGGAGCCTCGTGCCGGGCCGCTCGTCGTCTCTGTCATTCCGCCTCCCTGTACGGGCGAAAACGCCCTGATGTGCCCATTTCTTCCCCGGGCACGGTGTGTCTGTCTTTCGCCCGGGCGCGGCAGGCGCCCCGGGCGGGTATATGGGCCGCCGGTCAGTCGGCGGCGATGGCCGGCGCGGGGGCCTCCGCGGCCCCTTCGGCGCCGGGCCCGCGGTCGTGCGCGGGAGGCCGTTGCTGGTCACGCAGCTCCGTCACGGCGACCTCGAAGTCCTCGAGGGAGTCGAAGGCGCGGTAGACGGAGGCGAAGCGGAGGTAGGCGACGAGGTCGAGCTTCTGGAGCGGGCCGAGTATGGCGAGCCCGACGTCATGGGTGGACAGCTCGGCGCTGCCGGTGGCCCGGACCGCCTCCTCCACCTGCTGGCCGAGCTTGGCGAGGGCGTCCTCGGTGACCGGACGACCCTGGCACGCCTTGCGAACCCCTGAGATGACCTTGTCGCGGCTGAAGGGCTCGGTGACCCCGCTCCGCTTGATCACCATGAGTGACGCGGTCTCCACGGTCGTGAAGCGACGCGAGCAGTCGGGACACTGGCGGCGGCGGCGGATCGAGCAGCCGTCATCCGTGGTACGGCTGTCGACGACGCGACTGTCGGGGTGCCTGCAGAAGGGGCAGTGCATGACTCCGATCCCTCCCTCACCCTCAAAAACGGCGTATGACGAACATGCCTGAACATGCCTGATGAGCCCCGTTCGGGCCGTAGAGCCCTCCAGGCGGCCACAAGCATAGGCCAAAACCCTGTCGACGGATCCACCAGGGACCACAACCTGTGGGTTGCTTGCATCCATCTAACCACTAGATGTGGTGTCCGGCGCTCAACCGAGCCGGATGGCGTGTCACGGGTCGGGAGTAGCCACGAGACTACGCGAACCCGGTGCGTCCCGGATTCCCAGGGGGCGGGATGCAAGACTGGGGCCGCCCCACGGAGACCGGACCAAACGGCCTATACACCTAGCCCCGTGATCACGTCAGCCCATCTGCGAAATTTCACTCGAACGTGTGTTTGGCGCAACCTTTCGAAAGCAACTACCGTTGTCCAACTAGGGAGAACATCTCGAGAGGGGCCGTCGTGACCACCACCGCAGAGAGCGCAACCATTACCGCCCAGGAGCGCTCCCAGAGCCGACTCGAACAGACACATGCGATGAACCAGACCCACCCGATGAACGACGACGCCACGACGCCGGAGGGGCAGAAGCCCGCGCGCTCGCTACCAGGGCGACCTCCAGGCATCCGGGCGGACAGCTCGGGGCTGACCGACCGGCAGCGGCGTGTCATCGAGGTCATTCGCGACTCTGTGCAGCGACGTGGCTACCCACCGTCCATGCGGGAGATCGGCCAGGCGGTGGGCCTCTCCAGCACCTCCTCCGTCGCCCATCAGCTGATGGCCCTGGAGCGGAAGGGCTTTCTGCGGCGCGACCCCCATCGGCCCCGGGCCTACGAGGTCCGCGGCTCCGACCAGCCCAGCACCCAGCCCCCGGACACCACCGGCAAGCCCGCCGCGTCCTATGTTCCGCTGGTCGGCCGGATCGCGGCCGGCGGTCCGATCCTCGCCGAGGAGTCGGTCGAGGATGTCTTCCCGCTCCCCCGGCAGCTGGTCGGCGACGGTGAGCTCTTCGTGCTGAAGGTGGTCGGCGACTCCATGATCGAGGCCGCCATCTGCGACGGCGACTGGGTGACGGTGCGCCGCCAGCCCGTCGCGGAAAACGGTGACATCGTCGCCGCGATGCTCGACGGTGAGGCCACGGTGAAGCGTTTCAAGCGTGAGGACGGCCATGTGTGGCTCCTTCCGCACAACGCCGCCTACCAGCCGATCCCGGGCGACGAGGCCACCATTCTGGGCAAGGTGGTCGCGGTGCTGCGGCGCGTCTGAGCGCGCCCGATCGAGGTGCGCCCTTGGCGTGCCCCACGACCGGGCCCCGGGACCACTGCGCCGGTTCCGGGGCCCTGCTGTGTCTCGCGACCACCGCAGCCCTGTTGCATGAGGGCGTTGTCGTATGAGACGCGCTGTCGTGAGAGGCACTGCCGCATGGGACCGCTGTCGCATGTGACGCCCGCGGCCCCGCTAGGCCTCCTGCGCCTTGGCCGCCGCGTCGATGGCGGCCAGCGAGCGGCGCACCTGGTTGCGGTCGGTGGTGTACCAGAATTCCGGCATGGACTTGCGGAGGAACGAGCCGTAGCGGGCCCGCTCGACCCGCGGATCCAGGACGGCGACGATGCCCCGGTCGCCCGAAGCCCGCACCAGACGGCCGGCGCCCTGAGCCATCAGCAGCGCGGCATGTGTCGCGGCGACGGCCATGAAGCCATTGCCACCGGCCTCCTCCACCGCCTTCTGGCGGGCACTCATCAGAGGGTCGTCGGGACGGGGGAAGGGCACCCGGTCCATCACCACCAACTGACAGCTGGGCCCCGGCACATCAACCCCCTGCCAGAGGGACAACGTGCCGAACAGGCAGGTCCTGGCGTCGGCGGAGAAGGAGCGGATCAGCTCGCCCAGCGTCTCCTCACCCTGGAGGAGGATGGGCATGTCCAGACGCCCGCGCAGGTCCTCCGCCGCCGCCTGGGCGGCGCGCATGGACGAGAACAGCCCGAGCGTGCGACCACCCGCGGCCTCGACCAGCTCGGCGAGCTCATCGAGCATATCGGCGCGGCCGCCCTCACGGCCGGGCTGGGCGAGATGCTTGGCGACGTAGAGAATCCCCTGCTTGGAGTAGTCGAACGGCGAGCCGACGTCGAGGCCCTGCCAGCGCGGCGCGGCCTCCTCACCGCCCTCCGGATCCTGTGGGCTCTCGGGAGCGAGACCGAGTGAGGCCGCCACCCCGTTGAAGTCCCCGCCCAGCTTCAGCGTGGCGGAGGTGAGGACGACGGACCGGTCCTCGAACAGCTTCTCGCGCAGCAGGCCCGACACCGAGAGCGGGGCGACACGCAGCGAGGCACCGAAGCGGTCGTGCCGCTCGTACCAGACCACGTCGTACTCGGAGGCTTCGACGATCCGCTCGGCCACCTGGTGGATGTTCTCCACGGCGCCCAGCGCCTGCTTGCGGACCGCGTCCTCGTCCTTGACCGAGGCGTCCCGTGTGGAGCCGAGTGCCGAGATCACCGTGCGGGCCGCGTCACGCAGTGCCATCAGCACATAGCCGAGGTCCTCGGGGATCTTCTCGAGACGGCCGGGCAGAGCGAGCTCCATCAGCCGCTCGAAGCCCTCGGAGGCGGTCTGGAGGGCGTCCCCCGCCTGTTCGTTGACCAGCTTCGCGGCGCGCCGCACGGCGCGGTTGACCTGGCCCGGGGTGAGCTCTCCGCTGGCGACGCCGGTGACCCTGGAGACCAGCTCATGGGCCTCGTCGACGATCAGCACCTCATGGGTGGGCAGCACGGGGGCGCCCTCGATCGCGTCGATGGCGAGCAGCGCGTGATTGGTGACGACGACATCGGCGAGCTTGGCCCGCTCACGGGCGGCCTCGGCGAAGCACTCCGCGCCATAGGCGCACTTGGACGCGCCGAGGCACTCCCGGGAGGTGACCGAGATCTGGGACCAGGCGCGGTCCGAGACACCGGGCGTCAGATCGTCCCGGTCGCCCGTCTCGGTCTCGTCCGACCAATCGCGCAACCGCATCAGGTCCTTGCCGAGCTTGCTGGTGGGCGCGGCGGCCTCGAACGGGTCGAAGAGCCCGGCCTCATCAGCGTCCTCCTGCGGTACGCCCTCGTGGAGCCGGTGCAGACACAGATAGTTGGAGCGGCCCTTGAGCATGGCGAACTCGGGGCGGTGGCGCAGCAGCGGATGCAGCGCCTCCACGGTGCGGGGAAGGTCGCGCTCGACGAGCTGCCGCTGCAGGGCGAGGGTCGCCGTGGCGACCACGACGCGCTCGCCGTGGGCCAGGGCGGGCACCAGGTAACCCAGGGACTTTCCGGTGCCGGTGCCGGCCTGGACCAGCAGATGGGAGCTGTCGTCGATCGCCTCCGCCACCGCTTGGGCCATGGCTGTCTGGCCAGGGCGCTCGGTGCCGCCGACGGCGGTTACGGCGGCGTGCAGCAGATCTTCGAGTGGAGGCGAGGACGATTCAGTCATAGGGCTGCCAGCCTAAGGGGCGGCACCGACATCACTCCTGCCGGTGTGGTCGGTGACGGACGGTTTCGGCCGGGGCGGGGTTCGGGCGGATCTTCGCTTCGTGGCACGGGCGGATCCGCGCCGCATGGGAACCGGGACCGGTCGAGCGGTGTATCAACAGTGGAATCTCGCATCGAGGCAGATGAATCACCGGGGGGACGGATGGTCGCGGAAGCTCACAAGACGTGTCGCAGGGCACGGTCGCGCAGCATCAGCGCGGCACGTTTGCCGGGGAGTTCGACTTCCGCGGAGAAGCGGAAACCGGCGCCGAGGAAGGCGGCCACGGAGGGGGTGTTGCGGAGATCCGGTTCGGCCACGACCCGGGTGCAGGACGGACGGTGCTCGAGGACGAGGTCGGCGGCGGCGCGGAGCAGAGTGGTCCCCAGGCCACGGCCGCGATCGCTGACCCGGCCGATGAGCAGATGGATACCCGTGTCGTGCGGCCGGGCCGGGTAGTACCGCGCGAGCGGGTCCAGATCGGCGCGGTACACCTCCCAGTAGCTCATCGGGACGCCGTCCAGGACACCCAGACAGGGCACGCTGCGCCCATCCCCGTCGAGCTGGTCCCCGAGGTGGCCCGCGGTGGTCTCCTCAGGGCCGTCGAGCTCCCAGAAGGCGGCCACGGACGGGTCATTCATCCATTGGGCGATGAGCCGCAGATCGCGCCCGATGCGGACCGGGACGAGCTGGAAGGTGCCCAACGGGGTGTTGGTGGGCCCCCATTCGACGATGTGGTCGAGCAGATCCGGCCGGGCGGCGGCCTCCGGTCGAATGGAATCCAGGTCGATGCGTCGTGCGATCTCCTCTTCCTGGTCCTGACGCAGCCGCAGGTCGATGGTGTCGTCGGCGCTGGAGCTCGTACTGGAGTCGGTGTGCGGCACGGCGATGCTCTCCTCTCAGGGGTCTGGGCACGTCGGGCGGGGACGTGGGGGGTGAGGGGCATGATCGCGGTCGCGGAGTCAGGCCATGGGGGTGACACCGGTGGAACCGGAAGGCGAGACGGACATGGAAAGGGGGTTGGGGATGGTCACATAGATGGACTGGGTGTCCACCGGTCCCACGAGCTCGTCCAAGCCGCGCAGCCGTGTGAGCAGATTGGCCTTGCAGCGCAGGGTGGGCGCCTCCAGGAGCCGGGCGGGAAGCGGTGAGCGGGTTCTGACGGGGCCGGACGCGGCCTCGGCGAGGAAGCGGCGGAACGCGGCCAGCAGGACGCGCTCGTCGACGAGCCGCTGGGATCCGAAGGCGCCGATCAGTCCAAGGACGTTGTTGACACCCAGGTAGTAGGCGAACCGCTCGTCGGTGACCTCGTCGGAGACGAAGGTGTCACTGCGGCCGCCGATACCGGGCAGCCGACGCTGGAGTTCGGCGTGCCGGGACGCGCGGAAGTAGTAGCCCTGGTTGTCCCGGTAGCGGCCGCCGACCGGCCAGCCTTGGGGGTCCAGCAGCACCAGAGTGTTCTGCTGGTGTGCCTCGAGCGCGATACCGGCCTCTCCGTCCAACCAGAGCAGGGGGCGTACGACCGTGTGCAGATAGCGCAGGAACCACTCCGTGCCGACGGCCGCGGTGGAACGGCCGGTGCGAGCGGCGAGACGGGCGACGAGACGGGCGAGCCGGGAGCGCATCACCGGCCGTCCGGGCCAGGGGCGCGGCGCGAGGAGTCCGGCGACGCAGACGGCGTCGTCGCCGGGGCCGAACGGGTTGTGCCGGATGACGACGTCAAGACCGGTCAGGGGCTCGCCATCGGGTCCGTCGATGGCCAGCCAGGCCGGGTCCCGGACGATGTCGAAGCCCGGGTAGCCGGGGAAGGCTCCCCGCCACTGCTCGGCTAGTCCGCTGCGGAGCAGCCGGTGGACCTCGACACCGCGGCGGAGTTCCTTACGGAGGTTTTCACGACGGGAGTTGGTGATCCGCAGGCCGAGGGAGAGTTTCAGCATGGCGGGAGCGCCCGGCCGGTAGACGGTGCGGACCGAGGAGGTGGGGTGCCAGGGCCCACCGGACGGCCCGAGGTCATGCAGCAGTCCGGCGTCGAAGAGCGCGGCGACCTCCGGACGGTGCCGGATCTCGCGAGCCTGCCAGGGATGGAGGGGCAAGGGCACGGTACCGGTGGGCAGTCGCAGGCCGCTGCCCGCCAGGGAGAGGGCGAGGCGCTCGGCGGGCACGGTTCGGCCGCGTTCCGTCCAAGCCGACTCGCAGGCCAGTGCGGACCGGCCGACCGCGATCCAGTGAAGGGGGAAGGAGCCACGCGTTTCCGGTGAGCAGACGATGGATTCGGAGTCCGAAAGGCCCTCGCGGCTCTTCGGCGTGGGATGCAGGGGGTGACCGAAGAGAAGGGACTGTTCCGCACTGAGGAAAGGGGTGCTGGTGCTCGGATCGGCGGGGGTGGCACGGCGGAGGGTAAGGAAGAGGGCGGTGCGCCGCACGGAGTCCGCGACACGGCCGACGAGTTCGGTGGCATCCGCGTCGGGGTCGTCCCGCCGCGCTCCGTATGTCGCCTCGCGGGTGAGCAGAGCCGCGAGGGTGACGGCGCCGACAGCGGGCGCGTCATGGGGGCCGTGCTCCAGCAGCGGCGGACCGAAGCGGTGCCAGCCGGTGGGCGACCAGTAGAGCACGGGGACGAGGAGGACGGTTCCGCTGGCGGCGAGGGGAATGCGCAGGGTGTCCCCGTCCGGGCGCACGATGCCGCTCTCGCGTGTCCAGCAGCGCAGCAGGTTCTCGACGGCTGCGGCGTCGGCGGCGATCTGCGGGTCGGGCTCGTCGAGCGGATCCGCGCGGAGGTCGCGGGTGGCAACCGCGCGGGTGCGGTTGTCCGGCGGCGCTTCATGGCTGTCATGGTTCTGCCGGGGCACGGCCGTCGCGGCGAGGGGCGCCCCCTGGGCTGGCAGCGGCAGCGCGGACGGCTCCTCCGCCGAGGGCCCTGGGGCGGGTGCCTGGGGTGCGTCTGCTCCTGCCGCGCTGGCGAACGGCGTCGTGGCGGACGGCGTCGTGGCGAACGGCGTCGTGATGGGCGGTGCCGCGGTGGGCGGTGCCGTGCTGGGCGGCGGTGTGACGGGGGACGCCGCAGTGGGCCCCGGCGGGGCGGGGGACGCCGCGATGGGCGGCTCCGCGGCGAACGGCGGAGGGGCGGGGGATGCCGCCGGGGGCAGTGGCACCGATGCCGGGGAAGGTACCGGTGCCGGGGGCGCCGCCGTTGGGGGCGATGGCCGTGCAGGGGGCGATGGCTGGTCGCTGGGGGCCGTCATGGCGGTGGACGGTGCCCTGACGTTCGGAGCCGCCTTCGGTGGGGCGGGCGGTCTTTCCGCCTCGCCCGGGGGAGGCGCCGTATGGGGCGGATGTGGGAGGGGCGGCGGGGGGCCGGGGCGGACGGAGTCGTCGGGGTCGGTCAGGGCGCCGGGCACGGGCTGCGGTTGGGGAGACATGGGGGCTCCCCCGGGGGTGTGCGGCATGGTGGGTGCGGCGCGGGCGTCACGGCGTTCATGTCCTGGGCCCGGCGCCTGCCTCCTTCGGTGGTGCGATGGCGGTGCGGTCGTACGGTGCGGGACGTGTCACCGGTGGACTCCGGCGAATGGCGGGGCCGGGGCGAATGGGGCAGCGGTGGGAGGGAGTTCGCGGGAGGTGGTTCCGGTGGTGTGGATCGGCACGTCCAGGGCGTCGCTGAGCCGGTCCAGGACGGCCCTTGCCTGCTCGTCAGTCAGGACGGCCGCTGCCTGCTCATCCGTTGGGAACCGCACCCGCGCGCGGGTGGCGAGCTCGGGCGGCAGGGTGGCGAACAGCTCCCCGGAGAGGCGGTCCGGATAGCGGCGGCCGTCAGCCCGTTCGACCGTCATCTCCCGGGTGCGCACCGGAACGACGGGCAGCGCCCGGGCGCGGGTGGGGGCGGGCGACCCACACAGCGACGGGAGGCGCGAAATGGCTTGGGCGGCGGCGCCGTCGTCGCGGACGGCGGCCAGGGCCATCGGCGGGAGCTGGGTCACGGCCACGCGTCTCGGTCCTCCTGCTGCTGAACACCCTCCGGCTGTCCCCCGTACGTACCAACGACGCGTGGCGCTCTGGATCACGGGCTGGGCGAAGATCCTTGCCGCCGGGAACCAAGGACCCGCTCGCAGCCGTCGTAGGCGGCACCGGCATAGTGGGATACCACCCCCATGGCCGGGGCGGTGCATGACAATTCCACACAGGCCGTAGAGCAGCTCAGAACTTCAGGGGGAGTCCCACCCATGCCATCCACACGCCGACCCGTACTGGCCGTGGCCGCCATAGCCTCGGTTCTGGCGCTCACCGCAACCGCGTGCGACTCGGACGACAAAACCGATGCCAGGCCGACCGCGTCGGCGGAGCAGCAGGGCACGGGCGACATCAAGCTGCCCGACAACCTCAACGACAAGTTGAAGAACCTCGGCATCGATCTGGACCAGTGGAAGAACGGTGCTTGGAACAAGTGGGACAAGGACGACTGGCTGCGCGAGGCCGGTGACTTCATCAACCCGATCATCAAGGGCCTGTGGAAGCCGGACCGGATGCGCGACGCACAGGAGCCCGACAAGCCGGTCGACGACAGCGACATCGCGGACGACCAGGGTGTGACCGACCCCGATCCTGAGCCCGTCTCGGCCAAGGAGGTCGCCAGCCCGTACAGCTCCCACGTCCCCTACGCGGGCAAGGTCTTCTTCGACGGCCCCGAGGGCTCGATGGTCTGCTCCGCGACGGTGGTCAAGGACCCGGCGCACCCCGGCAAGTCCAACCTGGTGTGGACCGCGGGCCACTGCGTCCACGCGGGCAAGGGCGGCGGCTGGTACAAGAACCTGATGTTCGTGCCCTCTTACAACGACGCGGGCAAGTCGCAGGCGGAGCTGCAGAACGCCACCAAGGAGGAGCTGGCTCCCAAGGGTGTCTGGTGGGCCGACTGGGCGCAGACCTCCTCGCAGTGGATCGACAACGGCGCGGCAGTGGGCGGCAAGGGCGCTCCGTACGACTTCGCGGTGATGCATGTGAAGCCGGAGGTCAGCGGCGGCAAGTCGCTCGAGGAGACGGTGGGCGGCGCGCTGCCGGTCGACTTCAACGCCCCGGCGGTGAAGTCCATTGACGAGATCACGGCCACCGGCTACCCGGCCGCCCCGCCGTTCGACGGCCAGAAGATGAACCAGTGCGCGGACCAGCCGGGCCGTCTCTCCCTGGACGCCAAGCAGCCGACGATGTACCGCATCGGCTGCACCATGACCGCGGGTTCCTCCGGCGGCGGCTGGGTCGCCGACGGCGCGAACGGCAAGCCGGCGCTGGTGTCCAACACCTCGATCGGCCCGACCAACGCGACCTGGCTGGCGGGCCCGCACCTGGGCCCCGAGGCGAAGGGCGTCTACAGCTCGGTCAGCAAGAAGTTCGCGAACCAGTGACCGGCTGAGCGAGCCGGTAGCCATCAGGCAGCCGTCCGCCCCACGACGAATGGCGAGGGCCCGCCCCGGATTTCCCGGGGGCGGGCCCTCGTCGTCTCAGTGTCGTAGCCGACCTGGCGCGGCGTGGCGGCGTGCGGCCGTCCCGATTAGCGCTGTCCGGCGGCCGTGGCCGGGATGAACCGGCGCAGCTCCGCCGCCAGCTCCTCGTGCACGCGCGCCTTGAGCAGCGTGCCCTCCGGGGTGTGCTCCTCGGCCAGCACCTCACCCTCGGCGTGGGTGCGCGCGACCAGCTTGCCGTGGGTGTACGGCAGCAGGACCTCGATCTCGACCTGGGGCCGGGGCAGCTCCTCGTCGATCACCGCGAGCAGCTCGTCGATGCCCAGCCCGCTGCGGGCCGATACCGCCATGGCGCGCCGCTCCATGCGCAGCAGCCGCTGCACGACGAGCGGATCGGCCATGTCCGCCTTGTTGATCACGACGATCTCGGGCACGTCGACCGCGCCCACATCGCGGATCACCTCGCGCACGGCGGCCAGCTGCTCCTCCGGCGTGGGATGCGAGCCGTCCACCACATGGAGGATCAGATCGGCGTCGCCGACCTCCTCCATCGTGGAGCGGAAGGCCTCCACCAGGTGGTGCGGCAGATGCCGGACGAACCCGACGGTGTCCGCCAGGGTGTAGAGCCGTCCGCTGGGCGTCTCGGCCCGGCGCACGGTCGGGTCGAGGGTGGCGAACAGCGCGTTCTCCACCAGGACACCGGCGCCGGTGAGCCGGTTGAGCAGGGAGGACTTGCCCGCGTTGGTGTATCCCGCGATGGCGACCGAGGGGACCCTGTGGCGCCGACGCTCCTGCCGCTTGATGTCGCGGCCGGTCTTCATCTCGGCGATCTCGCGGCGCATCTTCGCCATCTTCTCGCGGATGCGGCGCCGGTCGGTCTCGATCTTGGTCTCACCGGGACCACGGGTGGCCATACCGCCGCCCGAGGATCCGGAGCCACCGCCACCCATCTGACGGGACAGCGACTGACCCCAGCCTCGCAACCGCGGCAGCATGTACTGCATCTGGGCGAGGGAGACCTGCGCCTTACCCTCTCGGGACTTGGCGTGCTGGGCGAAGATGTCGAGGATCAGGGCGGTCCGGTCGACCACCTTGACCTTGACGACGTCCTCGAGGTGAATCAGCTGTCCGGGACTCAGCTCACCGTCGCAGATCACGGTGTCGGCACCGGACTCGACCACCATGTCGCGCAGTTCCTCGGCCTTGCCGGAGCCGATGTAGGTGGCGGGATCCGGCTTGCCGCGCCGCTGGATCACACCGTCGAGCACCAGGGCACCTGCGGTCTCGGCGAGCGCGGCGAGCTCCGCCAGGGAGTTCTCCGCGTCCCGCACCGTGCCGGAGGTCCATACGCCGACCAGCACCACGCGCTCCAGGCGCAGCTGCCGGTACTCGACCTCGGTGACGTCCTCGAGCTCGGTTGACAGCCCCACCACGCGCCGCAGCGCGGCGCGGTCGGAGCGGTCGTACTGGTCGCCGTCACGCTCCTCGTCGATCTCGTGACTCCAGGCGACGTCCTCTTCCATCAGGGCGTCGGCCCGAAGGCTCTCGGCGATGCGCTGCCGGTCCTGCGGAAGGGAAGAGGGGTGGGTCAAAGGAATCCTTACGTCGTGGAATACCGTCACTGTCGACAACGCGTGGCGGGCCCGCGGGATTCCCCCGCCGGAGCCGACCGCGAGCGCCGACCCCTTGATGGTCGCACGCGGCAGGCGGGCCGTCACCCGGGTTTCACGGCCCATGGCACCGCGTGACGCTCCGCGTGCCGCCCCGCCCGCGCGCCGGGCAGCGCGGCGCCCTTCGTGGTCTCCTTCTCCGTCTGCTTCCAGCCGGGGTGTCCCGGCATCGGCGGCGTCTTCCTGCCGTACAGCCACGGATGGAGGAATCCGCTGAGATCGCGCCCCGCCACCGTGGAGGCCAGCCGGACGAAGTCGGCGGTGGAGGCCACACCGTCGCGGTGGCGGAGCACCCACTGCCGCTCCAGCCGCTCGAAGGCGGCCCGGCCGATCCGCTGCCGCAGCGCGTACAGCACCAGCGCGCTGCCGTCGTAGACCACCGGGCGGAAGATGCCGATCGGCTGGCCGGGGTCGGCGGCCTCGGGGGCCGCGGGCGGCCCTCCCTCGGCCCGCCAGGCGTCGGACTGCCCGTACGCCTTGCGCATCCGCCGCTCCAGGCTCGCCTTACCGTGCTCATCGGCGTACAGCGCCTCGTACCAGGTGGCGTGGCCCTCGTTGAGCCACAGATCGGACCAGCGGTGCGGGCTGACGCTGTCGCCGAACCACTGGTGCGCCAGCTCATGCACCATGATCGACTCGATGTACCACCGGGGCAGCTGACCGCTGGTGAACAGATCGCGCTCGAAGAGGGAGAGGGTCTGGGTCTCCAGCTCGAAGCCGGTGGTGGCGTGGGCGATCAGCACGCCGTAGGTCTCGAAGGGGTAGCGCCCGGCCTTCTTCTCCATCCAGGCCAGCTGTCCGGGGGTGCGCGCGAGCCACTTCTCCAGCCGTGCGCGGTCCGCCGCGGGGACGACGTCGCGCACCGGCAGCCCATGGGGCCCGGTGCGGCGCGGCACGGCGGAGCGGCCGATGGAGATCTGCGCCAGCTCGGTGGCCATGGGGTGGGCGAGGCGGTACGTCCAGGTGGTGCGCGATCCCTTGCGGACGCGCTGCCCGGGCACTCCGCCCGCGACGACCGTAAGGCTCTCAGGAGCGGTGATCCGGAAGGTGAAGCGGGCCTTGTCTGCGGGGTGGTCGTTGCAGGGGAAGACCCGATGGGCGGCGTTGGCCTGGTTGGCCATGGCCAGCCCGTCGCTGGTGCGGACCCAGCCGCCGTCCGTACCGCTCTGCGGATCGCTGGTGTGGTGGACAGTGACCCGGAAGGCGGCGCCCTTGGGGAGCGGGGCGGACGGAGTGATCACCAGGTCCTCACCGGCCGTCGCGAACCTGGCCCGCGCTCCATCGACCCGCACCGAGTCCACGGTGCCCTGGGCGAAGTCGAGGTTGACGGTACGCAGCGGGGCGGTCGCGCGGGCGTCGATGGTGGTGACGGCGTCGAGCGGCCGGTCCTGACGGTGGTAGGCGAACGCGATGTCGTACGCCGTGACGTCGTATCCGGGGTTCCCGAGCTGCGGGAAGAGGGGGTCGCCGATGCCCAGGGGACTCGGGTGCGCGGGGGACACCGACCCCGCGGCGGAGGAGGGGCCGACCGCGAGGAAGACGGCGGCCATGGCAGCGGCCACCGACGCGGTCCTGCGGCGCGCGGTGCGCGGCGGCCGGGGGCGGCGCCCCGAAGAAAGCGTCATGGCCTACGGCTACCAGCGCCCCGGCGCCCGCGCAGTCGCTCCCGGCCTTGATCCACCCGAAGGAGTTGAGCCGCCCGAAAGAGTTCAGACGGCCGAAGGAGTTCAGACGGCCGAAGGAGTTCAGACGGCCGAAGGAGTTCAGACGGCCGAAGGAGTTCAGGCGGCGCGACGGTGGGTGGTCAGCAGTGGGCCGCTCAGGAGCGCGCCCGCCCGTCAGCGCGCCGCGGCCATCCTGCGGCCCTCGCGCGTCACGTCGTAGACCCCGGGGACGTTCCGCATGGCCCGCATCAGCGTCGGCAGCCTGCCCGCGTCGGGCAGCTGGAGCGTGTAGGTGTGCCGGACCCGCTGCTCACGCGGCGGTTCGACGGCGGCCGCCACCACCTCCGCGCCCTCGGCGGCGATGGCCTCGGTGAGATCGGCGAGGAGATGCGGTCTGCTGAACGCCTCCGCGAAGAGGGTCACGCGGTAGTCGCCGCCCCCCTCCCCGTCGTCCTCGTCCACCCAGCGCACTCCGACGGCCGTGCGCCCGGCCGAGGTCATCCGCGCCGCCCCGGCGCACCGCTCGCGGTGCACGGTGACGGCGCCGCCACGGACCGCGAAGCCGGTGATCGCGTCGGGCGGCACGGGGGTGCAGCAGCGGGCGAGCCGTACGGTGGCGCCGGGCAGGTCGACGACGATGCCCGCCTCGGGGCGGCCCGCACCGGGCGACGCGGCGGCGACGGTCTGGCCGCCCTGCGGAGCCTCCGAGCCCGGCGTGACCTGGGCGTCCTGCGCGTTCTGGGCGTCCTGCGTGTCGTGCGCGTCCTGGACGGTGAGCTCGGAGGCGGACTCCGGCTCCTCGGCGGCCTCGCGGGGCTCGTGCTGCGATGCCGGATGGGCGGCCAGCCAGCGGTTGATGGCGATGCGGGCGGCCGGGGTGCGCGCGTGGTCAAGCCACTCCGGCGAGGGACCGTGGGAGGCGGTGTCCCGGGTGTCGCTGGCCATCAGCAGCTGCAGGGTGTCGCCGTCGCGCAGCACCGTGCTCAGGGTCGCGATCCGGCCGTTGACGCGGGCGCCGATACAGGAGTGCGCGTCGTCGCCGTACAGGGCGTATGCCGCGTCCACGCAGCTCGCGCCGGCGGACAGGCCGAGCGTCCCGCCGTCGGAGCGGAAGACGGTGATCTCCCGGTCCTGGGCGAGGTCGTCGCGGAGTGAGGTCCAGAAGATGTCGGGGTCCGGGGTGGCGCTCTGCCAGTCGAGCAGCCGGGACAGCCAGCCGGGGCGGGTGGGGTCGGCCCGCTCGCCCTCGGGGGCGTCGGCGCCCTCCGTCGGGGCATACGGATTGCCGAGGGCGATCACTCCGGCCTCGGCGACCCGGTGCATCTGATGGGTGCGGATGAGGACTTCGGTGACCTCGCCGTCGCGCCCGGCCACGGCCGTGTGCAGCGACTGGTAGAGGTTGAACTTGGGGACAGCGATGAAGTCCTTGAACTCCGAGATCACCGGGGTGAAGCAGGTGTGCAGTTCGCCGAGGACCGCGTAACAGTCCGCGTCGTCGGAGACCAGGACGAGAAGGCGGCCGAGGTCGGTGCCGGTCAGCTCGCCGCGCTTGATCCCGGCCCGGTGGACGGAGACGAAGTGCCGCGGCCGGACCAGGACTTCGGCGGTGATGCCCGCCTCTTGCAACACGCCCCGTACGTCCTCGGCGGCCTGGGCCAGCGGGTCGGGGCGGTCGGCGTGGGCCTGCAGGAGCTCGCGGGTCCGCGCGTACTCCGCGGGGTGGAGGATGGCGAAGACCAGGTCCTCGAGCTCGGTCTTGAGCGCCTGCACCCCGAGCCGCTCGGCGAGCGGAATCAGCACATCGCCGGTGACCCTGGCGATGCGCGCCTGTTTCTCGGGGCGCATCACGCCGAGGGTGCGCATGTTGTGCAGCCGGTCGGCGAGTTTGATCGACATCACCCGGACATCGTTGCCGGTGGCGACGAGCATCTTGCGGAAGGTCTCGGGCTCGGCCGCCGCTCCGTAGTCGACCTTCTCCAACTTGGTGACGCCGTCGACGAGAAAGCGGACCTCCTCGCCGAACTGCTCCCCCACTTGATCGAGGGTCACATCGGTGTCCTCGACGGTGTCGTGGAGCAGCGAGGCGGTCAACGTCGTGGTCTCGGCGCCCAGTTCGGCGAGGATCAGCGTGACGGCCAGCGGATGGGTGATGTACGGCTCACCGCTCTTGCGCATCTGGCCGCGGTGGGAGGACTCGGCCAGTACATACGCGTTGCGGAGCACATCCAGATCGGCTCCGGGGTGGTGGGCGCGGTGGACCTTGGCCACATGCTCGATCGCGTCTGGCAGCCGACCGCGGGAGGCGGACCCCAGCAGGGCGGCCCGGCTGAACCTGCGGAGATTGCGCAGGTCGATGCGGGGAAGGCCGCGCCTGCGGCCGAACGGGGCCTGGTCGGTGGCCTCTGCGCTCATGGGCACCTCCGGCGGCGTCGAGCGTCAACCGGCGTGGGTACTCCCCCGGGGCCGGTGCTTGATGCTATCGAGCCCATCACGCACGGCCGACCGGCTCTCGCCCAGAGTGAAACGGATCACCCATTCGAGGGAAGTGTCAGCCGAGGTCCGTGCCCAGCCAAGAGGCATCGATCTCCCCCTCGGCCACGATCACGGCAGGGCCGGTCATCTCCACCGTACCGTCCGGCCGTTCGGTGATGACAAGCCGCCCTCCGGGAACGTCCACGGTGTAGGTGACCGGGTGGTCGGTGACGGCCGGATCGGCCCCGTCACGGCGTGCGGCGGCGACCATCACGGCACAGGCGCCGGTGCCGCAGGAGCGGGTCTCACCGGAGCCACGCTCATGCACGCGCATCGCGACGTGGCGCGGGCCGCGGTCCACGACGAATTCGACGTTGGTGCCGTGCGGGTACGCGGCGGCGGGGCGCACGGCGGGGGCCGCGAGCAGATCACCGGCCTGGGCGAGGTCGTCGACGAAGGCGACCGCGTGCGGATTGCCCATGTTCACATGGCGCGCGGACCAGCTGTGGTCACCCACCGTGACCGTGATCTCCCCCTCGGGGCCGGGCTCGGGCAGTGTGGCCTCGCCCATCACCACGGTGATCGGGCCGTCGGACCCGGCCGTGGCATCGCCCGGCCGGGCGGCGTCACCGGCGTCCTTGGCGATATGGGCCCGGCGGACCCCGGCCCGGGTGGCGATGGCGAGATCGCCCGCCTCGATCAGCCCGGCGCGCTGGAGGTACCGGGCGAAGACACGGACTCCGTTTCCGCACATCTCGGCGATGCTGCCGTCGCTGTTGCGGTAGTCCATGAACCATTCGGCCTGGTCGGCCATGGCCCGCGCCCCGGGGTGTGCCGAGGACCGCACGACACGGATCAGGCCGTCACCGCCGATACCGGCGCGGCGGTCGCAGATCCGGGCGACGGTGGCCGCGGACAGCTCCAGACGGCCGTCCAGGTCGGGGACGATGACGAAGTCGTTCTCGGTGCCGTGCCCCTTCAGGAACTGCAGCCGTGGTGCGGTGCTCATCCCTCGATCCTACGGGGCACCGCGCACGCCGTCCCCCGGTGCCCGGCCCGCCCGGGGCCCGCTGGCCGGAGGGGCCTAGCGGAGGCGGGTCACCCGCCAGAAGGCGAGGGCGGCCAGCAGCGCCACGATCACCACATAGAGCACGACGAAGCGCCAGTCCGGGCGGCGTCCGGAGCCTCGGGGGGGCAGGCCCGGCCAGGTGTAGCCCACCCGGCGGGCGGCCATCAGGCCCCAGCCCGCCGCGCAGCAGCTCAGCAGGAGGCCGAGCATGGCCACGACCGCCCCTCCGTCGCCGAACTCGAAGGCGAGCGGGAAGGCGAACATCAGCGAGCCGAGGATGGCGAGGGCGACGATCGGCGCGATCTGCCAGATCCGCAGCCGGCGCGGCGGTCGCAGCTCCCGGAACGACTCCCCGGAGACCGAGTCCGCGCCGACCTCGCCCTCGGAGCCGTCCTCGAGCACCGGCGCGCCGGGGTCATGGAGCTCTCCGGCCTCATCGGGGCCGTCCGGGGTCAGCGGCCGCGCGTCCTGGTGCGGCGATTGCTGCGATGCGTCGCGAGGGCCGGCCTCCATCGCCACACGCCCTCCCCACTCCAGACACCACGGCACGATCGGAGCTTGATGATGGCATGCCCGCCGGGGCCCGAATGACGAGCTGAGCTTCCCGATGCCATGACGTGATCAGGCTGTGACCGCCCGTTCAACCAACGTGAGCGCGCTCGCCACGAGTTCCCCTCTGTGGTCGGCCGCTCCGCTGAGCCAGTGGACCCTGGGATCGCGGCGGAACCAGGAGTCCTGACGGCGTGCGAACCGCTTGGTGGCGCGGACGGTTTCGGCTCGCGCCTCCTCGTCGGCGCACTCCCCCGCGAGCGCGGCGAGCACTTGCTGATAGCCCAGCGCGCGGGAGGCGGTACGGCCGGAGCGCAGCCCCTCGTTCTCCAGTCGGCGGACCTCCGCGACCAGCCCGGCGTCCCACATCCGGTCCACCCGCAGGGCGATCCGCTGGTCCAGCTCGGGCCGCTCCACGTCAACGCCGATCTGGAGCGTGTCGTAGACCGCCTCGTGGCCGGGCAGATTGGCGGTGAACGGGCGGCCCGTGATCTCGATGACCTCCAGCGCCCGGACCACCCTGCGGCCGTTGCTGGGCAGGATCGCGCGCGCCGCCTCGGGGTCGGCGTCGGCGAGCCGGGCGTGCAGGACCCCGGAGCCCCGCTCCTCCAGCTCGGCCTCGAGCCGGGCCCGGACGGCGGGGTCGGTGCCCGGGAACTCGAGGGCGTCGATGGCCCCGCGGATGTAGAGGCCGGAGCCGCCGACCAGGACGGGGGTGCGGCCCTTGGCGAGCAGGCGGTCCATCTCGGCGCGGGCCAGCCGCTGGTACTCGGCGACGCTCGCGGTCTGGGTGACGTCCCAGATGTCCAGCAGCCGGTGCGGCACCCCCTGCCGCTCGTCCTCCGTCAGCTTGGCGGTGCCGATGTCCATGCCCCGGTACAGCTGCATGGAGTCGGCGTTGACGACCTCGCCGTCGAGGTGTCTGGCGAGTGCGACGCCCAGATCGGACTTTCCGGCCGCCGTGGGGCCGACGACGGCGATGACTCGCGGCGGATGGCCTGCAGTATTCACCGGGCCAGTCTCGCAAACGCCCGGGGGCCTCCTCGAACGAGCGACGTGACGGGGCACCGCCGGGTTCGTTGCCTGTTGCGAGGTTCCGAGCGCCGGTTCGGGGAATCGGCCGCCGCGCGTCGCGCAGTCGCCGCGCACCGCACTAGGGGGCACTCCGGGCGGCACGGGATTTCGCCCACGCGAGTTTCGCCCACACGAGTAAGGTATGGAGTAGATATGGGCGTGTTTTCCAGGTTTCGTCGTGTGTCGAGGGAGGCGAGCCGTTCGTCCGAGGAGGCACCGTCCGTGCGGGACGCCCAGGCCACGGAGGACGCCATGACGGCGGAGACCGGGTCCGGGACCGCCGATGGGGCTGAGACCGCGCGGAGCGGGAAGGAGAATCCGGCGGGTGAACGCGCCGGGATCCCCAAGCAGCAGTCCGCGGCCGAGGCGGCCGACAGCGAGACCGGCGAGGGCGCCCGCGCATAGGCAATCGACGAGGGTAGGTGGCACATGGGCCTGATGGACAATCTCAAGGCCAAGGCCGGTCAGATGAAGGGCAGGGCCGGCGGCTTTGCGCAGCAGCACGAGGCCAGGATCGGGCGGGGCCTGGAGAAGGCGGCCAAGTCGGTCGACACCAGGACCAAGGGCAAGTACAGCGCCAAGATCGAGACTGGCACGGGCAAGGCGAAGGACGCTCTCAACCGCCTCTCGCAGATGGACGAGCGCAAGCCCAAGGACAAGGGCGACGCATAAGACCGGCCAAGCGAATACCGGCCAAGCGAATAAGACACAGAAGACGGGGGCGGGCGATGCCGGGCCCGGACCGGCCGGCCCCGCCGATACGCGGCCGTGGAGCGCACGCTCCACGGCCGCGAGCGGTCTAGGACGACCAGCTCGCCACGAAATACCCCACGCCGTACGGCGCTTCGTCATACCGCAACTCCCCCTTCAGACGCGCCCCCGCGCCCGCCCCCGCAAGCACCTGCAGCGGCGCGCGACCCGCCGCCTTGAGCTCGTACGCCAACTCCTCGTCGAGCGCGGCCAGCGCTCCGGTGTCGGCGGCCGCCAGCGACCGCGCCAGCTCGGCGTCGAACGCGGCCGCCCGCTCGTCGAGATAGCCCGGCGCCTTCAGCGTGCGGCATGCGGTGCCATCGCCCATCACCAGCAGCGCGACCCGCTCCGCTCGCCCGGCGAGCTCCCTTCCAACTTCAATACACCGCTCGGGAGCGAGAGGTTCCCCCACACCCAGCCCTTCCACGGGCACCGCCGGGTCCCACCCCGCGTGTTCCAGCAGCCAGGCGCCGACCGCCAGCGACGTCGGCAGCGAGCGCGAGGAACCGCCGTCCGCGGCATCGCCGCCGCCGGACGCCCCGTCGTCCCTGCCGGACGCCCCGTCCCCGCCGGGCACCGCGTCACCTCCGGGCACCCCGCCACCCGCCACCGGCACGGCGAGCCGCACATCCACGTCCACGCCGAAGCCGCGGAACGATCCGGCCGCGCCCTGCGCATGCCGCCCGCGCCCTGCCCGATCGGCGGGCCCCACCACGATCAGGCGCTCCGGACCCGCCGCCGCGAGGGCGCGGATGACCTCGAAGCACTCCGCGCGCAGCCCGTCCAGCTCAGCAGCGGCTCCAGCGGCGACCTCGGGCACCAGCAGCGGCGGACACGGGCAGACGGCGGCGGCGATCAGCATGATCGTGAGCCTAGCCGTGTGATCAGTCGCAGCCGCAGCCCGCGGCGGGCGCGGCCGGCTGCGGCGGCGGGGCGCCCACCGTCGGCAGGCCCAGCATCACGCCCGCGGGCTTCTTCTCCTCGGACGCGCTCCGCCGCTCCCAGGCGTCCCCGGCGCGGGTGCGCCGCACGCCCCGCGCCGGGCCCTCGGCCAGCAGATGGTGGGGGGCGGCGTAGGTGATGTCGACGGTGACGACGTCACCGGGGCGCACCGGCTCCTCGGGCCGCGCGAAGTGCACCAGCCGGTTGTCGGGGGCACGGCCGGACAGCCGCCGCGTGGCGTCGTCCTTACGGCCCTCGCCCTCGGCGACCAGCACCTCCAGCGTGCGCCCGACCTGCTTCTTGTTCTCCTCCCAGGAGATCTCCTCCTGGAGGGCGACCAGCCGCTCGTAGCGCTCCTGGACGACCGCCTTGGGCACCTGGCCGTCCATCTCGGCGGCGGGCGTCCCGGGCCGCTTGGAGTACTGGAAGGTGAACGCCTGGGCGAACCACGCCTCGCGCACCACGTGCAGCGTCTGCTCGAAGTCCTCCTCCGTCTCCCCGGGGAAGCCGACGATGATGTCGGTCGAGATGGCGGCGTCGGGCATCGCGGCGCGCACCTTCTCGATGATGCCCAGGTAGCGCTCCTGCCGGTACGAGCGGCGCATCGCCTTGAGCACGGTGTCCGAGCCGGACTGCAGCGGCATGTGCAGCTGCGGCATCACGTTCTCCGTCTCCGCCATGGCGGCGATGACGTCGTCGGTGAAGTCACGCGGATGCGGCGAGGTGAACCGGACCCGCTCCAGGCCCTCGACCTTCCCGCAGGCGCGCAGCAGCTTGCTGAACGCCTCGCGGTCGCCGATGTCGGAGCCGTAGGCGTTCACGTTCTGGCCGAGCAGGGTGATCTCGGTGACGCCCTCGGCGACCAGGGTCTCCACCTCGGCGAGGATGTCGCCGGGGCGGCGGTCCTTCTCCTTGCCGCGCAGCGCCGGGACGATACAGAAGGTGCAGGTGTTGTTGCAGCCCACCGAGATGGAGACCCACGCGGCATACGCGGACTCGCGCCGCGTCGGCAGCGTGGAAGGGAAGGCCTCCAGTGACTCGGCGATCTCGACCTGGGCCTCCTCCTGGACGCGGGCGCGCTCCAGCAGCACCGGCAGGCTGCCGATGTTGTGGGTGCCGAAGACCACGTCGACCCAGGGGGCCTTGTTGACGATGGTGTCGCGGTCCTTTTGGGCCAGACAGCCGCCGACGGCGATCTGCATGCCCGGCCGCCGGGCCTTGATCGGCGCGAGTCGGCCGAGGTTGCCGTACAGCCGGTTGTCGGCGTTCTCCCGCACCGCGCAGGTGTTGAAGACGACGATGTCGGCCTCGCCCTCACCGGTGCCCTCGGGCGCGCGGACATAGCCCGCCTCTTCCAGGAGGCCCGATAGCCGCTCGGAGTCGTGGACATTCATCTGGCACCCGTAGGTGCGGATCTCGTAGCTCTTGGGTGCTTGAACGTCCACTGCCGGGCTCCGGTCGCTGCTGATGGTCACCCAACAAGGGTAGGCGTTCGCAGAAGCCCTTCCGCCGGGCGGTGTACCGGGCCACGCATCCGTCCCCGGGAGGGTGCTGCGCTCCGTCGGGTGCGCGGGCGGCGCCCGTACAACGGGATCCGCGGCTCGCCCCGCCTTCCCGTCGAGGCTCGCCCCTCCCCTCAGGTCAGCGGGCCTGGCAGGATCCTCGCCATGGCCCTCACCCTTCCGCGCCTGGACCGGCGCCGTGCCCTGCAGTCAGCCGCCGCGGGCCTCGTCGCCCTCGGGCTGCTGCTGTGGTGGCTGCTGGCGTCGGGCGGTGGCCCCTCGCCCAGCGGCCGGGTGACGTTCGCGACGGGCGTCTCCACCGGGGTCTACGACACCTACGGCCGGATGCTCCAGCAGGACCTCGCCCGGGACCTCCCCGACGTGGATGTGCGGCTGGCCCAGTCCAGGGGGTCCCCGGACAACGTCGAGCGGCTGGCCCAGGGCAAGGCCACGTTCGCCATCGCCGCCACCGACGCCGTCGCCGCCTACCAGGGCGAGGGAGCGGGGCGACTGCGGGCCTGCGCCCGACTCTACGACGACTACATGCAGCTGGTGGTGCCCAAGGGCTCGTCCGTACGGTCGGCCCGCGATCTGAGGCACCTGCGGGTGGGTGTGGGCGACGACGGCTCGGGCGTACAGCTGATCACCCGGGCGCTGATCAAGGCCGCCGGGCTCGACTTCGACCGCGACATCCGGGCGAAGCGGGTCGGCATCGACGCCATGCCGAGGCTGCTGCGGCAGGGCAAGCTCGACGCGTTCTTCTGGTCGGGCGGGCTGCCGACCACCGCGGTGCGCACCCTGGCCCACGCCTACCCGATCCGGCTCGTCCAGCTCGGCGACCTCACCGGCCCGCTGCACCGGCAGGGCGGGGTGACGCGCTACTACCGGGCGGCCACCGTGCCCGCCGACGCGTACGAGGAGATACGCAGGCAGGAGCCGGTCAAGACGATCGCCGTACCGAACCTCCTGGTCACCACGGACCGGGTGGCCCCCGCCCTGGCGGAGGGTGTCACCCGCACGGTGATAGACAACCGGGACCGCATCGGGGCGAAGGTGCACGCCGCCCAGAAGGTGGACCTGCGGACAGCCGTCTTCACCGATCCCCTCGCCCTCCACAAGGGCGCGGCGCGCTATTACCGCTCGGTCAAGCCGTAGCCCGGGAACCGAGCCGTAGTCCGACACCGCCGCCCCGGAGACGCTGGCGCGGGCCGCCGAGCTCCTGGCCCGACGGTGCCGCCGTCGCGTCCTTACGGCCCGCGTCACGTCCTTACGGTCGTCATCGTCTCGCCCTGACCCGTCCGCGGCACCGTCATGGTCACGCGCAGACCGCACGGCTCATTGGGCGCGTAGCCGATCGTGGCCCCGCCCGCCGCCAGCAGCGCGCGGGTGATGGACAGGCCCAGGCCCGAGCCCGAGACGTTCTGGTGGCGGCTGCTGCGCCAGAAGCGGTCGCCGACGCGGGCGAGCTCGTCCTCGGTGAGGCCCGGGCCGCCGTCGGCGACGACGATCGCCACGGTGTCGCCCTCCGTGCGCGCGGAGACCTCGACATGCGCGCCCTCGGGCGTGAACTTCAGGGCGTTGTCGACGACGGCGTCCAGCGCGCTGGACAGGGCCACCGGGTCGGCCCAGCCGGTGACGGCCGCGGGGCCCGTGTAGGCGAGCCCGACCTCCTTCCGCTCGGCCACCGGAAGCCAGGCGTCCACCCGGTCGGTGGCCAGCTCCGCGATATCGGTGAGCCGCAGATCCGCGGCGGAGTGCTCGGCCAGGGCGAGGTCGAGGAGATCGTCCAGGACGCTGGCCAGGCGCTTGCCCTCCGCGCGCACCGACGCGATCTCCTCATGGCCGTCCGGCAGCTCCAGCGCCAGCAGCTCGATGCGCAGCAAGAGCGCCGAGAGCGGATTGCGCAGCTGATGGGAGGCGTCGGCGACGAACGCCCGCTGCTGCTCCAGGACTTGCTCGACGTTGTCGGCCATCTCGTTGAACGAGCGGGCCAGCCGCCGCAGCTCCGGCGGCCCCGAGGCGGCCGCGACACGGGACTGCATCCGTCCGGTCGCGATGTCATGGGTCGCGGTGTCCAGGACGCGTACGGGCCGCAGCACCCATCCGGTGAGCCGGAAGGCGGCGCCGACGGCCAGCAGCATCGCGGCGCATTCACCGCCGCCGATCACCAGCCAGCCGTGCAGGATCCGCGACCGCATCTGACCGGTGGGCGAGTCGGTGACGATGACGGCCACCACGTCCCCGTCGCGGACGACGGGGGACGCCACGGTGAGCCTGCCCTGCTGCCAGGGCCACACCTGGGGCGGATCGTGGCTGCGGCGCCCGGCAAGTGCCTCGTCGAACGCCTGGGCGCTCTCGCCGGTGTCCTGCAGCCGCCAGCCACGGGGCGCCTCGGCCATGGGCGGTGCGTCCCGGTCCCGGTAGAAGACCCCGGCCCGGATGCCGTACAGGTCGTGGTAGCGCTTGAGCTCGGCGCGCAGGGTGTCCAGCCGCTCGTCCCCCTCGGCGCCGACCGCCCCCATGGGTCCCGCGGTGACGAACTGGGCGAGCGCGGCGAAGCGCGCGGTGTCATCGATCCGGTCGACGACCACGCGCTGCTGCTCGCGGGCGGCCAGGCTCCCGGCGAGCGGGAAGCCGAGCGCGAGCAGCACGCCCGCCATAAGGACGATGAGAAGCGGGAGGAGCCTTGTGCGCACCGAGGGAGCCCCGGTCGCTCAGTCGGCCGGGGCGACGAGGCGATAGCCCACCCCGCGCACCGTCTCGATCAGGGCGGGCAACCGCAGCTTCGAGCGCAGGGAGGCGATATGGACCTCCAGGGTGCGCCCAGTCCCCTCCCAACTGGTACGCCAGACCTCGCTGATGATCTGCTCCCGGCGGAAGACCACACCGGGGCGCTGGGCAAGCAGGGCGAGCAGATCGAACTCCTTACGGGTGAGCGAGACGGTCATACCGTTGACGGAGACCTGGCGGGTGGGCAACTCGATGGTCACCGGGCCGAGCCGCAGCGGCGGGTGGGAGCCGTCCGGGCCCTCCTCGGTGGCGTGGCCCGGGTCGTGGGCGGCGGTGCGGCGGCTGACGGCGTGGATCCGGGCGAGCAGCTCCATGGTGTCGTACGGCTTGACCACGTAGTCGTCGGCGCCGAGGTTGAGCCCGTGTATGCGGGAGCGCACATCGGCGCGCGCCGTCACCATGATCACGGGGGTGGCGGTGCGCTTGCGGATCTTGCCGCACACCTCGAAACCGTCCTGGTCGGGCAGGCCGAGGTCGAGGAGGACGACGCCGAAGGGGGCGCCGGAGTCGGGCAGCAGCGCCTGCAGCGCCTCCTCGCCGCTGCGGGCGTGGGTGACCTCGAAACCGTGTTTGGAGAGCATGGCGGACAGAGCCGCGGCGACATGGTTGTCGTCCTCGACGAGCAGCAGTCTCACCGGCCCGCTCCGCCACCTTCCCGCATCTGGGGGGACGCGCCCCGTACGCGCCTCCGTCACCATGTCTTCGCACGCGGCCACGAACATGGCCACAGGGCATCCACGCCGATCGACGGGCAGCCGTCAAGACGCATTCGGTCACACAGTGGTTTCCGTTACGCAGCCGGTACAGCGCGCGTCGTCCCGTTCACGCAGAGTGTCGCGTAGCAGCCATATCGTTATCCTCAATTTCAGCTCAGATGTAATGACGCTGGTCGTGGCCGCTCATTAGGGTCCTCCCAACCGAGGAGGACGGAGCGAGACGCCGATGAGCGAAGTATCGGTGACCAAGGACGCCGCACCGGTGGCGAACGCGTTGGTTGCGCTGTCAGGAGTCAACAAGCACTTCGGCGCGCTGCATGTGCTCCAGGACATCGACCTGACCATCAACCGCGGCGAAGTGGTCGTCGTCATCGGGCCCTCCGGGTCCGGGAAGTCGACGCTGTGCCGCACGGTCAACCGGCTGGAGACGATCGACACCGGCTCGATCACGATCGACGGCAAGCCGCTGCCCCAGGAGGGCAGGGAGCTCGCCCGACTGCGCGCCGACGTCGGCATGGTCTTCCAGTCCTTCAACCTCTTCGCGCACAAGACGGTGCTCGAGAACGTGATGCTGGGCCAGATCAAGGTCCGCAAGACGGACAAGAAGGCCGCTGAGGAGAGGGCCCGCACACTGCTCGACCGGGTCGGCGTCGGCGCCCAGGCGGACAAGTACCCGGCCCAGCTGTCCGGTGGCCAGCAGCAGCGCGTGGCGATCGCGCGCGCCCTGGCCATGGAGCCGAAGGTGATGCTCTTCGACGAGCCGACCTCGGCGCTGGACCCGGAGATGATCAACGAGGTCCTTGAGGTCATGCAGCAGCTCGCCCGGGACGGCATGACGATGGTCGTCGTCACCCATGAGATGGGCTTCGCCCGCTCCGCCGCGAACCGGGTGGTCTTCATGGCCGACGGCCGGATCGTCGAAGAGGCCGAGCCGGAGCAGTTCTTCAACAACCCCCGCAGCGACCGGGCCAAGGACTTCCTGTCGAAGATCCTGCACCACTGAGCCGAGCCGGCTCGGGCCGACCGCGGCACGTTCGCCACTGCGTATCTGAAGCACGTACTGAACACAGAGGGATGGGCACCATGAGGATTCGTAAGACGGCCGCGGCGGCCACGGTGGTTCTCGCGCTGGCCGCGACGGCGACAGCCTGTGGCGGCGAGAAGGGCAACGCCGGGGACAAGCCGAAGGGCGGAGAAGTCTTCACCGGCGACTACACGGTCGCGAAGGGCGTGAAGATCGACTCGCCGACCCTGAAGAGTGCGCAGCAGCGCGGCAAGATCGTCATCGGCGCCAAGGCCGACCAGCCCTTCCTCGGGTTCCAGGACACCGAGGGCAAGCGCTCCGGCTTCGACATCGAGATCGCCAAGATGGTCGCCGCCGACCTCGGTTTCTCCGCGGACAAGATCACTTTCAAGACGGTGGACTCCAACGTCCGTGAGACCTCCATCTCCAAGGGCCAGGTCGACTACTACGTCGGCACCTACACCATCAACGACGAGCGCAAGAAGCAGGTCGGCTTCGCGGGCCCGTACTACCAGGCCGGTGCTGACCTGCTGGTCCGCATGGAGGACAAGGGCAAGATCACCGGCCCGGACAGCATCAAGGGCAAGAAGGTCTGCTCGATCGTTGGCTCCACCCCGCTCCAGGAGATCAAGAAGCCGAAGTACGGCGCCAAGACCACCGAGCTGAGCAAGTACTCGCTCTGCGTCAAGCAGCTGCTCGACGGCCAGGTCGACGCGGTCACCACCGACGACGCGATCCTCAAGGGCTACGCCGCCCAGCGCTCCAGCAAGCTCCACGTGGTCGGCAAGCCGTTCACCGAGGAGCCGTACGGCATCGGCATGAACAAGAACGACAAGGCGCTCCGCGACGCGATCACCGACTCGCTCGAGAAGCACATCAAGAACGGCGACTACAAGAAGGCGTACGAAGGCACGCTCGGCAAGTCCGGCTCCTCCTACGTCGCGCCGAAGACCCCCCTGCCCCGCTACTGAGCAGGGCCGCCAGTCCGCCTGTTCGCCTCGAAGCCGGTGCGCTCCGCACGCCGCTGACCTGACCGCTACCGCGGAGAATCGATGAACGTACTCCTCGATCATTTGCCCCAGTTCCGGGAGGGGTTCCTGGGAACCCTCTCCATCACGGCGGCCAGCGCGGCGCTGGCCCTCGTGCTGGGCGTCGTCATAGCCGGCTTCCGGGTGTCGCCCATACCGCCGCTGCGGGCATTCGGGACGGCCTGGGTCACCCTGCTGCGCAACACCCCGCTGACCCTGCTGTTCCTGATCGCGTTCTTCGTGGTCCCGCAGATCTTCTTCCCGGGGACGAGCCCCTTCGTCCTCGCCATGGGCGCGCTGGGCTGCTATACGTCGTCCTTCGTCTGCGAGGCCGTGCGGTCCGGTATCAACACCGTGCCGCTCGGCCAGGCGGAGGCGGCCCGCAGCCTGGGGATGACCTTCATCCAGACACTCCGGCTGATAGTCCTCCCCCAGGCCACCCGGTCCGTGATTCCCCCCATGAGCAGCATCTTCATCGCGCTCACCAAGAACTCGGCTATCGCCGGGGCGTTCAGCAACACCGAACTGTTCAATGTCTCGAAGCTGCTGAGTGACAAGGGCTTCGCGATCGGCTGGATCTTCCTGTGGATCGCGCTGTGCTACCTGGTCATCACCTTCGCCATCAGCGGTCTCTTCCGGCTGCTGGAGAATCGCCTGGAGGTCGCCCGATGAGTTCGAGCGTCCTGTACGACGCGCCCGGCCCCAAGGCCCGCGTCCGGAACCGCGTCTTCACCGTCGTCGGCGGACTGGCCGTCCTCGCGCTGATCGCCTTCGCCGTGCTGCGGCTGAACGCCAAGGGCCAGTTCGCACCCGAGATGTGGGACATCTTCAACTACGCCGGGGTGCGGACCAGCATCCGCGACGGTGTGCTCACCACCCTGAAGGTGTTCGCGGTCGCGGCGGTCCTCTCACTGGTCCTCGGCGTCCTGCTCGCCGTCGGCCGGCTCTCGGACCACAAGGCCGTCCGCTGGTTCGCGACCGGCTTCATCGAGCTGTTCCGGGCCGTCCCGCTGCTGATCACCATCTACGTGCTGTGGGTGCTCTTCCTGACCTACCGCTCGGACCTGGGCCTCAGCGGTGACAACACCGGTTTCTGGGCCCTGGTCATCGGACTGACCGTCTACAACGGCTCGGTCCAGGCCGAGGTGTTGCGGGCGGGCATCAACTCGGTGCCCAGGGGCCAGCATGAGGCCGCCTACGCCCTGGGCATGCGCAAGACCCAGGTCATGATGACCGTCCTGGTACCGCAGGCAGTAAGGGCGATGCTGCCGACCATCATCAGCCAGCTGGTAGTGACGCTGAAGGACACCTCCCTCGGTTATGTCATCACCTACCAGGAGCTGCTGTTCCAGCTTCAGCAGCTGGCCGGCAACACCGTCGTCAACGACGACAACCCCTACGTTCCCGTGATCATCGTCGGCGGCGCCATCTACATCGCGATGTGTCTGGCCCTCTCCGCCCTCGCTTCCTGGATCGAGCGGCGCGGCCGGCGCGCCAAGACCGGCATCCGGGTCGCGGGCGCCGAACAGCCGCTCGCGGCCGGCGACGCGCTCGACGTCGTCGACCAGTCGGCGACCCCGGCGGACGCGTCCGCCGGAAAGACGAACTGAGGGACCGTCCGGGGTACCGGGCGGGCAAGCGAGACCCCTACCAGGGCGGTGGCGCACGCGCCACCGCCCTTCGTCGCTTGACGCGGGCAGCGGCAGTGGGTTGCATGCTTTCTGTGATCGCTCACCGGGTTTCAACTGCCAATTTCCGTACGTCACGTACGACCCGCAGGGCCACAGGAACCGCACCGTGGACCCGGTGATCGTCGCCGGGGCGGGCCCGGTCGGCCTCACCCTGACCCTCGCCCTCGCGCGCCTCGAGGTGCCCGTCATCCTGCTGGACGAGTCCACCGAGGCCGAGGAGAGCCGCCTGGCCCGCACCGTCGTGCTGCGCCCGGACGCCGCCGCCCTGCTGGAACGGCTGGGCTGCCGGGTCACCGCCCGCACCCGGCCGTGGACCGGATGGCGGACGATGCGGCGGCGGCAGCTGGTGCGGCAGGTGCCCCTCACCCCCGGCGGCCTCTTCGGCGGTTCGCCACCGCCCGGGCGCGGCACCGGCGGCTGGGACGGCGGCCTTACGGAGGCCATGGACGCTCCCGGAGGCGACGCGCGCGCCCCGGAGGACGAGTCGGCACCGGTGTCGGCGCCCTCACCCCTGCATCTGCCCCAGCACGAGCTCACCCGGGCGCTGCGGGGCTCGCTGGCCGCCATGGGCGACGAGGACATCGTCCGGATCGTCTCCGGCACCCGGATCGACGACCTGGAACAGGACGACCACGGGGTCGGGGTGCGCACCCGGGGCACCCAGGCCACCTGGTGGCGGGGCAGCTATCTGGTGGGTTGCGACGGGCCGCGGTCCACCGTCCGCAAGCTCCTGGGCGTGCGCTTCCCTGGCCGTACGGCGGTGGAGCGGCACGCCGTCGCGGCGCTGCGCACCGAACTCCCCTGGCCCGGCGAGGCCCTGCTGCACCGCTCCCCGCCCTGGCGCAGCATCGACGCCGAGGTCACCGCCCGGCCGCTGCCGCACGGCCTGTGGCGGATCGACTGGCTGCTGCCGCCCGGCCGCGATCTCGTCACCCCCGACGCCCTGATGGTGCGGGTGCGCGACACCCTCGCGGGGTGGTGCGGCGGATCCGAGACCCCCTACGAGCTCCTGGACACCGGCGTGCACACCGTGCACCACCGGCTCGCGCTGCGCTGGCGCGTCGGGCGCGCCTTCCTGGCCGGGGACGCCGCCCATCTGCTGGGCGCGCTCGGCACCCAGGGGCTCGAAGAAGGGCTGCGGGACGTCGACAACCTGGCCTGGAAGCTGTCCCTCGCCTGGCACCACGGGGCCTCGGACGCCCTGCTCGACAGCTATCAGGCGGAGCGGCGCGGAGCCGTCGGGGCCCGGCTGCGCGCGGCGGACCAGGCGCTGCCGCTGGTGCGGGCGGCTGGCGGCTGGCACGCGGTACGGCGCACGGTGCGGCCCGGCGGGTCGCGCGGCCACGACGCGCTGCTCACCGAGGGGCACCTCGGGCGGGGCCCGCTGGGCGCGCCGCCGGTCTACGACCGTTCGCCGCTGGCCCCGGCCGCGCCGCCGGACGGCTCGGTCACGGTGGGCACCGCGCTCGGGGCGCCGGTGGCCGACGTGCCGGTGACCGCTCCGGACGGTTCCGTCGTACGGCTGCGCGAGCGGCTGGGGCGTGAGCTGCTGGTGGTGCTGGTGGCCCCCGGCACCGGGGTGTGGGACCGCCGCCACTGGATGCGCGCCGGGCTGATGCCGCGGCTGGCGGCGGCCGTCGCGGCGCTGCCCCTGCGCACCGAGCTGCTGGTCACCGAGGCGTACCCGGGCGCCCCGGCACACACCGTGCTGCTGGTGCGGCCGGACGGCCATCTCGCCGCGGCGCTGTCGGGGGTGCGGCCGAGCGCGCTGTACGCGTGCGCGGACGCGGCCCGGGGCGGGAACGCGGCCAGGGGCGCCCCGGCGGAGGCGAGCGCGCGGCGGTAGGAGCGGGAAGCGCGGGCTCAGGGGGCCAGCGGGGCCGCGCGAGCTAGCAGGGCGCGTGGGAAACGTCGCGGGCCCAGCGGGGCGGGCCGGGACCCCGCTCGGGCGCCTGGTGCGCCTCCGGGCGCGCGCGGTCGTTGACCGGGTGCGGGAGGTGGTTCGCGAGCGCGGGCGGTCCTCTCCGGCGTGCGTGGTCGGGGTGCGCTTCCGGAGCCGAGCCGGTGAGGTTGACCTTCCTTTCCGGCACATGATTCACTTCGCAGCGTGACTGACACCTGCTTGCCTCGCTTCTGGCGGAGGGTCCATCTGGACCTGGTCCGCTACGCGGGCTGTGTCTGTCGTCCGTCCTGCTGATCCACCTCATTTCCCGCGTGGCACGGCCGCGCTCCTTTCGTGATCATTCAGGACGGTTCTCTGTGCCCGACGTACGCACTTCCCCCTCCAGTCCCGCGCGCTCCTCCGCAGACATCATCACGGCTCCCGGAGCCGGTCCCGCTGCCCCGCCCAGCGCCGCGGAACTGCTCGACTTCGCCCGCCGGGCCGCCGCCGACACCGAGCTCGTCGCCTCGCTGCCGCTCGATCCGGAGGGCCGCACCTGGCTGCGCCTCGACGGGCCGGGCGGCAGCGAGGCCTGGCTGATCGGCTGGCCTCCGGGCACCGGCACCGGCTGGCACGACCACGGCGGCTCCCATGGCGCCTTCGTCTCGGCCTCGGGCGAGCTCAATGAGCAGTCACTCGCCGCGCGTCTGCCCACCGAGGGCTGGAAGACCCTGGAGCTGGCCGACGGTGTGGACCGCGAGCGGCGGCTGGCCGCCGGGCAGGGCCGGGCCTTCGGGGCACATCATGTGCATGAGGTGATCAACCCCTCCGACACCGAGCATGCGGTGTCGGTGCACGCCTACTATCCGCCGCTGCCGCTGATGCGTCGCTACAGCCGCACCGGTCAGACACTACGGCTGGAGCAGGTCGAGCGGCCCGAGGAGTGGGGATAACGCCATGGGCACGACCAACACGACCAAGCGGAGTGTGGACGAGCTGCTGGCCGAGGCCCGCGAAGAGCTCGTTCGGGTGGAGCCGCTGGAGGCCGCTGCCGCGCAGGCCGAGGGCGCGTTGCTGGTGGACATCCGGTACGCGGCGCTGCGGGAGCGTGACGGCACCATCCCGGGGGCGCTGATCGTCGAGCGGAACGAGCTGGAGTGGCGGCTGGACCCGCAGTGCGACCACCGGCTGCCCGAGGCCACCGACCACGATCTGCGGGTCGTGGTGGTGTGCAACGAGGGCTATGCGTCCAGCTTCGCCGCGGTCTCGCTGCGCCAGCTGGGGCTGACGCGGGCGACCGATCTGACCGGCGGCTTCCAGGCGTGGCGCGCGGCGGGCCTCCCAGTGAGGTGAGGGACCGCCCCCGCCTCCACAGCCTCTAGACGGAGCCGCTGCCCCTCTCTCGAGACGGAGCCCCTGACCCTCGTAAGGTCGCTGGGCCCCTCAGGAGCCACTAGGGCCCTCAGAGGTCCGGAAGGTGACGCTCCAGCAGTTCCGGATCCTCCCCCTCCTCCTCCAGCGCGCGCCGCACCACCCGCAGTGCCAGCCCCTCGGCGTAGCCCTTGCGGGCCAGCATCCCGGCGAGACGGCGCATCCGCTTCTCCCGGTCCAGGCCACGGGTGGCCCTCAGCTTGCGGTCGACCAGCTCGCGCGCGGTCTGCTCCTCCTGGTCGGCGTCGAGCTGTCCCACGGCGTCGTCGATCAGGGTGGATGCCACGCCCTTGGTGCGCAGCTCACGGGCGAGCGCCCGCCGGGCGAGCCCCCGGCTATGGTGGCGGGACTCCACCCACGCCTCCGCGAACGCCGCGTCGTCGATCAATCCGACGTCCTCGAACCGGGACAGCACCTCCTGTGCCGCGTCATCGGGGATGCCGCGGGCGCGCAGCGCGTCCACGAGCTGCTTACGGGTGCGCGGAGTCCCGGTGAGCAGGCGCAGACAGATCGCCCGCGCCTGCTCCTCCGGGCCCGGCGGCGGCCCCTGCTCGGCCCTCGACGAGGAGGGGGCGCCGCTGTCCGGACGGTCCGGGCTCTCGGGACGGCCTGGGCCGTCCGGCCATTCGGTCCGCCGCGTCATGGATCAGCTCTTGGCCGCGGCGGTCTTGGCCGCCTTCGCCCCGGACTTGGCCGCCGGGGCGGCCACGGCCTTCGCCGGCGCGGCGGCGGCCACGCCCGCACCACCCGCCGCGTCCGTGGCGGGCTCCGCGGTGGCCGGGTCCTGGGGCTTCACCCCGATGCCGAGCTTTTCCTTGATCTTCTTCTCGATCTCATTGGCGAGATCGGGGTTGTCCTTCAGGAAGTTGCGGGCGTTCTCCTTGCCCTGGCCGAGCTGGTCGCCCTCGTAGGTGTACCAGGCCCCGGACTTGCGGACGAAGCCGTGCTCCACGCCCATGTCGATCAGGCCGCCCTCGCGGCTGATGCCCTGCCCGTAGAGGATGTCGAACTCGGCCTGCTTGAAGGGCGGCGCGACCTTGTTCTTGACGACCTTGCAGCGGGTGCGGTTACCGACCGCGTCGGTGCCGTCCTTAAGGGTCTCGATGCGACGGATGTCGATGCGGACCGAGGCATAGAACTTCAGCGCCCGGCCACCGGTCGTGGTCTCCGGGGAGCCGAACATGACGCCGATCTTCTCGCGCAGCTGGTTGATGAAGATCGCGGTGGTCTTGGACTGGTTCAGCGCGCTGGTGATCTTGCGGAGCGCCTGGCTCATCAGCCGGGCCTGGAGACCGACGTGGGAGTCGCCCATCTCACCCTCGATCTCCGCGCGCGGCACCAGGGCGGCGACGGAGTCGATGACGATGAGGTCGAGGGCGCCGGAGCGGACCAGCATGTCCACGATCTCGAGCGCCTGCTCGCCGTTGTCCGGCTGGGACAGGATCAGCGAGTCAGTGTCCACGCCGAGCTTCTGCGCGTAGTCCGGGTCGAGGGCGTGCTCCGCGTCCACGAAGGCGACCGTGCCACCCGTCCGCTGGGCGTTTGCCACCGCGTGCAGGGTGAGGGTCGTCTTACCCGAGGACTCCGGGCCGTAGACCTCGACCACCCGGCCGCGCGGCAGACCGCCGACGCCGAGGGCGACGTCGAGGGCGGTCGATCCGGTGGGGATGACCTCGATGGGGTCGTTCGGCCGGTCGCCCATGCGCATCACGGCGCCCTTGCCGAATTGCCGTTCAATCTGTGCGAGCGCGGCGTCGAGCGCCTTCTCGCGGTCGGTTCCTGCCATGGGTCCCACCCGGTTTGCTTGAGTCGATCGCTTCACGTCCAAGACGCTAGCGCCTGCCACTGACAAGCGGCCCTGTCGTCCTCGGCCTGTGGATAACTGCCGGACCTCCATCAGAATGGATGTTCGATTTTTGTGTCAACCACCACGCCGTACCAGCGCGGCGCGAATCCGCGCGAGGGCCGAGGCCCCGCGCCGCCGCGTGCGCCCGTGCACCCGCGGATCGTCGGTCACGTCGTAGCGCTTGATGTACGCGCCGAGGAACGCCTGGAGCGTCGCGGTCGCCGGAATCGCGATCAGCGCGCCCACCGCGCCCAGCAGCGCGGTGCCCGCTATCACCGACCCGAAGGAGACGGCCGGATGGATGTCCACCGTCCTGGCGGTGATCCTCGGCTGCAGCAGGTAGTTCTCGAACTGCTGGTAGATCACGACGAAGATCAGGACCCACAGCGCGTACCAGGGCTCGATGGTGAACGCGATCAGCATCGGCAGGGCCCCGGCCAGGTAGGTGCCGATGGTCGGGATGAACTGCGAGATCAGCCCCACCCAGACGGCGAGCGCCGGGGCGTAGGGCACCCCCAGGGCCTCCAGCAGGACGTAGTGGGCGACACCGGAGATCAGGGCCATCAGCCCACGGGAGTAGATGTAGCCGCCGGTCTTGGCGACGGCGATCTCCCAGGCGCGCAACACCTCGACCTGCCGGGTCGGCGGAAGCACCGAGCACAGGGCGCGGCGCAGCCGGGGGCCGTCGGCGGCGAAGTAGAAGGCGAACAGGGCCACCGTCAGCGTCTTGAACAACCCGCCGAGCACCTGTGCGGAGACGTCCAGCACATTGTTGGCGCTGTTCTTGACGTAGCTCTGGAGCCAGTCGGAGTGCAGCAGGCTGTCCTGGATCTCCAGACGCGACAGATGCGTATGGAATGTGTCGTTGATCCAGCTGACCACGTCATCCAGGTACTTCGGGAATTCCTGGACCATGGTGATGATCTGGTCGGCGAGCATCGAGCCGAGCAGGGTGAAGAAGCCCGCGGTGCCGACGAGGATGGCGAGGAAGACCAGCCCGGTCGCCAGCCCCCGGCGCATACCGCGGGCGGCCATCCGGTCCACGGCCGGTTCGATCGCGAGCGCCAGGAAGAACGCGATCAGGATGTTCAGCAACAGCCCGGTCAGCTGGTCGAAGGCCCAGCTCGCAAGGCGGTAACAGGCCACCAGCGCGAGTGCGAGGACCATGGCGCGGGGCAGCCAGCGCGGCATGCGCGCGGCGGGTTGCGGGGATTCCGAGGAGGCCCGAGCGGCGCTCGGGTTGTCGTCGGTGTCGGAGGAATCGGAGGAAAGGGTCTCTTCGGTCGGGGCCACGGGAGCAAGTGTGGCGTACACCGGTCGAAGAAATCCGGCCACCCCGGGAAGCTGATGGGCCCGGGGCGCCCGGAGACCGCTCAGCGCCTGCTCTCGGGGATCTCCATCGCGGCGCAGACCCCGCGCCAGACGTCCTTGGCCTCCCAGCCCTCCCTCAGCGCCTCGTGCACCGTACGGCCGCCGAGTTGCGACATCACGTGATCGCGCGCGAAGGAGTCGGCGTACGCCTCGCCGAAGTGATTCGCCATTCGCTGCCAGAAGTCCGTCAACCGCATGCGCCCAGTATCGCGCTCCCGGGGGTGCACCGGTGCGTGAGCCCCCTACGGACCGTGCCCCGCGGCCTACGGTCTGTCCATGGATCGATCCGCAAGCCTCCCCTCCTCACCGTCGTCACCCTCCTTGCCGACGCCCGAACCCGCCGAATCGGCCCGGGCCTCCGCGCTCTCCCGTGCCGAGCGGTTCGTCTGGCTGACCGCCCGCGTGCTGGAGCAGCGCAGATTCGCGTATCACTTCCTGGGCGGCGGCGCCGAGGCGGTCGAGACCGCGCTGACCGCCCATCTGGGGACCGACGGGGGCTACGGCCATGCGCTGGATCCGGATCTGCGCGGCCCGGTGAGCCAGCCGCCGCATGCCGTGCACGCCTTACGGGTGCTCGACGGGATCGGTCGGTGCGGCGGGCAGCGGGTGGAGCGCCTGTGCCGCTATCTGACGTCCGTGTCCACCCCGGACGGCGCGCTGCCCGTCTGCCACCCCTCGCCGCACGGCTATCCGGCGGCCCCCTGGGTCCCTGCGGCGGACGAGCCGCGCGGTGATCTGCTGACCACCGGACCGGTGGTGGGGCTGCTGCACCGCAATGAGGTGTGGCATGCGTGGCTGTTCCGGGCCACGGACTTCTGCTGGGCGGCGGTCACCGCCCTGGCGGAGGGCGGCGCGGCGGCGCGTCCGTACGAGGTCGCCGCCGCCGTCGCCTTCCTCGACGGGGTGCCGGACCGGGCCCGCGCCGAGGCGGCGGCCGAGCGGCTGGGCCGCCGGGTGCGGGAGGAGCGGCTGATCCTGCCGCACCCGGCCTCCGGGCCCGCCGAGGAACACCCCTCGGCGCCGGGGCCCTGTGCGCCCCTCCAGGTGCACGACATCGCCCGTACGCCCGGCTCAGCGGCGCGCCGGTGGTTCACCGACGCCGAGGTGGAGCGGTCCCTGGACGCTCTCGTGGCCGCACAGCAGGAGGACGGCGGCTGGCCAGCGCCCCGGCGTGGGTGGACGCCGGGGGCGACGTTGGAGTGGCGGTCGGTGGCGACCGTAGAGGCGCTGCTGACGCTGCGGGCCTACGGACGGCGGATCTGAGCGTCGGGTGCCCGCGGCGGTCACAGGGCCCGGACGCCGGCCGTGACGACGACGGCCACGGCGACCACCACCAGGAAGGGGGCGCGGAGCACCAGCGCGAGCGCCGCCGCCCCCAGCCCGGCCGCCCTCGCGTCCAGCAGGAGGTGGTGGCCGTCGCTGAAGGTCTGCTGGGCGGTGAGCGCGGCCAGCAGGGCCACGGGCAGCAACGCGGAGAGTCGCCGGACCAGTGGGCGCTCCAGGACTCCGGCGGGCACCGAGAGGCCGAGCAGCTTGACCAGATAGCAGCCCGCGGCGGTGACGCCGATGGCGATCCAGGTGGTCATCGGCGCTCACCCGAATTTGCGCCGCGCGCTCTGCGCCCGTGCACCGTAAGGACGACGGGCGCGGCGAGCGCCGCCGCCAGGACCGGGACCCCTGCGGGCAGCACCGGCTGGCACAGCAGCACCAGCAGGACGCCGAGACCGGCCACGGCCCGTTCGACGGTGCCGCTGAGCATGGGGGCCAGCAGGGCGAGGAAGACGGCGGGTCCGGCGGCGTCCAGCCCCCAGGCGTCGGTGTCGCCGAGCGCGGACGCGCCCAGGGCGCCGATCAGCGTGGTGAGGTTCCACAGGACGTACAGCGTCAGTCCGGCGACGGTGAAGCCGAGGCGCGCGGTGCGCCGGTCGGGCTGGGCGAGGGCGACGGCCGAGGTCTCGTCGATGACCCACTGGGCCGCCAGGGGGCGCACCGCGCGCGGCAGTCCGAGGAGGCCGGACAGCCGCAGTCCGTAGAAGGCGTTGCGCACCCCGAGGAAGAACGCCCCGGCGGCCGCGGTGAACGGACTGCCGCCCGCCGCCAGCGCGCCCACGAGGGCGAACTGAGACGCCCCGGTGAAGACCAGCAGGCTGAGCGCGCAGGTCTGCAGCAGTCCGAGCCCGGCGCCCGCCGACGTCACTCCGAAGGCGAATCCGGAGAGCCCGACCGCGACGCCGACGCCCAGGGCGTCACGGACGACGGCCGAGTCCGTCGGGGGCGCGGCCGGGTCGGTTCCTGTCTCTATCTGTTCTGACACGGCGTGCACGTTAGGAAAGCGTTTCGGCTTCGGTCTTGTACGTTCTTGCGCGCTCTCGTCGGTAGGCGCCCGGTGGCACCCCCACGATGCGGGTGAAGTGACGGTTCAGATGGGACTGGTCGGTGAAGCCGACGGCGACGGCCGCCTCGGCGGGCGCCGTCCCCGCGTCCAGCAGCCGCCGGGCCCGGCGGACCCGGGCGTCGGTGAGCCAGGTGTGCGGCGGCATCCCGTAGACCGCGCGGAAGGCGCGCAGGAGGGCGAACGGACCGGTGCCCACCTCGGCCGCCAGCAGCTCCAGGGACGGCGGGTCCGCCATCCGCTCATCGAGGATCGCGCGGGCGCGCGCCGCCGTTCGCGCACCCGCGGTGCGCGCCGTGCGCTCGGGGAGCGGGCCGCCGTGGTCGCGCAGCAGCCGGGCCAGCGCGATGCGCAGCAGGCTGTCGGCGGCGAGCGCGTTGCCCTCCTCGGCGGCCCGGTGCACCGCGGTGACCAGCCGCGCTCCCTGGGGATCGTCGACGGTGGGGATCCGGAATCCGGCCGTGCCCCGGAGCGTGGTCGTCTCGGCGGCTATTCCGGCGACCACGTCCGCGGCCGGGTACAGCACGCTGTACGCCCATCCCTCGGGTGCCCCGGCCCGTCCGGTGTGCGGCACCTCGGGGTTGATGAGCGCGAGGCCGCCGGGCCCGGTGCGCTCGATGGCGCCGCGGTGGTGGAACTCCTCGACGCCCTCGGTGATCGCGGCGATCACGAAGGTCTCGTGGGTGTGCCAGACGAAGGTCTTGTCGATGTAGCGGGCACGCAGCAGATCGACGCCCGGAAGCTGGGGGTACCGCCAGTGCCGCGCGCTCTCCCGGTTGGCCATGGCACCATTGTGCGCCCCCGCCCGGGCCCCCTCTGACCTGCGGCTCCGTCCATTGTCAGTGGTGCGGTGCACGATGGAGGGCATGGCAGGCTCGGCGCTCGACGGATTCTCCCCGGCCACCCGCGGATGGTTCACGGGTGCCTTCACCGCGCCCACGCCCGCGCAGGAGGGCGCGTGGCGGGCGATCGGCGCGGGCTCGGACGTCCTGGTCGTCGCCCCCACCGGCTCGGGCAAGACCCTGGCGGCCTTCCTGGCCGCCCTGGACAGGCTGGCCGGTGAGCCGCCGCCCGCCGAGGCGAAGAAGCGCTGCCGGGTGCTCTACGTCTCCCCGCTGAAGGCCCTTGCGGTGGACGTCGAGCGCAATCTGCGCAGCCCGCTGACCGGCATCCGCCAAGAAGCGGTCCGGCTGGGCATGCCCGAGCCGGAGATCCGGGTGGGCACCCGCTCCGGCGACACCCCGGCCGCCGAGCGCCGCGCTCTGGCCACCCGCCCGCCGGACATCCTCATCACCACCCCCGAGTCGCTGTTCCTGATGCTCACCTCCGCCACCCGGGAGGCGCTGCGCGGAGTGGAGACCGTGATCCTGGACGAGGTCCACGCCGTCGCGGGCACAAAGCGGGGCGCCCACCTCGCGCTGTCCCTGGAGCGCCTGGACGAGCTGCTTGAGCGCCCCGCCCGGCGCATCGGCCTGTCCGCGACCGTGCGGCCCGTGGACGAGGTGGCGCGGTTCCTGTCGCCGCGGCGCAGGGTGGAGATCGTCCAGCCGCCGTCGGGCAAGGAGTTCGACCTGTCGGTGGTCGTGCCCGTGGAGGACCTGGGCGAGCTGGGCGGAGCCCCCGCCCAGGAGGGCGAGGCGGGCGAGCGGCCGTCGATCTGGCCCCATGTGGAGGAGCGGATCACCGATCTGGTCCAGGCCCACCGCTCCACCATCGTCTTCGCCAACTCCCGCCGGCTGGCCGAGCGGCTGTGCAACCGGCTGAATGAGATCGCCTATGAGCGGGCCACCGGTGAGGCCATGCCCGAGGACCACTCCCCGGCCGAGGTGATGGCCGAGGCCGGTGCGGCCCGGGGCGCGCCCGCGCTGCTGGCCCGCGCGCACCACGGCTCGGTGTCCAAGGAACAGCGGGCGCTGGTCGAGGAGGACCTCAAGGCCGGGCGCCTGCCCGCCGTCGTCGCCACCTCCAGCCTGGAGCTCGGCATCGACATGGGCGCGGTGGACCTCGTCGTCCAGGTCGAGTCGCCGCCGTCGGTGGCCTCGGGCCTGCAGCGGGTGGGCCGGGCGGGCCACCAGGTGGGCGCCATCTCCACCGGTGTCGTCTTCCCCAAGTACCGCGGCGATCTGGTGCAGGCCGCGGTGGTCACCGAGCGGATGCGCGAGGGCGCCATCGAGTCGCTGCGGGTGCCCGCCAACCCGCTGGACGTGCTCGCCCAGCAGCTGATCGCCATGACCTCCATGGGCACCTGGGACGTGGACGAGCTGCTGGCGCTCATCCGCCGCGCAGCGCCGTTCGCCTCCCTCCCGGAGTCGGCGTACACCTCGGTCCTCGACATGCTCGCGGGCCGCTACCCCTCAGACGCCTTCGCGGAGCTGCGGCCGCGCCTGGTGTGGGACCGCGTCGCCCATACGGTCACCGGCCGCCCGGGGGCGCAGCGGCTCGCGGTGACCTCCGGCGGCACCATCCCCGACCGCGGGCTCTTCGGCGTGTTCCTGGCGGGTGCTGACCCCAAGAAGGGCGGCGGGAGAGTCGGCGAGCTCGACGAGGAGATGGTCTACGAGTCGCGGGTGGGCGATGTGTTCACCCTGGGCACCACCTCATGGCGGATCGAGGACATCACCCGCGACCGGGTCCTGGTCTCCCCCGCCCCCGGCGTCCCCGGCCGACTGCCCTTCTGGAAGGGCGACCAGCTCGGCCGCCCCCTGGAGCTGGGCCGCGCCCTGGGCGCCTTCCTGCGCGAGGTGGGCGCGCTGCAGCCGGAGGACGCCCGGCTGCGGCTGCTGGCCGCCGGTCTGGACGCCTGGGCCGCGGAGAACGTCATCGGGCATCTGGACGAGCAGCGCCGCGCCTGCGGGCACGTACCGGACGACCGCACGATCGTGGTGGAGCGGTTCCGCGACGAGCTGGGCGACTGGCGTGTGGTGGTCCACTCCCCCTTCGGCGCGCAGGTCCACGCCCCCTGGGCGCTCGCCCTGGGCGCCCGCCTCTCCGAGCGGTACGGCATCGACGCCCAGGTCATGCACGCCGACGACGGCATCGTGCTGCGGCTGCCCGACGCCGATCTCATGGGCCTCGACCTCCTCGACGCGGACCCGACACACCAGGGCGTGGAGTACGACGCCGAGCAGTCCCCGGTGGGCGCGGCCGATGTCGCGTTCGACAAGGGCGAGATCAACCAGATCGTCACCGACCAGGTCGGCGGCTCGGCACTGTTCGCCTCCCGGTTCCGCGAATGCGCGGCCCGCGCCCTGCTGCTGCCCCGCCGCGACCCCGGCAGGCGCACCCCGCTGTGGCAGCAGCGCCAGCGTGCCGCGCACCTCCTCCAGGTGGCGAGCGAGTTCGGCTCCTTCCCGATCGTCCTCGAGGCGGTCCGCGAATGCCTCCAGGACGTCTTCGACGTCCCCGGCCTCACCGAGCTGATGGGCGACATCGAGGCCCGCCGGGTCCGGCTGGTGGAGGTGACCACCCCCGAGCCGTCCCCCTTCGCCCGCTCGCTGCTCTTCGGCTATGTGGCGCAGTTCCTCTACGAGGGCGACTCCCCGCTCGCCGAGCGCCGCGCCGCCGCCCTCTCCCTCGACTCGCGGCTGCTGGCCGAGCTCCTGGGCCAGGCCGAGCTGCGCGAGCTGCTTGACGCCGATGTCCTCACCGAGCTGGAGCAGGAGCTCCAGTGGCTCACCGAGGACCGCCGGATCAAGGACGCCGAGGGAGTGGCCGACGCCTTGCGGGTGCTCGGCCCGCTCACCGCCGCCGAGCTGGCCGAGCGCGGTGCCGAGCCCGGGTGGGCCGAGGACCTGGCCGGGGCCCGGCGCGCCATCCGGGTCCGGATCGCGGGCGAGGACCACTGGGCCGCGGTGGAGGACGCGGGGCGGCTGCGGGACGCGCTCGGCACGGCTCTGCCGGTGGGCGTCCCCGAGGCGTTCACCGAGCCGGTCAAGGACCCCCTCGGCGATCTCCTGGCCCGTTACGCCCGCACCCACGGACCGTTCACCTCCGCCCAGGGCGCCGTCCGCTTCGGCCTCGGCGCGGCCGTCACCGAAGGCGCCCTGCACCGGCTCGCCGCGAGCGGCCGCGTCGTCCAGGGCGAATTCCGCCCACCCGTCACCCACCACCACCCTTCTGACGATGCGCTTCGCGCCGCCTCTTCCGTCACCCACCACCACCCTTCTGACGATGCGCTTCGCGCCGCCTCGTTCTTGGACACGGGCCAGGAGTGGTGCGACGCGGCGGTGCTGCGCCGCCTGCGGCGCCGCTCCCTGGCGGCGCTGCGCCATGAGCTGGAGCCCGTGCCGCCCTCGGCGCTCGCCGCCTTCCTCCCCCAGTGGCAGCATCTGGGCACCCACAGCCTGCGCGGTATCGACGGCCTGGTGCGTGCGATCGAGCAGCTCCAGGGCGCGCCCGTCCCCGCCTCCGCCCTGGAGAAGCTGGTCCTGCCGTCCCGGGTGAGCGACTACACCCCCACGATGCTCGACGAGCTCAGCGCCTCCGGTGAGGTCGTCTGGGCCGGTGCGGGCGCGCTGCCGGGCAAGGACGGCTGGGTCACCCTGCATTTGGCCGACACCGCCCCGCTGCTGCTGCACACCCCGCACCCCCTCGAGGCGGGCCCGCTCCACCAGGCCGTCCTTAATGCCCTGACCGGGGGATACGGGCTGTTCTTCCGCCAGATCGCCGAGCAGGCCCGCGCGGCCGGGCACGAGTTCCTGGATCCCGAGCTCGCCGAGGCCCTGTGGGACCTGGTCTGGGCGGGCCGGGTCACCGGTGACACCCTCGCCCCGCTGCGCTCCCTGCTGGGCTCGGGCCGTACGGCGGGCTCCACGGCCCACCGCGCCAAGCGCACGGTCCCCCGGGGGCGCTATGGCGGCCTTACGGGCCGCACCGGCCGACCCACGGCGTCGCGCAGCGGCCCGCCCACCGTCGCCGGGCGCTGGTCCCTGCTGCCGGAGCGGGAGCCCGAGCCCACCCACCGCGCCCACGCCCTGGCGCGCACCCTGCTCGACCGGCACGGCGTGGTGACCCGCGGAGCGGTCGCCGCCGAAGGGGTCGAGGGCGGCTTCTCCGCCGCCTACCGGGTGCTGTCCGCGTTCGAGGAGTCCGGCCAGGCGCGCCGCGGCTATGTGATCGAGGGGCTGGGCGCAGCCCAGTTCGCGATGGACGGCGCGGTGGACCGGCTGCGCGCGGTCAGCACGGCCCGCGACCGTGCGGCGGCCCCCGCCTTCGACGGACAGCGCGGGCAGTCCCGGCGCGCCTTCGTGCTCGCCTCGGCCGACCCCGCCAACGCCTATGGGGCCGCTCTCCCCTGGCCCGACCCGCCCGAGGGCGCGGGCCACCGGCCGGGCCGCAAGGCGGGAGCGATGGTGGTGCTCGTCGACGGGGAACTGACGCTCTACATGGAGCGGGGCGGCAAGACCCTGCTCGCCTGGCCCTCGGGCGAGGCCGAGGCCGCGTCCCCGGAGGACGACGCCCGGCTGTGGACGGCGGTCGAGGCGCTGGCCGAGTCCGCCCGCGCGGGCGCGCTCGGCTCCGTCACCGTCGAGCGCGTCAACGGCGCCCCGGCGCTCTCGTCGCCCATGGGCAAGCTCCTGGAATCGGCGGGCTTCCACCCGACCCCGCGGGGCCTCCGCCTGCGCCCATGATCAACAACCGTCATCTGCGCCGCCGAACAACAACCGCCGCGCCTCTGAACTACGACCGCCTCCCCACGCCTCTGGACACGGCCTCCGCCCCCGTCCCCCGATCACCGGACGCTCCCGCCTGCCCGTGCCCACCGGCATCATGGGTGGCATGCCCGAAGGAGACACCGTCTGGCAGACCGCTCAGCGCCTGCACCGGGCCCTCGCGGGGTCCCCGCTCATCCGCAGCGACCTGCGCGTCCCCCGTCTGGCGACCGCCGACCTCACCGGGCGCCAGGTCCTCGAGGTGGTCCCGCGCGGCAAGCATCTGCTGACCCGTGTCGAGGGCGGGCTGACCCTCCACTCCCATTTGCGGATGGACGGCTCCTGGCAGGTGTACGGGCCGGACGAGCGCTGGCGCGGCGGCCCGCACCACCAGATCCGGGCCATCCTCGCCACCGCCGCCCACACCGCCGTCGGCTACCGCCTGCCCGTCCTGGAACTGCTCCGCACCGGCGACGAGGACCGCGTCGTCGGCCATCTCGGCCCCGATCTCCTCGGCCCCGACTGGGATCCGGACGAGGCGCTGCGCCGACTGCTCTCCGATCCCTCCCGGCCCCTGGGCGAAGCGCTGCTCGACCAGCGGAACCTCGCCGGGATCGGCAATGTCTACAAGTCCGAGCTGTGCTTCCTGCTGCGCGTATCGCCCTGGCTGCCGATCGGCGAGGTGGCCTCCCCCGAGCGCCTGGTGGCACACGCCAAGAAGCTCCTGGAGGCCAACAGGAACCGGCGCGCCCGGATCACCACGGCCGAGTCGCGCCGCGACCGCAGGCTATGGGTGTACGGGCGCCCGGGGCGGCCCTGTCTGCGCTGCGGTACGCCGGTGCGCACCGCAGAGCAGGGGCACACGGGTCAGGAGCGCTCGACCTTCTGGTGCCCGAGCTGCCAGGCGGGGCCACCGGGACCGGAGCCGTCCTGATGCGGGGGGCCTCCCCGGCGGCGGGCGCCGCCCCTGCTGGACGACGGACCGCAGTGCACCGGCAGCAGGCTCAGCCCCCAGCCGCCGACGGCTAACGCCCCCTCGACCGGCCCGGCCTCCCCCGGCTGCACCGCAAGCCGCAGCACGGACCACCACCAGACGCCGCCCAGAGCGAGCGCGAGCACCCATCGGACCGGCCTGAGGCCCTGGGTGTCGGCCCCTCCGAGGGCTGCCATGGCTGCCTCCTTCGGCGACGCTCAGCGCTCCGCGGGAAGTGGCGCGAGGTGCGGTCGTTCATCCGCGGCCGCGTCGTGGCTGGTCGCGCGGTTCCCGCGCCCCTTCGGGGCACGACAGAAGCGCACCGGACTTCAGTGAGGCCGCTTAGCCGCCTGTTCGCACACGGCGGGCGGGCGCGCAGGAGGCAGGTCAGCGCGTGTTGGTCACGCGCACTCCCCTCAGTTTGCCCAGCCGGGCGATACGGCGCACCCAGAGCGAGCCACCAGGCCGGAACGAGGCGGCCTCAGCCCGCCCGGGCCTAGCCGCGATGGCCGCCGTTCTCGGCCTGGAACATCCAGTGGTGCTTCTCCAGGTCACGAGTGAGCTCGATGAAAATGTCCTGGGTCACCGGGTCCGGCTCGTCGGTCGCCCTGATGCGCTCCCGCATCCGCCCGATCACCGCTCCGAGGGCGTCCACGAGCGTCCGGACGGCCTGCGCGTCATCGGTCCAGCCATCCTTGACCGCGGCGACGCCGCTCGTCGCGGCGACCGTCTGGGCCCGTCCGTCCGGCGGCACCCCGAGCGCAGAGGCCCGCTCCGCCACTGTGTCGGCATACTCCCTGGTCGACGCCACGACCTCGTCGAGCTGCAGATGAACCGTGCGGAATCGCGGGCCCACGACGGTCCAGTGGATCTGCTTGCCCACCAGGTGGAGGTCGACGAGATCGACGAGGGCGCCCTGCAGCGCATCGGCGACGATCTTGAGGTGCTCCTCAAGCAGCGGGCTCTTCACCACAGACATCCACTTTCCTCCTATTCGACCGTTTGGCCCCTCTTCATTGCCTCTCTCCCTCTGGGGTGACCCGAATACGGCCGGACAAACATCGAGGCCCCGACCGGTATGGCTACCGGTCGGGGCCTCGGAGAGCTGGCTTCTCTCAGCGTTCTCAGGCCGCCACCACGTCCACGGCTTCCTTGGGCGTCTTGATGGTCACCCGCTCCTCCGGAACGCCCGTCACGGACGTCACGGACACGGGGTTGAGCACGGGCCGCATGGGCGCCGGCACCTTCTCGGTGGTGGAAGCGGCCGACTCGGCCAGCTCGGCGAGCGACAGCTCGTCGCTGACCTCGCGCATGACCTGCGACATCCGTACCTCCAGGGCGTCGCAGATGGCCGACAGCAGCTCGGACGAGGCTTCCTTCTGGCCGCGCTCGACCTCTGACAGATAGCCGAGCGACACCCGGGCGGAGGAGGAAACCTCGCGCAGAGTACGGCCCTGGCGCTGGCGCTGCCGGCGCAGCACGTCACCCAGCAGGCGACGGAGCAGAATCATCGCTGGCTCCCTCCTCGGACCTCGGATCCGGATCCTTCACGCCCCACCGTACCGCCTCCGGCTGTGCCCGTGCGGGGAGCGATGTCGTGTTCACTCAGGGCTGCAAACATCAAATCTCGTCGTGTTGTTCCGTATCCTTTGCCCCTGCCACCGCGATCAATTCGCTGAACAGCAGCTTGACCGCGGCATGAACGGTCTGGCCGCGGATTCCGGCGCGGTCTCCTTCGAGCCGCAGCGCCGCCGCTGCCACCGCGTCCGAGGGCCCCGCGACGGCCACATGAACGGTGCCCACGGGCTGGCCGTCCTGTGGTGTGGGACCCGCCACACCGGTGGTGGCCACGCCCCAGTCCGCGCCCAGCGCACGCCGTACGCCCCGGGCCATCTGCCGCGCCACCTCGGCGTCGACCGCGCCGCGCTCGGCCAGCAGGACCCCGTCCACGCCCAGCACCTCGCGCTTGAGGTCGGTGGCGTACGCCGTCACCGAGCCCCGGAAGGAGCGGGAGGCGCCGTCCACCGAGGTCAGCTCGGCGGCCACCAGACCGCCGGTGAGCGATTCGGCGGCGGCCAGGGTCTGCCCGCGCCGCTCCAGCAGCGCCAGCACATCGGCCGCCGTCCCGCCGTCGCTCACCGCGTGGCCTCCTCCGTCATCCGTCCCGCCCGGCGCAGCACGACCGCCTGCCGGACGTAGTCGAGGCCGGTGACCACGGTCAGGACGACGGCCACGGCCATCACCCAGAACCGCAGCGAGGCCAGCGGTCCGGTCAGCGCCAGGATGTACATCCCGACGGCGGTGCCCTGCGCGAGCGTCTTCATCTTTCCGCCCCGGCTGGCCGGGATGACCCCGATCCGGATCACCCAGAACCGCATCACTGTGATTCCAATCTCACGGAAGAGGATCACCCCCGTCACCCACCAGGGGAGGTCGGACAGCGCCGACAGACAGATCAGCGCCGCGCCCATGATCGCCTTGTCGGCGATCGGGTCGGCGATCTTCCCAAAGTCGGTGACCAGGTTGTATCGCCGGGCCAGCTGACCGTCGAAGAGATCGGTAATCATGGCGATGGCGAACGCCGCCCAGGCGAAGGAGCGCCACGCCGGGTCATACCCGCCATTGTGCAGCATCAACAACACGAACCCGGGCACCAACAACAGCCGCACCATGGTCAGGATGTTGGCGATGTTCCACAAACCGGCGGGCCTGACCGTGGCCGTGGCCGGCCGGCGGTGGCCTCCCGCGGCGGAGGCCGGGACATCCGTCATCTGGCCGCCTCCCCTGTGGACGCGCCGCCGCCCTGCCGCTCCAGCGGCTCAAGCGGCTCCGCGACGAGGTCCACTCCCTCCGTCGCGATCACCTTCGCTTCGACCATACGGCCCGTCTCCGGCTCTCCGTCGGTGCGCAGCAGCGTCTGGCCATCGGTTTCCGGCGCCTGGTGGGCGCCGCGGCCCAGGACCGCCCCGGTGTCGTCGATCTCCTCCACCAGGACCTCCACGACTTCGCCGAGCCGCTCCTCCGCCCGCTGGGCGGTCAGCTCCTCCGCGAGCCGCGAGACGCGCTCCAGGCGCTCCGCGACCACCTCCGGATCGACCTTGTCCTCGTAACCGGCGGCCTCGGTGCCGTCCTCGTCCGAGTACCCGAAGACGCCGATCGCGTCCAGCCGCGCCGCACTGAGGAAACGCTCCAGCTCGGCGAGGTCCTCCTCGGTCTCGCCGGGGAAGCCGACGATGAAGTTGGAGCGGGCACCGGCCTGCGGCGCCTTGCCTCTGATCGTCTCCAGCAGCTCAAGGAACCGGTCGGTGTCGCCGAAGCGGCGCATGGCGCGCAGCACCCCGGGCGCCGAGTGCTGGAAGGACAGGTCGAAGTACGGCGCGACCTTCTCGGTCGAGGTGAGCACGTCGATCAGCCCGGGGCGCATCTCGGCGGGCTGCAGATAGCTGACCCGGATCCGCTCGATGCCGTCCACCGCGGCCAGCTCCGGCAGCAGCGTCTCCAGCAGCCGGATGTCCCCGAGGTCCTTGCCGTACGAGGTGTTGTTCTCCGAGACCAGCATGATCTCCTTCACCCCCTGCCCGGCCAGCCAGCGGGTCTCGCCCAGCACATCGGAGGGGCGGCGGGAGATGAAGGAGCCCCGGAAGGACGGGATGGCGCAGAACGAGCACCGCCGGTCGCAGCCGGAGGCCAGCTTCACCGAGGCGACCGGGCTGGTGTCCAGTCTGCGCCGCAGCGGGGCCCGCGGCCCGGAGGCCGGGGCCACCCCCTCGGGCAGGTCCTCGGGCGCGGTGTCCTGGGCGTGGCCGGGGAGCGCCACCGAGGTGGCGTCCTGGCGCTCGGCGGGGCTGATCGGCAGCAGCTTGCGGCGGTCGCGCGGGGTGTGGGAGGCGTGGATGCCGCCGGAGAGGATGGTCTGGAGGCGGCCGGAGATATCGGCGTAGTCGTCGAAACCGAGCACCCCGTCGGCCTCGGGCAGCGCCTCGGCGAGCTCCTTGCCGTACCGCTCGGCCATGCAGCCGACGGCCACCACGGCCTGGGTGCGGCCGTGGTCCTTCAGATCGTTCGCCTCCAGCAGGGCGTCGACCGAGTCCTTCTTGGCGGCCTCGACGAAGCCACAGGTGTTGACGACGGCGACGTCCGCGTCGGCGGCTTCCTCGACGAGCTCCCAGCCGTCCGCCGCCAAGCGGCCTGCGAGCTCCTCCGAGTCCACCTCGTTACGGGCGCAGCCAAGAGTGACAAGGGCGACGGTGCGGCGTTCGGGCATGGGCTCACACTACTTTGTCCCCACGACACCCCTCGCTGCCAGGGCTGCCGATCTTCGCGCGGCTCAGCCCGCCTCGGGGTCTCCCCTGGTGTAGCTCAGCCGCTGGACGGCCCCGCTGGTGCCCACGTTCTTCACTTCCTTGCCGTTCACGAACAGCTTGATCGCCCCGGCGTTGCCCAGCACCAGGTCGACGCGCCTGCTGTCGCTGAAGGTCTTGGAGTCGCCCTCGCGCAGCACACCCTCCTCGATCAGCCGGCCGTTGTGGTCCTGGGCGGAGATCCAGCTCTGGCCGCCCTCGGCGGTCAGTTTGACGGTGACCTTGTCCGCCGGGACGCCCGCGATGGCGCTGTCGGACGGGTCGGGCTTGTGCGGGGCGGCGGGCTTGGAGGGGGCGGCGCTGTTGGTGGGCGCGGAGGCGCTGGGCTTGGGCGAGGCGGTGTCCTCGGCGACGCTCGAGCCATCGCCGCCGCCACCCCTGGCCAGGGTGAAGCCCACGAATCCGACGACGGCGACGATGGCCGCGACCATGGCGGCCGTCCAGTTGGGGCGCCGGGGGTCGGGGCGGATGCGCTCGGCCTCGAACAGCGGCGCCGGCGCGGTCGGCGAGGGCCGGCCGCCGTGCTCGGCGTCGAACCGCGCGATCAGGGACTCCGGATCGAGGCCCACGGCGCGCGCGAGCACCCGGATGTGCCCCCGGGCGTAGACATCGCCGCCGCAGCGCGAGAAATCGTCCTGCTCGATGCCCCGCACGATGGGGGTGCGCACCCTGGTCGAGGAACTGACCTCGTCGACGGTCAGCCCAGCGGAGATACGGGCCTGCTGGAGGGCGCGACCGATGGAAGGGCGGTCGTCTTCGGGGGAGTTGCCGTCTTCGGGAAGGTTGCCGATGGACACGGGGGCGCCTTTCGAGCGTGAGCCACCTGCTGGGGGTTCAGTCTAGGGGTGGGGCGAAAGGGTCGGGCAAGCGGGAGGACGGAGTTTGTCCGCCATCGGGATTGCCGTTCGGTCACGATGCCGGGATCTCACTCCGCCACCTCCCTCAACTTGACGTTTCGGTAGGGGAAACGGTTGCCCGCCCAACCCTTATGAGTGAGCCTTACCGCGGATGACGTCGAGCACGCCATCCAATTCATCCGGCTTGACGAGCACATCGCGCGCCTTGGATCCCTCGCTCGGGCCGACGATGTTCCGGGACTCCATGAGATCCATCAGCCGCCCCGCCTTGGCGAAACCCACCCGCAGCTTGCGCTGAAGCATCGACGTCGAGCCGAACTGGGTGGAAACCACCAGCTCAGCGGCCTGACAGAGCAGATCGAGATCATCGCCGATCTCCTCGTCGATCTCCTTCTTCTTCGACGACCCGACCGTCACGTCATCGCGGAAGACCGGCGCCATCTGCTCCTTACAGTGCGCGACGATCGCCTCGACCTCGGATTCGGTGACATACGCGCCCTGCATCCGGGTGGGCTTGTTCGCGCCCATCGGCAGGAAGAGCCCGTCGCCCTTGCCGATCAGCTTCTCGGCTCCGGGCTGGTCCAGGATGACGCGGCTGTCGGCCAGCGAGGACGTGGCGAAGGCGAGCCGTGAGGGCACATTGGCCTTGATCAGACCGGTGACGACGTCCACGGAGGGCCGCTGGGTGGCCAGCACCAGGTGGATTCCGGCCGCGCGCGCCAGCTGGGTGATCCGCACGATCGAGTCCTCGACGTCCCGCGGCGCGACCATCATCAAATCGGCCAGCTCATCGACGATCACCAGCAGATACGGATAGGGCCTGAGCTCACGCTCGCTCCCCTCAGGCTCCTTCACCTTCCCGTTGCGGACGGCCGCGTTGAAGTCGTCGATATGGCGGAAGCCATAGGCCGCGAGGTCGTCATAGCGGAGATCCATCTCCCGCACGACCCACTGAAGCGCCTCGGCGGCGCGCTTGGGGTTGGTGATGATCGGTGTGATCAGGTGCGGGATGCCCTCGTAGGCGGTCAGCTCCACCCGCTTGGGGTCGACCAGCACCATCCGCACATCGTCCGGTGTGGCCCGGACCATGATCGATGTGATCAGGCAGTTGATGCAGGACGACTTGCCGGAACCGGTCGCGCCCGCCACCAGCACATGCGGCATGGTGGCCAGATTGGCCGCCACATAGCCGCCCTCGACGTCCTTGCCCAGCCCGACGAGCATCGGGTGGTCATCGCCGACGGAGTCCGCAGAGCGCAGCACGTCGCCCAGGTTGACCATCTCGCGGTCGCTGTTGGGGATTTCGATGCCGACGGCCGACTTGCCGGGGATCGGGCTGATGATGCGCACATCGGGGCTGGCGACCGCGTAGGCGATGTTCTTGGTCAGCGCCGTGATCCGCTCGACCTTGACGGCCGGGCCCAGCTCCACCTCGTAGCGGGTGACCGTCGGGCCGCGGGTGAAGCCGGTGACGGCGGCGTCCACCTTGAACTCCGTGAACACCTTCGTCAGCGAGTCCACGACCGCGTCGTTGGCCGCGCTGCGGGTCTTTCCGGGGCCGCCGCGCTCCAGCAGCTCCAGCGAGGGCAGCGCATACGTGATGTCTCCGGACAGCTGAAGCTGCTCGGCGCGCGGCGGCAGCGGCTCACCGGACTCGGCCGCGGAGCGGGTGAGATCGGGGACCTGGCCCGAGTCCTCCTCGTCGGCTCCGTCCGGATGGCCCTTCCCGGCCGCCGCCCTGCCCTTGGCGCCCTTCCCGGCGGCCTCTCCGGACTCCTTGTCGGCATCTCGCGCGCCCGGCACCCCGCCGCTCGCGGCTCCGTCCCCGCGCTCGCCAGAAAGCCCGTTGCTCAACCCGGCGACCAGCGGCGAGGGCTGCACCCCGTGCAGCACGGCCCCGTCCAGTGAGGCGGCGGCCGCGGCCGCCACGTCCACCGCGTCCAAGGGCCGGTCGAACGGCGGTTGGGTGGACGACGGGCGGCGCGAGCGCCGGCGCTTGCGCAGCGCCTCCTCCTCGGCCCGCTCCGGGCCTCCGGCGCCGTCCGGGTCCCCTTTTGCGAGCGAGGTTCTGCGAGGCCGTCTGGCGGGCGTCTCGCGCCATTCGTCGGCGTACTCCGCCGCGTCGTCCCCGGCGCCGAGCGCGTACCCGTCCTCGCGGTCCCGCACCAGGCCGAGCCGGACGCCCAGCTGCCGCAGCCGCTGCGGAATGGCGGCGACCGGCGTCGCCGTGACCACCAGCAGTCCGAAGACGGTGAGCAGCACCAGCAGCGGTACGGCCAGCACGTCGCCCATCAGATAGATCAGCGGCCGGGAGACGGCCCAGCCGATCAGACCGCCCGCGTCCTGTATCGCCTCGGTGCCCTGGCCGCGCCCGGGGGATCCGCAGGCGATGTGCACCTGCCCCAGGACGCCGATGACGAGCGCCGAGAGCCCGATGACGATCCGCCCGTTGGCCTCCGGCCGCTCCGGGTGGAGGATCAGCCGGACGGCGACGGTGCCCAGCAGTATCGGCACCACCAGGTCGAGCCGCCCGAAGGCGCCGGTGATCAGCATCTCGACCAGCCTGCCGACCGGCCCGTCGAGATTGGACCAGGTGCCCGCCGCGACGATCAGGGCGAGGGCGAACAGCAGCAGGGCGCTGCCGTCCTTACGGTGGGCCGGGTCGAGTCCCTTGGCGCCGCGTCCTATGCCCCGGAACAGCGCCGCGAGGCCGCGCGCCATGCCCATCCACACGGCGCGCACGATGCGGAACACACCGCTGGTGGGATTGGGGGCGGGTGAGGGAGCCGCCTTCGCCGCCGCCTTCTTCGACGCGGCCTTCTTCGCGGGCGCCGCGGACTTCCTTGCGGGTGCCTTCTTCGCGGGCGCCTTCTTGGCGGCAGCCTTCTTCGCCGCGCCTCCGGACTGCCCGGCGCGCTTCTTCGAGGTGCCCGCCGTGCTCTGGGAACCCTTGCCGGACGTACGAGAGGCCATGGAGGGGAGGTTACCCGCGTCCGCCGTACGGAGCACGCATGGCGGGGGTATCAGGCACCACTGACGTCACACCGGTCCGCCGCGCCGACGAGGCGGTGAGACGGCCGTGACGGCGGGTCAAAGCGCGGGTGAGCGGTCGGCGATGAGCAACCGGCGGTGACCGCGCGGCGGGCGGGTCAGTTCTGCGAAGGAACCTGGCCGGCGCCGCTGCCCGCGCCCGGCTCCAGCGCGTCCAGTGCCCGCCGCAGACCGGTCAGCTTGCGCTCCAGGTGGGCCGCGGTGGCCACGGCGGCGGCATCCGCCGACTCGTCCAGCTGCTTGGACAGCGCCTCGGCCTGCTCCTCGACGGCGGCGAGCCGCGCGGACAGCTCGGCGAGCAGCCCCGCCGACTCCTTGGCCTCCCCGGCGGCGGGCTGGCCGCCCTCCAACTGCAGCCGCAGCAGCGACGCCTGCTCCCGCAGCTGGCAGTTCTTCATGTACAGATCCACGAAGACCGAGACCTTGGCTCTGAGCACCCACGGGTCGAAGGGTTTGGAGATGTAGTCCACCGCGCCGGCCGCATAGCCCCGGAAGGTGTGGTGCGGGCCGTGGTTGATCGCCGTGAGGAAAATGATCGGGATGTCGCGGGTCCGCTCCCGGCGCTTGATGTGCGCCGCGGTCTCGAATCCGTCCATGCCCGGCATCTGGACGTCCAGCAGAATCACCGCGAAGTCGTCCGTCAGCAGCGCCTTGAGCGCTTCCTCCCCTGACGATGCCCGCACCAGGGTCTGATCGAGCGCGGAGAGAATGGCCTCCAGCGCCAGCAGATTCTCCGGCCGGTCATCGACCAGGAGGATCTTGGCCTTCTGCACCATGCCCCGTCCTCCTCGTCCCGGCTTGGGGTCTCCCCAGCCCGCAGAGCTGGGGGAAGCACCGGGCGCCGCCCCAGGGGACGACTCCCTTGCGCCGCCCGTCCTTGTGCCGGTCATGGTAGCCGCACCCCGCTGTTCGCCACACCCTGTCACCGCGATGTCACTGTGCACGTAGCAGAAACGCGGCGGGAGACCAGAAGGTTCCCCGATTACCGCGTTCCCACACGTGTTCGGCGACACTCAGTCAACACCACGCTCGTCCCGCGCGTGCCTCGGGTCACTCAACCGACATCCACTGCTCCATCACCGTAAGGAGATGATCGGTGTCGACCGGCTTGGTGACGTAGTCCGACGCACCCGCTTCGATGCTCTTCTCCCGGTCGCCCTTCATCGCCTTCGCGGTGAGGGCGATGATCGGCAGCCCGGCGAACTGCGGCATCCTGCGGATCGCGGCCGTCGTGGCGTAGCCGTCCATCTCCGGCATCATGATGTCCATCAGGACCAGTACGACATCGTCGTGCTGCTCCAGGACCTCGATGCCCTCCCTGCCGTTCTCCGCGTACAACACCTGCAGCCCGTGCTGCTCCAGCACACTGGTCAGCGCGAAGACATTACGGATGTCATCGTCGACGATCAACACCTTTTCGCCGTGGAAGCCGCCCACCGGCTCCGGGACAACCAGATCCTGGCCGCCCAGCAGCCACGGCTCGGGGGCCTGCGCCTGCCGCCCATGGCGGCGGCCCTCCGACCGCGCGCCCGACTCCGTGTCCGGCTCCGTCGGAGCCTGCTCCGCATCGGTCCGCGACGCCTCCTGCTCGGCCCGCTGACGCCGCCGGAACAGCCCGGAGCCGCCACGGCCGCCCGACGCCGGAGAGCCGTCGGAGGCGCCCTGTGCGGCCTCCTCCCGCTCCGCCGCGGCGCCGTTCTCGGCGGGCGCCTCCACGGCGCTGGTGAGCGCCAGCGGGCCCGGGCCCGAACTGCTCGGGGCGAGCTGCGGGTAGCCCTGGGGCGGCAGCTCGCTGGGGTGCAGCGGCAGGTAGAGCGTGAACGTCGAGCCGCGGCCAGGCTCGCTGGCCGCGTGGATCTCGCCGCCCAGCAGCCGGGCGATCTCCCGGCTGATGGACAGGCCCAGTCCGGTGCCGCCGTACTTGCGGCTGGTGGTGCCGTCGGCCTGCTTGAACGCCTCGAAGATCACCCGCATCTTGCTCGCCGCGATGCCGATACCGGTGTCGGTCACCGAGAAGGCGATCATCTCTGCGTCCGCGTCGCGCAGCGCACCGTGCTCCAGCAGCTGCTCCCGGATGGCGTGCGGCACATCCGCGCCCGCCGGCCGGATGACCAGTTCCACGGCGCCGCTGTCGGTGAACTTCACCGCGTTGGACAGCAGATTGCGCAACACCTGCAGCAGCCGCTGCTCGTCGGTGTGCAGCGTCGCCGGGAGCTCCGGCGACACCCTTACGGAGAAGTCGAGGCCCTTCTCCGCGGTCAGCGGCCGGAAGGTGGCCTCCACATAGTCGACGAGCTGGACCAGGGCGATACGGGTCGGGCTGACGTCCATCTTGCCCGCCTCGACCTTCGACAGGTCCAGGATGTCGTTGATCAGCTGCAGCAGGTCCGAGCCCGCGCCGTGGATGGTCTCGGCGAACTCCACCTGCTTCGGTGAGAGGTTGCCGTCGGCGTTGTCGGCGAGCAGCTTGGCCAGGATCAGCAGCGAGTTGAGCGGTGTGCGCAGCTCGTGCGACATGTTCGCCAGGAACTCGCTCTTGTAGCGCATCGAGACGGCGAGCTGCTCGGCGCGCTCCTCCAGCACCTGCCGGGCTTCCTCGATCTCGGTGTTCTTGACCTCGATGTCGCGGTTCTGGCGGGCCAGCCGCTCGGACTTCTCCTCCAGCTCCGCGTTGGACGACTGGAGGGCCTTCTGCCGGTTCTCCAGCTCGGCCGACCGCTCCCGAAGCTGCTCGGTCAGCTCCTGCGACTGCTTCAGCAGTACCTCGGTCTTGGTGTTGACGCTGATGGTGTTGACGCTGGTGCCGATCATCTCGGCGATCTGGTTGAGGAAATCCTTCTGGATCTGGGCGAACGGCTGGAACGAGGCCAGCTCGATCACGCCGAGCAGCTGCCCCTCGAAGAGCACCGGCAACACGATCACATGGGCCGGAGCCGCCTCACCGAGCCCCGAGGCGATCTTGAGATAGCCCGGTGGCACGTTCTCCACCAGGATCGGGCGCTTCTCCTCGGCGACCGTGCCGATCAGCGTCTCACCGGCCTTGAAACGCGTGGGCATCGAGCCCTGGGTGTAGCCGTAGGAACCGACCAGCAGCAGTTCGTAGCCGTCCTCGGAGGTGCTGTCCGCGACCACGTCGGTGCCCTCGCCGGGCGGTACGGCCAGGAAGAACGCACCGTGCTGGGCGGAGACCACCGGGGTCAGCTCGCTCATGATCAGCCGGGCGACGTCCTCCAGGTCGCGGCGGCCCTGCATCAGACCGGAGATCCGGGCCAGGTTGCCCTTGAGCCAGTCCTGTTCCTTGTTGGCGAGCGTGGTCTCGCGCAGGTTGGCGATCATGGTGTTGATGTGGTCCTGGAGGACCTGGATCTCGCCGGAGGCGTCCACGTCGATCTTAAGGTTGAGATCGCCGCGGGTCACCGCGGTGGCCACCTCGGCGATGGCGCGCACCTGACGGGTCAGGTTCCCGGCCATCTCGTTCACCGACTCGGTCAGGTCCTTCCAGGTGCCGGCCACGTCCCGCACCCGCGCCTGACCGCCCAGCTGGCCCTCGGTACCCACCTCGCGGGCCACCCGGGTCACCTGGTCGGCGAACGACGAGAGCTGGTCCACCATCGTGTTGATGGTCGTCTTCAGCTCAAGGATCTCGCCGCGCGCCTCGATGTCGATCTTCTTGGTCAGATCACCCTGGGCGATGGCCGTGGTGACCATCGCGATGTTGCGGACCTGGCCGGTCAGGTTGGACGCCATGGAGTTCACGGACTCGGTGAGGTCCTTCCACGTCCCCGAGACGCCGGGCACCCTGGCCTGGCCGCCCAGGATGCCGTCCGTGCCCACCTCGCGGGCCACGCGGGTGACCTCGTCGGCGAACGACGACAGCGTCGTCACCATCGTGTTGACGGTGTCGGCCAGCGCCGCGACCTCGCCGCGCGCCTCGACCGTCACCTTCTTCGTCAGATCGCCGTTGGCGACCGCGGCCGAGACCTGTGAGATGTTCCGCACCTGGATGGTCAGGTTGTTGGCCATCAGGTTGACGTTGTTGCTCAGGTCCTTCCAGATACCGGTCACGCCCGGAACCCGCGCCTGACCGCCCAACTGCCCCTCGGTACCCACCTCACGGGCCACCCGGGTCACCTGCTCGGCGAACGACGACAGCTGGTCCACCATCGTGTTCACCGTGGTGACCAGCTCCAGGATCTCGCCCTTGGCATCGACGGTGATCTTCTTCGACAGATCGCCCTTGGCGACCGCCGTCGTCACCTCCGCGATCGAACGCACCTGGGACGTCAGGTTGTTGGCCATGCTGTTGACGGACTGGGTGAGGTCCTTCCACGTCCCCGAGACGCCCTGCACCTCGGCCTGGCCGCCCAACTGGCCCTCGGTACCCACCTCGCGGGCCACCCGGGTGACCTCCTCCGCGAAGGACGACAGCTGGTCGACCATCGTGTTCAGGGTGTTCTTCAGCTCCAGGATCTCGCCGCGCGCATCCACGTCGATCTTCTGGGAGAGATCACCGCGCGCGACCGCCGTGGCCACCTGCGCGATATTGCGCACCTGGGCGGTCAGATTGCCCGCCATACCGTTCACCGAGTCGGTCAGATCGCGCCAGACCCCCGCCACACCGGGCACCTGCGCCTGACCGCCCAGCCGACCGTCCGTACCCACCTCACGGGCGACCCGGGTCACCTGCTCGGCGAAGTCGGAGAGCTGGTCGACCATCGTGTTGATGGTGTTCTTCAGCTCCAGGATCTCGCCGCGCGCGTCCACCTCGATCTTCTGCGACAGGTCGCCGCGCGCGACCGCCGTCGTCACCTGGGCGATACCGCGCACCTGTGCCGTCAGATTCCCGGCCATGGAGTTCACGGAGTCGGTGAGGTCGGCCCAGACTCCGCTGACCCCGTCCACCCGGGCCTGACCGCCCAGCCGGCCCTCGGTGCCCACGTCCCGCGCCATCCTGGTGACCTGGTCGGCGAACGAGGACAGCTGGTCCACCATGGTGTTCACGGTGTTCTTCAGCTTGAGCATCTCGCCGGAGACATCGACGGTGACCTTCTGCGACAGGTCCCCGTACGCCACCGCCGTGGTCACCTGGGCGATATTGCGCACCTGTCCGGTGAGGTTCCGGAACGCGGTGTTCACCGAATCGGTGAGGTCCTTCCACGTCCCCGCCGCACCCGGCACCTGCGCCTGACCGCCCAGCTCGCCCTCGACACCGATCTCCCGGGCGACGCGCGTCACCTCGGCTCCGAACGACTGCAGCTGGTCCACCATCGTATTGACGGTGTTCTTCAGCTCCAGCATCTCTCCGGCCACATCGACCGTGACCTTCTGCGACAGATCACCGTTCGCCACCGCCGTCGTCACCTGTGCGATGTCCCGCACCTGCGCCGTGAGGTTCCGGAACGCGGTGTTCACCGAATCGGTGAGGTCCTTCCACGTCCCCGCCGCGCCCGGCACCTGCGCCTGGCCGCCCAGCAGCCCCTCGGCGCCCACCTCGCTGGCCACCCGCGTCACCTCGTCCGCGAAGGTGCGCAGCGTCTCGGTCATGGTGTTGATCGTGTCGGCAAGCTGCGCGACCTCGCCGCGTGCGCTCACCGTCACCTTCTGCGACAGATCACCGTTGGCGACCGCCGTGGTGACCTGGGCGATCCCGCGCACCTGCGCGGTCAGGTTCCCGGCCATGAGGTTGACGGAGTCGGTGAGGTCCTTCCAGACGCCCGCGACGCCCGGCACCTTCGCCTGGCCGCCGAGCTCACCCTCGGTGCCCACCTCACGGGCGACCCTGGTCACCTCGGAGGCGAAGGAGGAGAGCTGGTCCACCATCGTGTTGACGGTGTTCTTCAGTTCGAGCATCTCCCCGGACACATGAACCGTGACCTTACGGGACAGATCGCCCTTGGCCACCGCCGTGGTCACCAGGGCGATGTCCCGCACCTGAGCGGTGAGCCGGGAGGCCATCGTGTTGACGGACTCCGTGAGGTCCTTCCACGACCCCGACATTCCGCGCACCCGGGCCTGGCCGCCCAGCTTGCCCTCGGTGCCGACCTCACTCGCGACCCGCGTCACCTCGTCGGTGAACGCCGAAAGCTGATCCACCAGGCCGTTGACCGTGCGGCCCACCTTCAGGAACTCGCCCCGCAGGGGGTGCGCCGACCCGTCGGAGCCCTGCGCCCGCAGGTCCATGCGCTGCTCCAGGTCGCCCTCGGCGACCGCCGACAGCACCCGGCCCACCTCGGACACCGGCCGTACGAGATCGTCCACCAGGGCGTTGGACGCGTCAATGGCGGCGGCCCACTGGCCCTCACAGGCGCCGGTCTCCAGCCGCTCGGTGAGCTTGCCCTCACGGCCGACCACCCGCCGCACCCGGGTCAGCTCGCCCGTGAGCTGCAGATTCCGATCCGCGACCTCGTTGAAGACCGCGGCGATCTCGGACATCACGCCCTCGCCCGAGACCGTGAGCCGCTTGCGGAAGTTCCCGTCCCGCATGGCCGTCATCGCGGTCAGCAGCCGGTTCAGGGCCGCCGTGTCCACTTCAGTCGTCCCATTGCTCCGGGACCGTCCGCCTTTCGCGCGCGTATTCGTGCCCCGCGCCGCTGCGCCAGACTCCACCGTGTCCCTCCCGCAGGGTTGACCGTCCTCGTCGGGTTCTTCTTCCAGCTTGCCCAGTGTTTCACCATGCCCCAACCAGGCCATAACAGTTCGGCAGCATCCCACACCGCCGAGGCACCTCTGGGTGGAATCGGAGCCGACCGGCATTCGCGAAGGCATCGGTGGTAAGTAACCTGGCAACCGGCCAGGGCATCGGAGGGGCGCTGCGACATGGGTGAGCAGTTCGCCGAGACACTTATGAGGAGACCTGTGATCACCGCGCGGGCAGCCGCCACCTTCGAACCGGTGGGACGCTCGGTCGCCGCCGCCCGCACCTTCGTCCGGGACACCCTCCAGGGGTGGGGCCTCACCGACATCGTGGACGACGCCGTCGTCCTGACCAGCGAACTTGTCACCAACGCGGTGGTGCACGCCGGCACCACCGCCGATGTGGTCTGCATCCGCGCCGACACCGGCGTACGGGTCGAGGTCGCCGACCGCTACCCCGAGCGCGAGGTCCCGCTGCAGAGCAACGGCGGCCACCACTTCGGGCACCCCGACCGCGAGGGCGGCCGCGGTCTGCTGCTGTGCGCCGCGCTCGCCGCCCGCTGGGGCGTCGAGTACACGGCGACCCACAAGCAGGTCTGGTTCCAGCTCGACTTCCCCGACCGCCCGGCCGGCACCCGGGCCGCCGGGCCAGCCCTGCCCTCCAGCGCCCTGCCCATCGCCGACTCCCGGGTCCGGGTCGGGGTCGTCCAGGTCGACAGCGGCGGACTGATCAGCGCCTGGAACGACGACGCTCAGGAGCTGTTCGGCTACCAGCCGGAACAGATCATCGGCAAGCCGCTGACCGACCTCGCCGCCTGGCCGCACACCCCCGGCACCGGCACCGGTGTCGCCGAGGCGCTGCTGCTCTCCCGCTGGGAGGGCTCCTACGGCATCCGCGGCGCCGACGGCCGGGTCTCCCCCGTCTACGCCTCCCATCTGCGCATCCGCGACGCCGAGGGCGAGCCGTCCACCGTCTGTCTGCTGGTGCGCGAGCGCGAGCGCGCGGTGCTCCAGAGCCCGATGCGCGGTGCGAACGTGGACACCGCCGAAACCGCCGAGCGGGGCCCGGCCACCGACGCCTTCGAGGTCTTCATCGGCTCCCCGGCCCCCGACGACCTCGACGGACTGCTCCAGCGCACCGTCGAGCGGGCCCGCGACATGCTCGACGGCGACGCCGCCTATCTGCTGCTCGCCACCGACGACGAGACCGAGCTTGAGGTCCGCGCCTCCACCGGGCTGCCCTCCGCCCGCCAGCGCTTCGCCCGCGTCCCCGTCGAAGCGGGCACCGGACGCTACGGCTCCGCCCGGATGCCCTCCGTTCACGAGGACCTGTCCGCGGTGCCCGGCGCCGTACCCCTGCTGGTGAACACGGGGATGCGCTCCGTGGTCACCGTCCCGCTGAAGGTCGAGGGCCGGCTCACCGGCTCGCTCGGCGTCGCCGCCGAGTCCCCCGCCCGCTACAGCAACGAAGAGGCCCTGCGGCTGCAGTTCGCCGCCGACCGCATCGCCCTCGCCGTCGAGCGCGCCCGCCTCACCGAGCTGGAGCGGCTGCGCCGCGGCTCCCTGTCCTTCCTCGTCGAGGCGTCCGACCTCCTCGCGGGCACCCTGGACCGCGATCAGACCCTGGCACTGATGGCCCAGATGACGGTGCCCACACTGGCCAGTTGGTGCGCCGTCTATACGGTCGCCGACCAGGCGTCCGAGCCCGAGCTGTCGTACGTCCTGCATGAGGACGAGGACCGCATCGACGGGCTCAAGGCCCTGCTGATGAAGATCGACCCACCGGAGCAGGTCCCCACCGGCGGCGCCCGCGGCTGGTCCGGCCCCTATGACGCGGCCCACGCCGCCGCCCTGCGCACCTCGCTGCGCAGCCTCAGCCTCGGCGACTCCGCCCGCCCCTCCTCCGGCCCCGGCGCCTCGCTCGCGACCGCCTCCGCGGTCGGCGGGGAGACCGTCGTGCTGCCCCTGGTGGCCCGCAACCGGGTCATCGGCATGCTCGTCCTCGGCAAGCCCACCGACGAGCACTTCCGCCAGGAGAACCTGGAGCTGGCCGAGGACCTGTCCCGCCGGGCCGCGCTCGCGCTGGACAACGCGCGGCTCTACTCGGAACGCACCGCGATCAGCCAGTCCCTGCAGCGGAGTCTGCTGCCGCCCGAGCAGCCCGAGGTCCCCGGAGTCGAGGTCGAGGTCATCTACCGCGCGGCGGGCGAGGGCAACGAGGTCGGCGGCGACTTCTACGACCTCTTCCCGATCCGCGACGGGGCGTATGGCTTCGCCATCGGCGACGTCTGCGGCACCGGACCGGAGGCCGCCGCGGTCACCGGGCTCGCCCGGCACGCCCTGCGGCTGCTCGCCCGCGAGGGCTTCGGCGGCCCGGCGGTCCTGGAACGGCTCAACGCGGCGATCCTCGACGAGGGCGCCCGCAGCCGCTTCCTGACCCTCCTCTACGGCGAGTTGTGGCCGCAGCACGACGGCAGCGCGGTGCTCAAGGTGGTCTGCGCCGGACACCCCCTGCCGCTCCGGCTGCGCCAGGACGGCAGCGTGGAGTCGGCGGCCGAGCCACAGCCGCTGCTCGGCGTCATGGAGGACCTCGAGCTGTACGAGCAGACGGTGACGCTCGATCCGGGCGATGTGCTGCTGTGTGTCACCGACGGGGTGACGGAGCGCCGCGAGGGCACCAGGATGCTCGGCGACGACGGCCTTATCGACGTCCTCACGACCTGCACCGGCCTTACGGCGGGTGCGGTGGCCACCCGGGTGCTGCGGGCGGTCGAGCGCTTTGCGGCGGAGCCACCGTCCGACGACATGGCGATCCTGGCGATGCGCGTCCCGGAGCCCGAGCCCGCCGACGCCTGAGGCGGTCGGGCGCCCGGGGAGCGCCCGGCGGTGCCCGAACATGACGAAGGCCCCCGCCACTTGGCGGGGGCCTTCGCAGGAGAGCCCCAATACGGAATCGAACCGTAGACCTTCTCCTTACCATGGAGACGCTCTGCCGACTGAGCTATTGGGGCACGCCGACGGGAACGATCATACCCGAACTCGGGTACGCCCCCGACCACCCGCCCCGTGGCTCAGGCGGCTGACTGCAGCAGCCCACCCAGCGCGTTGCAGGCCGACACCACGCGCTGCAACTCCCGCCACGACATGGTCGGATCGACGGGCAACGCCAGGCACTCATCGGCCGCGCGCTCGGTCTCCGCGAGCCACAGGTCGCGCCGGAAGCGCGCGGTGCGGTGCGCGGGCGTCTGTACGGGCACATGGCATACGACGCCGCGAGAACGCAGCGTACGGGCGAAGGCGTCACGGTCCGGCCGGCCGTTGCCGGGGACCCGGACGACATATTGCTGATAGGTGTGTTCCACACCGGGCGCGACCAGCGGCGTGAGGACGCCACGCAGCTTTCCGTCCAGATAAGCCGCGTTGGCCTGTCGCCGCAGTATCTCCCCGGCGAGATCGCTGACGGCCCCGTGTCCGATCACCAGCACGCCGTGCCGCTGGCCGAGCGCGGTGAGGGCCGCCATGTCGGCGGGATGTCCGAAGGTGTGAATGGCCACGATGGCCGCGGTCCTGGGCGTCAGCGCCTCGGCCACCGCGGCCGGGTCTATGCAGTAGGTATGGGCGTCGATATCCGCGAAGACCGGCCTGGCACCGGCCAGGAGCACCGCTTCCGCGGGTTCGGGAGTGCCGTAGGACGGCACGATGACCTCGTCGCCCGGTCGCACACGCGCCCGGGTCAACTCATGCAGCAGCTCATCCGTAGGAGTCCCCATGAGCGGCATCGTGCCCAGGCAACATGAACACCGAGTGGCCCGCAACACAACATGAGAAGAGCCCTGCCGGTGACCGAAGTCCCGACAGGGCTCTCTACAAGATTGGTTCGGCGGCGTCCTACTCTCCCACAGGGTCCCCCCTGCAGTACCATCGGCGCTGAAAGGCT
>NZ_LAKD02000036.1 GCF_000968685.2 Streptomyces antioxidans
CCCCAGTTTCGGGAAGGGGCGGGGTGGGGAACAGGTCGCCGCAGGCGGCGCGATCCGTCGGACGCCGCCTACGCCGCGTCCCACAGGTCGGTGGTGTGGGCCCTCACCAGCGACTCGATACGGGTCAGTGCCTCGTCCGCCGGTAGGGGGGCCAGGCGGCGGCCGTCGCGGAGGCGGAGGGAGACGTGGCCGTTGGCCAGCTCACGGGGGCCCAGGACGGCCTGGTAGGGGACCAGGCGGGAGGCGCGGACGCGGGCGGGGAGGGTGCCGTGGTCCGGGGCGGTGAGTTTCGCGCGCAGGCCGCGTTCTCCGCAGCGCCGGACGAGCTCCTGGGCCCCCGCCAGTTCGGACTCGGAGATCGGCAGGACCACCAGCTGGGTGGGGGCCAGCCAGGCGGGGAAGGCGCCGCCGTGTTCCTCGATGAGTTGGGCCAGGGCCCGCTCCACACTGCCGATGATGCTGCGGTGGACCATGACCGGACGGTGCCGCGCACCGTCCGGGCCGATGTAGTGGAGGTCGAACCGCTCGGGCTGGTGGAAGTCGACCTGGACGGTGGACAGGGTCGACTCCCGCCCCGCGCCGTCGGCCACCTGCACATCGATCTTGGGGCCGTAGAACGCCGCCTCGCCCTCCACCGCCTCGTAACTCAGCCCGGAGCGGTCCAGGACATCGGTCAGCAGGGCGGCCGACCGGCGCCACATCCCCTCCCCGGCCACGTACTTGCCGCCGGGGCCCGGGAGCGAGAGCCGGTAGCGGGCCGGGGTGATGCCGAGCGCCCCGTACGCACGGCGGATCATCTCCAGGGCCGCCCCCGCCTCCTCGGCCACCTGGTCCAGGGTGCAGAAGATGTGGGCGTCGTTCAGCTGGATGGCCCGGACCCGGGTCAGCCCGCCGAGCACCCCCGACAGCTCCGAGCGGTACATCCCGCCCAACTCGGCCACTCGCAGCGGTAGTTCGCGATAGCTGTGGCCACGGGAGCGGTAGATGACCGCGTGGTGGGGGCACAGGCTCGGGCGCAGCACCACCTGTTCCGCGCCCAGATCCATCGGGGGGAACATGTCGTCGCTGTAGTGCTGCCAGTGCCCCGACAGCTCGTACAGCTCCCGCTTGCCGAGCACCGGCGAGTACACGTGCCGGTAGCCCGCCCGCCGCTCGGCGGCGCGGATGTACTCCTCCAGGGTGTGCCGTACGGTCGCGCCGTCCGGCAGCCAGTACGGCAGGCCCGCGCCGATCAGCGGGTCGGTGTCGAACAGGCCCAGTTCACGGCCCAGCTTGCGGTGGTCGGACATCGCGGTCTCCTCATCGACGTCAGGCGAGTGACCGCACGGCGAAGCCCCGGGGCACTCGCCCCGGGGCTTCGGATCAGAACATCGATCAGCGCGCCGGGACTCTCTCCGGCGTCGTCGTCATCGCGGTGAACATCGCGATGGTCATCGCAGCGCGCTTCATGCCGAGCACCGTAGCAAGGTCCGCCGCGGCCCGCCCGGCGATTTTCCGGGCGCGCCCCACGCCCCCCCCGGGCCACGGCCCGGATGCGCGCTGCCCGCTACGCCCCCTCCGGCAGCAGCTCCCCCACCGCGTCCCGCCACGCGGCCCGCGTGGCGACCGCCTGCCGCCACGTACGCACCGCCTTCGGCGGCATCCCGACGGCCAGCACACCGGCCACCCGGTCCCCGGAGCGGTAGACGGCGAGGAACTTCCGCGCCTCCAGATCGCCTTCCACGACCGCGACCTCGTCATGCCCGCGCAGATACCCATGCGCCTGGATCCGGACGTCGTACTGGTCCGACCAGAAGTACGGCACCGGGGCGAACGGCCGCCGCTCGTCCGGGCGGAGGAGGTTACGGGCCACGGCCATGCCCTGCTCGGTGGCGTTGGTCCGGTGCTCGATCCGCATCGCCGTGCCGAACAGCGGATTGTGCCAGCGGGCCACGTCCCCCGCGCCGTACACCCCCGGCGCGGCGGCGCTGTACTCATCGCACTCCAGACCGTCGCCCAGGGTCAGCCCACTGCCCTCCAGCCAGCCGGTGTTGGGCACCGAGCCGATCGCGACCAGCACCTCGTCGGCCTCGACCAGCGTGCCGTCCGTCAGCCGCACCCCGCCGTCGGCCACCTCGGCCACCGCGACCCCGGTGCGCAGGTCCACCCCGTGGTCGTGGTGGGCCCCGGCGAGCATCCGGCCGATCCGCTCGCCGACCGCCGGGGCCAGCGGCACCGGTGCCGGTTCCAGCAGCGTCACCTCCGCGCCCAGCCCCCGTGCGACGGCGGCCGCCTCGGCGCCGAGGAACCCGGCGCCGACCACCGCCAGCCGCCGCCCCGGGCCCAGCCGGTCCCGCAGGGCCAGGGCGTCGTCCAGGGTGCGCAGCACATGGGCGCGCTCCCCGCCGTCGCCGGGCAGTCGGCGCGGGCGGACCCCGGTGGCGATGACCAGGCCGTCGTACGGCACCCGCACCCCATCGGCCAGCGCGACCGTACGGCCCGCGAGGTCCAGCCCGGTCGCGGCGACGCCGAGGCGCAGCTCGAGGCCGAGCGCGTCCAGATCGGCGGGGGTGCGCAGCGGCACCCGGTCGGGCTCCCACTGTCCGCCGAGGATCTGCTTGGACAGCGGTGGCCGGTCGTACGGGTGGTACGGCTCATCGCCGATGAGCGTGAGCGCCCCCTCGTAGCCCTCCCGGCGCAGCGTCTCCGCCGCCGCCAGACCGGCGGCGGAGCCGCCGACCACCACCACCTGCTTCACTTCTCGACCACGCGTATCGCCGCCGCCGGGCAGACCACCGCGGACTCCCGGACGTCGGCGTGGAGTTCGGGCGCGGGCTGCTCGTCCAGCAGCACCACGATGCCGTCCTCCTCGTTCTGGTCGAACACATCGGGTGCGATCATCACGCACTGCCCCGACGCCACACACTTGGGCACATCGACTTCCACACGCATGGTGACTCCCTTGCCTTCGCCTTCGCCTTTGCGGCTGCCGCCGCCCTCGCCGCTCATGACGTCCAGGTGACGGGCAGCTCGTAGACGCCGTAGACCAAACCGTCGTCTTTGAACGGTAGTTGGTCGATTCCGGTGGCCAGCCGCAGGGTGGGGATACGGCGGTAGAGCGTGCCGTAGACCACCTGGAGCTCCATCCGGGCCAGCGGCTGGCCCAGGCACTGGTGGACGCCGAAGCCGAACGCCATGTGGCGGCGGGCGTCGCGGCCGATGTCCAGCCGCTCGGGCTCGGCGAAGACCTCCGCGTCCCAGTTGCCGGTGCCGGTGTAGACGATGATCCCCTCCCCGGCGCGGATGGTCTCACCGCCGATCTCGATGTCCTCCCGCGCGACCCGGCGACGGCCGTTGTGCACGATCGTCAGATAGCGGAGCAGCTCCTCGACGGCCCGGGCGACCGCCTTCGGGTCCTCGGTCTCCCGCAGGACGGCGAGCTGGTCGGGGTTCTCCAGCAGGGCCACGGTGCCGAGGGCGATCATGTTGGCGGTGGTCTCATGGCCCGCGACCAGCAGCAGCACGCCCATGTTGGCGGCGTCGCGCCGGGTCAGCTCACCGGCCCTGACCCGCCCGGCCAGCTCGGAGAGCATATCGTCGGCGGGTTCGGCGAGTTTGCCGGCGACCAGCCCCTCCAGATAGTCGGTCAGCGCCTCGTTGGCTCCGACCACCTCCTCGGCCGAGGAGTGCCGGTTGATCAGGACCGAGCTCTTCCGCTGGAAGAAGTCGTGGTCCTCGTACGGCACCCCGAGCAGCTGGCAGATCACCAGCGACGGCAGCGGCAGCGCGAGCGCGCGCACCAGGTCCACCGGGGTCGGTCCGGCCAGCATGGTGTCGATCAGCCCGTCGGTGATCTTCTGGATCCCGGGCCGCATCGCCTCGATCCGCTTGATCGCGAACGGTCCGGTGACCATCCGGCGGATCCGGGCGTGTTCGGGGTCGTCCATGGTGATGAAGGTCCGCCGCCGCCCGGCGTTCTCCCGGAAACCGGCGCTCGGGTGCGGAAACCCGGGCCGCGTGGCCTCGGAGCTGACCCGCGGGTCGCCGAGCAGGGCGCGCTGGTCGGCGTACCGGGTCACCAGCCAGGGGGCGCTGCCGTCCCACAGCCGTACGCGGGCCACCGGCCGTTCGGTGTGCAGCGCCCGTGCGGTCGGGGGAGGGGCGAAGGGGCAGCCGGCCGCCCGCGGCATCGGAAACTCCGGAAGCGGCCCTTCCGCCTCGGGCGCGGTCTCTGCCAGCGTCTCGGTCATGTCTCTCCTCGGGTGTGGGGTTCCGATGGGGACGTGATGACCAGCGAACCCGCTCGACCTGACGCCCTGCGGTCAGTTTCCTGACGAAACGCTGACAGTGGGGAAGGCCACCGTGACCGTGGTACCGCGGCCCGGTGCGCTGCTCACCCTCACCTCCCCGCCGTGCCGCTCGACCACCCGCCGCACGATGGTGAGGCCGATGCCGCCGCCCGGCTCGATCCGGCCGTCCTCGTCGTACGGGGAGGTGAGCCGGGCGATGTCCTGCGGGCCCATGCCGGGCCCCCGGTCGCTGACCGACAGCTCGACACGCTGCGCCACACCCCCGGTCCCGTCCCCGGCCCCTCCCGCCGTGACCGCCACCGAACCGCGCACCGCCACCGTCACCGGCGACCCGGCGGGCGTGTGGCGCAGCGCGTTGTCCAACAGGTTGCGGACGGCGTGCCGCAGCATGCGGTTGTCGGCGACGACCGTCGCCCGGCCGGAGTTCTCGCGGGCGATGGGGCGTTCGGGGTCGAGCAGCCCCAGATCCGCCACCGCCTCGTCGGCCACGTCCCGCAGATCCACCGGCTCCGTCTCCAGCGGCCGTACCCAGGAGGCGTCCGCGCGGGGGAACACCTGCTGGACCGCCTGGTGCATATGGTCGGCCTCGTCCTGGATCCGGCGCAGGGCGCGCACCATCAGCTCGGGGTCGTCGCTGAGCCCCTGGAGGGGGAGTTCGGCCCAGCCGCGGATGGTGGTGAGGGAGGTGCGCAGCTCGTGCAGCAGCACCTCGAGCCGCTGCTGGCGCTCGTGCCCGTGGAGCTCGTGCCCGGGGCGCTGGTGCATGTTCATCCGGCGGCGAGTCCGCCGAGCCAGTAGCCGAAGCCACGGCGGGTGTGGATCAGCGCGGGCCCGGCCTCGTCGACCTTGTGGCGGAGGCGGGAGACCAGCTTCTCGATGGCGTTGTCGCCGTAGCGCCGGTGGTCCGCCACCCACAGGTGCTCGCCGATCTGCTCCTTGGACAGCACCTGCCCGGCGTTGACCAGCAGATAGCGCAGCAGCCTGAACTCCGCCGGGGTCAGCTCGAGCGCCCGCCGCCCGCGCCGGGCCTGACGGGTCGTATCGTCCAGCACCAGATCCGCGTAGGTCGGCGACGGCTCCTCCCGCCGCCGGTCGCGGGTGCGCAGCAGGGCCTGCACCCGGGCCAGCACCTCGGCGATCCGGAACGGCTTGGTGACGTAGTCGTTGCCGCCGATGCCGAGGCCGGTGACCAGCGAGTCGAGCGAGTCGCGTGCGGTGAGGAACAGCACTGGCGGATGGTTCTCGTCGGCCGCCACCAGGCGTCGGCACACCGTGAAACCGTCCAGATCGGGCAGCATCACATCGAGGATCACCAGGTCGGGCCGGTCCCGCCCGACCCGGTCGAGTGCTTCCCCGCCGGTGGCCGCGGTGCCGACGCGGTAACCGGCCAGCTCGAGGGTGGTCGAGAGCAGTTCGGCGATTCTCGATTCATCGTCGACGACCAGGATGCGCTGCCCGTTGCCACGGGCTGGCGCTGGTTTCTCGCTGACACTCCCGTACACGCCATGACACTACGTGAACCGACCGTTCCGGGGCACGGGGCCTTGACCGTGACCGATGGGATCCGGACAGGGCGGGGGCGGTTAGCATGACCCGACCTCATGACGAGCGCTCCCATCGCCCGCCCCTCGCCGGAAAACCGCGCTATCCGGCGTGAAGAGTGACCTACAGCCCACAACGAACAAATCGGCCAAACAATTGATACCTATAGCATCGCGGGTGTTTTCGCGAATAAACAGCCGAATACCCTTCGCCGCGTGGCGCCGACCACGGACGGTGCTGTGGGCCACGGGCGGCGTGGCGGTCCTCGGGTTCCTCGTCGCGCTGGAGATCACCGCGCGCCGTTACGGACTGCCGGGGCCGATGACCACTCAGGCGCAGGAGATAGTCGTCGCCCCCAAGTCGGGCTTTCTGCTCTACGCCGGTATGGGCCTGATGATGGTGGTGCTCACCTGGCGGGAGCGGTTCATCGCGGCCGGTGCCGCGATCGGCGTCGACATCGTCATCTTCCTGGTGCGGTGGGTGGCCGACGCGAAGGTGACCGAAGGACACCCCTTCGGCAACGGCGCGCTGTGGGTGATGCTCGGCTGTGCGGTCCTCGCGGTCACCCGCCGCACCGGCCGGGAACGCGCCCTGCTGCTGAAGGGCGTTGGGCTGGGGCTGCTGCTGGTGGCCGGGCGCAAGACCGGCGACACCTGGCTGCTCATCACGGCGAAGACCCGCCCGGCGGTGCTCGACCCGTATCTGGCCGCCGCCGATCACGCGCTGGGCAATCCCTCGTGGCTGGCGGGCCGGGTCGTCGAGGCCATCGGCCCGGTCCCCGCCCATGTCCTCGACTACGTCTACATACAGCTTCCGCTGGCCGCGGTCGTCATCACGCTCTACCAGCTGCGTCATGTGGGGACCGAGCGCCGCTTCCCGAGTCACTGTCTGGTGCGCACCTTCCTGGCCATCGGTCTCCTCGGCCCGGCCATCTACATGATCTTCCCCGTCGTCGGACCGATCTTCGCCTACGGCGGCGGTGCCTTCGGCACCGGCGGCGAGCACTGGGCGCTGGCCAGCCTGTGGCCGCACACCCCGCCGCCCATCAGCGCCCCGCACTCGATGCCGTTCGACGAGATCACGCCGCGCAACTGCATGCCCAGCCTGCATACGGCATGGGCCACCGCGATCTTCGTCCACTCCCGCCAGGGTCCGCGGATCCTGCGGTACGCGGGAACGTTCTGGCTGGTCGCCACGCTCAGCGCGACGCTGGGATTCGGCTACCACTACGGCGTGGATCTCATCGCCGGTGTGGTGTTCGCGCTCACCATCGAGGCCGCGCTCCGCTCGCTCGCCCGCGGCTGGGACCGGTCGGGAACCCACCTGGTCATCCGCGGCACGGCGGTCTTCGCCGCACTCCTGGTGGCCTATCGCTATCTGCCGGTGGACATGGCCAGGCATCCATGGGTGTTCGGCCCCCTGCTCCTGCTGGCGATGGGCTCGGTGATCCACGGCTACGTGCGGACCACCAGGCTGTGGGAGCCGAAGGCCGCACCGGCGCTGCAGCCGGAACCGCAGCCCGAGCTGGTGTGAGCCGGGGGCGAGCGGCACGCTCGCTCTGCCCCAGGGTATTGCCAGCCTGATCCAGGGTATTGCCAGCGCCACCGCGTACTTGCTAGGACAGAAGCAACGCATGCGTTAGGGATACGCAACGCATGCATAGCGTATGCGTACACCCCGTGATCGGAGCACCAAGCATGTTCGTCCAAGGCAACGCCCCGCGGCCGGTGGATCCCGAAGTGGTCAGCGCACTGTCACGCGTGCAGACCTCCACCCTCGGCCATCTGCGCGACTACGGGTTCCCCCGGGGTCTCCACCCGGTCCGCCGCCCGCTCGGCTTCGTCGGCACCGCGTTCACCGTGCGCATCCCGCACCTCGACTCGACCGCGCTGCACGTGGCGGCCGACCAGCTCCGCGAGGGCGATGTGCTCGTCGTGGACCAGTCCGGCGACACCCGCTCCTGCTTCGGCGGGATGGTCGCCTTCACCGCGAAGACCCGCGGCGCGGTGGGGGCGCTGATCGCCGGGTCGGTCAATGACGTCGACGAGATCCTCGACCTCGGACTGCCGGTGTTCTCGGCGGGCGTCTCCGCCCGCACCACCCGCATCCTCGGTGTCGAGGGCGCCATCAATGTGCCGGTCACCGTGGGCGGGGTGGTGATCAACCCCGGCGATGTGGTGTTCGGCGACTCCGACGGGGTGGCCGTCGTCGGCCGGGACGAGGCGCTGGAGCTCGCCGCGGTCCTCGCGGACAAGGAGGCGGCCGAGCCCGCGCTGAAGGAGAAGATCACCGCGGGCGGAAGGCTGTCCGACGCGTCCGGCGCGCGCGCTCTCTTCGAGGCGGGTCTGACACCCGGCCCGGGCCGGTGACCCGGCCATGACCTCGCCGCAGGTCGCGCCGGGCGCGGCGAAGCCGACCGGCCGGTTCCGCTGGTTCCTCGCGGGCGGGCTGCTCCTGCCGGTCACCTTCGTGATGAGCATGGACCGCGCCGTGATGAGCGCCACGGCCCCGGTGGTCCAGAAGGAGTTCTCGTTCACCGTCACCGAGATGTCGGTGATCCTGACGTCCTTCTGGTGGGCCTACGCACTGTTCCAGGTGCCCGGCGGCCTGCTGGCGAAGCGGTTCGGACCGCGCAAGGTCCTCGCCCTGGCGGGAATCTGGTGGTCGCTGTTCACCTTCGCCACCCCGTACGGCGTGGTGTTCCTCGGGTTCGTGGTGATCCGCATCCTGCTCGGGATGGGACAGGCACCCGACTGGCCCGCGTCGGTCTACACCCTGCAGCGGTGGTTCCCCCGGCACGAGCAGTCGCGGGCCAACTCGCTGCTGCTGTGCGGGTTGTACCTCGGCAACGTGGTCGGTTCCCCGCTGGTGGTGTGGATCATCGGCGAGTTCGGCTGGCAGGACGCGTTCCACGCCTTCGCCGTCGCCGGTCTGCTGCTGGCCGTCGTGTGGTGGTGGGTGGTCCGCGACGAACCGCGCGAACATCCCTCGGTGCGCGCGGACGAGGCGTCGTACATCGAGGCGGGGCGGTACACCGGCGACGACTCCAAGAAGCTGCCGTGGCGTGCGTTCACCGGCTCCGGGCAGTTCTGGGCGATCGGCATGCAGTACGCCTGCCTGCTGCTCATCCAGGGCTTCTTCCAGACCTGGCTGCCGACCTACCTGGTCGACGCGCGCGGACTCTCGCTCGAGGACATGGGATTCCTCGCCTCCCTGCCGTGGATCGCCATGCTGGTCTGCGTGTTCGGCGCGGGCGCGCTCAACGACCGGGTGCTGCGGCGCTGGCCGTCCCGGGTCCGGCTCGCGGCGGCGGGCTACCTCGTCGCGGCGGCCGCCCTGGTGACCGGTGCGCTGGCCCACAGCGTTCCCCTGCTGATCACCTTCCTGTGCGTCAGCCTCGGTGCCGTCGGCGTCGTCCAGGTGCAGGTGTGGGCCGCGTGCCAGGACCTCGGCGGCAGCTACTCGGCGACCCTCACCGGCTGGACCAATCTGTGGGGCAACCTGATGGCCGCGGCGGGCCCGCTGTTCACCGGCATCCTGGTCGGAATCGGCGGGAACTGGCTGATCGCCCTGCTGATCCTGGCCATCGCCGGACTGCTCGGCGCGGTCTGCTGGCTCTTCGTACACCCCGAGCGCCCTTTGCAAACACCCCGTGCCGCGACCGCGCACGGAACGACGACCATGGAGGACGCGGTATGACCGTGACCGCCGCGGTGGCGCAGTTCGCCGCCGGACTGGACAAGGACGAGAACCTCAAGCGGCTCGTCGACGGTATCCGCGCGGGTGCCGAGCGGGGTGCGGAACTCGTGGTCACCCCGGAGTTCGGGATGTACCACGACCCGCACCACGTCGGTGACCAGTCGTACCCGGAGCCCCTGGACGGGCCGTGGCTGACCGCGGTGCGCGCCTGCGTCCGTGAGACGGGCGTGTACGCCGTGGTCGGGATGGCCGAGCGGACGGACGGCGACCGGTCCTACAACACCGAGGTCGCGCTCGACCCGCGCGGCGAGATCATCGGCGTCTACCGCAAGGTGCACCTCTACGACGCGTTCGGTTACCGCGAGTCCGACCACGTGATTCCCGCGGACGTCGTGGCACCCCTGACGTTCACCGTCGGCGGGCTCCGGTTCGGCGTCATGACCTGCTACGACCTGCGGTTCCCGGAGAGCGCGCGGGTGCTCGCCGACGCGGGCGCGGACGCCATCCTGGTCCCCGCGGCATGGGCGGTCGGCCCGGCCAAGGAGGACCACTGGGAGACCTTGCTGCGCGCGAGGGCGATCGAGAACACCAGCTATGTGCTGGCGGCCGGGCAGACCGGCCCCGACTGCGCGGGGCGGAGCATCGTGGCCGACCCGATGGGTGTGGTGATCGCGGCGGCGGGAGAGGCACCGGGGGTCGCGGTCGCGACCCTCGACGCGGCGCGGATCGCGACGGTGCGCGAGCGGAACCCGGCGCTGTCGCTGCGCCGGTTCCGCGTGGTGGCCGCCGGTGATCCGGACCGCCTAGACTGACGCTGTCAGGTACTGGTGGCCATGGAGGGCTCGTGAGCACGTCTTTTCCGGACCTGCCCGCCCCCGCGCGACTGCCGGAGGCCACGCGTCCGGACGGTGTCCAGGCGAAGGATTTCGTCTACGGCTACGTCAAGCGGCTGATCCTGGACCTGGTGCTGCCGCCGGGCCACATCATCACCGAAATGGACATCGCCACCGTGGTCGGCGTTTCCCGGACTCCGGTCCGGGAGGCGTTCCTCCGGCTGGACGCGGAGTACCTGCTCAAACTGCTCCCCCGGCGCGGCGCACAGGTGACCACGGTGACCGCGCGGCAGATCCGCGAGCTCAACACCACCCGGCTGGTGCTCGAGCTCTACGCCGCCCGCGAGATCGTGGCCCATCAGGTCGACCTCTCCACGCACCTCAACGCCCTGATCGACGAGCAGCAGGCGATAACGGACGCGGGCGCCGGGTATCCCGCGGTGGTGGCGTGCGACCGCCGGTTCCACACCGCGATCATCGAGGCGATCGGCAACGCCGAACTGGCCCACCTCTACCGCTCGATGGGCGACCGGCAGCAGCGGACCGGCGTGGTCGCGCTCACCGTCCACGCCGGTCGGGCGGAAATGGCCCTGCGCCAGCACCGGGACATCGCCGACGCCCTCTCCCGCTTCGACCTCCCCGCCGCCGAGGCGGCCCTGGAAGAACACCTCGAACGGCACAGCTGGCCCCTTGAACGCTACCTGCCGTGAGCGGTCTCACAGGGTGAAGGGGTCCTCATCGAGCTTGTCCGCCAGGTGTTCAAGGGTGTCCGTGAGGCTGGGCGGCGCGCCGTCCAGCCTTACGTGCTGCTGGGCGACGCGGCCGATGAGGCGGAGGGTGCGTCCCGAGGAGATTCCGGGTGTGGCGGTGACGAGGGAAGTGACGACGTCTTCCGCGTCGCGCCAGGCATGGACGTCCAGCAGGCATTGTGCGAGCCGTGCGACTCGCTCGCTTGAGTAGCCAGTCGTGACGTCACGTCCTGGTTGTACGGATTGGAGCAGCAGCTCGATGGCTTTCTCTTTGTCACCCGCGATCTGAAGTGTGTGACCCCACTGGCGGTCAATCTCTCCCTCTGTCACCCACCATGTCCAGTCCGGTTCGCCGACACCGTTACGGACCTCGATGAGCGACCGGGCACGGTGCAGCGACTCGAGGGCATCCGACGTACGTCCCGTGCCGACCAGTCCCTTCGCTTCCCGGATACGGAACATCGCCTCGACGCGCGGGGACAGCCGCCTTCCGTTGAGGACCGACCGGGCAATGGACAGCGCCTCTTGGTACCGTCCGCACCATTCACTCTGCATCGCCATGTTCTGTAGCGTCAGCAACTCGATGGAGCGATCCCCGGAGAGTTTCGCGAGAAATAGCGCCTCATGGTTGAAGCGTTGGGCGGCGTCGTCTCTCTCCGCGTCCCACAGAGCCCAACCGGCGACTTCGGCCAGTTCCGCGGCGGCCGACTGAATATCCCGCTCGTACCGGGGATCGTAGTCTCCGGCTCCGAGCCGCCGGTGCACGACCTTGAACGCACGGCCCGCGGGCTCCGCGATGGACACTCCGCTGAGTTCATTGTCCAGGACGATCAACCGGTGGGACGTCTCCCGGATGGCCTGGACGAAGTCGGCTCCGCGTGCCTCGTTGAGGCTGAGTATCCGATTCGGGATGGCCGGTGATTCAGCCGCCTCCGGTGATTCCGCTGGCGGTGCCACTCGTACCGCGATTTTCGCGAGTGTCCCGTTTGTCTCGAACAAGTCGTCCAGCGCTGTGACGAGTTGCGTTGACGGCTGCTGTTTCCCGCAGAGTACCCGGGAGAGATAGGCGTGGTCGTAGTTCAGGCGGCGGGCGACCGCCCGCACGCTCATGTCCCGGTCTCGGAGCAGATTGCGGACTCGTTGGCCGAACTCCCCGCTGTCCATGGTGACCAGGGTACGGCTTGTCACCGCGTAGTCACCAGGCGATCACCAACCGCGACTGCACATTCGCGGTTGTCTTGACGTACGTAAGGACAGCTAACGGGAGCGACAGCGATATGTCGGACACGGCGAAGGGCCGCGCGATGATGACCATGCGCGTATCACGGGACGGCGGGAAGACCTATGGGCCGACGCGCGTGGTCAGGACCACCGAGCCCTTGAGGCCGCTGGAGACATCGGTGTGGCCGCCGTGCCAGTGTCCCCGATGCGCGTCGGCACACGTGATCGGCCATCAGCCGTTATGACGCGTGCCGTACGGGTGCGTCATGCGGCCGCCTTTTCGCCGTTCCGGGGCCGCTCGGTCGGCCACCGGACGATGCCGAGAACCATGGCCGCGATGCCGCAGATCCCGATGATGACCGAGGCGGCGAGCGGACCGCCCGCGCCGAACCGATCGAGCGTGGTTCCGCCCACCGCGGAGCCGGAGGCGATGCCGCTGTAGAGGCCGCTCGTGTTGAGGGCCATCGCTTCGGTGCCCGCTGGACCGGCGAGCCGGAGCGTACGGGCGTTCATCGGGGCGTTGTTGGCCCATGCCGCGACGCCCCAGACCGCGAGCAGGCCGATCAGCGCGGCTGGCCCGACCGGCGCCGCGGTCGCGTTGATCACGGCGATGATCAACGTGATCGTCAGGGCGGCGCCCAAGGTGGCGATCATGCCCGGTCCGGCCCCCAGCCGTCGGCGATGCTTCCGCCCGCCGCCGCGCCGATCGCGCCGGCGATGCCGATCGTGGCGATGAACACCGTCAGCAGCCCCGGGCGTCCCGTGACGGCGTCGCTGATGGGGGCGATGTAGGTGTAGGGCATCAGCCCGGCGCAGGCGCCGATCGTGGTGGTCCCGGCACAGGCGAGGATGGCCGGTGAGCGAAGCGCCCTCAACCGGTCGCCGATACCCGCCTTGGTCACCGGGCCGAACCGCGGCACGGTGACCACGACGGCGGCCAGCGCGACGGCGGTGAACATCCCGACGGCTACGAACGCCGCGTGCCAGCCCCATCGCGTACTGAGCCAGGTGCCGATGGGGACGCCGACCGCGAGGGAGACCGTCAGACCGGCGGCGACCGTCCCGATGGCCCGGCCCGCGTAGCCGGGCTCCGCACGCTGACCCGCGATCGCGAACGCCGCCGGGCTCAACGTGCCCGCGACGATCGCGGCGACGACCCGCAGCACCATCAAGGCCGCGAGGGACGGGGCGAGCGCGGTGGCGAAGTAAGGGGCGTCCTTCGGCGGCACCGTGACCGGTGCCGCCGTGCGCCTGGACGCCGTCTCAGCCCTGTTTGGGGGCGGCCTGCTGGACGACCTCGAAGGACCACAGGGTGGAGCCGGAGGCGGCGGGCTTCTGCTGCGGGGCGTCCTCGCCGCCGCGCTGGTGGGCCGCCTTCATCGGGCCCTCCATCCACGCCTGGAAGTCCTCCTCGCTGCGCCAGCGCGTATAGACGAGGTACTGGTCGGTCCCCTCGACCGGGCGCAGCAGCTCGAACCACTCGAAGCCGTCGGAGTTCTCGACCGTCCCGGCCCGTGAGGCGAAGCGCTTCTCCAGCACCTCGCGCTGTTCCTCCGGCACGGTCAGCACATTGATCTTGACTACGCTCATGGCTCCATCTTGCCGCAGTCCGCGCCGCCCGTCGGCGGCGCCTCACCCCGGCCGTCCCTCAGCACCCGTCCCTCAGCCGTGCAGCCGCAGGCCCTTCGTCACCTTGTCCACCTGGCTGCGCGGGCCGTAGACCGCGAGGCCCACCAGGCTCAGCTGGTCGGCCTCGACGGCGCGGACCGTGGCGCGGTTGTCGTCCTCGTTGTCGGTGGTGAAGAGCTCCTCGGTGTAGAGGGCCATCGGCAGGCCGCGGGTGAGGGCGCGGGCGTGGGTGCGGGTGAGGGCGGCGGCATCGGCGGCGTAGACGAGGACCGGTTCGCGGAACATCGGGAGGTAGCGATTGCCCGAGGCGTCCTCGTACGGCTTGCCGACGATCTCGTCCGTGGCGTGCGCCAGGCCGCTGGAGAGGAAGGCGGTCACGTTCAGCTTCTGCCAGTCGGCGAGGTCGGTGCGGATGATGACGGCGATCTTGGTGTCGAAGCGCATGCCCTCACTCTCGCCACCGCCGCGAGCTGCGGTCTTGAACGCTCGTGCGCCGCGGCACGCTCGTGCGCCACGGCACAATGGATCCCGTGGGTGCCGTCGGAGAAGTCGGAGAAGTTCGGGGAGGGGAGCCTCGCCGGGGGGACTGGGCCCGGTACTGGCGCGATCCCGACCGGCCCGTGGAGGCCATGCACGCGCACTTTTTCAGCCATCGGTTCCATCCCCACAGCCATGACACCTACTCCTTCGCCGTGACCGAGGTCGGCGCCCAGCGCTTCCGCTGCCGGGGTGCGCTGCGCACCAGCGGGGCGGGGATGGCGATGGTCTTCAACCCCGACGATCCGCACGATGGGGAGGCGGCCGCAGAGCTCGGCTACAAGTACCGCATCGTCCATATTGGTCCCGATGTGGTGGGGGGCGTCCTCGCCGATGTGGCCGGTGGTGCGGACGGCGGGGCGGCGCTGCCGCTGTTCGACCAGCCCGTGGTGTCCGACCCCCTGCTGTGCCGCGCCCTGCTGCGGCTGCACACCGCCCTGGTCGGCGGCGCCGGTCCGCTGGTGCGGGACGAGCGGCTGACCGCGGCCGTCGGGGCGATGGTGCGGCGCGGGGCCACCGGTCCGCTGCACGCGCGGGAGCTTCCGGACGGGAGCGGCGCGCAGGCCCGGGCGGCGCGGCGGGCAAGGGCGCTGCTGGAGGAGGCGCACGCGCAGGAGGCGTACGCGGCGGAGATCCCGGCGGTGCGGCTCGCGGAGGCCGCCGGGTGCAGCCGCTTCGCGCTCTACCGGGCGTTCCGCGCCGTGTACGGGATGGCGCCCAGTGACTTCCAGCGGCAGCTCAGGCTGCGCCGGGCGCGCGGGCTGCTGGTGGCGGGGAGCAGTGCGGCGGAGGCCGCGGCCCAGGCCGGCTTCGCCGATCAGAGCCACTTCCACCGCTGGTTCGTGCGGTGCTTCGGTGTGACGCCGGGAACATTCCAGCGCGCGGCGGGTCCCGGTGCGCGGGGCGCCCCGCGGCCCTGATGAAATTGGCGCGGACCGTACGGACCCTCACGGAGGGCACAGTACCCTGCCAAAAACTCACATCTTTCGGACAGCCCCGGACGACGGTCAGGTGAAGAGGGGATGTTCGGCGTCTGATGAGTGAGCTCAGTAGGGTCTCCAACATCCGGGACAGATGAAGAGGGCGAGTGGGGGAGCGGCACGGCGTGGCGAACGTGGAGCGGAGCGGACTGGGGAGAAGCCCGGACACGGGGCCGGCCCCCGGACCCGCGGGGGCGCGGACGCCACGGACCAGAATGGGGCTCGCGGCCCTCTGGCTCCTGGCGGGCGTGCTGGCGGTCCGTCAGGCGGCGGCGGTGCTGCGGCTGCCGCCCGAGGAGCGGCTGACCGATCTGGAGACCTGGATCGGCGACCACGGGGTGCTGCACGTCAGCGGTTCGCTGTACGACCGGGACTCCTTCACCGGCACCCCGTTCTCCGGGCTCGTCCTCAAACCGCTGACCCGGGCCGCAGAGCAGAGCCTCGGGGTCGCCTGGACCTTCGGCACCCTGCTGCTGGTCGTGGTCCTCGGGCTGGTCGTGGCCCGGTCGCTGCCGGGACCGGTCTCCCGCCGCACCTCGCTGATCGCCGCACCGCTGGCCATCAGCCTGCTGGTGCTGTCGCTTCCGGTGCGCAACACCTTCACCCTCGGCCAGACCAGCATCATCCCGGTGCTGCTGGTCGTCCTCACCGTGCTGCCCAGGACCTCCGGGCGGCAGGCCGGGGTGCTCATCGGGGTGGCCGCGGCGCTCCAGCCCGCGCTGCTGTTGTTCGCCGTCGTGCTGTTGCTGATCGGACGGCGCCGGGCCGCGGCGCTCGCGGGCGTCGCGTTCGCCGGGTGCACCGCGCTCGCCTGGGCGGCCATGCCGCACGACTCGTGGTCGTACTGGGTGCACCACATCGGCGGCTTCGGGCTCGGCGGCCCCGCCGACAGCCTGGCCAACCAGTCGCTGCACGGGCTGCTGCTGCGCATCGGCCTCGAGGGCCCGTTGGAGCTCGCGCTGCTGGCCGTCCTCGCGGTCGCGGTCGCGGTGATCGGGCTGCACCGCGCGGTGCGCTACGCGCGGGACGGACAGCCGCTGCTCGCCGCCGCCATCACCGGCTGTGTGGCGCTCGCGGTCTCGCCCACCTCCTGGCAGCACCAGCAGCTGTGGATCCTGCTGGCCGTGGCCGGGCGGGTGGGGCGGCGCGGCTCCGACCGGCTGGTGTGGCCGGTGCTGGTCGTACTGGCGATGTCGCTCAACCGCACCGCGCTGCTGCCCGACATCGAGATCCTCGGCCATGTTGGCTACAACGCGCCGCTGCTCGCGGCGCTCGCCGCCGCCTGTGCGGTGCCGTTCCTCTCCCGCACCTCGCCGCGGTGGGACGACCCCGAGCCGACGCCGGTCGCCGAACCGGCCACCAGCCGCTTCGCCTGGGTGCCGCTGCTGCCCGTCCTCAAGCGCCCGCTGTCCCGCCCGAACCTGATGCTCGAGCTGGTGCTGATCCGCATCGGCTACTTCGGCTACTCCTGGATCCGCGCCCACGCCCCGGACGAGCGCGCGCTGGCCGAGGGCCACGGACACCAGGTGCTCACCCTCGAGGGCTGGCTGAGGATCGACATCGAGCACTGGTTCAACGCCATCGTGGCCGACACCGGATGGCTCAGGGACTTCATGAACTGGTACTACTCCACCTTCCACTTCCTGATTCCGCTGTCCCTGCTGGCCTGGCTGTATCTGCGCCGCCCCGCGACGTACCGCTGGGCCCGCACCCCGCTGGCCTTCGCCACGCTGCTCGCCCTGATCGGCTTCTGGCTCTACCCGCTGGCCCCGCCGCGGTTGATGGGGCTCGGCTACGTGGACACCGCGCACGGCCCGCAGGACCTGAGCAACCCGGACTTCGGCGTGCTCACCAAGCTGTCCAACCAGTACGCGGCCATGCCGTCGCTGCACGTGGGGTGGTCGCTGTGGTGCGGGGTGGTCATCGCGATCGTGGCGCCTTACCTCTGGGCGAAGGTGCTCGGCATCCTGTATCCGCTGCTGACCACGGCGGTCATCGTGGGCACCGCGAACCACTATGTGCTGGACGCGGTCGGCGGCGCGGCCATCGTCACGGCCGGGTTCGCGCTGCAGTACGTGTTCCTCGGTGCGGGCGGGCCCCCGCAGGAGGACCGGCCGGGGGCGGACGAGTCCCCCGAAAAGGGGGCTGGGGCTCGCGTTGAGCGGCATGACCAGCGGGTCTAGCGTGGTGAGAAGGGGGCGGAAAGCCGGACGAGCGCGTGAGACGGGGGGATCCGGGAATCGAGACGGGGAGCGGGGACCCCGACCGAGGAGGGATCAACGATGTCCCTGGTGAAGGCAGTAACCGCGGCGGTCGCGATGGGCGCCTCCATGACCATCGCCACGCCCGCGGTCGCCGCACCGCCGCCCCACCCCTTCGTCTTCGTCCACGACAGGTTCCAGCCCGCGTCGCAGGCGAAGAGCGCCGGTGCGGTGACGTACGACAGGTCGCTGGTGCCGACGTCCGCGTCGGTGTTCATCGCGGAGGCGCGGGTGGGCGGCAAGGGCATGAAGAACCGCGAAGGTGGCGAGGGCCACGGCCAGCACCGGATGCACAAGGGCACGTTCGTGTTCATCAGCGTGCGTGGCCTCGCGGCCAACCACCACTTCGGGATCCACGTCCACACGAAGCCGTGCGGCACCAAGCCCGACTCATCGGGTCCGCACTACCAGAACAAGCAGGACCCCAGGCAGCCCTCGACCAACCCCAAGTACGCCAACCCGCGCAATGAGGTGTGGCTGGACGTCACCACCAGGGGCAGCGGCAAGGGCTGGGCCAAGTCCTGGGTGAAGTGGAACTTCCGGCCCGACGAGGCCCGTTCCGTGGTGATCCACAAGCATGCGACGGGCACCACCTCGGGCAAGGCCGGGCAGGCGGGCGACCGGGTGGCGTGTGTGAACGTGCCGTTCAAGTAGCGCCGTCGCGCCGTCGGGGACTGCTCCGGAGGGCGGGCGGGCCTTACGGGCCCTACCGGCTGTACGGGCCTTACCGGCTTTACGGTGGCAGTAGCCCGCCCTCCACCGAGGCGTCCCTGACCTCCTCGTACAGCGTGCGCAGGGTCTCGCTCACGGCCACCCGCGGCAGGTGCAGCGCGTCCAGCGCCTCGGCGTCCACGGGGGCGTGGCTGTCGGTGGCCATGTCGCCCCAGCCCTGGCCGGTCAGACAGCGCATCAGGGTGGGGTTGAGCCGGTCCACCCCGCGCACCAGGCACGCCTCGGGGGTACGGCCCTCCTCGTACTCCCGCCACAGCGCCAGCAGTTCGCCCCCGAGCGGCGCGGGGAGCGCGGCGAAGCGCGGCGGTTCACCGCCCGCGGCGCCCCGCTCCACCGCGTCCATCTCCACGAGGTCGTGCATCAGGCACAGCTTGAGCATCTTGGTGAGGTCGAGCCGCTGCCCGGCCTCGCGCTCGAACTCGGCGTGCAGGATCCAGCTCACCATCGCCAGGTGCCAGGAGTGCTCCGCGACGCTCTCCTTGCGCTCCGGGGTGGCGTTGTTGGCGCGTTCGATCTCACGGAGGCGGGCGGTGAGGGCTATGAAGTCGAAGAGTCTTCGACGGTCGCCCGCCGCGCGGTGCGGGCCGTACATCTCGCTCATGGCGGTCAGTGTGCCCCCGCCCGGTGGGTTGTGGGACTCCTGTCGCGGCACGAACAGCTTACGTGTAGGTCACCCTCAGCTCCTTGATCCCGTTCAGCCAGGCCGAACGCAGCCGCCGGGGCTCACCCGCGAGCCGGATGTCCGGGAGGGTGTCCGCGATGGCGTCGAAGATCAGCCGGATCTCCAGCTCCGCCAGGCTCTTGCCGAGGCAGAAGTGCGGTCCGCCGCCGCCGAAGCCGAGGTGGGGGTTGGGGTCGCGGGTGATGTCGAAGACCTCGGGGCGGTCGAAGACCTCGGGGTCGTTGTTGGCGGAGGAGTAGAAGACGCCGACCCGCGCGCCCGCCCCGATGCGCTGTCCGCCGAGCTCGGTGTCCTGGGTGGTGGTGCGCTGGAAGGACATCACGGGGGTGGCCCAGCGCACGATCTCGTCGGCGGCGGTGGCGGTGCGCTCGGCCTTGAACAGCTCCCACTGGTCGGGGTGGGTGAGGAAGGCGTGCATCCCGTGGCTGATGGCGTTGCGGGTGGTCTCGTTCCCGGCGACGGCGAGCAGCAGCACGAAGAAGCCGAACTCGTCCGAGCCCAGATTGCCCTCGTCCTCGGCGGCCACCAGCCGGCTGACGATGTCCTCGGCCGGGCACGCCTTGCGGTCGGCGGCGAGGTTCATGGCGTACGAGATCAGCTCCATGGCCGACTCGGCGCCGATCTCCTCGGTGATGGCCAGCTCCGGATCGTCGTACGCGACCATCTTGTTGGACCAGTCGAAGATCTTGGACCGGTCCCGCTGGGGGACGCCGATCAGCTCGGCGATCGCCTGCAGCGGCAGTTCGCAGGCCACATCGGTGACGAAGTCCCCGCTGCCGCTCTCCCTGGCCCCGGCCACGATGCGGACGGCGCGGTCGCGCAGGGCGTCTTCGAGGGCGCGGATGGCGCGCGGGGTGAAGCCGCGCTGGACGATCTGACGCACCCGGGTGTGTTCGGGCGGGTCCATGTTGAGCATGATCAGCTTCTGGACGTCGATCTGCTCGCGCTGGATGTGCTCGTTGAAGCGGATGATCGCGGTGTTGGCGTGGGAGGAGAAGACCTCCGGCCGGGTGGAGACCTCCTTGACATCGGCGTGACGGGTGACGGCCCAGTAGCCGTCGTCGTCGAATCCGGCCACGCCGTGGGGCTGGGGGATCCAGCACACCGGCGCGGTCTGCCGCAGCCGGGCGAGCTCCGGGAGTGGCACCCGATGCTGATGGAGGTCGGGGTCGGTGAGATCAAAGCCCTCGGGGAGGTCAGGGCCTTCGGGGGGCTCAAAGCCTTCGGGGAGCGCTGGACAGGAGGACATCGGCCACTCCAGATATCTGACGGCCTATCAGAAGTGTCCGCAAGGTAGTAACGGGTTCTACAAGTGGCAAGAGAAAACGCGGCCAATGTTTCGGGGCTCAATGCCCCTTGTGGTCCGCTCAACCCCTGCACAACCCTTGCGCCGCCGGGTCGGGCCTCAGCAGACTGAGCCTGAAGAACTAGAACGCGTACTAGTTCTGCCGTGGGTGCTGCCGGGAGCCCCGCGGCTGCGATGAGAGGACGAGACAGCCATGGCCGCCGAACCCGTCATCGTCGAAGCCGTCCGCACGCCGATCGGCAAGCGCGGAGGCGCGCTCGCCAATCTCCACCCCGCCTATCTGCTCGGCGAGACCTACCGCGAACTCCTCGCCCGCACCGGCATCCAGCCCGACTGCGTCGAGCAGGTCGTCGGCGGCACCGTCACCCACGCCGGGGAGCAGTCGATGAACCCCGCGCGCACCGCCTGGCTGATGATGGGGCTGCCGTACGAGACCGCGGCGACGACGGTGGACTGTCAGTGCGGCTCCTCGCAGCAAGCCAACCACATGGTGGCCAACATGGTCGCCACCGGTGTCATCGACATCGGCATCGGCTGCGGCGTCGAGGCCATGTCGCGGGTGCCGCTGGGCAGCGGCTCCAAACACGGCCCGGGCAAACCGTTCCCCGAGGAGTGGAACGTGGATCTGCCCAACCAGTTCCAGGCCGCCGAACGCATCGCCCGCAACCGCGGCCTGACCCGCGAGGATGTGGACGCCCTCGGGCTGCTCTCCCAGGAGCGGGCGGCCCGGGCCTGGGCGGAGGAGCGGTTCAAGCGCGAGACCTTCGCGGTGCAGGTGCCCACGACCGAGGAGGAGCAGTCGGCGGGCGAGGGCATGTGGCGCGCCGTCGACCGGGACGAGGGGCTGCGCGACACCAGCGCGGAGGCGCTGGCCGGACTCAAGCCCATCATGCCCACCGCCGTGCACACCGCGGGCAACTCCTCCCAGATCTCCGACGGCGCGTGTGCGGTCCTGTGGGCCTCCAAGCGCATGGCCCGCGCCCTCAAACTCCGCCCCCGCGCCCGTATCGTGGCCCAGGCCCTGGTCGGCGCCGATCCCCACTTCCACCTGGACGGTCCGATCGACGCCACGAAGGCGGTCCTGGGCAAGGCCGGGATGACCCTGAAGAACATCGACCTGGTCGAGATCAACGAGGCGTTCGCCTCGGTGGTGCTCTCCTGGGCGCGGGTCTTCGAGCAGGACCTGGAGAAGGTCAACGTGAACGGCGGCGCGATCGCCCTCGGACACCCGGTGGGCGCCACGGGAGCCCGCCTGATCACGACGGCCCTGCACGAACTGGAGCGCGCGGACAAGGAGTTCGCGCTCATCACGATGTGCGCGGGCGGGGCGCTGGCCACGGGCACGATCATCCAACGGCTGTAGGGACCCGGCGTCTCCGGCGTCCGGACGATGAGATCTTCCGCCTGATCTGCCGCCACGCGGGCCAGCGGGACTTTGGCTAGGAGGACGCGGAGGTGTCGGAGGGGACCGGGTCCTCGAAGGCGGCCGGGCCCTCGAAGGTGGCCGGGGCCTCGAAGGCCGCGCGGCGGGTTGCCCGCCGGAGGGCCTTGAGGATGGCGGTGCCGAGGGTGAGGGTGAGGACCATCGTGACCACGGCCCGCGGCAGGTCCCAGCCCAGCGAGGTGGCCAGGCAGTACGCCACGAAGCGGGCGAGGTTATCGCCGAGGGGGTCGCCGGGGACGTAGGAGATCCCCGAGGCCATGCCCTGCATCAGGGTCCAGCCCTGGAGGTTCATGGCGGTCCCGTACGCCACGGACGCCACCGCCCCGTACCCGGCCAGCAGCAGCGACTCCGCCCGGCCGCGCAGCCGGGCGGCGCCGGGGAGCAGCCCCGCGCCCATCGCCACCCAGCCCATGGCCAGCATCTGGAACGGCATCCAGGGCCCCACCCCGCCCGTGAGCAGCGCGGACGCGAACATCGACACGGCGCCGAGCACGAAGCCGAAACCGGGGCCAAGCACCCGGCCCGACAGCACCATCAGGAAGAACATCGGCTCGATCCCGGCCGTCCCCGCGCCCAGCGGCCGCAGGGCCGCGCCCGCCGCGGCCAGCACCCCGAGCATCGCGATGGCCTTGGCGTCCAGTCCGGTGTCCGCGATGGTCGCCACGACCACGGCCAGCAGCAGCGGGAGCAGCGCGGCGAACAGCCAAGGGGCGTCGGCGGCATGGGTGGTGATCCCGGAGTCGCCCGGTGCGAACAGCGGCCAGCCGAAGGCGACGACACCGACCGCGGAGACGAGCGCGAGCGCCACGACCGAGCGCGGGCCGAGGCGTATGGCCTTCGTGCCGATGCCGTGTTCCCGCTCGCTCACGGTGTCGCCTCCAGCGCCTCGCGCACCTGCGGGACCGTCAGCCACGGAAGGGGGGCCAGCACCTTGGACACCTGGGGGGCGAAGGCGGGGGAGGAGACCACGACCTCCGCCGTGGGGCCGTCCGCGACCACCTCGCCCTCGGCCAGGATGACGACGCGGTGGGCGAGTTCGGCCGCGAGCTCCACGTCGTGGGTGGCCAGTACGGTCGCGTGGCCGTCCGCGGCCAGCCCGCGCACCACCTCCACCAGGCGGGCCTTCGCCGCGTAGTCGAGCCCGCGCGTCGGCTCGTCGAGCAGCAGCAGGGGCGGGCGGGCGGTGAGGATCACGGCCAGGGCGAGCGCCAGCCGCTGCCCCTCCGACAGATCGCGCGGATGAGCGGTGTCCGCCACCTCGGGCAGCAGTCGGCCGACCAGCTCACGGCAGCTGCCGGGCGCCGCGCCCGCGTCCTGGTCGGCCGCCGCGCACTCGGCGGCGACCGTGTCCGCGTAGAGCAGGTCGCGCGGCTCCTGGGGGACGAGGCCCACCCGGCGCAGCAGTTGGGCGGGGCGGGTGCGGTGCGGTACGACCCGGTCCGGGCCGACCCGCACCGAGCCCGAGGCCGGTTCGTACAGCCCGACCAGGCTGGCCAGCAGCGTGGACTTGCCCGCGCCGTTGCGCCCCATCAGCGCCACCGTCTCGCCCGGCCGCACCGTCAGGTCCACCCCGCGCAGCGCCTCCACCCGGCCGTGACGCACGGACAGCCGCGCCACCTCGCCCACCGGGCCGCCCGGAGGCGGATCGGCCACCGGACGCGGGGCGAGCGGCGCCAGCCGCTCCCGCAGCGGGCCCGCCCTGCGCCGCGCGTCCCGTACGGACAGCGGCACCGGCGGCGGCCACCCCGCGAGGCCGCCCAGCGCCACCACGGGCGGCTGGACGGGCGACACCGGCAGCAGTTCGGCCGGTGCGCCGGTCAGCGGGGCGGCGCCGGGGGAGGGGAGCAGGATCATCTGGTCCGCGTACTGGACCACGCGCTCGAGGCGGTGTTCGGCCAGCAGCACCGTGGTGCCCAGGTCGTGCACCAGCCGCTGCAGCACCGCCAGCACCTCCTCGGCCGCGGCCGGGTCGAGCGCGGAGGTCGGCTCGTCCAGGACCAGGACGCGGGGGTGGGTGGTGAGCACCGAGCCGATCGCCACGCGCTGCCGCTGCCCGCCGGAGAGCGTGGCGATGGGGCGGTCCCGCAAGTCGGCGAGGCCCAGCAGGTCCAGGGTCTCCTCGACCCGGCGGCGCATGGTGTCCGGGGCGGTGCCGAGCGATTCCATGCCGTACGCCAACTCGTCCTCGACCGTGTCGGTGACGAAGTGGGCGAGCGGATCCTGGCCCACGGTGCCGACGACGTCGGCGAGTTCGCGCGGCTTGTGGGTACGGGTGTCCCGGCCCGCGACGGTGACGCGGCCGCGCAGGGTGCCACCGGTGAAGTGCGGTACGAGGCCGGAGACCGTGCCCAGGAGCGTCGACTTGCCGACCCCGGACGGGCCCACGAGCAGACACAGCTCGCCCTCGGGGACGGTCAGCTCCACCCCCGCCAGCGCGGGGCGCGCCGCGCCGTCGTAGTGGACCGACACCTGCTCGAAGCGGATCACTGAGCGGCCTCCTCGGGCCCCGCCCCGGCCCGCGCGTCGCTTTCGCTGCGGACGCGGGGCGGGGGTTGTGCGGTGGGGTGGTGGTGTTCGTCGTCGGCGCGCGGGCCGGGGGTGGCGTTCGCCGGGAGCGGAGGGCGGGATGTGGCCGGTTCCGGGGCCGGTCCCGGGGCCGGGGCGGCGAGGGCTGGGAGGAGGCCCAGGAGTGTGGCCGCCGCGGGCCACAGCGGCAGGGTCGGGGCGGTGAGCGGGACGACCGATGGCTGGAGGGCCCCGGGGGCGTAGGAGGCGGCGCGGATCATCAGTGCCGCGACCGCCGCACCCGACCCGGCCACCAGCCACGCCCGTACGCCCCAGCGGTCCGGGCGGTAGCGGCTGCGCACCGAGCGGCGGCCGCCCAGCCACAGACCGCCGAGCGCGGCGGCGAGTCCGGCGAGCAGCAGGGGCAGGCCGTAGCCCGCGCCTTCGGCCGCGAGCAGGCCGTACGTACCGCAGCAGACGCCGAGCAGCCCGCCCAGCGTCAGCGCGGCGGTGGTACGGGCGACGGCGGGCGGGACCCGGGCGGTGCGGCCGTAGCCGCGCGCGTCCATCGCCGCCGCCAGGGCCACCGAGCGGTCCAGCGCGCCCTCCAGCACCGGCAGTCCGACCTGCAGCAGCGCCTTCACCCCGCGGTCGGGGCGGCCGCGCAGCCTGCGGGCGGAGCGCAGCCGAGCGACGTCCGCCACCAGATGGGGGGCGAAGGTCATCGCCACCACGACCGCGACCCCGGCCTCGTAGAGCGCGCCGGGCAGCGACTTGAGCAGCCGCGCCGGGCTGGCGAGGGCGTTCGCGGCGCCGACGCAGATCAGCAGGGTGGCCAGCCGCAGCCCGTCGTACAGCGCGAACACCAGCCCCTCGGCCGACACCCGGCCGCCGACCCGCACCCCCTGCGCCCAGTGGGGCAGCGGGACTTCGGGGAGCGTGAAGAGCACCCGCGTCCCGGGGACCGGCGAGCCGAAGAACACGGCGAAGAACAGCCGGATCGCCAGCACGACGAGACCCAGCTTGAGGAACGCGGTGTACGAGCGGGCCCACGGCGCGTCCGTGCGGCGCACGGCCACCACATAGCCCGCGACCGCGATCAGCAGCCCGAGCAGCAGCGGGTTGGTGGTCCGGGACGCGGCCGTGGCCAGCCCGAGCGCCCACAGCCACCAGGCCCCGGCGTGCAGGGCGCCTCCGCCGCGCGGGGCACTACCGGTGGGCAGGGTGCGGAGGCCCGCCCCGCGGAGGCCCGCGCCGCCGTGGCGCCGGGCGGTGGCCTCCATGCCGGTGCGCGGTGGCATGACCGTCTCCTCCCGTGCGTTCATGCGCGACGGCGGCGCGCCTGCCAGACCGCCGCGGCACCGAGCAGTACGACGGCGGCGAGCCCGCCGATCAGCCCGGCCGAGGGGCCCGAACCGCCGCCGTCCGCCGTGCCGCCGTCACCCTTCGGGGCGGCGTGGGCGCCCACGGAGGCGTTCACCTTGTCCCCGCAGCCCGCCTCCGGATAGCCGGAGATGGCGCACAGCAGCGCGGCGGAGTTGTAGCGCAGCGGCTTCGCGACGGAGGCGAGCGCGTCCCCGGCGGTCGCGTCCTCGCGGACCCGTGCGCACTCGTTGCGCGGCGTGGGCGGCGTCCGGCGGTCGGGCGCGTCGGTGGCCGTACCGAAGTCGATGACCACCGCGACCCGTTTGGTGCCGTCCGTGGCCGGGGTGTCGGCACAGACGGCGGCGAAATCGGCCATGCCGCGCGGCCGGGTGGCGTCGCCCGAGTCCTCGCTGACCGCGAAGCGGAAACCGACCATGTCGCCGTCACCGGGGCGCGCCGAGGAGGGCCCCTGCGTGGCGTAGCTCCAGCTGCCGCCGTCCTCGCCCCGCTGCCAGAACGACCAGTAGCGATACCCGTCCGCGGCCTGCGCGGGCGCCGCGCCGAGCACCGTGCCGAGCACCGCGCTGACCATCGCGAACAGGGCGGCGACGGGCAGCAGCAGCCGGGCCGCGTGGAAGCGTGGGCTCAAAGCTGTCGCCTCTTCCTGCCGCTCAGGAGAAACCCGATGCCCATGCCCGCGACCGCGCAGACGCCGACCGTCCACCAGACGCCGCCGACCCCGCCGCCGCCGTCGTCGTCCTTCTTCCCCTCGCTCTTACCGTCGCTGTCCGACTCCGCGCCCGGGGCCGCCGCCTCGGGCTTGGGGCCGGTGGCGTTCAACTGCCGTACGAGGTCGGCGCCGCCGAAGTCGCGGGGGTCGGCCCCGGCCGCGTGGGCCGCGAGGACCAGTTTGGCGAGGGCGCCCGGGTCGCCCTTGGCCCAGGCCGCCGTGGAGCTTTCCTCGCTCCGCAGCCACTTCAGGGGCTTGTCCGCGGCCGCGGTGTGCTTCCCCGCGGCGAGGGCCAGCACCGCGTCGGCCGTGCCGCCGAAGTCGGGCTGGTCCTTGGCGCCCGGCAGCGCGGACTTCAGGTGCTGGTCGGTGCCGGACATGACGCGGGAGAGATGGGCCAGGGCGGCCTCGGCGGCGTCCCCGGGCGACCCTGCTCCCCCCTTCCCGTCCGCGCAGCGCAGCGGCTTCGGCGCGGTGCCGCTGTCCTTGCCGACGGTCTCGAAGACGAACCCCTTGCCCTGCGCGGCCAGCGCGGCGCTCGCGGTGGCCAGCTCATTGGCGGCGGGCTCGCCCTTGCCCTTGCCCTTGGCCGCCGTATACGCGAACGCCCCGCGCTCCGCCGCCTTCGCCGAGCAGCCCAGCTGCAGCCCGAGCAGCGCGTCGTACGGGGACTTACCGCCCTTGCCCACGGCCGACCTCACCTTCGCCGGGTCCTGGCCGACGGCGGCGAAGGCGCCGATGGCCGCCGCGGTGGAGTTGGCGTCGCTCGGGCCGCCCGGGTTCATGCCCCAGCCGCCGTCCTCGTTCTGGTGGCGCTTGAGCCAGCTGACGCCCTTTTCCACGGTGCCGGAGCGCCCGCCCACCGCGGCCAGCGCCTGGACCGCCGCCGCCGTCGCGTCCGTGAACTCGCCCTTGTGCGGATCGCAATCCTCGGAGGTGTCCGCGCGGTACGCCGCGAAGCCGCCGTCCTCGCAGCTCTGCCCGGCCAGCCAGCCGACGGCCGACTTCGCCGGGGTGACGCCCACCGCGTCCTGGGCGAGCAGCGCCAGCGACTGCCGCCACACCCCGTCGAACTTCGGGTCCTTGACGCCGTAGAGCCCCTTGGCACGCCCGGCCGCGCCGTCGTCGGCCACGGCGGCGGGCGCGGCGGCCGCGCCCAGGGCGGCGCAGAGGGAAAGAGCCGCCACGCTGCGGCGAATGTTCATGGCTGTGGTGCCTCTCGGTCGGTGGACGGGCGCACGCAGCCGCGCACGGCCGTCCAGCCGCGCCACACGCGGAACGAACGCCCCGCGGCACACCTGGCACCCGGCTCAGCTCCGCATACCTCGACGGTGCCGCCACCGGTCACCCGGCGGCGGGAGCCTGCGTCATCGCGCCCGCCCGGGTATCCCGGCTCGTACGCCCCGCAGGGCGCGCTCACGGTTGCGGGTCAGCGCCGGAATCGCACCGGCTTCCCCCGAACGGACGCGTATGAAGTTCACGACCAGCTTATCCGCCGACTTATCGGACGCCCCCAGCCACCCTCAGCCGCCCACCGCTCGCACCCCGGGGCGCGGTCTGCCCGCACAAGGCTGAGCCAGCGCGTCGTCGTGCCGTCGTCCTCCTCGATATCACGGCGGTGCGCGAAGCCGAGCCGGGTGAGCAGGGCCAGCGACGCCTCGTTGGCCACCATGACCGTGGCGTGCACCTCGCTCAGCCCGAGCGCGCCGAAGCCGTGGCCGACGACCGCCTCGGCCAGTTCCCTCCCCAGACCGCGCCCCCACGCCTCCGGCGCCAGCGCGTAGACGATCTCGTGGCCGCCCACCAGCTCGGTCGGCTTGATCTCGGCGTGGCCAACGTACCGGCCGTCCTCGCGGACGGCCCAGACGTCGAACAGCCGCCGGGCGTAGACCTGGGTGAAGATCCGCCCGAACAGCGCCCGGTCCTGGGCCTCCGGGGCGAGCCTTCCGTCCCCCAGCCAGCTGCACACCCGCCGGTCCTGGAACAGCGCCACGAAGGCGTCCTCGTCGTCGGGCCGGTACGGCTCGAGCAGCAGGCGCGCGGTGCGCAGCGTCGCGGTCATGCGCCGCGACGCTACGCGGCCGGGCACCGCTCGGCAATCCGATAACGCCGCGCCTGACGGCCCCGCACCCGGCCGTCCGCTAGTCGCGGCGCCACCACTGGGCCAGGGACTGCCACCAGCGGCGCCGGGCCTCGTGCTCGGGGCCGGAGTCGGACTCGGGCGCGGGCTCCGGCTGTGGCTCCGCCGTGGCGGGCGCGATGTCCGGCGAGGGCGCCGGGGTAGCCGCCCGGACCGTCGTGGGCGTCCTGCCCACGGCGCCCGAGATGGCCGTGGTCGCTGCCGTCGCCATCTCGGCCAGTGCCTCATCGGACTTGGCGGCCGTCCGCGGAAAGCGCACCGGCAGCGCGGCCACGGCCCGCTGGAAGGGGCCGGGCCGCCACCGCAACCGCTCGGCGGGGACGGCGAGTTCGAGATCGGGCAGGCGGTCGAGCAGCTTCTCGACGGCGACGGAGGCGATCAGCTGGGCCGGGTCCTTCGCGGGGCAGGTGTGCGGGCCCGCGCCCCACGCCAGATGGGCTCGGTTGCCGCGCCGGTTCGACAGCAGGTACGGGTCGTTGTTGGCGGCCGCCAGGCTGATGACGACGGGGTCGCCCATGGACAGCCGGTGGCCGTCGACCGTGACGTCACGGCGCGGGTAGTGGAAGCAGAAGTTGGGGAGCGGCGGGTCCTTCCACAGGACCTCGTTGAGCGCGTCCTCGATCAGCATCGTGCCGCCCGCGAGATCGCCCCGGAACCGTTCGTCGGACAGCAGCAGCAACAGCCCGTTGCAGATCAGGTTCTGCTGGGGCTGGGTGCCCGCGCCGATGAGGAGGCTGAGCTGGTTGATCAGCTCCTCGTCGGTGAGCCCGGCGGGGTGGGCGATCAGCCAGGACGTCATGTCCGGACCCGGATTCTCCCGCTTGAGGGCGATGAGCCGGGAAAGGGACTCCGTGAGGACCGCGTTGGCCTGCTCGGAGTCCTCGGTGACGTCGAAGTGCGCCGAGAGCGCCGAGAGCGCCCGGACCAGCGTGTCGCTCAGCTCGGGCGGGCAGCCGAAGAGCTGGTTGAAGACGAGCAGGGGGAGCCGGGCGCAGTACTCCTCGAGCAGATCGGCCTCGCCCCTGGGGCCGAAGAGGTCGATCAGGAAGTCGGCGCTCCGCTCCACGTAGCGGCGCAGTGCGTGGAGGTCCAGGCGGTCGAACGTGTCGTTTGTCGCCGAGCGCAGCCGGTGGTGCTGCTCGCCGTCGCTGCACAGCGCGTTCGGCCGGTACATCATCATCGGCGCCACGGGGTTGTCCATGGGGATGGCGCCGTCGGTGAGTGCCTGCCAGTGGCGCGCGTCCTTGGAGAACGTCTCGGGGCTGCGCAGGATGTCCAGCGCGGTCTGGTAGCTGGTGACGAGCGAGGCGGGAACGCCGGGCGCCAGCTCCACGGGGGCGATCCGCCCGTACTGCCGCAGACGGGCGTAGGCGGCGGCCGGGTCGGCGGCGAACTCGGGGCCGTACAGCGGCTCGAGCCCCTGCCCGGCCGGGGCCTGCCCGGAGTGCGCGGGACAGCCCGGGGGAGGTGTCGGCCCGGTCGTCGGATCTGGTGTGGACGCGGAATCGCGGGTGGGGCTCGTCACGCATGCTCCTGCTGATGCGGCTGGTCACGGGCGGCGGGGGGTGTGGGAGTGTGTGCGGCGCGTGGGGGCGGGCGCGGGTGGGCGCGCCAGGCCGGGCAAGGCTAGCTTCCGGTCCCCCGGACCGGCACCCCATGCGTCGATCAAATCGCTTGGTACAGCACGGGATCGCTGCCCGGCACCGCTTCCGCCCGGCCCAGCTTCACCAGTCGGCGCAGATGCGCCTCCGCCTCCGAGACCGCGATGTTGCGGGAGCCGAAGGGGATCTGCTCCCACGGGCGGTTCCACTCCATGGCCTCGGCCAGCCGCCACGGGGTGAGCGGGGTGGAGAGCAGCGCCAGCAGCCCGGCCAGCCGCTCCTCGTGGTGGTCCAGCAGCGCCCGCACCCGTGCCGGGGCGTCGGTGAAGGCGTACTGGTGGGCGGGCAGCACCTCGGCCGGGGCGAGGGCGGCGACGCGTTCGAGGGAGTCGAGGTAGTCGCCGAGCGGATCGGTGACGGTCGCGTCGTCGGGGTCCTCGTAGAGCCCGATGTGGGGGGTGATCCCGGGCAGCAGATGGTCCCCGGAGAACAGTCGGCCATGGCCGGACAGCCCCTCCCCGGCGGCCGGATGGGCCTCTTCCAGATGGAGGCAGACATGGCCGGGGGTGTGGCCGGGGGTCCAGATGGCGCGCAGTCGGCGGCCCGGCAGTCCGAGGAGTTCACCGGGGACGATCTCGCGGTCGGGGAGGGCGGGCCGCCGCCCGGGGAGGCCCGTGCGGCCGGAGGTGCGGGGGGCGCGCAGCGGGGCCAGATGCTCCTCGGGCGCCCCGGCCGCGGTGAGCTTCTCCTCCAGATAGTCCAGCCAGTGGGAGGGCTCGGCCTCCCGGGCGCGCCGGACGACCTGGGCGTCGGCGGAGTGCATGGCGATCCACGCCCCGGACGCTTCCCGCACCTGGCCGGACAGTCCGTGGTGGTCGGGGTGGTGATGGGTGATGAGGACGCCGTGGACATCGGCGACGGAGGCGCCGCACGCGGCGAGCCCCGAGGTGAGGGCGTCCCAGGCCGTGGGGTCGTCCCAGCCGGTGTCGATCAGGACCGGGCCGCGGTCGGTGTCGAGGAGGTGGACCAGGGTGTGCCCGAGCGGGTTGTCGGGGATCGGGACCGGGACGCTCCACACTCCGCCGCCGTGGTCGGTCACCCGCGCCACCTGCGCCCCCCGCGCCTCCTGGGCCCCGCGCGTCACCTGCGCCATCGGCGTCCCCTCTCCTCGACACAAGCATTGCCCACTATAGCTAGAACTGGTATCAGTTCTGATGCTGCGTCAGATATTGGCAGACCCCCTGTGTCATCGGCCGGAAGGCATCAGCGATGGACGACCTCATCGAGCACGGGCAGCTCTTCATCGGCGGCGCGCTGGCCGATCCGGCGGGCGAGGACACCATCGAGGTCGTCTCGCCGCACACCGAGCGGGTCATCGGCCGGGTGCCGCACGCCTCCCGCGCCGATGTGGACCGGGCCGTCGCGGCGGCGCGTACGGCGTTCGACGACGGCCCCTGGGCCAGGACGAGTCTGGACGAGCGGATCGCGGTGGTCACCCGGATCAAGGACGCCATCGCCGTGCGCCACGAGGAGATCGCCCGGGTCATCAGCGCGCAGAACGGCTCCCCGTACTCCTGGAGCGTCCTCGCCCAGGCGCTCGGCGCGATGATGGTGTGGGACGCGGCGATCACCGTGGCCCGCGACTTCGTCTACGAGGAGCGGCGGGCCGGGGCGCTCGGGCCGCTGCTGGTGCGGCGGGAGCCGGTCGGGGTGGTCGCGGCCGTGGTGCCGTGGAACGTACCGCAGTTCGTGGCCGCCGCGAAGCTGGCGCCCGCGCTGCTCGCGGGGTGCTCGGTGATCCTCAAGCCCTCGCCCGAGACGCCGCTGGACTCCTACGTCCTGGCGGAGATCGCGGCGGAGGCGGGGCTGCCCGAGGGGGTGCTGTCGATCCTTCCGGCCGACCGCGAGGTCAGCGAGTACCTGGTCGGCCACCCGGGCGTGGACAAGGTGTCGTTCACCGGCTCGGTCGCGGCGGGCAAGCGGGTGATGGAGGTGGCCTCGCGCCAGCTGACCCGGGTCACCCTGGAGCTGGGCGGCAAGTCGGCCGCGGTGATCCTGCCGGACGCGGACCTGGAGGCGGCCGTCGCCGGGATCGTGCCCAACGCCTGGATGAACAACGGACAGGCGTGTGTGGCCCAGACCCGGATCCTCGCGCCGCGCGCCCGCTACGACGAGATCGCCGAACGGTTCGCGGCAGCCGCCTCCGCCCTGGTCGTCGGCGATCCGCTGGATCCGGCCACCCAGGTGGGGCCGCTGGTGGCGCGGCGGCAGCAGCGGCGGTCGCTGGACTACATCGCGCTGGGCCAGCGGGAGGGCGCCAAGGTACTGACCGGCGGCGGCCGTCCGGAGGCCCAGCAGACCGGCTGGTACGTGGAGCCCACGCTCTTCGGCGACGTCGGCAACGGGATGCGGATCGCCCGTGAGGAGATCTTCGGCCCGGTCATCTGTCTGCTGCCGTACGGGGACGAGGAGGAGGCGGCCAGGATCGCCAATGACTCCGACTACGGGCTGTCCGGCTCCGTCTGGACGGCGGACACCGGGCACGGCATCGACTTCGCACGGCGCGTCCGCACCGGCACCTACTCGGTCAACACCTTCAGCCTCGACATGCTCGGGCCGTTCGGCGGCTACAAGAACTCCGGTCTGGGCAGGGAGTTCGGCCCGGAGGGGTTCTCCGCGTACCTGGAGCACAAGATGATCCACCTGCCCCAGGGGTGGGACGGGGAGCCGGGCTGATGGGGGACCGCTGGCGGATCGAGGTGGACCGCGGGGTGTGCATCGGCGCGGGGATGTGCGTGAGCACCGCCCCCGGCGGCTTCCGGCTCGACACGGCGCGGCAGTCGCATCCGGTCGAGCCGGAGGCCGATGCCTCGGAGGCGGTGCTCGCGGCGGCGGAGGGCTGCCCGGTCGAGGCGATCGCCATCCGGCTGTCGGAAACCGGTGAACAGGTCTTTCCCCCCGACGATTAGCCCTCCTGGCCGCCAACGGCGGGGCCGGAGCCCGCCGTTGGCCCCGTCGCAAGCGCTCGTCGGCGGCTACGGCCCCAGGGCCGCACTCATCGGACCCGGCCCCAGCCCTCGCACTGCGATCTCAGACCCACCCCTCGCACTGCGATATCCGTATGGCGTCCACGCGGTTGCGCGCCCCGGTCTTCCGGGTGATCGCCGCCAGGTAGTTGCGGATCGTCCCGGTGGACAGGTGCAGCGTACGGGCGATCTCCGCGATGGAGGCGCCGTCCGCGGCCAGCGACAGCACCCCCAACTCCCGTTCGGTCAGCGGGATCTTGGCCGCCTGGAGGAAGCCGTAGCCGAGCGCGTCGTCCACGTACCGCTCCTTCCTCGCCACCCGCCGTATGGCCTCGATCAGCCGCTGCGGCGGGGCGTCCTTGTCGACGTAGCCGAGCGCCCTGGCCTCATGGGCGCGGCGCAGCGGGCCCGGCCGCTCCGAGTTGACCAGCACCAGCAGTCCGCAGTCCCCGCCCTCCCCAGAGGCGGATGCCACGAACTTCCCCCACTCGCCCTTCTGTGCCGCCTTGTCGGCCGCCGGGCTGTCCGTGTCCACCACGCACACCTGCGGCTGTAAGGAACGGGCTCTGCTACGCGCGTCGCGCCAGGAGCACGCCGCCGCCTCGATGTCTGGTTCGGCCCCTATCACGGATGCCAGGGCCGATCGCAGCAACCCTGACTCGTGTACCAGAAGTAACCGGATCACGAACTTCTCCACCCCCCACGATGCCTGCTCTCGTCGCGCGCCGTTGTCGCTCTGTCGCGCGCCGTTCATGAATACCGGTATTGGGCAGGGCGTGAACGCGGAAATTGAGCCAATGGGGGGCGTGAGGGCGCATAATCCCCTTCCAGAAGCTCGCAGGGGCGCAGGAATTGGCGCACGCGCCCCTGATGTGCCGTCCGTCCGGCCTGATGCCCGTCCGTCCGGCTATCGGCCCGGAGCGGGGGCGGTGAGGTCGATCAGACGGCAGACTGTCTCGATGTCGATCTTCACCTGGGCGATCGAGGCGCGCCCGGAGAGCCAGGTGATCAGCGCCGAGTGCCAGGTGTGCTCGATGACGCGGACCGCGGAAAGCTGCTCGGCCGTCGGGGCCTCGGCCAGGCCCATCGCATCGAGGATGATCGCGGTGGTGAGCCGGGAGACCGTGTCCACCTCCGGGCTGACCGACCGGTCGGCGAAGGTGAGCGCGCGGACCATCGCATCGGCCAGATGGGGTTCGCGCTGCAGCGCACGGAAGGCGCGCATCAGCGTCTGGGCGACCCGGGCGGCCGGTTCCTCCTCGGTCGGCGGCCTCTTGCGCAGCGTCTCGTGCATGTGCTGGAGCTGATCCTGCATCGTGGCGACCAGCAGATGGACCTTGGAGGGGAAGTAGCGGTAGAGGGTGCCGAGCGCCACCCCGGAGTTCTCCGCGACCTCGCGCATCTGGACCGCGTCAAAGCCGCCCCGGCTGGCCAGCCGGGCGCTGGAGTGCAGGATGCGCCGGCGGCGCGCCTCCTGCCGCTCGGTCAGCTGCAGGGCGGCCGGCTTGACTTCTGCGGTCATTTGTCCCACTTCGAATGTGTTGCGTCTGCGGGTCGGCGACAAGCGGACATCGTGCATGATGACGGGACCGTCCCGGGCCTGCGAGTCACTGGAACTCGTTCTAGGCTAGCGCGAGTCCGTCCCGAAGCACCCGGGTCCGCGCAGTTGAGGCAGGTTGCTGCCGAGCGGCGCCCGCCGTCGCGCCGGCGAGGGCGCCCCCGGTGCGGACCCCCGTCGTCAACTTCTCCCGAACGCCCCGGCTACCGAGTGGTAGGGATCACCCGCCCCGGCCCTGGAGAGGACGCCCGGGGCGGGTATCTTCGTGACTCCTCAGGGGATGCGTTAGTGAAACTTGTTCTAGATAAACGGAAGCGGATACGCTCCCGCTGAACTGCACCGAGGAGGGGGCGCGAGTGACCGCAGAGGCCGCGCAGGAGACCGGGGTCGACCCGCTTCGAGCAGCACCCCCCACCGCCACCGAGGAACGGCCGCTGCGCATCGCGCTGCTCAGCTACAAGGGGAATCCATTCTGCGGGGGCCAGGGCGTCTACGTACGCCACCTCTCCCGCGAACTCGCCCGGCTCGGCCACACCGTCGAGGTCATCGGCGCCCAGCCGTATCCGGTGCTCGACGCCGAGGAGGGCGTCACCCTCACCGAACTGCCCAGCCTGGACCTCTACCGCCAGCCCGACCCGTTCCGCACCCCCCGGCGGGAGGAGTACCGGGACTGGATCGACGCCCTGGAGGTCTCCACCATGTGGACCGGCGGCTTCCCCGAACCGCTCACCTTCAGCCTGCGCGCCCGCCGCCATCTCGCCGCGCGCCCCGGCCAGTTCGACGTCGTCCACGACAACCAGACCCTGGGCTACGGACTGCTGGGACTGGAGAAGCTCGGCTTCCCGCTGGTGACCACCATCCACCACCCGATCACCGTCGACCGCCAGCTGGAGCTGGACGCCGCCGAAGGCTGGAAGCGCCGGTTCTCCGTGCGCCGCTGGTACGGCTTCACCCGGATGCAGAAGCGGGTGGCCCGGCGGCTGCCCTCGGTGCTCACCGTCTCCGGCTCCTCCCGCCGGGAGATCGTGGAGGACCTGGGGGTGCGGCCGGACCGGATCCATGTGGTGCCCATCGGCGCGGACACCGCGCTGTTCTCGCCCGACCCCGCCGTCCCGGAGACCCCCGGCCGGATCGTCACCACCTCCAGCGCGGACGTGCCGCTCAAGGGCCTGGTGCATCTGATCGAGGCCCTTGCCAAGGTCCGCACCGAGAACCCCGGGGCGCATCTGGTCGTCGTCGGCACGCGCCCGCAGGAGGGGCCGGTGGCCGCCACCATGGCGCGCCACGGGCTCGAGGACGCCGTCGAGTTCGTCAAGGGCATCAGCGACGCCGAACTGGTGGACCTGGTGCGCGGCGCCCAGATCGCCTGTGTGCCCTCGCTGTACGAGGGGTTCTCGCTGCCCGCCGCCGAGGCCATGGCCACCGGCACCCCGCTGGTCGCCACCACCGGCGGCGCGATCCCCGAGGTCGCCGGGGTCGACGGCGAGACCTGTCTGGCCGTACCGCCCGGCGACGCCGACGCGCTCGCCGCGGCCCTGAACCGGCTGCTGGGCGACGCCGACCTCAGACGGCGGCTGGGCGCGGCCGGTCGCGAACGGGTGCTGCGGCGCTTCACCTGGGAGCAGGCCGCCCGCGGCACCGTCGAGCGGTACCGCCAGGTGATCGGCGCCTCCGCCCGGACGGCCGCCCACCGCTGAGCCACCGCCCCCGCTTCTCCCGCCCCTTGTCCCCGCCCGCCCCGAACCCTCCCGCCTCACGAATCCGCCGGACGAAAGCAGACCCCCGTGCTGACCGTCGATTTCTCCCGCTTCCCACTCGCCCCCGGCGACCGCGTCCTCGACCTCGGCTGTGGCGCCGGACGGCACGCCTTCGAGTGCTACCGGCGCGGCGCCCAGGTCGTGGCGCTCGACCGCAACGGCGAGGAGATACGCGAGGTGGCCAAGTGGTTCGCCGCCATGAAGGAGGCCGGTGAGGCCCCGGCGGGCGCCACGGCCACCGCCATGGAGGGCGACGCCCTCGCCCTGCCCTTCCCCGACGACAGCTTCGACGTGGTCATCATCTCCGAGGTGATGGAGCACATACCCGACGACAAGGGCGTGCTCGCCGAGATGGTGCGGGTGCTCAGGCCCGGCGGCCGGATCGCCGTCACCGTGCCCCGCTACGGCCCGGAGAAGGTCTGCTGGGCGCTCTCGGACGCCTACCACGAGGTCGAGGGCGGCCACATCCGCATCTACCGCGCCGATGAGCTGCTGGAGAAGATGCGCGGGGCCGGGCTGCGGCCGTACGGCACCCACCACGCCCATGCGCTGCACAGCCCCTACTGGTGGCTCAAGTGCGCCTTCGGCGTGGACAACGACAGGGCGCTGCCGGTGCGCGCGTACCACCAGCTGCTGGTGTGGGACATCATGAAGAAGCCGCTGGCCACGCGGCTCGCCGAACGCGCACTCAACCCCGTCATCGGCAAGAGCTTCGTGGCGTACGCGACCAAGCCCCGCGCCCCGCGCGAGGAGCGGGCGTGACGGCGCTCGGCCCGCGCCCCGGCCCCCGCACCGAACGGCTCGCGTTGCCCGGGGTGCTCAGCCCCGAGCAGGTGCTGAGCACGGTCGGGGGCATCGCCGCCGTCCAGCGCGCGGACGGCGCCATCCCGTGGTTCCGCGGCCACCACCTCGACCCCTGGGACCACATCGAGTCCGCGATGGCGCTGGACGCGGCGGGCGAGCACGAGCGGGCCACGGCCGCCTACCGCTGGCTGGCCCGGCACCAGAACCCCGACGGCTCCTGGTACGCGGCCTACCCCGACACCCCGGACGGCGTGGCCGCCACCGAACCCACCGACCGCGGCCGGGAGTCCAACTTCTGCGCCTATGTGGCGGTCGGCGCCTGGCACCACTACCTCTCCACGGGCGACGACGCCTTCCTCGACCAGATCTGGCCCACCGTCTTCGCCGCCGTCGAGTTCGTGCTCGGGCTGCAGCAGAGCGGCGGCCAGATCGGCTGGCGGCACCGCGCCGACGGCACCGTGGACCCCGACGCCCTGCTGACCGGCTCCTCCTCCGTCTACCAGGCGCTGCGCTGCGCCCTGGCCATCGCGGAACACCGCGAGGAGCCGCAGCCCGACTGGGAGCTGTCGGCCGGGCTGCTCGGCCACGCCGTACGCCACCACCCCGAGCGGTTCCTGGACAAGCACCGCTACTCGATGGACTGGTACTACCCGGTACTCGGCGGCGCGGTCACCGGCGCCGCCGCGAAGGAGCGCATCGAGGAGGGCTGGGACCGCTTCGTGGTCCCCGGGCTCGGGGTGCGCTGCGTCTCCCCCAACCCCTGGGTCACCGGCGGCGAGAGCTGCGAACTGGCGCTCGCGCTCTGGGTGATGGGGGAGTCCGACCGCGCGGTGGACATCCTCCGGTGGATCCAGCCGACGCTGCGCGCCGAGGACGGCATGTACTGGACCGGCTACGTCTTCGAGGACGACGCGGTCTGGCCCGAGGAGCGCACCACGTGGACGGCCGGGTCGCTGCTGCTCGCCGTGGCGGCGCTGGGCGGCGACGAGGCGACCACGGCCGTCTTCAGCGGCGAGCACCTGCCGCGCGGGCTGGACTCGGACTGCTGCGCCTAGGGTGTGCCCGGGCGCGGTTCGTGACGCCTGCGGCGGGCTGTTCCCCTCCCCGCCCCTTCCCACAACTGGGGCTCCGCCCCAGACCCCGTGTGGCAGGGGCGGAGCCGCCTACTGGAACTGCCCCGACCTGCCGTCGATCGCCCGTGGCGCCGTCATGGCTGGTCGCGCAGTTCCCCGCGCCCCTTTCGG
>NZ_LAKD02000037.1 GCF_000968685.2 Streptomyces antioxidans
CTCCGCCCCGGACCCCGCTCCTCAAACGCCGGAGAGGCTAAATAATCCCGGGCGATCCCCGCACACAGCCCGCGCGGCGGATCCCAGCGGGCGCGTAGGGGCGCGGCCCCCAGGGGTCATTGGGCCGAGCCCAGCGGGCACGTAAGGGCGCAACCCCCGGGGATCGTGGAGACGCAGCCCAGCAGGGACGCGGGCACAGCCCCCGGGACCCGCAGCCCGGCGGGAGCACGGGGCCGCAGCCCCATGGGGTCGTAGGGGCGCAGCCCCCGAGGGTCGTGGGGGCGGAGCCCCCCCGGGGGTCGTGGGGGCGGAGTCCCTGCGTTTCGGGGAGGGGCGGGGTGGGGGAAAGCCGACCGGAGCGGCGCGGAGCACCGTGCGTCCCGGGGCGCAGGGCTACCGCGCTCGTTCCGCTCCGTGTCGGGCCACCCTCAGCCGTACCTCCGCCGGGAGCCGGTCCAGGCCCGCCGATGTGCGGGCGCGTTCCAGGGCGTCGGCTCGGACCGCGTCCAGCGTTGACAGCGGGTCCGCCCGCGCGTCCAGCGCCAAGCCCATCCGTGCTTCCGGTGTCGTCCGGCGGCCCCGTAGCAGCACATGGGCGCGCTCCACGCCGTCCAGCGACTCCGCGTCCGACAACAGGGCGGCCTCCAGGGCGCGGCCCCGGAGCAGGGCGCCTTCGCCGTCGCCCGTTTCCACGAGCACTTCCTGGAGGCGACGCCGTCGCAGCTGGACCAGGAACCAGCACAGCGACAGCACGAACAGCACCGCCAGCCCCCCGATGACGACCGGCCACCACCATCCGGCGTCCCGCCACCGCATCCGGTCCGCCCGGCTGAGCAGCACATCGGCGCGGCCGTCGAACGGCGGCCACCCGGCCAGGACCACCGCGCCCGCAGCGGTCAGCACCAGGCCCACGAGCCCCAGCAGCACCCGGTTGACGACACTCAGCATGGCGCGCTCACCCCTTCGACTTCGCCGAGCGCCGTACGCGGACGGAGAGGGCGGGCTGCCGGGCCAGGCCCAGCTGGCGGATGCCCTCGTGCAGCGCGGCGTCCAGATCCGCGCGCACCTCGTCGAGATCGCGGAAGTGGGCCAGCGCGCGGGCCCTGATCCGCCGTCGGCCGACGTCCACGCGGGCCGACCGGACACCGGACACCTCCATCGCCCGGTCCCGCAGCACCAGCCCCGCCGACGTTCGGTCGATTCCCGCTCGGACGGCTCCCTCAGCCTCCGGCCCCGGCTCCGGTCCCGGCGCCCGCATCGGCAGCAGCCCCCGCAGCCCCGGCGCCATCGCGAGGATCACCATCCACACCCCCAGCGCGGCCAGCAGCGCCGCCCCGCCCATGATCCACGCGCTGTCCAGCGGCCGCGAGGCGAGTTCATCGGCGAGCCAGTCCCGCCACCCCAGGGCGTGCCGCCCCGAGCGCACGGCCGCCACGTCGTACAGCAGCAGCCCGCTGACCGCGGCGATCACCAGCGAGACGATCCCGGCCGGTACCCGCCGCTCGGACCAGAAGCGCCGTACGCGCCCGGGCGGCTCCCCGTCCCCGGCGCCGGAACCGGCAGCCGTCCCCGCCCTCGCGCCGTACGCCGACGCCGAGGTGGACTGACGCATCTTCTGGTCCGCGTTCATCGCACCCTGTCCCTCCCCCGACGCGCCCTGCGCTCCGGGCGCTGCCACTGCGGCACATGCAGCCGTTCGACCGTCACCGCGACCTCGGGCACCTCCATGCCCGTCAACTCGCCTACCCGTTCGATCACCTGCCGACGCACCGCACCGCAGTGCCCGCCGATGTCCGAGGGATAGCCGAGCTCGACGGCGACCCGGACGCGTGCGACGCCCCCGCGCACCACGGCGACCGCGTACGGCCGCGCGCCTACGACATCGGCGACGGCGGCCTCACCGGGGACCACAGCGACATCCGCACCGATGTCCGCACCGGCATTCGCACCGGCATTCGCGACGACGTCCACAGCGACGTCCGCACCGGAATCCGTGCCGCCACCCCGCAACGCCTCCCGCGCCGCCTGCGAGGCGATCTTCGCGACGACCCGGTCCGCGATCCGTGTCGCACCCCGCTCACCCGGCTCCACCACGGCACGTCCTTACGGTCGTCATGACGCTCACCGTGGTCGTCCGTCACGGCCACGGGAACGGAAGAAGTCGCCCGGTTCCAGATCACCGTCCAGGAACCGGCCGACAATGAACCCGACGGCTCCCAACGCCGCCACCAGCAGAAAGGCCCCGAACCCACCGAAATAACCTGCGAAAGCCAGCGCCATTCCCGCGATCATCCCGACCACGGCCATGCTCATCGTGTGCTCCTTCGCTGGAGCCAACCGGAACCGCTGCCGACCTACTGGAGCCGCGGCTCCGGCGATTCCTCTTCCTCGTCGGGCAACTTCACATCGCTGACCGCGATATTGACCTCGACGACCTCGAGGCCGGTCATCCGCTCGACCGCCGCGATCACGTTCTCCCGTACGGCCCGTGCGACATCGGCGATGGAGACGCCGTAGTCCACCACGATCTCCAGGTCGAGGGCCGTCTGTACCTCCCCCACCTCCGCCTTCACCCCACGGGTGACCGACCGGCCGCCGGGCACCCGGTCCCGTACGACTCCGAAGGTGCGCGCGAAACCTCCGCCCATCGCATGGACGCCGACCACATCGCGGGCCGCCATACCCGCGATCTTCTCGACGACGCCGTCGGCGATGGTGGTGCGCCCCCGGGTGGCCGGATCGCCCCCGCCCCGCCTGGGCCGGTCGGTGGCGGCGGCCGCCCCGGCGATGCCGTTCCCGGCGCCCAGCGTCTTGGGCGTACCGGCGGCGGGCTCCGTGGCGGGGTTCTCGGGTCGGTTCCGTGGTGTGGTCTCGGACATCACCGATCGTCCCTTCCGAGGCGAAGAGCGGAGGAAGCGGTTTTCCGCTCGCTCTATTTGCCACCATAAAGGGACCTTCCCCGAACCGCTTCGGAGATGCAGCACTCGCGCGATCGATACGGCAGGCTGAGAGCATTAAGGCTCACATCCGTACGGCGGTAAACGGCGGTAAGGGGTGACACGGTGGTGACGGACCGGCTCGCACAGACCGTAAGGGAGCAATTGCGGCTGGGCCGGCTGCTCCCCCTGGGCGAGCGGGAGGACGGCTCCTGGATCACCGAACACGCGGCGGGCGCTGTGCTCGCGCGGGCCGCCGCCGAGGTCCCCGGCGTACATCTGGGAGCGCTGCGGATCGGCCCCGCCGACCCCGACACCGCCGGGACACCCGCGGTTCCGCCCCCGCCGAGCGCGCTACCGCCGGGGCCCCTGCGCATCGCGGCGGAGTGCGGGGCGACGCTGGACGAACCGCTTCCGGTCACCGCGGACGGGCTGCGCGACGTCCTGCTCGACGCGGCGACGGACCGGCTCGGGCTGCTGGTGGAGGCGGTGGACCTACGGGTGACGGAGGTGCTTGACGAGCTTCCGGCCCCGCCCCCGGAGGCTCCGCGGCCCCACCGGACCGAAAGCCCCGGCCCCGGTCCCGACCCCGACCCCGCCACCGCGGCCGTCGCCCGCGCCGCCGCCTCCGTGCCCGGCGTCACCCGGCTCGCACCGGTGCTGGGCTCGCCCCGGGCGGTGCGGATCGAGGCGACGCACATCCGGATCGAGCTGGCCGTGGCGGGGGATCACCGCGCCGTGGACGTGGCGAGGGCGGTACGGCGGGCGGTGACGGAAGCCGCTCCGGCCCCGGGCGGCCAGCCACCCACGGTGGCCGTCCTCGTCACGGCCGTGGAGCCTTGACGGGGCAGGCAGTGGAGCCCTGACCGGTCCGGCGGCCGGAGCCCTGGCCGGTCGGGCCGTGGAGCCCTGACCGGTCACTCCTCCGCGTACTTCCGCAGCCCCTCGACCGTGCGCTCCAGCTCCTCGACCCGCTCCACCAGCTGCTCGGTCCGCGCCTCGAGCTCGCGGTTCTTGCGGTGCATCTCCAGGAACACATTGACCTTCGTCCGCAGCAGCCACGGGTCGAAGGGCTTGGTCAGAAAGTCGGCGGCGCCGATCGCATAGCCCCGGTAGGCATAGTCGGAGTCGGCGTCGGTCCCGGTCAGCAGGATGATCGGGACGTCCTTGGTCTGGTCGAGCCGCTTGATGTTGGCAGCGGTCTCGAAGCCGTCCATGCCCGGCATCAGCACGTCGAGCAGAACGACGGCGAAGTCCTGCCGCAGCATCGCCTTCAGCGCCTCCTCGCCGGAGCGGGCGCGGACGAGCTGCTGATCGAGCGGGCCGAGGACGGCCTCCAGCGCGATCAGGTTCTCCTCCATGTCGTCGACGATGAGGATTCCGGCCTTCTCGGACGCGCTCGCAGTCATCTCTCCCCCTGCCTCGGCCTCGGCGGACCGGTCTCGGCAGGCGCGGCGCCCTCTCCGGGCACGCCCTCACCGGACCCGCCCTCTCCGGACGCGGCCTCTCCGGATACGCCTTCTTCGGACGCAGCCTCTCCGGGCACCCCCCCTCCGGATTCCGGATCGAGCACATCGATGATCGCCGACATCAGCCGGTCGACGTCCACGGGCTTGGGGACATAGCCGTTGGCGCCGCTGTCGATGGCCTTCTCCCGGTCGCCGGGCATGACCTTCGCGGTCAGGGCGAGGATCGGCACATCGGCGAGACGCGGTGTGTTCCTGATGGCCTGGATCGTCTCGTACCCGTCCATCTCCGGCATCATCACGTCCATCAGCACCAGCGAGACATCAGGGTTGCGGTGCAGCACCTCCAGCCCCTCGCGGCCGTTCTCCGCGTACTTCACCGTCATGCCGACCCGGCCCAGCACATGGGTGAGCGCGAAGACGTTCCGGATGTCATCGTCGACGATCAGGATGCGGCGGCCGTTCAGCACCCGGCCGGGGCGTCCGCGCTGCCACTCCTTGAGCTGAGTGGTCCCCGGCCAGCCTTCGTCGTGGCCCTCGTCCTCGGCCTCTCCCCCGCTCTCGCTGTCGGCCTCCGCGCCGCCGCCCTGGGGCCCGGTGGCGGGCCCGGTGGCGACCAGGCTGTCCGCCTCGCCGAAGACCCCGCTGGGGGCGTGGTCGGAGGTGTCCGGCAGCGTCTCGTCCGAGGCGGGGGCGACCGCGGGGACGGTGGATCCGGTGGCCCGGGGGTCCGAGGGGTCGGGGGCCGGGGCGACGCCGCTGTAGTGCGCGGGGACGTAGAGGGTGAAGCAGGAGCCGACGCCCAGTTCGCTCCTGGCCACGATCCGGCCGCCGAGCATTCCGGCGATCTCCCGGCTGATGGACAGGCCGAGGCCGGTCCCGCCGTACTTCCGGCTGGTGGTGCCGTCGGACTGCTGGAACGCCTCGAAGATCACCGGCAGCTTCTCCGGCGGGATGCCGATACCGGTGTCGGTGACGGAGAACGCGATGACGGCGTCCGCGGCCCGCAGCGTCTCCTCCTCGAACCGCTCTCCCGGGGTGCGCTCGACGCGCAGTGTCACCCCGCCCGACGAGGTGAACTTCAGGGCGTTGGAGAGCAGATTGCGCAGGATCTGCTGGAGCCGCTGCTCATCGGAGAACATCTCGCGCGGTACGTCCTCGCCGACCGCGATCTCGAACGACAGGCCCCGGTCGACGGCGAGCGGCCGGAACGTGGCGTTCACATAATTGAGGATCTTGACCAGCGGGAGCTTCTTCGGACGGACGTCCATCCGGCCCGCCTCGATCTTCGACAGATCCAGGATGTCGTTGATCAGCTGGAGCAGATCGGAGCCGGAGCGGTGGATGGTGGTGGCGAACTGCACCTCCTGGGCGGACAGCCGGTTCTCGGGGTTGTCCGCGAGCAGCCGGGCCAGGATGAGCAGCGAGTTCAGCGGGGTGCGCAGCTCGTGCGACATATTGGCCAGGAACTCGGACTTGTACTGGGAGGCGGTCGCCAGCAGCGCGGCCTTCTCCTCCAGCTCCGCGTTGGACCGCTGGAGCTCGTTCGAGCGCTGGCGCAGCTCGGTGGTGAGCCGCTGGGACTCGGAGAGCAGCGACTCGGTGCGGGCGTTGGCGATGATGGTGTTGATCGAGACGCCGATGGTGTTGACGAACTGGTCGACGAAGGCCAGGTGGACCTCGCTGAACCGGCTGAACGAGGCCAGCTCGATCACTCCGAGCACCTGGTCCTCGTAGAGGATCGGCAGGATCACCACACTGGCCGGGAGTGCGGAGCCCAGGCCGGAGTCGATGGTGATGTAGTCGGGCGGGACGTCGTTGATGAGGATCCGCTTCTTCTCCACCGCCGCCTGGGCGACCAGCCCGCGACCCCGGGGGCCGCTCCGCGGCGTCTTGCAGTCGCCCGCGACCGCGTCCTGGTCGGTGCCGTATCCGGCGATGAGTTCTAGCCCCTCACCGGGCCTGGCCCCGGCCGCGCTGAGGAAGAACGCCCCGAACTGCGCGTTGACCAGCGGGGTCAGCTCGCTCAGGATCAGATCGGCGACCTCGACCAGATCGCGGTGGCCCTGCATCAGGGAGGCGATACGGGCCAGGTTGGACTCCAGCCAGTCCTTGGCGCGGGTGGTCTCGCGGAGGTTGGCGACCATCAGATTGACGTTGTTCTTCAGCGCGGCGACCTCGCCCTGCGCCTCGACCGAGATCGACCCGGACATATCGCCCTGGGCGACGGCGGACGCGACCTCGGCGATCGCGCGCACCTGAGTGGTCAGGTTGAGGGCCAGCTCGTTCACGCCGGTGGTCAGCCGCTTCCAGGTGCCGTAGACGCCCTCGACCCGGGCCTGGCCGCCCAGCCTGCCCTCGCTGCCGACCTCGCGGGCCACCCGCGTCACCTCGTCGGAGAACGAGGAGAGCGTGTCGACCATGGTGTTGATGGTGGTCTTCAGCTCAAGGATCTCGCCGCGCGCGTCGACGTCGATCTTCTTGCTCAGATCGCCCTCCGCCACGGCGGTGGCGACCTGGGCGATATTGCGGACCTGGGACGTCAGGTTGGACGCCATGAAGTTCACGTTGTCCGTAAGGTCCTTCCAGACCCCGGACACACCCGGCACGCCGGCCCGGCCGCCCAGCTGGCCCTCGGTGCCCACCTCACGGGCCACCCGGGTCACCTCGTCGGCGAACGAGCGCAGCTGCTGGACCATGGTGTTCACGGTGTCCTTGAGCTCCAGGATCTCGCCCCGGGCATCGACCGTGATCTTCTTCGAGAGATCGCCGTTGGCGACCGCCGTGGTGACCTGGGCGATGTTGCGGACCTGGGAGGTCAGGTTCAGGGCCATGAAGTTCACGTTCTCCGTGAGGTCCCGCCAGACCCCGGAGACGCCGCGTACCTGGGCCTGACCGCCGAGGTTGCCCTCGGTGCCCACCTCGCGGGCCACCCGCGTCACCTCGTCGGCGAAGGACGACAGCCGGTCCACCATGGTGTTGATCGTCGACTTCACCTCAAGGATCTCGCCCTTGGCCTCCACCGTGATCGTCTTGCTCAGATCGCCCTCCGCCACGGCGGTGGCGACCTGGGCGATGTTGCGGACCTGGGAGGTCAGGTTGTCCGCCATGAAGTTCACGTTCTCCGTGAGGTCCTTCCAGACCCCGGACACCCCGCGCACCTGGGCCCGGCCACCCAGCCGCCCCTCGGTGCCCACCTCGCGGGCCACCCGCGTCACCTCGTCGGCGAAGGCGGAGAGCTGGTCGACCATGGTGTTGATCGTCGACTTGAGCTGAAGGATCTCACCCTTCGCGTCCACGGTGATCTTCTGCGAGAGATCACCGGTGGCGACGGCCGTGGTCACCTGGGCGATGTTGCGGACCTGGGAGGTCAGGTTGGACGCCATGAAGTTGACGCTGTCCGTGAGGTCCTTCCAGACCCCGGAGACCCCGCGCACCTGGGCCCGGCCACCCAGCTCCCCCTCGGTGCCCACCTCGCGGGCCACCCGCGTCACCTCGTCGGCGAACGCGCCCAGCTGGTCGACCATGGTGTTCACGGTCAGTTTGAGCTCCAGCAGCTCACCGGTGGCCTCGACCGTCACCTGGCGGGTGAGGTCACCGCGGGCGACCGCCGTGGTCACCTCGGCGATATCGCGGACCTGCGCGGTGAGCCGGGAGGCCATGGTGTTGACGGCCTCGGTCACCATGCGCCAGTCGCCGGAGAGCCCCTGCACCTTGGCCCGGCCGCCCAGCCGCCCCTCGGTGCCCACCTCGCGGGCGATACGGGTCAGCTCGCCGGTGAACAGCGACAGCTGGTCCACCGTGCGGTTCACCCCGCGGCCCAGTCGCCGCAGGTCGCCGCGGAGCTGGCGGTTGCCGTCGTGCAGATCCACCCGCTGGGTCAGATCGCCGGAGGCGATCGCGTCGAGCACCCGCGTGGCGTTGGACACCGGGCCGGCCAGGGCGTCCACCAGCTGATTCGCCGCGTTCACATTGGTGGCCCAGGCCCCCTGGCCGGGGCTCGCGGAGATCCGCTCGTCCAGCCTGCCCTGGCGCACCACCTCGCGGCGGACCCGGTGCAGCTCACCGGACAGATGCGCGTTGCGCACCGCGATCTGGTTGAAGACCCCGGCCATCTCGCCGGCCAAGCCCTCGGCAGAGGTGTCCGCGCGGACGGTGAAGTCACCGTCGCACAGGGCGTTCATCGCCGCCAGCAGGGACCGCAACTCGGCCGCGGACGCGGTCTCCTCGCCGCGCGCCGGGCCGGACGGCCGAGCGGATTCCGGACACTCCACGGGCGGGGCCTGCGATGTGTCGGAGGTGGTCGGGTCGAGAGCCATGGCGTCGTCCCTTAAAGATCATTCATATCCCCCTGTCTGTCATAATATGGCACCTAGATGGCCTAAACCGCCTTTATCGCCCTGGAGCCGCACGTGGGAGCCTTGTTTCCTCTCGCGCGTGAGTCCGTCTCGCGGACGACGCTGCCCGGAAGTGTGCGTGCGCCCGGCGCGGCACGCGCCTTCGTCCGTACGGCACTCACGGGACGGAGCGCGGCGGAGGCGTTCGCCCCGGTCACCCTCGACGAGCGGTCGCTGGACGACGCGGTGCTGCTGGTGAGCGAGCTGGTCACCAATGCCGTGCTGCACGCGGGCACCCGGGTCGAGGTGGTCTGCCGGCTGCAGCCGGGTGACGGCGCCGCCGGGGAGGCCTACGGGCCGGAGGGCGGCCCCGGCGGCCCCTTCGGGCACGAGGAGACGAGCGGCCCGGAGGAGGTGCCGAGGGACGTGCCGCGGCGGCCGGGGATCGTCATCGAGGTGGCGGACCTCCACCCCGCCAGCACCGTCTACGGAGGGCCGGAGAGCAAGCGCCGGGGCCGCGGCCGGGGGCTCCAGCTGATCGGGGCGCTCGCCGAATCCTGGGGCGTGACCTACCACCGCACCCGTAAGGCGGTCTGGTTCCGGCTGGACGCCGAGCGGGCGGGAACCGAGCTCGACGCCGTACCCACCAGCGCGCTCGGGCGCGAGCTGCGGTTCGCCGAGACCCTGGCCCCCGTTCCGCCGCGTGAGCAGCGCGATCCGACCGCCGAATGGGTGGACCGCGGCGGGCCGTCCTTCCTCGCCGAGGCCAGCGAACTCCTCACCGGTCAGCTTGACGAGAACATGGTGGCCGCCCTCGCCGGGCAGCTCTTGGTGCCCCGGCTGGCCGACTGGTGCGCGGTCTGGCTGACCACCGAGAGCGGCACGCTGCAGCTCGCCCGCGTCTGGCACAGCGACGAGCACCGTATCGGCGCGCTCCGCGTATCGCTGGAGCGCCATCCGCCGCCGACCGGTCTCGGCTCCGCGGGCACCTCCTGGCCCTGGCCCGAGGTCGCGGACAGCCAGGGGGCGGGCGGATCGGCCGTGTGCTTCCCGCTGATCGCACACGGCCGCAGCCATGGCGTCCTGCTGCTCGGCAGGGCGGGCGTGCCACGCATGGCGGAGGGCGTGGTACGGCTCGCTGAGGACGTGGCACGGCGGGTGGCCCAGGCGGTGGCCACGGCCCGGCAGTACACCCGGCAGGCGACGATCAGCCGGGCGCTCCAGCGCCGCCAGCTGCCCATGTCGCTCGCCCACATCCCGGGGGTGGACACGGCGATCGTCTACGAGCCGCACGGCGAGGGGCAGACCGTCGGCGGCGACTTCTACGACCTGTTCCCCATGGGCGACCGCCGCTGGTGCTTCCTGCTGGGCGACGTCCAGGGCAGCGACCCGGAGGCGATGTCGGTCACCGGGCTGGCCCGCCATCTGGTGCGGCTGCTGGCCCGGGAGGGCCATGGGGTGGAGTCGGTGCTCAACCGGCTGAACCAGGCGCTGGTGGAGGAGGACGCGGAGGCGGCGGAGATCGACGGCGAGCAGTCCCGGCAGCGCTTCCTGAGCCTGCTCTACGGGGAGCTGGAGCCGGACCCGGCCGGGGGCGGCGCCCGCTGCACCCTGGCGAGCGCCGGCCATCCACTGCCGCTGCGGCTGACCACCCAGGGCGCGGTGGCGCCCGCCGCCTCCCCCCAGATGCTGCTCGGCATCGACGGGAACCCGGACTTCCACGCCGACACACTGGCCCTGGAGCCCGGCGAGACGCTGCTGTGCGTCACCGACGGGGTGACCGAGCGGCGCAACGGCCTCCGTCAGCTGGATGACGACGACGGCCTGTCGGACATCCTGCGGGGCTGTGTGGGACTGGGCGCCAAGGCGGTCGCGGAGCGGGTGCGGCGCGCCACACATGACTTCAGCCCCGAGCCGATCGACGACGACCTGGCGGTGCTGGTGCTCGAGGCGGTGCCGACGGGGGAGCCGCCACGAGCGCCGTGACGGGCACACGGCGGCTCCACCGGGGACGGCGCGGGTCCACACCGACACCACAGCTCTGCGACGGTTGCCACTACCTCGCCGTCGTGCAGCTCGCCGGCAGCCGACCGCGGTGCGAAGGGCGCCCTGTAGGGGTGCGGAACCGCGTCGATGTGCGGCTCCGCCGTGTGGGCCCGATCAGCCACGGCGGCGCCCAGACGATCGACGGCAGATCAGGCACCGCAGACGATCGACGGCAGATCAGGGGCACTTCCGCGGAGGGCAGGTCAGCGGAGCGACTCCGCGGAGCGCTCAGTCCGTCAGCCCCGCCAGGTCGCGCAGCCGACGGGCCTGGGCGGCACGCTCGGCGGCGCGCTGCTCCTCGTATGTGCGGTGCACGGCGCCCCGCAGCAGCGCCTTGGTCTCCACCAGGGCGTCGCGGTTCGCGGCGAGCAGGGCCGCCGCCAGGTCCCGCACCGCGCCGTCGAGCTCGGCGGCGGGCACCACGAGATTGGCGAGTCCGGTCCGCTCGGCCTCCTCGGCGTGGACAAAGCGCCCGGTCGCGCAGATCTCCAGCGCACGGGCGTAGCCCACGAGTCCGACCAGCGGATGGGTGCCGGTGAGATCCGGCACCAGCCCGAGGCTGGTCTCGCGCATGGCGAACTGTGCGTCATCGGCGCAGACCCGCAGATCACAGGCGAGCGCAAGCTGAAAACCGGCCCCGACGGCATGGCCCTGGACGGCGGCGATCGACACCATGTCGTTCCGCCGCCACCAGGTGAACGCCTCCTGGTACCCGGCGATGGTCGCGTCCAGCTCGCTGTCGGAACCGCGCGCCATGTCGAGGAACGACGGCTCGCCGTCGAACCCCTCGGGCGTGAACGCCTGACGGTCCAGACCCGCCGAGAAGGACTTGCCCTCGGCGCGCAGCACCACGATGCGCACGGTGCCAGGCACCAGCTTTCCGGCCTCGGCCAGCGCCCGCCACAGGGCGGGCGACTGGGCGTTGCGCTTCGCCGGGTTGTTCAGGGTCACCGTGGCCACCGTGTCATCGACGGTGAGCCGAACGCCGTCCTTGTCGAGCAGGGTCACAGGAGCCTCCGGTCGGGTGCGGTCAGTACAAGTGACTGCACAGTAACCACCCGGCCGAACCGACGATCAGCCGGGTGGCACCCCTGTCGCTGCCTGCTGATGGTGATGGTGATGGAGCATGCGGGCGATCAGGCCGAGGCGGTCTTCTTGCCTCGCGTCGCACCGCCGCGTCCCCGTAGGGAAACTCCGGATTCGCTGAGCATCCGGTGAACGAATCCGTAGGAACGGCCGGTCTCCTCGGCCAGCGCCCGGATGCTCGCCCCGGAGTCGTACTTCTTCTTCAGGTCTGCCGCGAGCTTTTCGCGCGCGGCGCCGGTCACCCGGCTGCCCTTCTTCAGAGTCTCGGCCACCCGTGCCTCCTCATGGGAAGTGCGCTCTGGACTCTCATGATCACCCCTACAGGGCTTCCTGGCCACCCATTCGGCAAGGTCCGTGGATGAAGGATTGCGGGAAATCGCGGCACGACGGCCTTCGGAAGCAAGGATTCCGGCGCCGTTCAACCTGACACTCTTTCGTGTTCACCGACGAAGAGGCAGGTCAGGGCATACGTGAGCTACGTCGCAGACATCCGGACCGGCGCACGGCACGTGGTGTGCGCCGGTGGCCCACGACGCGCCGCGATACCAGCCGTTCTCACTCAGATGATGGATCACGCCTAGGCCAAATGATCTACAAGAGGGGATCGGACCAGAGGAACCGGACTGTCGGGGCGGCATCCGGAACGCCGCCCCCACCCCTCCCCCGGGCTTGCCCCGCCCGGCGTCGGCCCTCGTCAGGCGAGCGCGACGAGATCCGCGTACTCCTGGCCCCACAGGTCCTCGACACCGTCCGGAAGCAGAATGATCCGCTCCGGTTGCAGCGCATCGACGGCGCCCTCGTCGTGGGTCACCAGGACCACCGCACCGGCGAAAGTGCGCAGCGCGCCCAGGATCTCCTCACGGCTGGCCGGGTCGAGGTTGTTGGTGGGCTCGTCCAGAAGCAGCACATTGGCCGAGGAGACCACCAGGGTGGCCAGCGCCAGCCGGGTCTTCTCACCGCCCGAGAGCACCCGGGCCGGTTTGTCCACGTCGTCACCGGAGAACAGGAAGGACCCGAGCGTCTTACGGATGTCGACGAGGTCGAGGTCCGGGGCGGCCGAGCGCATGTTCTCCAGGACCGTGCGCTCCGGGTCGAGCGTCTCGTGCTCCTGGGCGTAGTAGCCCAGCTTCAGCCCGTGTCCGGGGGCCACCTGGCCGGTGTCCGGCTCCTCGACCCCGGCCAGCAGCCGCAGCAGGGTCGTCTTACCGGCGCCGTTCAGCCCGAGGATGACGACCCGGGACCCCTTGTCGACGGCCAGGTTGACATCGGTGAAGATCTCCAGGGAGCCGTACGACTTCGACAGGCCCTCCGCGGTCAGCGGGGTCTTGCCGCACGGGGCCGGGTCGGGGAAGCGCAGCTTGGCGACCTTGTCGGACTGCCGGGCCTCCTCCAGACCGGCCAGCAGCTTCTCGGCACGGCGTGCCATGTTCTGCGCGGCCACGGTCTTGGTCGCCTTGGCGCGCATCTTGTCGGCCTGCGCGTTGAGCGCCGCGGCCTTCTTCTCGGCGTTGGCGCGCTCGCGCTTGCGGCGCTTCTCGTCGGCCTCGCGCTGGGCCTGGTAGAGCTTCCAGCCCATGTTGTAGATGTCGATCACCGAGCGGTTGGCGTCGAGGTAGAAGACCTTGTTGACCACCGTCTCGACGAGGTCGACATCGTGGGAGATGACGATGAAGCCGCCGCTGTAGGTCTTGAGGTAGTCCCGCAGCCAGGTGATCGAGTCGGCGTCGAGGTGGTTGGTGGGCTCGTCCAGCAGCAGGATGTCGGAGTCCGAGAAGAGGATCCGGGCGAGCTCGACCCGGCGTCGCTGACCACCGGAGAGCGTGTGGAGCGGCTGGCCGAGCACCCGGTCGGGCAGGCCGAGGCTGGCGGCGATGGTCGCGGCCTCCGCCTCGGCGGCGTATCCGCCCTTGGTGAGGAACTCGGTCTCCAGGCGCTCGTACTTCTTCATCGCGCGCTCGCGGGTGGCGCCCTTGCCATTGGCCATCCGGTCCTCGTTCTCGCGCATCTTACGGAGCACGGAGTCGAGCTCGCGGGCCGAGAGGATGCGGTCGCGGGCGAGGACGTCGAGATCGCCGGTGCGCGGGTCCTGCGGGAGGTAGCCGACCTGGCCGGAGCGGGTGATGGTGCCGCCGGCCGGGATGCCCTCACCGGCCAGGCACTTGGTGAGCGTGGTCTTGCCCGCGCCGTTGCGGCCGACGAGGCCGATGCGGTCACCCCTGGCGATGCGGAAAGAGGCGGACTCGATGAGGACGCGGGCGCCGGCACGCAGCTCGACGCCGGAGGCGGTGATCACGGGAATTACTCCTGGGCAGGGTGGACGGCGGACGGGACGGACGAGGGCGGCCGACGCCGTCTAATGCACGAGGAGAATTGCCATGGGACTAGTTTAGCGGGGCGGGCAAGTCGTTTTTCCCCCGGCTTTCCCCACCGCCGCTCCCCTCGGGCCCCGCCCGTGCGCTCCCCTCAGGCCCCGCCCGTGTGCACCTGGAAGGCCGCCCGGCGCACCGCCTTGGCCAGGGCCGGGTCGGGGTGCGCCGCGGCCAGCGCCACCAGGACCTGCACGGTGCGGGGGTGTCCCACGGCCCGCACCTCCGCCAGCAGCGCGGGCACGGTGCCCTGGACCGCGGACTCCAGGTGGCGGACGAGCAGTGGGCTCTCCCCGTGGTCGGAGATGGCCGCGGCGGTGTCCACCCACAGCCAGGTGGCCTCCTCGCGGGTGAGCGCGTCCAGCGCCTCGTCCGGGTCGGCGCCCTCGTGCTCGGCGAGCCACAGGAGCGCGTACGGCCGCAGGCACGATTCCTCGACCACGGCCCGTACGTTGGGCTCGGCGGGCGCCCCTACGACGCGCAGCGCCTCGAAGGCGAGCCCGCGCAGCAGCGCGTCATCGCCGCGCGCCGCGTCGATGAGCTCGATGACGGCGCTGCCGACGGGGCGGGCGGCCAGCCAGGCCCGGTACTCGGCGCGGGCGGGGCCCGGGGTCAGGCCCGCACAGCCGCGCAGCATGTCGGCGGCGGGCTGCTCGATGTTTCCGGCCGGGCTCTGGGCGGCGACACAGATCTGCTCCAGCTTGACCCACACCGCCCAGTTGCCGAGCGCGGTCAGCTCGGCCTCCCTGCGGTCGCCCTCAGCGTCGTCGGCCGCGCTCCTGGCGCCCTCCGGGCCGTTCGGCCCGTCCTGGGGCTCCTGCCGCACCGTGAGCGCCCCGACGGACGAGAGGGCGTCCAGGGCCCAGTCCAGCAGCCCCTCCAGCGTGGCGGCGCCCTCGGAGTCCTTGGGGTCGTTGGTTTCCTTGGCGTCCTTGGCGTCCTTGGCGTCCTTGGTTTCGTCGGCGCTCGGGCCGCTCCCGGCGGGGTCCCTGGGCTCCGTGGCCTCCTGGGGGACCTCGCACCGCTCGGTGCGCAGCTCGGCGACCCGCTGCCTGAGCATGTCCAGCAGGGCGGAGATCTGCACGGGCCCGGCCGAGAGCTGCAGCAGGGAGAGCAGCTGCGGTACGGCCTCGACGACCTCCGCGACCGCCGTCGGCTCGGCCGTCCCGGGGGCGGGGCAGGCCAGGGACCACGCGTCCAGGAGCGCGACCCAGCCCCGCAGTACGGCACTGTCGTCCCGGTCCCAGGCCTGGAGCCGCCAGCCGGGGCGGGTGGTGCCCGCGTGGTGCTCGATGAGGCCGATGAGGCGGGCGCGGTCCCAGTCGCTCCGCACCTCCCGCTCGCTCACCCCGAGCGCCTGGGTGGCGCGGGCGGCGGCCTCGTCGGACAGCGCTCCGGGAGCGCCGTGCTCGGCCGCGGCCCAGTGGGCGACCGCCACGGCCCCGGTGAGCCCCGCCCTGGCCTGTCGGGCCAGCTCCGACGGGGGTGGAGTGCCCTCCGGCGGACGGGGCGCCGGTCTTGAGCCGCGGTTCACCGCGGGCCGGCGGGCCGTGGCCATCGGCCGGTTACGGACAAGTCGAAGCCGGGAGTCGCGCGGAGTACGGGACGTCACGGAAGCAGTCTCGCCGTTGACGGCCCGAAAGCCCAATCGGCACCCGTCCGGCGGTCGCCGCGAAGGGTTCACGCCATCTTACGGGCGCTTCCGCCGCCGCCCCGCGCACGCTTCCCGCGCGCTTTCGCGATCGCCTTACGGGCGCTAGCAGGGTCGGGGCGACGTGGGAGAGCGCCTTATGGGCGCTACCGGAGCCGATCGCCTTACCGGGCGCCACGGGCGCGGATCGCCGTACGGACGCCATCGGTCGCCAGATCCCCGTACGGGCGCTACAGGAGCGGGACCAGGAAGCGCCGCAGCGCCTCCTCGTACGCCTCGGGGTCCGCGTTCCACATGGCCGCGTGCGGAGCCCGCCGCACCGTGTGAAGGGTCACCAGATCCCGTCGGCGGTCGACGAATTCGCGCGAGACGTGCCAGGGCGCGAGGGTGTCGTCGGGGCCGTGGACGACGAGCGTGGGCACGGACAGCCGCTCCGGGTCGGCCACCTCCGGGAGCCTGCCGTCGTGGAGTCCGGTGCGCCCCTCGGCGGCGCGCAGGGCGAGCGGGAGCAGCGGCGCGGGGATGCCGCGGGCCGCGGCGAGGGCGCGCAGGGTGGCCTGCCGGTCGAGCACCGGGGAGTCCAGGACGAGGCCGGTGACGCGGTGCCGCAGCGCGGAGTTCGCGGCGGCGTGGAGGGCCATCGAGGCGCCGATGGACCAGCCGTGCAGCACGACCCCGGTCGCCCCGTAGGCCACCGCGTAGCGGATGGCCGCGTCCAGGTCCCGCCACTCGGTGTCGCCGAGGTGGGATATGCCGTCCTCGGGGCGCGGGGCGCCGGGGTCCCCGCGGTAGGCGAGGTCGAGCACCGGCACCCGCAGCTGCCGCAGGAACGGCATGACGACCATAGGGTGCTCACGGGTGGTGCCGAGTCCATGGGTGGTGATCACCCAGGTGGAGCGTTCGCCGGGGACGAACCAGGCGGGCAGCGGACCGAGTTCGGCGGGCACGTCCACGTCGGCGTGGTCGATGCCGAGCGCGTCCCGTGGATTGCCGATGTACACCTGGGGCGTCAGCCGCACTCGGGTGCCGGGGGCGAGCTCGCCGTGGATGACCCGCTCCAGGCGGCGCACGACGCAGTCGGCGGGGTGCGGGGCGTCCTCGATGACCGGGCCGACCACGGCGTGGCAGGAGCGGCCGGTGAGGCCGTAGGTGCCGGGGCGGAGCGAGGCGAGCGAACGGGTCAGGGTGATCTGGCCGGCCGCGGTCGCGTGGACGGTCAGCGGCGCCTCGTTCGGCAGCGGACGGTTGGGGACCGGTTTCAGCGCAGCGCTGGTGGCGTACCGTCCGGCCGCCACCGCGGCCACGCCGACACTCAGCAGGGTGGTGGCGGCCGCGACCGCCGTTGTTCGCAGACGCATCCCTCCCAGTGTGGTCGGGGAGGCAGCCCCCGGCCAGCGGGCGTGCCCGGCCGGGTGACCGCCCGGCCGGGGCCCGGGGCGCACCGGGCGGGCCCTGTACGTACCGGGCGGGCTCAGCCCTTCTGGCCGTAGCCGCTCAGCTTCCCGGCGGCGCGCCGCAGCTCCTCCGGCGGGATCAGGGAGGGGACGCGGCCGGGGACGGAGACCGCGGTGAGCCAGACCCGGCACATCCATTCGAGCTGGGCGGTGCGGTCGTACGCCTGGTCCAGGGTGGCGCCGTGGACGACGGTGCCGTGGTTGCGCAGCAGACAGCCGCTGCGGTCGCGCAGCGCCTCGAGCATGGCGTCGGCCAGTTCGTCGGTGCCGTAGAGCGCGTAGGGCGCGACGCGGACCGGGCCGCCGAGGGCGGCGGTCATGTAGTGGATCGCGGGGAGCTCGTCGACGAGAGTGGAGACGGCCGTGGCGTGAACGGCGTGGGTGTGGACCACGGCCTCGGCGTCGGTCTCCCGGTAGACCGCGAGGTGCATGGGCAGCTCGCTGGTGGGCTTCAGGGTGCCGAGGAGCTGCTGTCCTTCCAGGTCGACGGCGACGGCGTCCCTGGGGCCGAGCCGGTCGTAGGGGACGCCGCTCGGGGTCACCAGGACGGTGTCGCCGACCCGGGCCGAGACATTGCCCGAGGTGCCGACGACCAGGCCGTCGGCGGTGGTCCTGCGGGCCGTGCTCACCACCCGCGACCATGCCTGCCGCAGGGGATGGGTCAGCCGCGGCTGCGGCTGCCGCGTGGATCGCGACTGGGTCACCTGCCCTCACCTCCGGGTACCGATCCTTCCAGGCTGCCCACGGCCGCGCGGCGGCGGGACCGTCAAGGGGCGCGGCGGCGGGACCGTCAAGGGGCGTGGCGACGGGCATGGGGCGCGGCGGCGGGACCCACGGGTGCGGCGGGCGGCTACGACCGCGCCTCGTGGGCACCCGGCTCCGGGCGGGTGAACCTGGGGGCGCGGCGGGCGGCCGCGGGGCCGGTTCCAGCGCCTGCTCCAACGGCCCTCCAGCGCGGCTCAACTCCCCTATGACATGGGAAAGTAGGCTGAAATTCATCGGGCCGTAGTGACCCCGCAACCATGTCACCCCGACGCCCTGCTCAGTTCATCTCCCGTTCACCCTGTTTCCTTACGTTCACCGTGCGACTAACGACCTTCGAACTGATTGACCGGGTGTATGGAACACATCACGCTTCTCATCGGGATCGTGATCGTCACGGCCTTGGTGTTCGACTTCACGAACGGTTTTCACGACACGGCTAACGCCATGGCCACCACCATCTCCACGGGAGCACTCGGGCCCAGGGTGGCGGTGGCGATGTCGGCCGTCCTCAATCTCGTCGGCGCGTTCCTGTCCGTGGAGGTGGCCAAGACCATCTCCGGCGGAATCATCGACGAGGGCTCCGGTATCCAGCCAGAAGTGATCTTCGCGGGGCTCGTCGGTGCCATCCTGTGGAATCTGGTGACGTGGCTCGCCGGACTCCCCTCCAGCTCCTCGCACGCCCTGTTCGGCGGCCTGATCGGCGCCACCGTGGTCTCCGTCGGCCTGGACGGGGTCAACGGCGACGCGATCGTCATGAAGGTCCTGATCCCCGCCGTCGCCGCGCCGATCGTGGCCGGCATCGCCACGCTGGCCGCCACCCGGCTCACCTACCGGCTCGGCCGCGACCGCTCCCCCGAGGACACCGCGAAGGGCTACCGGGCGGGGCAGATCGCCTCGGCCGCCCTGGTCTCCCTGGCCCACGGCACCAATGACGCCCAGAAGACGATGGGCGTGATCACCCTGGCGCTGGTCACCGGGAACGTGGTGTCGCCGGACTCCGACCCGCCGCTGTGGGTCATCGTCTCTGCGGGCCTGGCCATCGCGCTCGGCACCTATCTGGGCGGCTGGCGCATCATCCGCACCATGGGCAAGGGCATCACCGACATCCAGCCGCCGCAGGGCTTCGCCGCCCAGACCGGCGCCGCCACCGTCATCCTCGCCTCGTCCCACATCGGCTTCGCGCTGTCCACCACCCAGGTCTGCTCCGGTGCCGTCATGGGCGCCGGTGTCGGCCGTAAGGGCGCCGTGGTGCGCTGGTCGACCGCGGGCCGCATGGTGGTCGCCTGGGTGCTGACCCTGCCCGCCGCGGGCCTGGTGGCGGGTGCCGCCGCGCTTCTGGCCGGCCAGGGGAACGCGGGAATCACGGCGGTGGCCGTGCTCGCCGTCCTGGCCTGCGGGGCGATCTGGATGCTGTCCCGCCGCAAGCCCGTGGACCACACCAACGTCAACGAGGTCGGCACCCAGGAGCCGGTGGGCGCCGTGACGGCCGCCCTGCGGTCCGTGGCCCCGCCGCCCGCCGGTGCGGCGAGCGCCGCACCCGAGGACCCCACCCCGGCCCCCAGCCCCCAGCAGACCCCCACCCCCGCCGCCGCGAGCAGCACCACCCGCTAAGG
>NZ_LAKD02000038.1 GCF_000968685.2 Streptomyces antioxidans
CTCCTGTTCGTGGCGTGCTGGGGTTTCGGTGTCCCGGCGGGCGGTGGCGGGTTGGGGCCGTGCGTGGGTGGGGGCGGGGAGGAACGTCGCCGGGACCGCCGGGCCGGTTGTGGCGCCGGTGGCGGCGGGCGCGTGGCCCGGTCCCTCGTCGGACGGGTACTGGCCGGACGGCGGTCGTGCGGTCACGGGGTGGTCCTCCCGGGGGTGTCGGGGGTCGGACGGGACGGTCGGAAGCGGGAATCGGGGGAGCGGGGAAGGAGCGGGCCGGTCGGGGTCCCGGGGCCCCGGCTCCACCGGACCCCTGCTCGGGGGCCGGTGGGGGTCCGGCCCCGGGGTCAGGCGCGGGCGGCGGCCAGGCGGCGGATCGCGGTCATCGGGACGGACAGCCAGTCGGGGCGGTGCCGCGCCTCGTAGAGCACCTCGTAGACGGCCTTGTCGGTCTCGTGGGCGCGCAGCAGCTCCGGCTCGGCGCGCGGATCGGTACCGGACGCCTCCGCATAGCCCGCGCAGTACGCGGCGCGGGTGCGGCCCGCCCACTCCTGCGGGCGCTCATGGCGTCCCACGGCCGCCGCGTAGTCGAAGGACCGCAGCATGCCCGCGATGTCGCGCACCGGCGGCTGCGGGCGGCGCCGTTCGGGCAGCGGACGGGACGGCTCGCCCTCGAAGTCGATGAGCGACCACCGCCCGCCTCCGCCCACGTCCCCGCCCGCATCTCCGCCCTCATCCCCGACGTCTTTCCCGGTCAGCAGCGCCTGCCCCAGGTGCAGATCGCCGTGGATGCGCTGGGCCGCCCAGGTGCGGCCCGCGCGTCCCAGTTCGGCAAGGTCCTCGTACGCGCCGTGCAGCGCGGTGCGGTACGGCTGGAGTGCGGGCACCGCGGCGGCGGCCGAGTCGAGCCGTTCGCTCATCGCGGCGGCGAGGTGCTCGATCTGCGGGCGGCGCAGCACGGAGGTGGGCAGCGCGGTCGCCATCGCCAGATGGACCTCGGCGGTCGTGTGCCCCAGCGCGCGGGCGGCGTCGGTGAAGTCGCCGTCGGCGGCCAGGGCGTCGAGCGCCAGCTGCCAGCCGTCCCGGGAACCGGCCAGGAAGGGCTGGAGCACCCCCAGGGTGAAGGGCTCCGGCCGCGGCCCGGCGCCCTCGGCCGGGGGCTCGGCCTCGAACCAGGCCGCGGGCGCGGGCACCCGGGCGCAGCCGGTGCGGGCGAGCGCGAGGGGGAGTTCGAGGTCGGGGTTGGTGCCGGGGCTGACCCGCCGGAAGAGCTTGAGAATAAACGTATCGCCGTACACCACGGAGGAGTTGGACTGCTCGGCGGTCATCACCCGGGGCGCGAGCGCGGCCGGGATGGCGCTGGACGGCTCCCGTACGAAGCGCAGCGGGCCGAGCCGCCCGGGCCTCCGCAGCCGCTCGAGCAGCAGCGTGGTGAGCCGGGGGTCGGCCAGCGCCTCGTACACCGTCTGCCCGTCCAGCGGGCCGCCGCTCGGCCTCCCGATGAGCGCGGGGGCCAGCGGCGGCGGCAGGGCGGGGCGCGCCCCGAGCAGCAGCTGGTAGCAGTCGCTCGCCGCCGCCCCGCGCCGGTGGCCGCAGCCGAAGCCGTGCCGGTGGCCGGGCGGCTCCGGCTGCTCGGCGCGGATCAGCAGATGGAGCAGCCCGGGCGTGCCGCCGCTCGCCCGCCACGGCAGCAGCTCGGTCGCGGAGACCAGCGCGAAGCCGGTGACGGCACGGCCCTTGCCCGCGAACCAGCGCTGCCGGGGCAGCCACTCCGTGAGCAGCGGCGCGAGCGAGGTGAGCAGCCCGGGCGGGCCCGCGGCCGCGGCCCCGGCCGCGGCGGTGCGGGCGGCGGCCGGTGGGGGCTGGTCCCGCGGTACGGCGGTCGGCGGGTGGTGTGCACCCCGGGAGAGCGGAGCTTCCGGCATGGCGTCGCGTCCTTTCCCCGGGCACACGACAGATCAGGGCAAAGTGTCCCGGATTGCGGCATTGACTGTGCGACGGTGCGGGACGTGTCGGGCGAGGATCGTCCGTACGGTGAGCCGGTGGGCCCGGTGAACGTCATCGGGCCCACCGGTGACGGTGTGAGTACAGAGTGCCCATGACGGGGGGTCGAAAACGCCCGTACGCGCCCGAGATGGACGCGTACGGATGAGTGGGGCCCGTGCCCGGCGAAACGACGTGGCGGAGCTTGGCGCCTGCGGCGGGCCGTTCCCCACCCCGCCCCTTCCCGAACCTGGGGCTCCGCCCCAGACCCCGCTCCTCAATCGCCGGAGGGGCTGATCTTCAGCCCGTCCGGCGATTGAGGCACCGTTTCAGATGACGCGGTCGGCCCAGTGCCCCGCCGCCTCGCCGCGGCGCAGCCGGAACCAGTAGAAGCCGTGCCCGGCCATCGTGAGCAGATACGGGAGCTCGCCGATGGCCGGGAAGCGGACTCCGCCGATCAGCTCGACCGGATGGCGCCCGGCGAAGGTCTGCAGGTCCAGCTCGGTGGGCTGGGCGAAGCGCGAGAAGTTGTTCACGCACAGCACCAGGTCGTCCTCGTCGTCCCGGGTCCTCGGGGCCTCGCGGAGGAAGGCGAGGACGGCCGGGTTGGAGGACGGCAGCTCGGTGAAGGAGCCGAGCCCGAAGGCGGGGTTCTGCTTACGGATCTCGATCATCCGGCGGGTCCAGTGCAGCAGCGAGGACGGGCTGCTCATGGCCGCCTCGACATTGGTGACCTGATAGCCGTAGACCGGGTCCATGATGGTCGGCAGGAACAACCGCCCCGGATCGCAGGAGGAGAAGCCCGCGTTCCGGTCGGGGGTCCACTGCATGGGGGTGCGCACGGCGTCGCGGTCGCCGAGCCAGATGTTGTCGCCCATGCCGATCTCATCGCCGTAGTAGAGGATCGGCGAGCCGGGCAGGGACAGCAGCAGCGCGGTGAACAGCTCGATCTGGTTGCGGTCGTTGTCCAGCAGGGGCGCCAGCCGTCTGCGGATGCCGATGTTGGCCCGCATCCTCGGATCCTTGGCGTACTCCGCGTACATGTAGTCGCGCTCTTCGTCGGTGACCATCTCCAGCGTCAGCTCGTCGTGGTTGCGCAGGAAGATGCCCCACTGACAGCCGGAGGGGATGGCGGGGGTCTTGGCCAGGATCTCCGAGACCGGGTAGCGGGACTCGCGCCGCACCGCCATGAAGATGCGCGGCATCACCGGGAAGTGGAAGGCCATATGGCATTCGTCGCCGCCCGCGGAGAAGTCGCCGAAGTAGTCGACGACGTCCTCCGGCCACTGATTGGCCTCGGCCAGCAGCACGGTGTCCGGGTAGTGGGCGTCGATCTCGGCCCGGACGCGCCGGAGCATCTCATGCGTCCGGGGCAGGTTCTCGCAGTCGGTGCCCTCCTCGGCGTACAGATACGGGACGGCGTCGAGCCGGAATCCGTCGATGCCCAGGTCCAGCCAGAAGCGCAGGGCGGCCAGTACCTCCTCCTGGACGGCGGGGTTCTCGAAGTTGAGGTCTGGCTGGTGCGAGAAGAAGCGGTGCCAGTAGTACTGCTTGCGTACTGGATCAAAGGTCCAGTTGGACGCCTCGGTGTCGACGAAGATGATCCGCGCGTCCTGGTACTGCTTGTCGTCGTCGGCCCAGACGTAGTAGTCGGCGTACGGTCCGTCCGGGTCGCTGCGGGACTCCTGGAACCACGGATGCTGATCACTCGTGTGGTTCATGACAAAGTCAATGATCACGCGCATCCCGCGCTGATGAGCGGCGTCGACGAACTCCACGAAGTCGGCGAGGTCCCCGAACTCCGGCAGCACCGCGGTGTAGTCCGAGACGTCGTAGCCGCCGTCGCGCAGCGGTGAGGCGAAGAACGGCGGCAGCCACAGGCAGTCCACGCCCAGCCACTGCAGATAGTCCAGCTTGGCCGTCAGGCCCTTGAGGTCGCCGACGCCGTCGCCGTTGCTGTCCTGGAAGGAGCGGACCAGGACCTCGTAGAAGACCGCGCGCTTGAACCAGTCGGGATCGCGGTCGCCCGCGGGCGTGTCCTCGAATGTGTCCGGTACGGGCTCGTTGACGATCATGTTGTGGGTGACCCTCCGATCGGTGAGGACGGTCGCAGGGACAGCACGTGCGCCGGAGCCATCTCCCGCCCCGGCTCCAGGCGCACATAGTTGTCCCTGCCCCAGTGATAGGTCTCGCCGGTGAGCTCGTCGCGCACCGGGACGGACTCATGCCACTCGAGGCCGAGTTCCGGCATGTTCAACGAGACCGTCGCCTCCTGGGTGTGGTGAGGGTCCAGGTTGACGACCGTGACCACACACGAGTCGCCCGCGCGCTTGGAGTAGACGATGACGGAATCGTTGTCGGCGTGGTGGAATCTGAGGTTGCGCAGCCGGCGCAGGGCGGGATGGCGGCGGCGCACCCGGTTCAGCCGGGCGAGCAGCGGCGTGATCGACGCTCCGTCGCGCTCGGCCGCCGTCCAGTCGCGCGGCCGCAGCTGGTACTTCTCCGAGTCCAGGTACTCCTCGCTGCCCTGCCGCAGCGGGGTGCCCTCGCACAGCTCGTAGCCCGCGTAGACGCCCCAGGAGGGGGAGAGGGTGGCGGCGAGCACGGCCCGCGCCGCGAAGGCGGGGCGGCCGCCCTCCTGGAGGAAGGCGTGCAGGATGTCGGGGGTGTTGACGAAGAAGTTGGGCCGCATCCAGGCGGCCGCGTCCCCCGACAGCTCGGTGAGGTAGTCGGTGAGCTCCTGCTTGGTGTTCCGCCAGGTGAAGTAGGTGTACGACTGGTGGAAGCCGACCGCGCCGAGGGCGTTCAGCATCGCCGGGCGGGTGAACGCCTCGGAGAGGAAGAGCACATCGGGGTCCGAGCGGTGGATGTCGCCGAGCACCTTCTCCCAGAAGACCACCGGCTTGGTGTGGGGATTGTCCACCCGGAAGATCCGCACCCCGTGCGCCATCCAGAGGCGCAGCACCCGCTCGGTCTCCCGGACCAGGCCGTGGAAGTCCCGGTCGAAGGAGAGCGGATAGATGTCCTGGTACTTCTTGGGCGGGTTCTCGGCGTAGGCGACGGTGCCGTCGGCGCGCTGGTGGAACCACTCGGGGTGCTGGGCGACCCAGGGGTGGTCCGGGGAGCACTGGAGCGCGAAGTCCAGCGCGACCTCCATCCGCAGCTCCCTGGCGCGCGCCACGAAGTGGTCGAAGTCCTCGAAGGTGCCGAGGTCGGGGTGGATCGCGTCATGGCCGCCGTCGGCCGAGCCGATGGCCCAGGGCGAGCCCACGTCGAAGGGGCCGGCGGAGAGCGCGTTGTTGGGGCCCTTGCGGAAGGCGGTGCCGATGGGGTGGACCGGCGGCAGATAGACCACGTCGAAGCCCGCGGCGGCGATCGCGGGCAGCCGCTCGGCGGCGGTGCGCAGGGTGCCGCTGACCGGCCGTCGCCCCTCGGTCACCTTGGCGCCCTCCGAGCGCGGGAAGAGCTCGTACCAGGAGCCGAACAGCGCACGCTCCCGGTCCACCTGGAGCGGCATGGGGCGCGATGAGGTGACCAACTCCCGCAGCGGGTGGCGGTCGAGGGCGTCGGTCACATCGGGCGCGAGGGCTGCGGCGAGCCGGTCGGCCACCGGGCGGCGCTCGTCGCGCAGCCCGTCGACGGCGGCCAGCACCGCCTCCCGGCCGTCGTTCTTGGGCACTCCGGCCGCGGCCCGCTCATGCAGCCTGGCCCCCTCCTCCAGGACCAGATCGGTGTCGATCCCGGCCGGGATCTTGATGCGGGCGTGGTGGCGCCAGGTGGCGACCGGATCGCTCCACGCCTCGACCGTGTACGTCCAGCGGCCGGGCGCGCCCGGGGTGACCTCGGCGCCCCAGCGGTCGGTGCCGGGGTCGAGCTCATGCATCGGGGTCCAGGGGCCGGAGCGCCCCGACGGATCCCGGAGCACCACATTGGCGTTGACCGCGTCATGGCCCTCCCGGAACACGGTGGCACTGACCTCGAAGGTCTCGTCCACCACCGCCTTTGCGGGGCGGCGGCCGCAGTCGATCAGCGGGCGGATATCCAGAATGGGAATGCGACCGATCATAGGATCACCTGACGGCAGTGCGGATGGAGGCGCTGGGGCGGCTTTTGTCCTTTGTATCGGTTTTGCCGCCGGGCGTTGGGTTGCGGGCATGACAGCTCCTGTCCGCGTTCACTCTGGTGGGCGGATGGGGTCGGCCATGGGGGGGCGCGCGTGGAAAGCCTTCCCCCGCGGAATGGGGAGACAATCCGGGTTCCCGTTAACTACCGGTTCGTAACGCCGGGTACATGAATCGGCCCCGCCCGTAGGCGGGGCCGTCCACCCGACGCGTTCTGCGATTACGTCAGTTGGCCACCCGCAGCAGACGGTTCGGCGAGCCCGGGCCCGCGCCGCGCACCCGGCCCTTGCCCGCCATGGCCGTCAGTGCCGCCCCGACCTGGGCCGGAGTCGCGAAGCGATGCCCGGCGAGATACAGCGCGGCGGCGCCCGCGACATGCGGGGCCGCCATCGAGGTGCCCGACAGCGTCCTGGCCGCCGTATCGCTCGCGCCGGAGGCCGAGGCGATACGGTCACCGGGCGCGAACAGGTCAATCCCCGGGCCCCAGTTGGAGAATCCCGAGCGCCGGTCGGCGCGGTCGGTCGCGCCCACCGTGAGCGCCCCCGGCACCCGGCCCGGTGAGAACGAGGCCGCGGGCCGGTCCTGATTTCCCGCCGCCACGGTGAAGACCAGACCGGCCGCGATCCCCGCCCGCACCGCCGCGTCCCATTCGGGCAGCGGGGTGGCGGCCGCCGAACCCAAGCTCAGATTCACCACCGCGGGCCGCCTGGCGTGTCGCAGCACCCAGTCCATTCCGGCCAGCACCTGTGCGATGGTGCCCTCGCCCCGGTCGTCAAGCACCCGGACGGCCACGACCGCGGCCTCGTTCGCCACGCCGTAGCGGGTGCCCGCCGCAGTGGCGGCCACATGGGTGCCATGGCCGTTGCCGTCCTCGGCCAGCGGGTCGTCGTCCACGAAGTCCCAGCCGGAGCGGGCCCGGCCGCCGAAGTCCTCATGGGAGGTGCGCACCCCGGAGTCGATCACATAGATCGTGGTGCCGCGCCCGCCGCCGCGGGGCGCGGTGTACGCCCCGTCCAGCCGCCGGCCCGGCTGGTCGATCCGGTCCAGACCCCACGGCGGCCGCCCCCGGCCGCCGGGCGGAGCCGGTAATCGCGCCCGGGACCAGCGCAGGGACACCCGCCCGTCCCGGGTCACCGAGGCGATGCGCGGATCGGCCGCCAGCCGCCCGGCCTGTGCCGCGTTCGCCCGTACCGCATAGCCGTTGAGCGCGCTGCGGTAGACCCGGCGCACCCGGGCCCCGTACCGCTCGATCAGCGCCCGGCCCGCACCGGACACCGCGGCGGGCGCTTCCGGGTGCCGCTTCAGGGCGACGATATAGCCGTGGTCCGGAGCGGTCTGGCCGTGGTGCGCTGGGGGACGGCCGTGGGCCACCGCCGGACCCGTGGCCTGGACCCCCTGCGCGGGCACGGTCTGAGCTGGCGACAGGACCACCAGGACCACCGCGACGACGGCGGCCGGGGCCGCCACCCTCCGGCGGGGGCCCGCGGATGCGCATGCCATGGAACGATCCCCTCCCCAACTCGACGGCGCAAGCCTCGCGTGGGACGAAAGATCCGGACAAGGGCGCATCAGGGGGCGTACAACGCGACGGTCTCCCTCGCCAGCAGCCGCAGCGCCGCCTCGGACGCCGACGCCGGCTCCGCGCCGTACATCAGCAGGGCCTGGCCCCCCGAGTCCGGCAGCCGGGTCATCTCGAAGTCCAGCTCCAGCGGCCCCACCAGCGGATGGTGGAAGGACTTGGTGCCGAAGGCGCACCGGCGCACCGGATGGCGCGACCACAGCGCCGCGAACTCCCCGCTCTTCACGGCCAGTTCGCCGACCAGCTCCGCGAGCCGCCGGTCGTCGGGGTGCGCCCCGGCCACCATCCGCAGTGAGGAGACCGCGCGCCGCGCCTCGCCCTTCCAGTCCGGATACAGCTCACGGGCGTGCGGATCGAGGAACAGCATCCGCTGGGTGTTGGGCCGGTCGTCGGCGCGCTCGGGCGCGTCCGCGGGCAGATGCCCGGCGACCAGCGCGTGCCCCAGCGGATTCCACGCCAGGACGTCGAAGCGGAGACCGAGGACCACGGCCGGTACGCCGTCCATCGCGGCGAGCAGCCGCCGGGTCGCCGGGCGCGCGGACTCGGCGCGCCGCGCGGGGCGGCGCCCGGTGCGCGGCGGGCGGGCCAGATTGCCCAGGTGCGCCCGCTCGTCCTGGCTCAGCCGCAGCGCACGGGCGATCGCGTCCAGCACCCCGTCCGAGGCGCCGGTGGACTGGCCCTGCTCCAGCCGGGTGTAGTACGCCACGCTCACCCCGGCCAGCTGCGCCAGCTCCTCGCGGCGCAGCCCCGGGACCCGGCGCCGGGTCCCGTACGCCACCAGGCCGACGTCCTCGGGGCGCAGCCCGGCGCGGCGGGTGCGCAGAAAGCTCCCCAGCTCGGCAGGTGTGTCCATGCCCACCAGTGTCCGGTACGGGCGCGCGCCGTGGCTGACCCTGTGCGGGTCAGCCACGGCGCGCGGTCGTCCCCTTGGCCGCGGCGGTCGTCCCCTTGGCCGGAAAGGTTGCCGCCTTCGGGCCGACTTCCCGGGAGCGGGGCGAAACAGCCGAAACGGGGACTGGTCGGCCGCTACCGTCGAGGGGTGAAGGCCATTCGTCGATTCAGCGTGCGCCCCGTCCTTCCGGAGCCCCTGCGACCGCTCAACCGGCTGGCGCGCAATCTGCGCTGGTCCTGGCATCCCGAGACCCGCGAGCTCTTCGAGTCCGTGGACCCGGAGGGATGGCGGGAGTCGGGCGGCGACCCGGTGCGGCTGCTGGGCGCCGTACCCCTCTCCCGGCTCGCGGACCTCGCCGAGGACCGCTCCTTCCTGCGCCGTCTCACGGCGGCCGCGGATGATCTGCACGACTATCTGACCGGGCCCCGGTGGTATCAGGGGCGGGCCGCCGCCGAGGACAGAGCGGGGCCGGGCCCCGTCGGGCCCGTACCCACGGTGCCCCCGGGCGAGCCCGTACCCTCCGCCCCCTCAGCAGCGCCCGCCCCCTCCGCACCACCCGCCCCCTCCGGACTGCCCGCCGCCATCGCCTACTTCTCGCCGGAGTTCGGGATCACCGCCGCACTGCCCCAGTACTCCGGCGGCCTCGGCATCCTCGCCGGTGACCACCTCAAGGCCGCCAGCGACCTCGGCGTCCCCCTGGTGGGCGTCGGACTGCTCTACCGCCACGGCTACTTCCGGCAGTCGCTCTCCCGCGACGGCTGGCAGCAGGAGCACTATCCGGTCCTGGACCCCGACGAGCTGCCGCTCACCCAGCTGTGCGGGACGGACGGACGGCCCGTACGGAGCCCGCTCACCCTGCCCGGCGGCCGTCCGCTTCGCGCCCGCGTCTGGCAGGCCCAGGTGGGCAGGGTGCCGCTGCTGCTGCTCGACTCCGACGTGGAGGAGAACGGCCACGGCGAGCGCGAGGTCACCGACCGGCTCTACGGCGGCGGCAGCGAGCACCGGCTGCTCCAGGAGATGCTGCTGGGCATCGGCGGCGTCCGCGCGCTGCGCGCGTACTGCGGGCTCACCGGCCACCCCGAACCCGAGGTGTTCCACACCAACGAGGGCCACGCCGGATTCCAGGGCCTGGAGCGCATCCGCGAACTGATCGCCGCTGGCGCCGACTTCGACGCCGCCCATGAGGCGGTGCGGGCCGGGACCGTCTTCACCACCCACACCCCCGTCCCCGCCGGGATCGACCGCTTCGACCGCGAGCTGGTCGCGCGCCACTTCGGCGACGGCGCCGAGCTGCCCGGGATCGAGGCCGAGCGGATCCTCGCGCTCGGCATGGAGACGTACCCCGGCGGGGAGCCCAACCTCTTCAACATGGCCGTGATGGGGCTGCGGCTGGCCCAGCGCGCCAATGGCGTGTCCACCCTGCACGGCCGCGTCAGCCGGGAGATGTTCGCCGGGCTCTGGCCGGGCTTCGACCCCGAGGAGGTGCCCATCACCTCCGTCACCAACGGGGTGCACGCGCCCACCTGGACCGCCCCCGAGGTCACCCGGCTCGGCGCCCGCCAGTTCGGCCACCTCGGCGACTCCGAGCTGTGGGAGCTGCGCCGCACCCTGCGCAAGCGGCTGGTCGCCGAGGTCAGGCAGCGGCTGTACGCCTCCTGGCGGCAGCGCGGCGCGGGCACCGCCGAGCTCGGCTGGATCGACGGGGTGCTCGACCCCGACGTCCTCACCATCGGCTTCGCCCGCCGGGTCCCCTCCTACAAGCGGCTCACCCTCATGCTGCGCGACCGGGACCGGCTGATGGAGCTGCTGCTCCACCCCGAGCGGCCGGTCCAGATCGTCGTCGCGGGCAAGGCCCACCCGGCCGACGACGGCGGCAAGCGCCTGATCCAGGAACTGGTCCGCTTCGCCGACGACCCCCGGGTGCGCCACCGCCTGGTCTTCCTGCCCGACTACGGCATGGGCATGGCCCAGAAGCTCTACCCCGGCTGCGACGTCTGGCTCAACAACCCGCTGCGCCCGCTGGAGGCGTGCGGCACCAGCGGTATGAAGGCGGCGCTGAACGGCTGTCTCAACCTCTCCGTCCTCGACGGCTGGTGGGACGAGTGGTACGAGCCGGACTTCGGCTGGGCCGTCCCCACCGCCGACGGCGACGCCATCGACGAGACCCGCCGCGACGACCTGGAGGCCGCCGCCCTCTACGAGCTGCTGGAGCGGCGGATCGCCCCGCGCTTCTACGACCGCGGCCTGGACGGCCTCCCCGGCCGCTGGATCGCCATGGTCCGCCGCACCCTCACCACCCTCGGCCCCAAGGTGCTCGCGGGCCGCATGGTCCGCGAATACGCCGAGCGCCTCTACGCCCCCGCCGCCCGCTCCCACCGTGCCCTCACCCCCGAGGCGGCCGCCGAACTGGCCGCCTGGAAGTCCCGGATCCGCGCCGCCTGGCCGGACGTCGCCGTCGACCACGTCGAGGCCCACCTCACCCCACCCGCCCCGGGCGGCGCCGCCGAACTCGGCTCGACGCTCTCCCTCCGCGTCCGGGTGCGCCTGGGCGCGCTGGACCCGGCGGACGTCGAAGTCCAGGCCGTGGCGGGCCGCGTGGACGACACCGACCGCATCACCGACGCCACCCACGTCCCGCTGAAACCCACCGCGGGCCCCGACCTCGCGGGCAGCCGCCGCTACGAGGCTCCCCTGGCCCTCAACCGCACCGGCCCCTTCGGCTACACCATCCGCGTCCTCCCCACCCACCCCCTCCTCTCCCACCCCGCGGAACCGGGCCTCATCGCCATCCCCTCGGAGACCACATCCGAAGCCGCCGGAGTCCTGATGCGCTGAGCCTCCGGCGGCTGAACTGGCGACGGAGCGCATGTGTTCGGCCGGGTTGCGCACGGTCATCCCTTGAGCTCGCGGAAGGCTGGGACGTCGGTCAGGAGGGCTATGGCGTTCCACAAACGGAACTGGTCCGTGACTGCCGGGACGGCGTTGAGCACAGGACCGAAGAATGCTCGCCGCGCGCCTTCGGGGGTGACGATGGCCAGGACAGGAGTGCCGATCTCGGCGTCGATGCGGTCGACGCCGTCGTGATGGGAGGCGCGTAGCTCGGCCTCGTAGTCGGCGGACGTACCGGCTTCCGCGAGTTCGGCGGGGAGTCCGGTGCGCCGCAGTGCCTCGCCGATGTCGCCGATCCACTCTCTCTCGGTGCCGTCGGAGTCGGTCCACAGCGCGTCGTAGAACGCGCCGAGAGCGTCGTGTCCGTGCTCTGTCTGGATGGCCGCGGCGACACGGGCGGGAATCCAGAGAAAGCCGTCAGGGTCGTCCTCGGGGTCGTCTTCGCGGTGCTCGTTGAGCACCGACAGGCTCATCACTCGCCACCGCACGTCAAGCGGCACCTGGCCGGCGATCTGAGTGATCCAGCGTGCGGTGTGGCGGGTGAGCGGGCAGGCGGGGTCCAGCCAGAAGTCCACTGTCCACCCGGTCTCGACGCCAGTGTCCGTCGTCCCCACGGCGGTGCTCATGTCGGTTCACCGGCTTGGGCGGCTATGCCCCGTTCCAAGGTGCGCGTCACGGTGGCGGCGACGTCGAACTTCGCCTGCGAACCCTTCGCGACCTGCTCGAACGCGGTGTACGTGACCCCCCAGAGGACGTGCTGTATCCACTCGGCCGTGAGTTGGTCGTCGAACACGCCCTCAGCCTGTCCGCGACGGATGAGGTCGATCACCGGGTCGTGGGGTGTGGGCAGGTCGGGCTCGGCTGTGGGCACGACATCGCGCATCAGGGTCTGGTCGCCGAAGACGAACATGATCGCCTCGCTGACCGAGGCAAGGGCCGCGACCACGCGGCGCATCGCCTCCAGCGGGTGACCGGTGTCGGGCTGGGCCTCGGCGATCGCGGCACCGACGACCTCCAGCGCGTGCTCCACGGCGGCACGGACAAGCCCGTCGCGCTCGGGGAAATAGCGGTGCAGGGTCGTACGACCGACCTCTGCCGCCTCGGCGATCTCGGGCAGTGTCGCCCCCCGTTCGCTCGCCCAGGTGCGAATGGCGGCGGTGACGATGGCCCGTTCGGTCCGGTTCTTCACACTCACGCCCCCACGGTATCAACAACGCCCACTTAAGGTTCTCGACACTCGCTTGTGGAAGTGTAGAGTTCCATTCTGGATGCCCTAGAGTCCAGATAGTGAGTGGAGAGCAGATGATCCGGGCCGAGGGACTGCGCAAGACCTTCACGGCGGACAAGGAGACGATCGAGGCGGTGCGCGATGTCAGCTTCGACGTCGCCGCCGGGGAGGTGGTGGCGCTGCTGGGACCGAACGGGGCGGGCAAGTCCACCATGCTGCGGATGCTGACCACGCTGCTGCCGCCCACGGCCGGCAGTGTGCACATCGCGGGCCACGACGCGATCCGGGAACCGGGCCGGGTGCGCGAGGCGATCGGCTACGTGGGCCAGAAGAACGCCTCCGGTGAGAACCACCGCATACGCGACGAACTCATCACCCAGGGCCGCTGCTACGGACTGAAAACCCGCCACGCGCGCCACCGGGCCGATGAGGTGCTGGAGGTCCTGGGCATCGGCGACCTGGCCGCGCGCAACCCCGGCACGCTTTCGGGCGGTCAGCGACGCCGTGTCGACATCGCCCTGGGTCTCATCCACAACCCCCACGTGCTCTTCCTCGACGAACCCTCCACCGGCCTCGACCCACAGAGCCGGGCCGGTCTGTGGGACCAGATACAACTCCTGCGCCGCGAGTACGGCATCACGATCCTGCTGACCACCCACTACCTCGACGAGGCCGACCACATGGCCGAGCGCATCGTGATCGTCGACCGCGGCGAGGTCATCGCCAACGGCACCGCGGACGCCCTGAAAGCCAGCCTTGCCGGTGACTGGATGCAGATCACCACCTCCGACGCCGAGACCGCACGGGCAGCCGCGCGTCTCGCCGGTCGGATGGCGGGAGCTTCCGAGGTCACCACGGACGGTCAGAGCGTGCGGGTACGGATCGTCGGCGCCGAAGCCGCGCTGCCCGCCTTCCTACGGCTCCTGGACCACGACTCCATCACGGTTACCCGCGCCAGCGTGGGTCGCCCCTCCCTGGACGACGTGTTCCTCAATCTCACCGGGCGCCCGCTCGAAGAATCGGGCGGTGCCACCGCGACCACCACCGACGAGCCGATCGGAGCGACCCATGCCTAAGCTCATCCGCGACACCACCACCGTGTTCTCCCGCGAGATGGCGCCAGAGATCCGTTCCCCCATCAGCATCCTCTTCACCATGGGGCAGCCCCTCCTGTTCTTGGTGCTGTTCGGCCCGATGCTCGTCGGCACCGGGGCCGACCTGGCAGGAGACGGCGACGTCTGGCAGTGGTTCGTTCCCGGCATCCTCGTGATGATGTGCCTCATGGGGCCGCTCTCAGCCGGTCACAGCATGCTCAGCGAACTCAACGGCGGGCAGCTGGAGCGCTTCCTCGTCACCCCCATCAGCCGCACCTCGATCATCCTCGGCCGCACCGGCAAGGACACCGTCACCCTGTTCGCCCAAGCGATCATCCTCACCGCCGTCGCCATCCCGCTGGGCATGCGCCTCCACCTGCCCGGAGCTCTCTTGACCATGGCGCTGCTGATCGTCATGGCCACCGGACTCAGCGCCCTGTCCTACGTCCTGGCGATCGCCTCGGTGCCCAGCGGGAGCCTGTTCTGGATCGTCACCCAGATGCTCGTCTTCCCGATCACGCTCCTTTCGGGCATCCTGCTCCCCGTCGACGCTGGACCCGGCTGGCTCAGCACGATCGCCGCGATCAACCCCATCACCTACATCGTCGACGGCGCCCGCGCCCTGTTCATCGGCGACTTCCTCAACGCCTCCGTCCTCTGCGGCGTCATCGCAGCCACAGCGATCGCCATCGTCGGCCTGACGTTCTCCACCCGTGCCATGAACCGCGGAATCTGACGGAGCTCGAGCTTCCTGATCAGAGACGGCGCGCCGCGACGACCGCCGAACTGCCTGGCGTGGTGAGTATTTCGGTGGCGTCCAGGGCTGGATGCGTGAGGTAGAAGACGCGGAGCTCATCCACTTCGCCGTCGAAACGAGGCGGCCAATGGGGCGAGGGGGTGAAGTCGTCCAGGATCAGAAGGCCACCGGGAGCAAGCAGCTCGACGACCCCCTCGGGGTCATCACGCTTGCCACCGCCGTCGCAGAAGAAGACATCGAAGGGTGCGTGCCGCTCAAGAAGCCGCCAGTCTCCGGCCAGAACCCTGACGCGGTCGTCCCTGAGCACGCCACGGCACTGGTGCTGGCCACCGTGCTCCACGTTCCCGGTTTGCTGCAGACTGTTGATCACGCTCGGGCGATCTTCGCAGAGGGCGTGCCCCCACTTCCGCCGCCCGATGTGGAAGACCGCGTTTCGTACCGCATCAAGCGTCAGCGGGTTCTCTATGGCGACGGGACCACGCCTTGCAAGGCCGTGATCCACGAGGCTGCCCTGCGCATGCGCTTCGGTGGCCCGCACACGTCCCGTGCGCAGCTTCAGCATTTGCTCGACATGAGCGAACTGGAGCACATCACCATCCGGGTGGTCCCGTTCAGTAACGGGGACGTTCGCAGGTTCCGGCCAGTCGATCAACTACTTCTCGGGCCCCGTGCCCCAACTCGACACGGTCTTGTTGGAGCAGGCTCATGGCTCGCTTCTGCTCGATGCCCAAGCTCAGCTGGAGAAGTACCGCTTGGTGATCGGCAAGATGGAAGCCATCGCACTCAAGCAGGAGGAGTCCCGCGACTTCATCCACGGACTCATTCGCGAACTCTGACAAGGAGCGACACATGGCACCGGTCCCTTGGCGACAGTCTTCGTACTGTCAGGAATCAGCCTCGTGCGTGAACCTCGCGGTGGGGGAGCGCGACACAATAATGCTCCGCGAGAGCGAACACCCAGAGGTCATACTCTCAACCACCCGCACGCGTCTGAGAACCTTCATACGCGCTGCCAGGGCGGGGCAGTTCGATCACATCACCGAGTGACAGTGCGGTACGGATTTCCTGTTCTGGAAACATGGATGTCTTGCGCACCAGCTGCGGCGGTCGCGAGTATCGACACGACACAGCAGAGACCAGGAGGGGATTGATGAAGGTATCGATGCTCGTCAGTACGTGCGACATCAAGGATCGCCCGACCATCTACGCCACGGACCGGGACACCCTCCTTGTGCAAGGTGAGGTGCCCGTTGATCACGGGCTGGAGATTCCCGCGAACGAGGGCATCGTGGAGATCCCGACGCAGCTTCTCCTCGACCTCATTCGGAAGGCGCTTCGTGACCAGCTCGTCTAAGAGCCTCGGTGAGCTGTTCGACGCCTTCGAACGCGAGGCGTTCCGGCTAGAGACGTTGGACGACTACAGCGGATCGGGCAACTCGGACGTGTACCTGCGGTTTCTCGCGGGGGAAGCGTGCCCCGAGGGCTACAACGCCGAGTGGGTGGCGGAACTCCGGTCCCATACGGGCAACGGGAAGCGCGTCTACCGGGTGCACATTCTCTCGCGTCCCCTCACGCCGTACCTTCGGTTCGAGCTTGGTTGGGGATATCTCACGAACCAGGCCGGTGGTGAAGAGTTCTTCATTCTCGACACTACGGACACGAGCAACCCACTCGACGGCGTAGGGGATTTCTGGCTTTTCGACAGCATCGTACCCGTCGCCATGTACTACGACGCTGCGGGAGTGGTTACCGGGCGGGAAACGTTGACCAGTAGCCGTGCCTCTGAGTTCATCGAGTACCGGGACATGGCGCTGGCCCACGCGGAGCCCTTCTCGGAATGGTGGGCGAAGCACGGGGAGTGAACAGGGGAGAGCTTGGAGCAGCGCTGCGGGCACTATGGTTGGCATCCGGGAAGGAAGCCAAGACCGTAACTCTTGGCGTCTCTGACGACGTCAAGGCTCAATACCTTGACGCCGCGCGAGCGGCGGCCACCGAAACCACGGCGTGGCGACTGGTACGTCGGTTGGGAGTGCACAAGGCACAACAGCAGACGAGAGCGCTGGAATCCCGTATGAGACGGCTGCAACTCTCCCAGCCCGCCCTGGTTCCCGGCCTGTTGCAAACCCCCGAGTACATTCGGGCTGTCCTCACTCGCCATGATCTCAGCGGGGACACCCTGACGCGCACTGCAGCCGCTCGCCTTGCGCGTCAGCAGGTTCTACATGACGAAACTAAGAGTCTGAATTTCGTCATCACGGAGAATGTGCTCCGTTGGCGCATCGTGTCGCCCTCCAGGATGGCCGAGCAGCTGGACAGACTCATCTCGCTTTCGCGATTGCCGCATATAAGTCTCCGGATTGTCCCCTTCTCTGTCGAGCAGCATGACATCGCTAACCACGCATTCGTCATCCGGGATGCGAGGGTTGTGACCGTCGAGACAGTCCACGCTGAACTGGTGGTTACGGATCCGAGAGATGTCGCTCAATACGTTGATAAGTTCGATGGTTTTTCCTCGGTCGCCGTCCTCGGTGACGACATGCGGAGAATGATCGAGAGCGTGAGAGACGACTTCTTGCGTGGACACCGTGGTCCGCTGTGAACTCGACAGCACCGCGGAGGTGTTGAAGACGGTGGCGAACATCCCTGGCGCGATCGGCTACGCCGAATTGCATTCCGCCGAGGAGAGCGCACAGAAGGGGAATCTCCAGCCGGTGGCCCTCGACCGCCGCAAGCCTTCCATCGACGCGGTGCGGGAGCGGAGCTACCCGTTCTGGGAGCCGGAGTACGCGTACACCTACACCTCACCGCCCCCGAACTCCCTGACTTCGAAGTTCCTCGACTATCTGGCCGGGGACACCGGGCGGAACCTCATTGAGGAACACGGCCGTCTGCCGTGCGCCGCCGCCGAGAATCAGCGGGCGTGTCAGCTGGCGGCTGGTGGATGGTAGGGCCCCGGTGGTGGACGGCAGACGACAGTGCCCGGGGCCTTGGGCCCCGGGCACCGGTCGCTCAGATGGGGTTACTTGACGTTGACCCCGGCCCAGGCGGCGTCCACGCCCTTGGACTCGGCGCTGTCGGCGCCGTAGAGGTCCGTGGCGGCCTTCAGCGTGGCCTCACGGGCGGCGTGGTAGTCGGTGTTGGAGGTCATGTACGTGGTCAGGGCCTTGTACCAGATCTTCTCGGCCTTTTCCCGCCCGATGCCCTCGACCTTGGAGCCGTCGGAGGTGGGGCTGTCGTACTTCACACCGTTGATCTCCTTCGCGCCGCTGCCCTCGGACAGCAGGTAGAAGAAGTGGTTGGCGACACCGGAGGAGTAGTGCACGTCCTGGTTGCCCACATCGTCGGACCAGTTGTCCGCGGACTGGCCGTCCTTGCTCGGCTCGTCCATGTAGCGCAGCGGGGTGCCGTCGCCGTTGATGTCGATCGCCTCGCCGATGAGGTAGTCACCGACGTCGGTGGAGTTCTTGACGTTGAACTCCACCGAGGTGCCGAAGATGTCGGAGGTGGCCTCGTTGAGGCCGCCCGACTCGCCGGTGTACTCCAGGCCCGCGGTCTTGGAGGTGACGCCGTGGCTCATCTCGTGGCCCGCGACGTCGAGCGCGGTCAGCGGGGCCTTGTTGCCCTCGCCGTCGCCGTAGGTCATGCAGAAGCAGCTGTCGTCCCAGAAGGCGTTGACGTAGCTGTCGCCGTAGTGGACGCGGGAGTAGGCGCCCTTGCCGTCGCCCGCGATGCCGTCGCGGCCGTGCACGTTCTTGTAGTAGTCCCAGGTGGCGGCGGCGCCGTAGTGGGCGTCGACGGCGGCGGTCTGGGGGTCGTCCGGCTTGCCGGTGCCCCAGTTGTCGTCGTCGTCGGTGAAGGCCTTGCCCTCGCCCTCCTCACCGTTCTCCAGGTTGGTGGTCTTGTGGCCGCCGCGGTCGGCGTCGGTCAGGGTGTAACCGCTGCCTTCCTTGCTGGTGCCGAGCTCGACCGAGCCGCTGTACTCGCTCTCGCCCTTGCCGGTCTCGATGCCCTGGTACTCGTAGAGCTTCTTGCCGGTGGCGGCGTCCGTGATGACGTGCAGCTGGTTCGGGGTGCCGTCCTTCTGCACCCCGCCGACGACGGTCTCGTAGGCGAGGACGGGCTTGCCGTCGGCGGCCCAGATCACCTTGCGCGGGGCCTGGTCGGCCGCCGCCTCGGCGGTGTCGTCGGCCTTGGCCAGCTTGACGGCCGACTTCGCCGCGGCGCTCGGGGCGATCCCGGCCGTGGTGGAGGCGACCTTGACGGTGGCCTTGGTGGCCTTGGTGACGCTTCGGACGTCACCGCCCTTGGCACGGTGGACGATCAGGTCGCCGCCGAGGACGGGCAGACCGTCGTAGGTGCGGTCGTAGCGGGTGTGGACGGTGCCGTCGGCGTCCTTGATGACGTCCTTGACGACCAGCTTCTCCTTGGCGCCGAGGCCGAGCGAAGAGGCGGTGTCCGCCTTGGTCGCGTTGGCCTCGCGGAGCAGCTCGGCACGGGCCGAGGCGGTGAGCGCCGCGGGCTGGGCGCCGGACTTGGCGTCGGCCGGGGCGGCACCGGCGGTGCCGGTGGTCAGCCCGGAGGCGAGCAGGGCCGCCGCGGCGACCGCGGTACCGGCCGCGATGGCGGAACGCCGCTTACCGGCACCGGATATGGGCATGCTGAAGGTCTTGCGCACGCGATCTCCTCGTTGCTGTGGGGGATCAGCGCCGGACTGCGGGGAAGTGCGGCCCGGTGCTGAACAAGAGGTACTGATGCGTAATGCGTTGGGCAGACTGTCACACAAGTCCGGGACATGTCACGGGTTTCATGACAGGCCGAGGGGAAAATGTTCGTTGAATGCTGATCAACCTTCGGATTCCGGACAACCGGACGTCAGGGTCGGGGACGGCGAGGGGCAAGGGCCAGGGACGACAAGAAGCAAAGGTCAGGGACGACGAGAGGCGCCGCCAGGGGGAGTCGGGTCGACCCCTGGCGGCGCCTGTCCTGGGTGAGCCTCAAGGCTCCGTCAGAACGTCAGCTTCCAGCTGTTGATGTAGCCGGTGTCCTGGGCGTACAGGTCCTGAACCCGTAGCTTCCAGGTGCCGACCGCGGTCTCGGAGGACGCGTCCACGGTGTACGTGGTCCGCACGTCGTCCGCCGAGTCGAAGAGGCTGGCGCTCTTCAGCCGGTGGGCCGTGCCGTCCGGGGCCACCAGATCGATCACCAGGTCGCCGCGGTAGGTGTGCACGATGTCCACGCCCACCTGGAGGTTGGCGGGCGCGTTACCGGCCCGGCTCACCGTGATCGGTGAGGTGATCGGCTCGCCCGCGTCCGGGATGGCGATGTCCGCGGTGTTCTCGAAGACACTGCCGCCGCTGGTGTTCACCGTCCAGCCGAAGGACGCCGTACCGGTCTTGCCCGCCGAATCGGTCACCGTGACGGTCACCGCGCTCGGGCCGACCGTGGTCGGGGTGCCGGAGATCAGCCCGGTGGTGGAGTCGACGGCCAGGCCCGCGGGGAGCCCGTCGGCCGCGTAGCTCAGCGCGCCCGGGTTGGAGCTGGTCGCGGTGATCTGGAGGCTGGTGGCCTGGTCGACGATGCTGGTCTGGTCGCCGGGCGGGGTGACGGTGACGCCGTCGGCGATCCGGGCGCCGACGTTGACCCCGGCCCAGGCGTTCGCCACCGCGTTGTACTGCGCGCTGCCCTGGCCGAACAGCTCACCCGCGGCCCACAGCGTGGCGTCGCGGGCGCCCGCGTAGTTGGTGTTGGAGGTCATCCGCTGGCTCAGTGCCTTGAACCAGATCTTCTCCGCGTTGTCCCGTCCGATGCCGGTGACCGGGAGGTTGTCGTACGTCGGGCTGTCGTAGCTCACGCCGTTGATGACCTTGACGCCGCTGCCCTCGGAGAGCAGGTAGAAGAAGTGGTTGGCGATGCCGGACGAGTAGTGGACGTCCACATTGCCGACACCGGAGTACCAGCTGTCCTTGGAGGCCCCGTCCTTGCTGGGCTTGTCCATGTAGCGCAGCGGGGTGCCGTTGCCATTGATGTCGATCTTCTCGCCGACGAGGTAGTCACCGGGGTCGCTCGCGTTGTCGGCGTAGAACTCGACGGCGGCGGCGAAGATGTCGGAGGTGCCCTCGTTGAGCCCGCCGGACTCACCGCTGTAGGTGAGGTTGGCGGTGGCCGCGGTGACGCCGTGGCTCATCTCGTGCGCGGCGACATCGAGGGAGGTCAGCGGCTTGGCATTGCCCGAGCCGTCGCCGTAGGTCATGCAGAAGCAGGCGTCCTGCCAGAAGGCGTTGACATAGCCGCTGCTGTAGTGGACCCGGGAGTACGCCCCGACGCCGTCGCCCCGGATGCCGGTGCGGCCGTGGACGTCTCTGTAGTAGTCCCAGGTCTCGGCGGCGCCGTAGTGCGCGTCCACCCCGGCGGTCGCGGCGTCGGAGGTGGTGCCGTTGCCCCAGACGTCGTCGGCGTCGGTGAAGAGGGTGCCGGTGCCCGAGGTGGAGCGGTTGAGGTTGTACGTCTTGTGGTTGCCGCGCCCGGAGTCGGTGAGGTTGTACGAACCCGAGGCGCCCGAGGTGCCGAGGGCCACCTGGCCGCTGTACTGGCTGTTCCCGGTGCCCGTCTTGACGCCCTGGAACTCGAACAGCTTCTTGCCGGTGGCCGCGTCGGTGATGACGTGCAGCTCGTTCGGGGTGCCGTCCTCCTGGAGGCCGCCGACGACCGTCTCATACGCCAGGGCCGGGGTGCCCTTCGCGGCCCAGATCACCTTGTGGGGCGCCCGGTCGGCCGCGGTCTTCCGCGAACCCTGCGCGTTCGCCGCCTTCACGGCGGCCTTCTCGGCGGTGGCGGGCGTGACGGCGGCGCTGGTGGTCGGGACGGCCAGCCGGGCCTTGGTGGCCTTGGCGACGGTCAGCGGCACGCCGCTCTTCGCCCGGTCGACGATTAAGTCGCCGCCGAGGACGGGGAGTCCGGCGTAGGTGCGCTCGTAGCGGGTGTGGGTCGTGCCGTCGGCGTCCTTGATGACGTCCTTGACGACCAGCTTCTCCTTGGCCCCGAGCCTGAGGTCCTGGGCGGCCTCGCCCTTGGCGGCATCGGCCTTATGGATCAGCTCGGCGCGCTGGGCGGGGGACAGCTTCACGGGGAGGGCGCGGGGGTCGGGGGCGCCGGAGATCGTACGGGCGGCGGGGCGGTCGGCCGCGTTCGTGGCGTTCGTGGCGTTCGTGGCGGAGTCGTCAGGGCGGGCGGCGGCGGTGCCGCTCTGGAAGCCGACGCCGATCATCGCCGCAGCGACGACCAGCGCACCGGTCGCGATGGCCCGGTTGCCCGGGGTGCGACCGGATCCGCGGCGGCTGGGTCTGAGGTGCCGTTGGGGGAGGGATCTCACGCTGACTCCTTCTGCGCTGGCCGTGCGGTGACACGGCCGGGACGACCGGGCGGCTGGGTCGCCGTCCGGGCAGGGCAGGGCAGAACGCGTGCGGGTTGGTGTGGAGGGCCGGTGTGGCTGTGGCAGCGGCTACGGGCGGCAGCTGTGGGCTGGGGGAAGCGCTGCGCCTCGGCCGAGGGAAGAGTGCCATCAATGGACTCGACATGTCAGGATCGCGACAAAAACTTGTCCGGAAAGCGTCCGTTGACAGGTGTGCCGTGTTCACATGACGGTGATTTACAGTCAATTTCGGTAATGCGCGCGATGTCGGTGGCGTTTCCTAGCATCGACCCATGTCCCACCCCATGAATCCGATCGACGAGCCGCCGCATTCGCTGACCGATCCCCACCACATGCTCGGCGCCTATCTCGACTACGTCCGCTCCGTCGTGACCAAGAAGCTCGACGGCCTCCCGGAGCACGAGTTGCGCACCAGCCGACTGCCCTCCGGCTGGACCCCGTTGGAACTGCTCCACCATCTGACCCATGTCGAACGGCGCTGGCTGCGCTGGGGATTCCTGGGCGAGGCGGTGGACGACCCCTGGGGCGACCGCGGCCCCGACGACCGGTGGCGGGTGCCCGAGGGCAGGTCGTCCGCGGAGGTACGGGCGCGGTACGAGCGGCAGTGCGCCTGGTCCCGGGCGGCCGTCGCGGGCGTACCGCTGGAGCGGCGGGCGGCCACCGGCGGGCGGTTCGCCACCGAGGCCGACGCCCCGACGCTCGGCTGGATCCTGTTCCATCTGCTCCAGGAGTACGCCCGCCACGCCGGACAGCTGGATGTCGTACGGGAGTTGGCGGACGGCACGGTCGGCGAGTGAGGCGTGGGAGACCGGCGGGACGAACGGTCCCGCCGTCAGCGCGCGGCGGAGTCGAAGCGCGGCTCCTCGCGCAGCAGGGCGCTCAGGTCGGCGCCGGGGCGCAGCTCCGCCGGGTCCTCGCCCCGGCGGAAGAGGATGGCCCCGGCGTCGATGCCGCCCAGGGTCAGCCGGTCCGCGTCCCGGCGGAGCCAGGTGCCCTCGCGCAGGCCGAGCACGGGGACGTCGTTCTCCTCCAGGAACTGCTCGAGCCGCTGGGCCCGGGTCTCGCCCATGTGGGCGGTGTCCGGCCTGGCGTCGAGGTAGTGCGGGTTGATCTGGAACGGCAGCAGGCCCAGCGCCGCGAAGGTGGGCGGCTGGACGATGGGCATGTCGTTGGTGGTGCGCAGGGTCGGGCAGGCCATGTTGGTGCCCGCGCTGGAGCCCATGTAGACCGCGCCCGCGGCCACCCGCTCCCGTATCGCCCGGACCAGATCGCGCTCGTGCAACGCCTTGAGCAGCCGGAAGCTGTTGCCGCCGCCGACGAACACCGCCTGCGCCCCGCGCACCAGACCGGCCGGGTCGTCGGCGGTGTGCGCACCGGTGACCGCCACGCCCAGCGGCTCCAGGGCCGAGGCCACCTGGGCGGTGTAGCCGTCGTGGTCGGCCAGCGCGTACGGCACGAAGACGAGCCCGCGCGCGCCGTTCAGCGCCGAGGCGATCTCCTCCCGCGCGTGTTCCAGATAGCCACGGCCGGGCGCGGCGGAGTTCGACAGCAGCAGCAACTGCATGAGGGGGCCTTTCCGGGAGGGGGTACGAGGGAGGCGGCGGCACGCCGCGTGGTCCGGCGCCGACACGGCGCCGTTCAGCGCCGCTCGCGCCGCTCGCGCCGCTCGCGCCGCTCGCGCCGTCGCGGCCGGGCGGGCGTCAGCGCCCGGCCCAGATCGGCGGCGCCCTGCAGCAGCGGCGCCACCAGCTGCTCCCGGCGCGGGCGCAGCACCTCGGGGGTGGCGGCCAGGGTCAGGGTGCCCACCGGACGTCTGCCCACCAGAACCGGCGCCGCGAGTGCCGCGGTGTCCGGATCGTACTCGCCCTCGGAGTAGGCGTAGCCCTCGCGCCGCACCTCCGAGAAGCGCTCCTCCAGCCGCGCCGGATCGGTCAGGGTGTGCTCGCCGAAGCGCGCCATCGGACGGCCGTACAGCAGCACGGCCCGGTCACCGGGCGGGAGCATACCGAAGTAGGCGCGCGAGGTGGCCCCGGCGTGCGCCGGGTACAGCTCGCCCGCCAGCACGTAGTAGCGCAGCGGTCCGGTGGCCCCGTCCGCCGCCGCGACGCAGCGCATATGCACCCCGTCCGGGACCGCGAACAGCACGTTCACCCCGACCGCCTCGGCCAGCGCCTCCAGGGTGGGCCGGGCCAGGCTCGCCATGCCGCCGCCCCGCTCCCACACCCAGGACAGATGCCACACCGCCGGGCCCAGCCGGTAGCGGCGTGAGCGCTTGTCGGAGACCAGGAAGCCCCGGTAGGCGAGCGCGGCCAGCAGCCGCTGGGCCACCGATTTGTCCAGCCCGAACTCCTCGGCGATCTCGGTGACGCCCCACTCCGGGCGCTCCCGGTCGAAGGACAGCAGCACATTCAGCACGCGGTCCGCGGTCTGGAGGGGCGGGGCGCCGGTTACGGGCGTCTGGTCGGCCATGACGAAAGGATAAACATTCTCGGATATAGAGAAATCATTGCGCACTGCGCGACACCGGGCGGACCCTGGCGGGGCCGGTGCCGGGAGGATCCCTGGTCAGACCGGTGACTGGTGTCCGGTGCCCGGCGGCCGTGCCCGCCCCGCGCACCGCTTCCCGCTCGCAGCCGGTCGGGCCATCGGCGTCACCGACCGCGTCACCCCGACCGACCGCCCCACCCCGACCGACCGCTTCACCCCGCCGTGAGAGGCAGCCGTGCTCAAACACGTCCTAGACATCATCGAACTCCTCGACCGTCCGCAGACCGGCGGCGCCCTCCTCGCCGACCATCTGCGCGCGGTCCAGGCCGCGGCCGGAGCCGACCCTCAGACGGCGCCCCAGGTCGAGGTACGTACCGTCGAGGGCGACAAGGGCAGCACGGACTTCGTGTCCGTCACCGTCCCCGGCCGCCGCGGCAAGCTCAGCGGCGGCACCGCCCCGACCCTGGGCGTCCTCGGCAGGCTCGGCGGAGTCGGCGCCCGTCCGGAGCGGATCGGGCTGGTCTCGGACGCCGACGGGGCGGTCGCCGCGCTGTCCGCCGCGGCCAAGCTGCTGGACATGCACGCCCGCGGCGACGTCCTGGACGGCGATGTCACGCTCTCCACCCATGTCTCCGGCTGGGCCCCCACCCAGCCGCACGACCCGGTGCCCTTCATGGACTCCCCGGTGGACACCCTGGTGTGCAACCGCGAGGAGATCTCGCCCGCCATGGACGCGGTCGTCTCCATCGACACCACCAAGGGCAACCGGCTGCTGAACCACCGCGGCGTCGCCCTGTCGCCCACGGTCTGCCAGGGCTGGATCCTGCGGGTCAGCGAGGACCTGGTGTCCGTCCTGGAGAGCGTGACCGGCGAGTCGGCGCGCATCCTGCCGATCACCACCCAGGACATCACCCCGTACGGCAACGGGGTGCACCACCTCAACTCCATCCTCCAGCCCGCCGTGGCCACCACCGCCCCCGTCGTCGGCCTCGCGATCACGGCGGGCACGGCGGTGGCCGGATGCGCCACCGGCGCCAGCCACGAGACGGACATCGCCGTCGCGGCCCGGTTCGCCGTCGAGACCGCCAAGGAGTTCGGCCGCGGCGTCGCCCGCTTCCTGGACGCCGAGGAGTTCGCGCGCCTGGTCGAGCTGTACGGACCCATGACCCACCTCCAGGCCCTCACCCCGGCGGGGTGACCGACCCGTCCGGGGTGACCGACCCGTCCCCGCCCCGGACCCCGCAGGAGTCCCCATGAACCCGAACCCCCAGGCCGCCGCCGCGGCAGCGGACGCCCCACCGCGGTCGCACCCCAGAGCCTTCGAACCGGTCACCCTCGTCCTGACCATCGTGCTGTCGGTCCTCGGCGCCCTGATCGGCATCGTGCTGATCACCACGCTCGGGGTGTCGCCCAATACGGCCGTGATCGGCGCCCTGGTGGCGATGCTCATCGGCCGCGTCCCGGTGGGCGTGCTGACCCGGATGCGCTCGAAGCACCGCCAGAACCTGGTGCAGTCGGCGATCTCCGGCTCCACCTTCGCCGCGGCCAACTCCCTGCTCACCCCGATCGCGGTGCCCTTCGCGCTGGGCCGTAACGACCTGGTGTGGCCCATGCTCGGCGGGGCCGTCATCGGGCTCGCGGTCGACAGCTGGGTGCTGTACCGGGTGTTCGACTCCACGCTGCTGCCCGCCACCGGATCCTGGCCCGCCGGTATCGCGGCGGCCGAGACGATCAAGGCAGGGGACACCGGCGGGCGCAAGGCCGCGATCCTGGGAGTGGGGGCCGTGGTGGGCTTCGTCGGCGCGCTGTTCAAGCTGCCGACCGGGGCCGCTGGTGTGGGCTTCCTGGGCAACATCTGGGCGCTCGCCATGTTCGGCGTCGGGCTGACCGTGGGGCAGTACGCCCCCGACTTCGGCTACGACCTGGGCGGGAACCATGTACCGCACGGGCTGATGATCGGCGCCGGGCTGGTCGCCCTGACCCAGGCGCTGCTGCTGATGCGGACGCGGAAGGGCGCTGGGGCTGAACCGGGGGAGAGGGCTGACGTTGTCCCGGGCGCCGATGGCGGCCCGGACGCCGATGGCGGTCGTACGGTCCATGCCCCCCAGCTGCGGCGGGGACTGCTGGAGGGCATGGGCCTCTTCCTCTGCGGCGCGGTCGTGGTCGCGGTCGCGGGCGGCGTGGTCGGCGGGCTCTCCCTGCCCGCCCTGGTCGGCTGGGTGCTGCTGGCCGGTGTCGCCGCGATCGTCCACCAGCTGATCGTGGGGCTGGCGGCGATGCACTCCGGCTGGTTCCCTGCGTTCGCCGTGACCCTGATCTTCCTGATCATCGGCCTGGTGCTGCACATCCCGACCGTCCCGCTCGCCCTGCTGGTCGGCTACACGGCCTCCACCGGCCCCGCCTTCGCCGACCTCGGCTACGACTTCAAGGCGGGCTGGCTGCTGCGCCGGGACGCCGCGCCCTGGCGGCCCTTCGAGCTGGAGGGGCGGCGCCAGCAGTACCTCGCCCAGCTCGTCGGCTTCGGTGTCGCGCTGGTGGTCGTCGCCGTCGCCTGGAAGGCCTTCTTCTCCGACGGGAAGGTGCCGCCGGTCGCCGAGGTGTACGTCACGACCATCAAGACCGGCCTCGAGCCCGGGACGATGACGACCATGCTGCTGTGGGCGATCCCCGGCGCGCTGGTCCAGCTCATCGGCGGACCCTCACGGCAGATGGGCGTCCTGCTGGCCACGGGGCTCCTGGTGGCCACGCCCCAGGCCGGGTGGATGGTGCTCGGCGCCCTGGCGGTCCGTCAGCTCTACACCGTGTGGCGGCGGCGCGGGATCGCCGACCCGAGGGCGCGCGAGGAGTCCGACGAGCAGGCCGAGAACGATCTGTCGCTGGTCGGCGCGGGACTCGTCGCCGGAAGCTCCCTCAACGACGTCGGTCAGCTCACGAAGGCGCTGTGAACGGGCGCGAGCAGCCCGTGACGGGCCCTGCCAGCAGCCCTGCGAGGAAGGACACGCACGCTGTGGACACGATGGAGGCCGTGGGCACGACGGCGGCTGTGGACGCCACGGATGTCGTGGACCGCGACCGCCCGGCGGGTGGCCCGGCCCTCGGCCTCGTCACCATCGGCCAGGCCCCGCGGGCTGACCTCCGGCCGGACGCCGAACCGCTGCTGCCCGGGGTGCGTCTGGTCGAGCACGGCGCGCTCGACGCCGACCGGTTCGACGGCGCGGCCGAGGCCGCGACCCGTCGGCTCCTCGCCCCCGAGGACGGCGAGGCCCCGCTGGTCTCCCGGCTGCGCGACGGCCGTTCGGTGCTGCTCGGGCACGGTGCGCTCGTCCCGCGCATCGCGGACGCGGTCGCCCGCGCGGAGCGGGACGGCGCCGCCGCGACACTGCTGCTGTGCACCGGCCGCTTCCCGGCGGTACGGGCCGGGCGGCCGCTGCTGTTCGCCGAACCGCTGGTGCAGCAGGCCGTGGCGGCGGCCGTGGGCACCGACCCCGTGGGCATCGTCTGCCCGCACCCGGACCAGGCGGAGGACGTCTCCCGGCGCTGGGCGGAGCTGCTGCCCGGCCGGGTCGAGGCCGCGGTCGCCGATCCGTACGGACCCGCCGGGCGCGTCCTGGACGACGTGGCCGCCGCCGCGCGCGGCCTCGCCGAGCGCGGCAGCTCCTGGCTCGTCCTGGACTGCATCGGCTACACCGAGCGGATGCGCACCGCCGCCCTGCGGGCCGCGGACCGCCCCGTATTGCTGGCTCGCGCCATTGCCGTCCGGATGGCGGCCGAGGTGGTGGCGGCCTCGGCCTCGGCGTAACGGGCGCAGGGCGCCCGCCGGTTCTCCCCCGCACGGCGCCCGCCGGTTCTCCCCCCGCGGGGCGCTCGGCGCAACGCGCGCTCGGCGCCGGGCGACCGGCACCGGATTGCCGGGCCGCACCCGGCGCCCGCCTCCCACCAAGCCCGGCACCCGCCTCCCACCAAGCCCGGCGCCCGCCTCACACCAGGCTGTCCCGCCACGCCTGGTGCAGCGCCGCGAACCGGCCCTCGCCCGCGATCAGCCGGTCCGGCGGACCGTCCTCCACGATCCGGCCGTCGGCCATGACCAGCACCCGGTCGGCCGTCTCGACGGTCGACAGCCGGTGGGCGATGACGACCGCCGTACGGCCGCGCAGCACCGTGTCCATCGCGCGCTGCACCGCCCGCTCGCCCGGGATGTCCAGGGAGGAGGTGGCCTCGTCGAGGATGAGGACCGACGGATCGGCGAGCAACGCGCGGGCGAACGCGACCAGTTGGCGCTGACCGGCGGAGATCCGGCCGCCGCGCTTGCGCACATCCGTGTCGTAGCCGTCGGGCAGCGCGGCGATGAAGTCATGCGCGCCGATCGCCTTGGCCGCCTGCTCGATCTCGGCGCGGGTGGCGTCCGGGCGGCCGATGGTGATGTTGTCGGCGATCGTGCCCGAGAACAGGAACGCCTCCTGCGTCACCATGACCACCCCGCGCCGCAGTTCGGGCAGGGCCAGATCGCGCAGATCCACCCCGTCGAGCAGCACCCGGCCGTCGCTGGGGTCGTAGAACCGGGCCAGCAGCTTGGCGAGGGTGGACTTGCCCGCGCCGGTGGCCCCGACCACCGCGACCGTCTGCCCGGCGGGCAGCGTGAGGTCGAAGCGGGGCAGCACCTCGCCGCCGGTGCGATAGGCGAACCGCACCCCGTCGAAGACCACCTCCCGGCCGGGGGCGTTCGCCGGGCGCGGCGGCAGCGGTGCGGGCGCCACGGGCTCGGGCACGGAGGGGCGCTGGGCCAGCAGGCCCGCGATCTTCTCCAGCGAGGCGGCGGCCGACTGGTAGGAGTTGAGGAACATCCCCAGCCGGTCGATCGGGTCGTACAGCCTGCGCAGATACAGCGCGCCCGCGGCGAGCACCCCGAGCGCGAGCGAACCGGAGGCCACCCGGTAGGCGCCCCAGAGCACCAGGGCGGCCACCGCCGCGTTGGCGACCAGCCGGGAGCCGACCACATAGCGGGCCATCTCCAGGATCGCGTCCCCGTTGGCGCGCTCATGGCGGTGGTTCTGCTCGCCGAACCGCGCGTCGTTGGCGCGCTCGCGGCGGAACGCCTGCACCGGGCGGATGCCGTTCATGGTCTCGGTGAATGACACGATCACCGCCGCGATCGCCGTCGACCGTTTGCGGTACACCCGCATGGAGCGGCGCTGGAAGGAGCGGATCAGCAGATACAGCGGCCAGAAGGAGAGCACGGCCGCCCCGCCGAGCCCCCAGTCCAGATACAGCAGCGTGAGGGAGATGTACACCACCGACAGCGCGACCCCGAGCAGTTCCTCCAGCCCGTCGGTGAGCAGCTCGCGCAGCGACTCGACGTCCGTCGTGGCGCGGGAGATCAGCCGCCCGGAGGTGTACCGCTCATGGAAGTCCACGCTCAGCGCCTGGGCATGACGGAAGATCCGGCCGCGCAGATCCAGCAGCACGTCCTGGCTGATCCGGGCGGAGGCGCGGATGAACGCGTACTGCAGCGCCCCGGAGGCCAGCGCGCAGCCCAGATAGCCCGCGCCGACGGCGATCAGCGGGCCGTGGCGGCCGTCCCGGAGGGCGGGCACGGCCCGGTCGATGGCGTACGCCACGAGCAGCGGACCGGCCTGGACGGCGGCCTGCTGGAGCAGCAGCAGAACGGCCGCCAGCCACACCCGCCGCCGGCGCGGAGAGAGCAGCGAGCGCAGCAGTGCGAGCGACGCGCCCTTGGGCACCGGCAGGACATCGCGGTCGAACGGGTCGTCGGACGCCGCCGCCCGGCCCCCGTCTCCGTCCCCGTCGTGCCAGTCGTCCCAGCCGTCGGCGCTCTCCCGCTCCTCCTCGACCGTGGTCATGGGCTGCTCTCCCCCTCCTCGGCTTCCTGCCCGGACATCAGCGAGCGGTACTCCGCGCTCTCCCGCAGCAGCCGCTGATGGGTGCCGACGGCGGCGATCCTGCCCCCCGACAGCAGCGCGACCCGGTCGGCGAGCAGCACGGTGGACGGCCGGTGGGCGACGACCAGCGCGGTCGTGGACGCGAGCACCCGCCGCAGCGCCGCCTCCACCAGCGCTTCGGTGTGTACGTCGAGGGCGGAGAGGGGATCGTCGAGCACCAGGAACCGGGGGCCGCCCACGACGGCCCGCGCCAGCGCGAGCCGCTGCCGCTGACCGCCGGACAGGCTCAGCCCCTGCTCACCGACCTCGGTGTCGGTGCCCTCGGGCAGGGCGTGCACGAAGTCGGCCTGCGCCACCTTCAGGGCCCGCAACAGCTCCTCCGTCCCCGCGTCGGCGGCGCCCATGAGGACGTTCTCCCCCGCGGTGGCGGAGAACAGCGTGGGCTCCTCGAACGCGACGGCCACCAGGGCGCGCAGCTCCTCCCGGGTGAGGGCGGTGATGTCCCGGCCGTCGAGGGTGATCCGGCCGCGCGTGACCTCGTGGAGCCGGGGGACGAGAGCGGTAAGGGTGGTCTTCCCGGAACCGGTCGCCCCGACCAGCGCCATGGTCTCGCCGGGCCGGATGTGGAGATCGATCCCGTTCAGCACGGGCGGCTCCTCGGGTGGCGCGTCCGCGTAGGCGAACTCCACGCCCTCGAACCGCATCCCGCCCTGGCCCTCGTGCTCCTGGCCCGGGTTCCGCGAAGGCTCGGCCCGAAGCCGGTCGGCGGCCGTGGCCGGTTCCGCGTCCATGACGTCGAAATAGCGGTCGGTGGCCGTGGCCGCGTCCTGGCTCATGGCGAGCAGGAAGCCCAGGGACTCCACCGGCCAGCGCAGCGTCAGGGCGGTGGAGATGAAGGCGACCAGCGTGCCCGCCGACAGGTCCCCGTCGGCCACCCGCACCGTGCCCAGCACCAGCGCCGCGCCGATCGCCAGCTCCGGCAGGGTCATGATCAGCGCCCAGAGCGTGGCCAGCAGCCGCGCCTTGTGCAGCTCGGTGGAGCGGACCTGCTCGGACAGCGCGCGGAAGGCGCGGGCCTGGCTGCGGTGGCGGCCGAAGCCCTTGACGATCCGGACGCCCAGCACGCCCTCCTCCACGACCGTGGTCAGATCGCCGGTCTGGTCCTGCACGGTGCGCGCCACCGTCGCGTACTGCCTCTCGAACAGCGAGCAGAGGATCACTAGCGGCACCGCCGGGACCACCAGGACCAGGCCCAGCGTCCACTCCTGGGACAGCAGGATGGCGAACCCGGCCAGGACGGTGACCCCGTTGACCACCAGGAAGGTGAGCGGGAAGGCCAGGAACATCCGCAGCAGCATCAGATCGGTCGTGGCCCGCGACAGCAGCTGCCCGGAGGCCCAGCGGTCGTGGAAGGAGACCGGCAGCCGCTGCAGATGGCGGTAGAGATCGGCGCGCATCGAGGCCTCGACGGACGCCAGCGGCCGCCCCACCAGCCAGCGCCGCAGCCCGAACAGCAGGGCCTCGGCCGTGCCGAGGGCGAGCAGCAGCGCACCGCCCAGCCAGACCCCGCCCGGGTTCCGGTGGGCCACCGGCCCGTCCACCATCCACTTGAGGACCAGCGGGATGACCAGCCCCAGACAGGAGGCGACGACCGCCACCCCGGCCGCGCCGAACAGCCGCGCCCGCACCGGGCGCACATAGGGCCACAGCCGCAGGAGCGAACGCGTGGCGGAGCGGTGCCGCGGGGCGGCACCGCCCTCCTGGGCGCGGGGTTCAGTCGTCACAGCCATCAGTGGCGAGACTACGGTCCGCCACTGACACCGCTCACTCGGTTTTTTGGCGTAGGTCCACGGAAGTGAGGGCGCGCAGCAGCAGGACCGAGCGTTCCGGAAGCTCGATGGGCGCGCCCGCCGCGAGGAGCGTGCCCGGGGGAGCGTCCTGCTCCTCGCGGGCGGTGTCCAGCAGCAGCTCGTACCCCCGGGCCCAGGGCCGCCCGGGCAGGGTGAAGGAGACCGGCCGCGGGCCCGAGTGCAGCAGCGCGAGGAAGCTGTCGTCGGTGACCGGGGCGCCGTGCGGATCGCGCTGGGGCAGCTGGTGGCCCGACAGATAGGCCCCGAGGGCGGTCGTCGGCGCGTACCAGTCGGATTCGGTCATCTCGGTGCCCCGCGGGGTGAACCACGCCAGGTCGCGCAGCCCCTCCGGGGGCCGGGCCAGACCGGAGAAGAAGGCCGGGCGGCGCAGCACCGGATGGGCCCGGCGCAGCCGTATCAGCCGGGCGGTGAGCTCCGTAAGGGCGCGCCAGCCGGGATCCTCCAGCAGCGACCAGTCCAGCCAGCCGGTCTCGTTGTCCTGGCAGTACGCGTTGTTGTTGCCGCCCTGGGTGCGGCCCAGCTCATCGCCCGCGACCAGCATCGGCACCCCGGTGGACAGCAGCAGGGTGGCCAGCAGACTGCGCAGCTGGCGGCGGCGCAGCGCGCGGACACCGGGGTCGTCGGTCTCGCCCTCGGCGCCGCAGTTCCAGGCGCGGTTGTCGGGGGTTCCGTCGCGATTGCCCTCCCCGTTGGCCTCGTTGTGCTTGCGCTCGTACGAGACCAGGTCGCGCAGGGTGAAACCGTCGTGCGCGGTGATGAAGTTGACCGAGGCGTACGGGCGGCGGCCACCGCGCTCGTAGAGATCGCTGGAGCCGGAGAGCCGGTAGCCGAGATCGCGGGCGTCGGGCAGCGCCCCGCGCCAGAAGTCCCGCACCGCGTCGCGGTAGCGGTCGTTCCACTCCGCCCACAGCGGAGGGAAGGCGCCCACCTGATAGCCGCCGGAGCCCACGTCCCACGGCTCCGCGATCAGCTTGACCCGGCGCAGCACCGGGTCCTGCGCGATCACGGCCAGGAAGGGCGAGAGCATGTCCACGCCGTGCGCGGCGCGGGCGAGCGCGCTGGCCAGGTCGAAGCGGAAGCCGTCCACGCCCATCTCGGTGACCCAGTAGCGCAGCGAGTCGGTGATCAGGCGGAGCACCTGGGGCTGGAGGACGTTGAGGGTGTTGCCGCAGCCGGTGAAGTCCGCGTAGCGGCGCGGGTCCTGCTGGAGCCGGTAGTAGCCGCGGTTGTCCACACCGCGCAGCGAGAGGGTGGGGCCCAGCTCGTTGGCCTCGGCGGTGTGGTTGTAGACCACGTCGAGGATCACCTCGATCCCGGCGGCGTGCAGGGCCCGCACCATCCGCCGGAACTCCCCGACCTGCTGGCCCCGGGTGCCGCCGGCCGCGTAACCGGCGTGCGGCGCGAAGTAGCCGATGGAGTTGTAGCCCCAGTAGTTTCGCAGGCTCCGGCGCAGCAGATGGTCCTCGTGGGCGAACTGATGCACCGGCAGCAGCTCCACCGCGGTGACCCCGAGCCGGGTCAGATGGCCGATCGCCGCCGGATGCGCCAGCCCCGCGTAGGTGCCGCGCAGCTCCGGGGGCACCTCGGGGTGGCGCATGGTGAAGCCGCGCACATGGAGCTCGTAGATCACCGACTCGGCCCAGGGCGTCTTGGGCCGCCGGTCCGCGGTCCACTCGTCGGGCGCGCCGTCCGCCGCGTCATCGCCGATGACCACGCCCTTGGGGACGTACGGGGCGGAGTCGCGATCGTCCCGTACGGTGTCCGCCACATGCTGCTGCGGCCAGTCCCGCACATGTCCGTAGACCTCCGCGGGCAGTGCGAAGTCCCCGTCCACGGCGCGGGCGTACGGATCCAGCAGCAGCTTCGCCGGATTCCAGCGGGCGCCGGTCCAGGGGTCCCAGCGGCCGTGGACGCGGTAGCCGTAACGGCGGCCGGGCAGCACACCGGGGACGAAGCCGTGCCAGACCTCATGGGTGAGCTCGGTGAGCGGACAGCGCAGCTCATGGCCGTCGTCGTCGAACAGACAGAGGTCGACGGCCTCGGCACCGCCCGCCCACAGCGCGAAGTTGGTCCCCCACGCCCCGTCCGGCCCCCGGCAGGGGCGGGCGCCGAGCGGCTCCGGACTGCCCGGCAGGACGGCGGGGCCCGCCGCGGGGGCGGCGGTCCTGCCGCGGAGCGGCGCGAACGAGGTGGTGCGGTGGACGGCGCGGGTCTGGTGCTGGGCTGTACGCGTCTCCTGCTCGGCTGCGCTGGACACATCGGCCTCCGCGGCTCGCGGCCAACCGCCTCCGCCCCGTGGGGGAGGCGGGCAGCACCTCATGGCGGGCCCGGTGGACCCACGGTGTCCCGTCCCGCACGGCCCCGGCTGCGCCCTCCTCCCTGTTCTGCCCGCAATCCCGCCGACTCGCACGTTTTCCACCGCCGCCACCGGCCGATCCTCGTGGGGCCCCTCCGGCCTGGGACTGAAACGTGACCATCGAGGGGGAAGTCCACTGTCGGCGGCGTGTGATTACCTATCGCCAGGCACGCCTGCGCGTGATCGGGTTCGCCGCGGGGGCGCGGCCCTGGGGGAGGGAGAGCTGTTGTGACGGTGCGGCGGATACCGGAGGCGGTGCGGGGCGGCCGCAAGGGGCTTCTCGCGCTGCTGCTCGGGGCGTTGCTGATGGCGCTGGCCGCGTGCGGCGGCGGTGGTTCCGACGACGACGGCAAGAAGGGCGGGGACGACAAGGGCGACCGGCCCAAGACCTCGCGCGCCGTGGTGACCATCGCACCCAAGGACGGCGCCAAGGGCGTGGACACCAGCGGTGCGCTGAAGGTCAGCTCGGCGAAGGGCACCCTGTCCTCGGTCAAGGTCAAGGACGCGAAGGGCACCGCGGTCGAGGGGAAGATCGCCCAGGGCGGGAAGAGCTGGCGGCCCGACGCCCATCTCCGCTCGGACACCACCTACACCGTGGACGCGGTCGCCAAGGACGCCCACGGTCTGACCACCACCGAGCACGCCACCTTCACCACCCTCCGTCCCAAGAACACCTTCGTGGGCATCTACACCCCGGAGGACGGCTCCACGGTCGGCGTCGGCATGCCGGTCTCGCTCCACTTCACCCGCGGCATCACCCACCCGTCGGACGTGGAGAAGGGGATAGAGGTCAGCGCCTCGCCTTCGGTGCCGATCGAGGGCCACTGGTTCGGCAACGACCGGCTGGACTTCCGGCCCGAGGAGTACTGGAAGCCCGGCACCAAGGTGACGCTCCGCATGGACCTCGACGGGATCGAGGGCAGGCCGGGGGTGTACGGCGAGCAGCGGAAGTCCGTGACGTTCACCATCGGCCGCAGCCAGGTCTCCACCGTCGACGCCAAGTCCAAGAAGATGACGGTCAAGCGGGACGGCAAGACCATCAAGACCATCCCCATCACCTCCGGCGCGCCCGGCCATGAGACCTACAACGGCAAGATGGTGATCAGCGAGAAGCATCCGGTGACCCGGATGGACGGCGCCACGGTCGGCTTCGACGGGGAGTACGACATCAAGGACGTGCCGCACGCGATGCGGCTGTCGACCTCCGGCACCTTCATCCACGGCAACTACTGGGCGGGGCGGCCCACGTTCGGTTCGTCCAATGTCAGCCACGGCTGTGTGGGCCTGTTCGACCAGCGCGGCGGACGGGACTCCTCCACCCCGGCGTCCTGGTTCTTCCGGAAGTCGATCATCGGCGATGTGGTCATCGTGAAGAACTCCCATGACGAGACCGTCCAGCCGGACAACGGGCTCAATGGCTGGAACATGTCCTGGGAGAAGTGGAAGGCATGACCCCGGCCGGTGCCCGGGCGCCCCGGTGCGCTCGGCCCGGCCCTCCGCTCGGGTGTTAGCGGGCGCTAACCTGCGCTCATGACTGTGAACCTCGAGGTTGCCGACGGCGTTGCCACCTTCCGCCTTGACCGCCCCCCGATGAACGCGCTCGACATCGCCACCCAGGACCGGCTGCGGGAGCTCGCGGCCGAGGTGACCCACCGCGACGATGTGCGCGCGGTGGTCATCTGGGGCGGTGAGAAGGTGTTCGCGGCCGGTGCGGACATCAAGGAGATGCGGGAGATGGACCACGCCGCGATGGTGGCCCGCTCCGGTGATCTGCAGGAGTCCTTCACCGCCGTGGCCCGGATCCCCAAGCCCGTGGTCGCCGCCGTCACCGGCTACGCCCTCGGCGGCGGCTGCGAGCTGGCGCTGTGCGCCGACTTCCGGATCGCCGCGGAGAACGCCAAGCTCGGCCAGCCCGAGATCCTGCTCGGTCTGATCCCGGGCGCGGGCGGCACCCAGCGGCTGGCCCGGCTGGTGGGCCCGGCCAAGGCCAAGGACCTCATCTTCACGGGCCGTCAGGTCAGGGCCGACGAGGCGCTCGCCATGGGCCTGGTGGACCGGGTGGTACCGGCCGAGGAGGTCCATGAGCAGGCCCGTGCCTGGGCGGCGAAGCTGGCCAGGGGCCCGGCGATCGCGCTGCGCGCGGCCAAGGAGTCGGTGGACCGGGGGCTGGAGACGGACCTCGACAGCGGTCTCGCCATCGAACGGAGCTGGTTCGCCGGGCTGTTCGCCACCGAGGACCGGGAGATCGGGATGCGCAGCTTTGTCGAGGACGGTCCGGGCAAGGCCACGTTCCGCTGACACCCGGCCGGTTCCGATCGCCCCGGCGGGGACCGCTCTTCCCTCACCCCGGCCGGGGTGAGCGGAGCCGCCCGCGCCCCGGCCGGGGTCACGGGGCCGGGTATGCCCCGTGCGAGCGAATTTTCTTCGCCAACGGTCGGCCCTCTGCTGACCCGTTCCGGTACGCTGGGTGATCACGCGTACGCACGCTGACATCGCTGGTCAGATGGGGTGTTGCGGTTCCCCAACTGCCCTTGGCATATGTCGTATCGGATATATGGAGCCTGGGGCTCCGGTGTTCGGAATCCCATGGTTCCGCCCCGGATGGCCCTTTGGGCGGCCATGATGGGGGGCATGGCGGGCTTGGAGGGAATGGAGCAGCCGCAGCAGCGCACTGGTACGGCTGCGGTGCGCGGGGTGCCGTCGGTCGAGGACGGCCTGGCCCTCAGAGCGCTTGACCTCTTCGGGAACCCCGCGTGCGGGGAGGCGCGGTTGCCCTCCCGCCCCGAGTCCGCGGCGACCGCCCGCAGGATGGCCGAATTCGTGGTGGCGCGGGACTGGGGGCTGGGCCCTCAGCTCACCGAGCACACGGTGCTGCTGGTCTCCGAGCTCGTCGGCAACGCCGTACGGCATACCGGCGCCCGTACCTTCGGGCTGCGGATGCTGCGGCGGCGCGGCTGGATCCGGACCGAGGTCCGCGACCCGTCGCGAGGGCTGCCGTGTCTGATGCCGGTGGCGGAGCTCGACACCAGCGGGCGCGGGCTGATGCTGGTCGACCAGCTCTCCCAGCGCTGGGGGGTCGATCTGCTGCCCTGCGGCAAGACGACCTGGTTCGAGATGCGGGTGCCCGAAAACTGACGGTCCGTACGCCACCGGTATGGACCTCGTACGGACCCTGTACGGGCCTCGTGCGGAGCGCGAAGGGGTGGGCGCGAACGGGCGGGTGCGAAGGGGTGTGAAGGAGGCCGAAAGGGGCTCCCGCGTCGTCGTGCGCCGACGGCGTGGGAGCCCCTTCCGTCCCCGGCCATGGCGCGAAAGGGGTGTTCGCCGTGGCATTCGGGGGAAGCGACCTCGCTCGGGTCAATGGGGGTCGCGGCCCCGACTATCGCAGAGACGGCAGACCAGTTCCAAGCCAATCCAAGGTGAGCTGTAACACTTGCCTTGGTAATGGCGGGTAGGGCGGCAATTTTCCTTTGTTGTCGACCTGATTCTTTGGAAACTCCAGTGGTCCAGACCGTGACACGAAATCTTTCTTTGCCCGGCGGTTCTTGGCATGGCCCTGCCGAGGACTCACCATGGAACCGCGCTACGCGCGTCACACCCCCACGCGTCACCCCCTTTGTCCCCGCTACGACATTCGGGAGACCCCCATGGAAGCGCACGGCCGCACCCCCACCCGGCGCGCTCTGCTCCGCTCGAGCGCCTACCTCGCCACCGCTGCCACCGGACTAGCCGCCACTGGACTCGCGGCCACCGCCGCGACGGCCACCACCGCCCACGCCGACGGCAGACGCCGCCGCGCGGCCGCCTATCCCCCCACCCACTGGATCCCGGCCTCCACCTCCAACTACCGCGTCTCCGACCGCCCGACCGCGTATCCGATCGACTTCATCGTCATCCATGTGACGCAGGAGACCTTCCCGGACGCGATGAAGATCTTCCAGGACCCCGCCAAGCAGGTCTCCGCCCACTACATGGTCGCCTCGGCCGACGGTTACATCGGGCAGTTCGTCCGGGAGAAGGACGTGGCCTGGCACGCGGGCAACAAGGACTACAACAACCGCAGCATCGGCATCGAGCACGAGGGCTGGGTGGACGAACCCGAGTGGTTCACGGACGAGATGTACGCCTCGTCCGCCGCCCTGACCGCGGCCGTCTGCGACCGCTACGGCATCCCCAAGAACCGCGACCACATCATCGGCCATGTGGAGGTCCCCGGCACCGACCACACCGACCCCGGCCCGCTGTGGGACTGGGACCGCTATATGGAGCTGGTCAACGGCGGGGCCCGGGTGACCCGGGCACACCGCGGAGTCTGAGGCCGGGCTCCGCGCCCCGCGCACCGGACGCCGAGCGCGCCATGACACGGCCGAGACGAACCGGCCACCCCCGACCGCTAATCTGTGCGGGTCAAGAAACGCACGGAAGGGGCGGAACAGGTGGCGGACATCGAGGCGGCGCGCAAGGCGTTCGAGCGGTATGACCTCAACGGTGACGGCCAGATCACCGCGGCCGAGTACAAGAGCGTGATGGCGCAGCTGGGGGACCCGTATGTCACGGAGCCCGTCGCCCAGGCCGTCATCAACGCCCACGACTCCAACGGTGATGGGCTGCTCACCTTCGACGAGTTCTGGGCGGCCCAGCACAAGGGCGGCGAGAAGACCGCCTGAACGGGGCCGTACGGACCCGTCGGACGACGGCGCGGCTGGCGGGCGTGTGTCAGCGCCAGCCGCGCCGCTGTGCGCCGGCCCGCCGTCTGCGGTCGTTGCACAGCAGACAACGGCCGTAGCCGGGCGGCAGCGGGTCATCCGGATCCCCGTACAGCGGATCGACGGCCCCGCGCGGATGCTCCGGGCAGCCGGTGGAACCGTGCTCGGCGGTCAGCGAACCCGCCGCGGCGAGCGCCCGGCGCAGGGCGTCGGTGAGCAGCTCGGTCTCCGGCCCGGAGGGTGCGGCGTCCAGCGAGAAGGCGATGTCCGACGCGGTGGTGAGCGCGCTGCGGAGTTCGCGCAGGTCTGCGTAACTCATACCGGGCAGCGTAGGCGCCCCCACTGACAGCGCCCCGAGGGGCCCGGGGCCCGCCCCGGGACCGGGTGCGGGCCGGGACCGGGTCAGTCCCGGCCCTCTCCGTCCTCCGCCGCTTCCACGACGTCCGCCGCCTCCTCATCGGCGGTGGCCGCCGCCCGGCTGGGGTCGGCCCACGCCTGGAGCGCGGACTTACTGGAGAAGTTCGCCACGTCCTTGTCCAGCGGGCTGTCGGTGTACTGGTGGATCCGCCACTTCGCCTTGATGCGCGGCTTGCCCGCCGTCACGTAGTCCGCTATCCACAGACCGTCTCCGGCGTACGACGTCGTGTCGTAGTTGAGCCAGAAGTTCCGGTTGCAGTAGAGCATCACCCGGTGGGTCGGCCGCAGCTTCTTGACCTCGCGGATGAACCGGTCCTTCTCCGCGTTGCTGGCGCGGGTCCCGGAACCGGTGGTCTCCCAGTCCACGGCGAGCAGATCGTGTTTCTGAGACGCGCACTTCTCGACGAAGTAGCTCGCCTGTGCCGCGATGTTGCCCGGCCACAGGAAGTGGTAGAAGCCGACGACGCATCCCGCCTTGCGCGCCCGGGACGCCTGCGAGGTCTGCTTCGGGTTGATGTACGACCGGCCTTCGGTGGCTTTGATGAAGACAAAAGCCAGTCCGTCCGTGTCGAACGTGGACTGGTACGAACTCACGTCGATGCCGTGCAGCATGGCGCCTACCTCGGGTCAAGAACGGGTGTATGCACGGGTGTTATTCCCCTTCTCGCACACGGGACCCTACTGGGACGGCATCCGGATCCGCAGCCGTTCGGTGCCACGCCGGGAGGACCGGGCAGTGCCACGCCGAGAGACACGGGCCGGAAGTACGTCCGGGAGGAGGAGCGGACCCGAGGGTTTGGCCATCCCCCGGGCCCTGTGATGCCGCCCAACTGCGCACGCTCGCCCGGATGGGAACGGGTCAGTCTGATGTCGTCGTGTTCTTCCGTTGAACTACCGCTCCACGAAGCGGGGCGGGCCGGATTCGAACCGGCATCCGACGACCGAGCCCGTGCCCGGTCGGTGAGGCGATCGGCGGCGAATGCTGAGGCTGGAGCGAGAATCTCAGATTGAACGCGTGCCACGGGCGCACGGCCCTCCCGAAGACCGGGGGCAATCCCGGCTGCCTCCGGGGACGGACCGTCCCCTCTCGTGACCAGATGCTCGGAGAGGTGGTCAAACCCCTCACGCAACCGCGTGCATCACGATGAGCTTCAGTATCAGCTTGCGCTCCTCGCGCACCCCGCACCGCCGCTTGACCCGGCGGCCGGGGAGTCCATGACGCTACCCGAACAGGTAGCCGAAGACCACCTCGCCCACGTGCTGATCGGTGACCTCGGCGCCGTTGGCCTCCTCGCGGGCGTACTTGACCGCCTGCTGGAGCTTCTCCACCCGGTCCAGCACCTCATTGACGCGCCGCGCCGGGAGGGCGCCGGAGAACTTCACGGTCGTCCAGTAGCCGACCGGGATGTCCTCGTAGTACACCTCGACCTGCGCCGGGTGCTTCTCCGTGGCCTCCGCCTTCACATGGTTCCTGGGCACCTTCTTGGTGCGGACGGTCCGTACGGCCTCGGTCTTCCAGCAGTCCGTCGACGGGTCCAGCGCCCACGACTCGGCGGCGTCCAGGGTCGGCAGCCTGCGGATGAAGGTGGCGAGATCCGTCAACTGCTTCTCCAGGAACAGCAGATACGAGACCGGCACATCACGCAGCAGCGTGCGCCCCTCGACCTCGATGTCCGCACGGGCCTCGCGGTTCGTCCAGTCCTTGGTGGCGGTCACATCGAACAGCCGGGTCAGCGTGGCCGCGGTCTCCCGAAGGACGTCCTCCGCCTTCACCTGCACCCGCGTCGACTCGGGCGGCAACTGCTCGCCCTCCTCGTCCTTCGGCTGATACGTCCGGGATATCCCCGCCAGCAACACCGGCTTGTCCAGCCGCCGCTGGGACGCGGTCAGGTCGGCTTGCGTCTTGGACTTGACGCCCTTCTCCACTGCGATGATCTGATTGAGTTTCGCCACGCGGAGGACGCTAGCAGGGCGGAACGCCTCCTCTCGAACGATATTCGAGCCCCCGCGCCGTCCGGGACCGGTCCCGCGGCTGACGCGCGAAATGATCTCCGATTGGTCAGGACAGGTCCGGGGTGGGGGTGGCTAAGCGCCATGTGACGCCGAGAGCCCGGAAGGTCTCACATCGGTCCGTACACCGTGGCAGCAGACCTGCGCCCCTTTCGACGCAACGCCGGGCCGCATCGACCGCAATGCCTCAAACATGTTGTCGCCGTGGCTGTCGCTTCAACGCCATGTGGTGACTCCAGCCGCAAGTGCCATGGACCGTCTCCCCCTCCCCCGACTGCCATCTTCCACCGCAGCTCCCGCCCTTCGCGTCGCACAGAGAGTGAAATTCCTTCATCCACGCCTGAGCCCTTCCCACCAGCGCCTCCTGGCTGCACGGCGGCTTGCGCCGAGGGAATCTCATTGTCCCGACCATGATCTGGGCAATAGCCTCGCCACCTGAGCCGAACAGTCGGGGGGACTGGGCGTGGCGTTACTCATGGTGGCCGCCAGCGTGTACGGCGTGGTGCAGCTTCTGGCGTTGTCCTCGCCGACCCGGTCGGTGCGTATGTCCACGGTGCTGCTGGCCATCGCGGCCGGTGTGTATGGGGCCGGGGTCGCGGCGGCCCTGCTGGAGCTGGCGTATACGCGAGGGGTCGCCGAGGCGACCGGGGAGTCGCTGACCGAGGTCGTGAAGAGTGCGAGCTATGCGGTCGACCCGGTCATCGAAGAGCTGATGAAGCTGGCGCCGCTGTTGTTCGTGGCGTGGAACGTGAGAATCCGCCGCCAGTGGGGGCTGACCGATTACGTGGTGCTCGGCGCGGCGCTGGGGGCTGGGTTCGGGCTTTTGGAAGCGGTGGCACGGTACGGGCTGGACGCGGATCGGGCCATTCCGCACCCGACCGGTGGCTGGGCCGTTCCCGACAGCCTCCGCGCGCCGTACATCCCGGGTGCCGAGCAGGTCTTCTCCACCTGGTTCCCCGCCCCGCAGTGGGTTTTGGAACTCGGCGACCGCGCACCGGCTGCCGCCACCAGCCCCCACCTGGTGTACACGGCCATGGCGGCACTCGGTGTCGGTGTCCTGCTGCGTGGCCGGGGCTGGGCGCGTGCGCTCGGCGTGCTTCCGCTCGCCGCCACGTCCGGGCTCCACATGTTGACCAACTACGCCGCCGCGCATCCGACGGACCGGGACGCGGCGGAGCGGGTGGACACGTTCGAGGGAATGCTGTGGGCGGTGCCGCTGGTGTGTCTGGCGGTGGCCATGGTCGTCGATCTCCGGCAGTTGTGGCGTGGGAAGACGGTCGTGCCGGGCGTCCTGCTGCAGGCGGAGCGCGCGGGCAGGACCGGTCTGGGCGCGCTGGCTGCGTACGGGGCCTGGTGTGTGCCCTGGTCCACGCTGATCGCGCTGCGCTTCGCGCGCTTGCGGCGGTCCTTGCTCTACGGGGCGGCGGGTGGGGCTCCGCCCTACCCCGGCGCCGAGAGCCTGCACCGTACGGTCGCCTGGTCCGCCGCCCAGGTCGACGCCTCCGATCGCCAACACGCCTGGTGGAGCGTCGACTTACGGGCCGTGGCAAGGGCAGCCGGGACACTGCGGGACCGGCGCCGGAAGTGGTACGTGCTCGTGTCCGTCGCTCTGGCGATCCCGGCGCTGCTCCTCCTGGCGATCGGCTCCTTCCCATCCGCGGCCGACCTCCAGCAGCGCTTCGCCTCGGGCACCGGCCTGCGCGTCCTGGTCGGCTTCGGGATCGCGGGTCTGCTGTGGACGGGCTGGATGCTGGTGCGACTGCTGCGAGCGCAGCGAGCGAGTCTCGCGCTGCCGCATGGCGAGGCGCTCGCCACGATCCGCTTCCGCGTCTGGACCGCGCTGGGCGGTTGCGTCGTGGGTGCGCTGCTGCTGTCGCGACTGGCCGACGGCATGCCCCCCGGCGGTCCCGTGATACGCAACCTTCACCTCCTCGACGCCCTGAACAACTTCCTGGACTACCTCGGCTTCGCCCTCCTCCTGCTGTCCCTCCTGGCCCTCATCTCTCCCGGCGGCGGCCTCGGCCTCGCCCTGGCGGGCGCCCGGGTGGGCACGACCGTCATCACCCGCGAGGCCGCCATCCACGCGGCGGCGTACGGGGCGTTGGGCGTCGTCCTGATGTCGGCCGCTGCTGACGGGAGCGGTGGCGGGGGAGCCGAGGGAGACACTGCGCCAGGCAGATCGCAGGGCGAAGGAGCCATCGATGAGACCGAGAAGGCGTTCAGCCCGAAGGAACGTAGAATAGCTGAGACGTTGCAGTCCGAAGGCAAGGACGTGAAGGCACTTAAAGAATCGCCTGTCGACGGTATCAAGACGCCAGATGCCCTGGTGGACGGAGTGCCAACAGAATTCAAGACGCTTCAGCCGGGTGCCGCCTCGAACGCAGTGAAGAACACACTGAACACGGCGAAAAAACAGTCCCGGGACGCTGTCGTAGACGCGCGTGGGAGTGGGCTCGATGAGAGTGCCGCACGCGAGGGGATGGGTAAGTTCCTGCGTAACAACCCGCCCGGTCGGATGAGTTCCATCAGGATCATAGGCGACGGCTACAATATCAACTGGCCTTAGAGGAAATTCGTGAGCGAATATCACTACGTCTTCATGCGACCTGGTCAACCCAGGGAACAACTTATCTCGGACATCTCGTTTGCCTGCGGTGCGAACCTGAAGCCGGTGGACTCCGAATTTGTCGATTACGCCGCCAACCTTGGCCATGCGGCAGTCGAGGTCGAGTTCTCGCACGAGTACGAGAAGTCGTACGGAATCCCGTTCGAGGAGTACGATTCCCTGCTCTCGATCAGAGACTTCGACTCGGACCTGGTGCGCCAGGAGAGCCTCGCCCGTAGGATTTTCGGAAACCTGGCCTCCTTGGAAAGGTACGCGCTGCTCCTGGTGCTGGACTTGCAAGTCCAACTCGATGCCAAAGGCCCCGCCGACGGTGGCGGCGGACGGCAAGGGGAGAGCGCTGGGGCCTGAGCCGGGCGGTCAGGTTGGGGCTGTCGGTTGAGCATGCGGGCGAACTGCCGAGCCGCTTGGTGTGGGTCTCGAGCCGTTTAGGGCAGTACATGCCGCAGCTTCTCCGGGTTGCGGATGATGCGGATCTCGGTGATGCGCCCGTCCTCGACCTCCGCACAGGCGACCGTGTCCGGGCGGCCCGCGGCCGTGAGCAGCAAGCCCGGCCGGCCGTTGACGTCCACCGCGTGCACCTGGGGGTCGTCCATCGGCTGGGCGATGACGGCGGCGAGGAAACGGGCGACCTTGTCCGCGCCCCGCTGCGGGCGGAGGGCGGCCTTCACCTTGCCACCGCCGTCGCTCCACGCCGTCACATCGGGGGCGAGCAGCTCCATCATGCGGTTCAGGTCGCCGCCAAGACAGGCGGCCAGGAACTCCTCGGTGACCTGCCGACGCACCTCCGCCGGGGCGTCGTAACGCGGTCGGCGGGCCTGGACATGGGCCCTAGCCCGGCTGCCCACCTGCCGTACGGCGGCCTCGCCGCGGTCCAACATTCCGGCGATCTCCCGGAAGGAGAAGCCGAAGACCTCCTTGAGCACGAAGACCGCCCGCTCCAACGGCGACAGGCTCTCCAGGACGACGAGCATGGCGAGGGAGACCGACTCGGCCAGCTCCACCTCCTCGCCGACGTCCGGCCGGGTGACCAGCGGCTCGGGCAGCCAGGGGCCGACGTACCGCTCGCGGGTGGCGGCGGCCGAGGTGAGCCGGTTGAGCGCGAGGTTGGTGACCGTACGGGTCAGATAGCCCGCCGGGTTCTCCACCGGTGTGGACACCTGACTGCAGCGCAGCCAGGCGTCCTGCACCACGTCTTCGGCATCGGCGACGGAGCCGAGCATGCGGTAGGCGATGCCGAACAGCATCCGCCGGTGCGCTTCGAAAGTGGTCGTGTCGATCACGCCCGCGACGGTACCTTGCAAGCGTCCGAGAAGCCCTGGCTGGTCAGGCCGAAGGCGCTGTTGATGCGGGAGCGGTAGTTCTCCAGGGCGACCATGGCGGTGAGCTCGACGAACGCCGCCTCACCGAGCCGCTCGATCAGCGCGGCCGCGAGCTCGTCGGTCACGCGGGGCTCGGTCTCGGTCATCGCCTCGGCGTAGTCCAGGACGAGCAGCTCCAGCTCGGTGAAGGCGTCCTCGTGGTCGCGCCACCGCGGCGCCTTGGAGATCTTGTCCATCGGGAGCCCGAGGTTGTCGGCCTCCCAGTGGCCGAAGTCCATGCACCACGAGCAGTTGATCGTGGCCGCCGCGGCCATGACCGCGAGGTGCTTGAGGCCGGGGTCAAGGCGGTTCCACTTTACGGCACCGCGCTCCTGCCGTACGTAGGTCAGCAGCACCCGCGGATTGTGGCCGACGGCCAGACCGGGGTCGAGCACCTTGCCGTAGGTGCGCCGGGAGTAACAGGCGGCGAGGCGGTTGAGCAGGGTTCCGGGCGGGGTGAGCGGGATACGGGCCATGGCGGGCTCCCCATCGTGTCGTACCTGTGGTGGCAATGGCTTCTACAGGTACGACAGGGCAACCCATCGGAGTGTGACATCCGCCGGACGCTTGTCCGAAGCGGCCGGACCCGGTCGGAGCCGGGCCCCGGCCCCCTCGGCACGCGATGACGTTAGTCGCCTTGACCAAGGCCATGGAGTGGGATGGACCGACTGCGCGCTCTGGTCATCGCTCGGCCACGTCACCGATCCACACCCTGCGCCCCATCTCATCCAGTTCCGCCTTCCACCGGACTGCAGTGGGTGGCCCCGAGGTCATGGCCGCACAGCTCACCCACCTTCTGAAGGGGGCGGAGTCTCCGCATATCACTCTTCAAGTACTACCGTTCGCGGCGGAGCGTCCCCGTCCGGGACAGCGCCCGGCAGGTCCCGCCCTCGTCTTCCCGGTGGAGGCGTGGACTTCGTTCACGAGCGCCGTACGCGGCGGACAGTTTTCGGCCGCCTGAGGCGCAGCGCCGCGCGGCTGCCTAGAAGTTATCTGCGAACGGATCCTGCGTTCCTCCCCAATGGAAGACATCTGAGCCCGTTTCGGATGAATACTCTACTCGCGCTCCCGTTTCGGGAAGGTTGAATTCTTCTCGCAGTCAGCCGTCGATGGCGAGGGCGGCGACTTCCGCGCGGTAGTCGCTGAGTGGGAACGTGAGTTGATGGACTGCGATCTCCATGCCCCCGGGAAAGCGTGCGGAGAGTTTATCCGAGTGAAGTGATATGCCGAAGCAAAGCCACGCCAGATCTTTCCAATTGATGCCCCGGGGAGGAGATAGGTAGATCCTTCTGCGGATTTGGATGTGCTCTTGATCTGGTCTGCCGTTCGTGACGCTCTCGGCGGACAGGTGCGGGAAACCAGTTGCCGACGATCTGACCGGGGCCGGGAACGTACGGCTGGTCGATCAGCCCCTTCGCGATCCGCCAGCCCGCACTGCATCCGCCCGCGCAGGGCCCACCCCGCACCCAGGAGCGGCGTGACCTTGATCAGCTCCTCCACCACCGGAGCCGTCGGCCACGACACCACGTCCATGACGCCCGACAGCGAGGTCCCCCTCGCGGTGGCCAACTGCCGTGCCACCACCAGCTCAAGGCCCATCGAGAGCACCCCGCAGCCGTACGCGCCCACCCCGAAGGCGGGCAGCACCATCGGCCACCGCACCGTCCGCACCGGCGAGGACAGCGATAACAGCTGCAGCACGGCCCATGCCCGACGCCGCAGCCATCCAGAACGCCACGCCCCGCGACCCCCTCGACGAACGGCCGTCACCTACAAGGGAGCTGTGGCGGCCCTGGCGGATCGCCAGGGCCGCCACAGCAATGGGAGGGTATGAACATGGTGGATGACCCAGCCGATGTGCCGACCCGTGATGAGGTCGTCCGGCATTGGCGCGGACTCATCGACGGCCGGGAGTCGCGGGCGGAAGCCCATCGATGGGCCGCGCGGTGGGTGGAGGCGGAAGAGGGCGGCGACGTCGCGGACCCGATGGTCGGCAAGGCGCTGCTCCGCTTGCACGGGTTCGACATGACGCGCGACCCGGCACATGCGTCCCTTGTGCGCCATGGCGGGCAGGGGGAATTCATCCACTCCGGTGAGTGGATCGCCGAGTCCTTCCGGCAATGGTGTGCCGAGTGCGGCGAATACGACGCTGATCCGGGGCCGCCGGGGCCGGATCGTTTTCCGGGGCGGGCGCCACGGGGATAAGGTCCGGCCAGGGACCGGACCGGGACCAGGGGAGGGGCCGGTGTGATCGAGATCGTGACGGTGGGCGCGCTCACCGCGTTTCTCACGGCGGTGGGGAACGGCGCGGCCGGAGAAGTCGGCAAGCAGGTGCTCCTGTCGACGGGGGCGTTGGTGAGACGGACCCTCGGCCGGGAGACGCCGCTGCCGGTCACCCCGGAGGGGTGGGAGGCGCTGGCGCGCCAGATGCATCCGCACCTGGGTGAGGATGGCCGACGGTCCGGCGAGTGGGCGCTGCTGCTGCGGAGCCTGCCGGACGCGGCGACGGGGCTGCGCCCCGCGTCCGGACTGCCGCCCGCCACGCGGGACTTCACCGATCGTGAGGCCGTACTCAAGCGGCTGAAGCGGGAGGCGACCCGTGGAGCCGACGGGCGGCCGCGGGTCGCGCTGCTGCACGGTCCGCCCGGGATCGGCACCAGCGCGGTGGCCCTGCACTGGGGCGCCGCCCAGTTCGCGCGCTATCCCGACGGGCAGTTCTATGTCGACCTCCGCGACGCCGCCGGAGACGGTGGACCGGAACCGGCCGCCGTCCTGCTGCGGCTGCTGCGGCACATGGGCGTCGAGCCCGAGCGGATCCCGCCCACCGAGACGGGGCGGGAACAGCTCTACCGGCGGCTGACGGCGGGCCGCAGGGCGCTGGTGGTGATCGACCACGCGTCCTCGGTCGCGCAGGTCCGCACTCTCGTTCCGGCCACACCGGAGGTGTTCTTGCTGGTGGTCGCGTCGGGTCCGCCCTTCGCGCTGGAGGCGGAGCGCATCGCCGTCCCCCCGCTGAGCGAGCGGGACGCGCTGAAGATGTTGAGGAAGGTGGCCGGGCCGGAGCGGGTGGCGCGGGCCAAGCCGCGGCTGCCCGTCCTGCTGGACAGCTGCGCGGGCAACGCCTTCGCCCTGAAAGCGGCGGCGATGCGCCTGCTGACCGATGAACCGCCGTCCCCTGAACCGTCCGACGAGCCCGCGGGGCACCATCCGGTGCACACCATGACGCGGGACGCGTGCCGCCGTCTCGGGCCCGAGACGGCGCGGCTGTGCCGGTTGACCGCGCTGGGCGGCTGGCCCGCGATCGACGCCCGGCTGGCCTCGGACGCCGCCGACGTCGCCCAGGAGGAGGCCGCCCGGATGCTCGCCGCGGCGGCGGACGCGCAGCTGGTGGAGCCGGCGGGGGACGGACGCTACCGCTTCCGGCCCGAGGTGCGCCGCCAGCTCGCCGACGCCGCCGGGCCCGAGCACGGGATCCCGGAGTGCTTCGCGGCGGTGTCACGGGTGCTCGACGGGCTGCTGAACCGGGCGCTGCACGCCGCCCGCGCCGCCCTGCCGCAGAGCTGGCGGACCGAGCCCGCACCCGAGCGGGGGACTCCGTACCGCGGCGCGGCCGAGGGGGTGGCGGCCCTGCTGGCCGAGGCCGGGAACCTGGTGCGGGCGGTCTCGGTGGCGGACGAGTACCAGCACATCGACACGGCGCTGCGACTGGCCCGTGCGCTGTGGCCGCTTCAGCTGAAGGCCGGGCACTGGGACGAGGTGCTGCCCGCCCTCCGGATCGCGGCCCGGTGCGCCGACGAGCACCAGCCGCGTTCCCGCATGGCGGGCGCGCTCCACTTCCAACTGGGTCACTGCCTGGGCGAGACGGGGCGGTGGGAAGAGGCGGAGCACGCGATGCGTGCCGCCGTCGCCTGCGAGCGCGCCGCGGGCCACCTCCGGGGCGAGGCGTCGTCCGTGGAGTTCCTGGGCCTGCTGTGCCTGAACCAGTGGCGGTACGAAGCGGCGTACGAGCGGTTCGTCGAGGCCGAGGGCGTCTACCGGCGGATCGCGCCCGGCCAGGAGGGCGCGGGGGACCTTCCGCGCGCCCTCGCCCTGATCGGGCGTCACCAGGGGCGTGCCCTGCGCGGCCTGGGGCAGCTGGCGGAGTCCCGCCGTCACCTGGAGACCGCGCGGGACTTCTTCGCGGAGCAGGGAGAGGCGTACAACCGGGCCCGTGCCCTCACCGACCTCGCCGAGACGCTGCACGACGCCGGTGAGGACGCCGCGGCCCTGACGGCGATCGCCGAGGCTGAGCGGCTGCTCAGGCCGGAGAAGGCGACTCCGCACCTGGGCTATCTGGCCCGTCTGCGGCTGCGCTGCGAGGCGGCCGGGCGGGCGGAGTAGCGGGAGTCACCGTCACCGGGTGCGCGCGGCCCGCCGTGTGCACCCGGAGCGTCGTCCCGCCCGGCGCCACCGCACCGCCGCCCGTCAGCCACGCGTACAGCGCGGAGGCGCAGGCCGCAGGATCGGCGTCCGCTCCGGGGCCCGCCGACAGCCGCAGCACGCCCTGCTCCCGGCCGCGCACGACACAGCCGTGCGGACCGGTCGCGTACACGGCGAGCGCACAGTGCGGATACCGGTGCAGCACCTCGGCGGTCCACTCCTCGGGGCCGCCCAGACGGGGGTCGTCCGGCCGCCCCTCGCGGAAGATCACATCGGCCAGTGCCAGGGCGCCGGGGTCCCGGGTGTCCTCGTGTACGGCGAGGTGGGTCTCGCCGACCGCGTCGTACGGCTGCCCCGTGGAGCGCTCGATCCTGACGTCCGCTCCCCGGACGCGGGTGCGCACGTTCAGCGGGGCCGTACGCGGCGGGGGGTCGTACGGCGGCAGCGGCAGCGGCTCCAACAGGGCTGGGGCCGTGGGTTCCGGCAGATCCATGAGCGCGTAGAAGAGCCTCCGCAGCAGTGCCGCCGACGCGCCCGGGTCCGAGCTGATGTACTCAGCGGGACGGGCGGTGGCCGACGGGCGGTGCCGGGCGAGCAGGTCCTCCAACTGGTCCCGCAGCGGTCCGTACGGATCGAGCCGGGGGGCCTCCTGGACGAACGTCGCGAGCGGCGCCTCCGGGTCCAGCCTGTCCCGCGTGGCGGATGCGAGCAGTACGGGGATGTCCAGCGCCGCGGCGTAGTAGGACACCGCCCCGAAGTCCCCCAGGACGACATCCGCCGCCAGAAGGGCCTGCCGCCACGCGTGTACGGGGTCGATCAGGGTTAGTCCGGCGCGGCGCGCCCGGTCCAGCCAGGCGCGTATCTGCCCCGGTCCGTGTCCATACCAGATGTTCGGGTGCAGCACGGCCGCCAGCCGGTAGTCGTCAGTGGGCAGCTCGGCGGCGAGCCGGGGCAGCAGGCTCGGCAGGACGTCCTGGCCGCCGCCGCTTCCGAAGAAACCCTCGGGATTCCAGGTGGAGTTCAGTACCACGAGCCGCTGGCCGCGGCGCACGCCCAGGGCGCGGCGGAAGCGCTCCCGGTGGGAGCGCCCGGCCAGCATGCGGTCGAAGCAGGGGTCTCCGGCGAGTACGGACGCCTGCTCGGCCTCCGGGCAGACCTGCCGCAACCGCTCCAGCTGCTCCGGATGTGACAGTACGAGGCCGTCCACGAAGGGCTCGCCGTCCGCAAGCAGCCACTCCGGCGACAGGCCGAACGTCGGCTCGCGGCTCGCGGCTCGCGGCTCGCGGCTC
>NZ_LAKD02000039.1 GCF_000968685.2 Streptomyces antioxidans
CGGCACCAAACCCAACCCACCATCCACCACATACACCCGCATACCGGCGATCGGCCCACCGATCGGTGCGGCGCCCTCTGCCTCGCCGTCGTACCACCCGGCCGTCGCATAGACCGTGGCCTCTGTCGGGCCGTAGGCGTTGAGCACCCGGCAGCCGGGCAGGGCGTCGCCGATCGCGCGGGCCGCCGGGCCCGACAGGGCCTCCCCGGCGCAGACCACGACGCCCGGGAAGTCCCGTGGCCCGATGGCCTTCGCGACCTGGACCAGGGCCGAGGGGACGCCGCTCACCAGGCTGGCTTCCGGCCGGTGGGGCAGCCGCCCCACCAGGGCCACAGCGTCGTCCACGATCTCCACGAGGCCACCGAACGCGAGCGGTGCGAACAGCTCGAAGGCGGACACATCGAAACTCGCCGAGGTGGACATCATCACGTGGGAGAGGGCCCGCGCCCCGAGGGTTTCGACGGCCCACCCGATGGTGTTGACCAGGCTCTGGTGGGTCACCACCACACCCTTGGGGGTGCCGGTCGAGCCGGAGGTGTACATCACATACGCCGGATGTGAGGGACGCAGCGGCGCCAGACGATCCGCATCCGTCAACGCCGCGTCCGGCCGCTCATCCACCTCGCGCACCGTCTCCGGATCATCCAGCACCACCACCGGAACACCCAACGACGGCAACCGGCCCACCACATCACCCGACGCCACCACCAGCACCGGCCCGGCGTCCTCCACCATGAACCGCATCCGCCCCGCCGGATACCCGGGGTCCACCGGTACGTACGCGCCACCGGCCTTCAACACCGCCAGCAACACCACCACCACATCCACCGAACGCGACATGGCCACCGCCACCAGCCGCTCCGGCCCCACCCCACACCCCACCAAGAACCGCGCCAACCGATCCGACCGCGCCCCCAACTCCCCGTAGGACAGGGCGGCTTCGCCGCACCTCACCGCGACCGCGCCAGCACCGGACGCCGCCATCCGCTCGGTCAGCACCCCCGGTGCCGTCCCCGCGCCACCGCTCCCCCAGCCCAACAACGCCCCGCGCTCGGCCGCCGACACCAACTCCGCGCCGCCCACACACCGTCCCGCGTCCGCCACCACCGCCGCCAACAACGCGGAGAGGCGCCGCTGGTGGTCGGCCAGGTCCTGGGGGCCGTAGAGGTCGGCGTTACCGTTCAGGTCGACGCGGATACCGCCGTCGGGCTGTTCGTAGGCCATGACCGACACATCGGGGATCGGGCCGTTGGCCAGGTTGTGGTGGGTGGCCCGGCACTCGCCGAACTCAAGGTCCCAGTCGAACGACATGACGTTGACCTCGGGCCCCACGAGGGCCGGAACGCCCCCGGTGAGATGGAGGTCGCGGGCCAGGTCCTCACCCCGGTAGCGCTGATGCGACAAGGCCTTGCGGACTTCTCCAGAAAGGCGTCGCAGGACATCGGTCCAGCTTGTCGCGGCGCCCAATTCCACACGGAGCGGAACTATGTTGGCCAGAGTTCCGGGAGTACGGCGGGAAATCGGGTCCTTTCGCGCCGAAACAGCGAAGCCGAGCGTGACGTCCTGGGTTCCAGTCAAGCGGTGCAGGTAAACCGCGACAACCGCGGTCAGCACCACCGACCAGTGAGTCCGGACGGCGCGCGCGGCTCCCTTGAGGCGGTTGGCGTCAGCGGCTGCGATCAGGGTGGTATGGCGCAGGAAATCGCTGGGTTCGGTGGCGGGCTCGGTGGTGAGACGTGCGGCCTGCGGCGGGGAGGCAAAACGCTCCAGCCAGTATCGGCGGTCTCGCTCGAATTCCTCGGATTTCCGGTACTGGGCTTCCTGGTCGAGCAGGGCGGCCAGTGAAGAGAAGGGGGACTCGCCGGCGGGTTCGCCTTTGTGGAATGCCGTGTAGAGGTCGGCGACCCGGCGGGCGAAGAGTGTGCTGCCCGCCCCGTCGGTCACGATGTGGTGATATCCCTGGTACCAGACGAACCGATCCGTCGCCGTCTTGATCAGGGCGAAGGAGAACAGCGGTCCGTGCGCCAGGTCCATCGGCGTCCTGAGTTCCTCGCGCATCCACCGTTCGGCGGCGGCCCGGGGTTCGGGGTCGCGGCTCAGGTCGAGGGTCCGCAGTGACCAGTCGCCGGACGGGCCGAGCACCTGGTGGGGCACGCCGTCGATCGCGCCATCGATACCGCCGTCGATGCCGCCGTCGCGGACACCATCGATGCCGCCATCGATGTCCGGGAAGCGCGCGTGCAGCGTATCGGCCTCGGTGACGGCCCGGCGCAGCGCCGATTCAAAAAGGGTGGGGTTGAGGGGCCCATGGATCTCGACGTACTGGCCTACTTGGAATTGCAGGCCATCCGGATTGATGCGCTGCGCCACCCATATCTCCTGCTGGGCAGCGGATAGCGGGTAGCGAAACCCCTGAGGATTGCGAGACCCATTCATTCCCCCGTCTTGCACCTGCACCACCCATTGCCTAATATCGGGTCACTTCCCGGGCAGCAGCGCCGAATTACTTCTGTAATACTCCGGTCATTTTGCACCGGGAGTCTAACCCCGCCGCTATATCGCGACAAGTGTCATGGACGGGCTTGGGGGTCGTATGGCACCATCCTGCCGCTCATAAAATTCCCTTCCCGCGAGCAAGGTCACGAAGACTCGTGATCCGGACATAGAGGAAGATACGATGACGGACGCTCTTCCGATTCCCACCGGTGTGCCCACCACGCGTCGGTGTCCGTTCGAACTGCCCACCGAACTCCTGCGGCTCGGCGAACGTGGCCCGTTGAGCCGTATGCACTATTCCGACGGCCATCTGGGATGGCTGGTCACCGGATATTCGGCCGCTCGGCTGGTGCTCGGCGACAGCCGATTCAGCAACCGGGCCGACCTGGCCCGTATGCCGGTGGCGATTTCCGCCGAGGCCGAGCAGTCGCGGCGTGCGGTGCCGCCCGGTGTCTTCCACCGTATGGACCCGCCCGAGCACACGCGCTACCGGCGGCTGCTCACCCGCCACTTCACCGTGCGCCGCATGGACCGGCTTGTCCCGAGGATCGAGCAACTGGCGGACGGGCGGCTGACGGCGATGGAGCTGCAGGGGCCACCGGCCGACCTCATGGCCGACTTCGCCATGCCGATGTCTCTGGACCTCCTCACGGAGTTGCTGGGCGTGCCGGACGACGCCCGTGAACGGTTCCGGAAGGAGTCGGCGGCGCTGTTCGAACTCGACTCCGGCGCCGGGGAGATCACCCGCGCCACCCAGGCCATCCACGAGCGGTTCCGTGAGCTGATCAGGCAGAAGAAGACCGGGACGGCGGAGGATCTCCTGGGACATCTGGCCGCCGAGCCCGATCTGCCGGAGGACGAGGCCGCGACGATCGGCATGGTCATCCTCACCGCCGGTTTCGAGTCGACCGGCAACACCCTGGCCCTCGGCGCTCTCGCGCTGATGCAGAACCCGGGGCAGCTGGAGGCGGTGCGGGCCGACCCGGCCGTGCTGGACTCGGCCGTGGAGGAGCTGCTGCGATACGTCACCGTCACCCACTTCGGGCCGATCCGCACCGCCCTGGAGGATGTCCAGGTCGGAGACGACCTGATCAAGGCCGGGGACTCGGTCACCCTCGCGCTGCCCGCGGTCAACCGCGACCCGGAGCACTTCGCGGCGCCCGACACCCTGGACGTCACCCGCCCGGCGGCCCACCACGCCGCGTTCGGCTACGGCATCCACCAGTGCCTCGGACAGCAGCTCGCCCGCTCGCTGATGCGCTGCTCGTACGCCAGGCTCTTCGGCCGGTTCCCCGACCTGCGCCCGGCCGTTCCGTACGACGAAATCCACGTCCGTACGGACAAGAACACCTATGGGCTGCGCGAGCTGCCGGTGACATGGTGAGGGCAGGTGGTGGGGGCAAGGCGGTGAGGGCAAGGTGGCGGGGGCAACGTTCTCGCAACGTGGCCAGGGGTTCGCTGGGCGGTACCTCTGACCGCTCGGTGAGCATGACCGCATGGCCAGCATGACGGAGAGGAAGCGCCATGGACCGTATCGCGCTGACACCGGCCGCGGGCGAGCTGATCCGCAAGCTGCGGGCGGATCACGGGCCGCTGATGTTCCACCAGTCGGGCGGCTGCTGTGACGGCAGCGCACCGATGTGCTATCCGCTCGGCGAGTTCCGTACGGGTGGTTCGGATGTGCTGCTCGGGGAGCTGGAGGTGGACGGGGTCGAGGAGCCGGTGGGCTTCTGGATGTCGGCCTCGCAGTTCGAGCTGTGGGCCCATACGCATCTCACGGTGGATGTGGTGCCGGGCCGTGGCAGCGGCTTCTCCCTGGAGGCACCGGAGGGTGTGCGCTTCCTGATCCGCTCGCGGCTGCTGGACGACACGGCGAACTGAGCGCGGCGAACCGAGCGCGCCGCGCTGCCCGCTGCCGGACGGGCGCGAGGAGGACACCGCCTTCTCGCACCCTCAGCGGGAGTACCGCGGCCTCGCCGCCCTCAGTTCGCGTCGGCCAGCGCCAGCGTGTGCAGCCGCTCCGGCGGGCCCGGCCGTGCGTAGTACCAGCCCTGGGCGGTGTCACAGCCCAGCCCCCGCAGATGCTCGGCCTGTACGGCCGTCTCCACGCCCTCGACCGTCACCGCGAGGTCCAGCGTGTGCGCGAGCGAGACGATCCCCTCGACGATCTTGACGTCGACCGGATCGGCCGGGGCCCGCTGCATGCCCCGGGTGAAGGAGCGGTCCAGCTTGAGCGTGGAGACCGGGAGCCGGCGCAGGTACGACAGGTTGGAGTACCCGGTGCCGAAGTCGTCCAGGGCGATGTCCACGCCGAGGTCGGCGAGTTGCCGCAGCGGTCGCAGGGCGGTCTCGTCGGCGCCGATGAGGTCGTTCTCGGTGACCTCCAGGCACAGCGCGCTGGGGCACAGCCCGGCGTCCTCCAGGACCGCCACCGTGTCCGCGACCAGCTTGGGATGGCTCAGCTGGCACGGCGAGAGGTTGACGTTGACGCGCAGCGACGCGTCGTCCTCGGCGGCGTCGCGCCACTCGCGCGCCTGCCGTGCGGCCTGCTCCAGCACCCAGCGGCCGAGCGGGACGATCAGCCCGGTGTCCTCGGCGAGCGGGATGAACTGGTCGGGGCCGAGCACTCCGTGCAGCGGGTGCAGCCAGCGTACGAGCGCTTCGGCGCCGCGCACGGTGCCGTCGGTGAGCCGTACCAGCGGCTGGTACTCGATGAAGAACTCGCCCTTCTCCAGGGCGGACGGCAGCCCGTTGGTGAGGCTGTGGCGGGCGATCACCCGGGCGTTGGAGTCGGCGTCGGCGATCTCGAAGCGATTGCCGCCCGCGGCCTTGGCCCGGTACATGGTGATGTCGGCGCTGCGCAGCACCTCGGCCCGGCCGATCTCCCCGGCCCGGCCGTCGACCACGCCGATGCTGGCCCGTACCCGCAGCTCACGGCCCTCGATGCGGACGGGTTCTGCGAGCGCGGCGAGCATCCGGCGGGCCAGCCCGGCACCGTCGGCCTGCGCCGAGGGGCCGGTGACCAGGGCGAGGAACTCATCGCCGCCGACCCGGGCGAGCAGCTCGGCGGGGGCCTTCACACAGCGCTGGAGGCGTTCGGCCACGGTCTTGAGCATCCGGTCGCCGACGACGTGACCGAGGCTGTCGTTCACGGCCTTGAAGCCGTCCAGGTCCAGATAGCACACCCCGAACCGCTCGGCGTCGGCGTCGGCGGCCAGCACCTGGTCCAGCCGCTCGAGGAACAGGGTCCGGTTGGGCAGTCCGGTCAGCTCGTCATGGGTGGCCTCGTAGCGCAGCCGCTCCCGCAGCTGGCGGTGCTCGGTGATGTCCTCCGCGAGGGCGAGCTGGTATTGCGGGGCGCCGCTGGAGTCGCGCAGCAGGGTGACCGTCAGATTGGTCCACAGCTCGCTGCCGTCATCCCGGTAGTGCGGCTTCTCGATGCGGAAGTGGTCGCGCTCCCCGTTGACCAGTTCGCGGTAGAGCTCATGGGCGCCCGGCACGTCGTCGGGGTGAACGAACTCGGTGACGTTGCGGCCGGGGCGGAAGAACTCCATCCCGCCGAACATCCGGGCCAGGGCGTCATTGACCACAAGCACCTCGCCGTCGAGCCCGGCGATGCCCACGCCGATGATCGCGCCCTCGAAGACGGCCTGGAACTTGGCCTCGCTCGCGTGCAGCGCCTTCTCGGCCTCGTTCCGGGCGGCCAGCGCGGCCCGCGAGATGGCCTCCTGCTCACCGCGCTCGCGCTCACGCAGCTCGCGGACGAATCCGGCGGCCAGGGCGTGCTGCAGCCGCACACAGCGGGCACGCGCCTCCTCGCCGACCAGGGGCTCGCGGGCGGGCCCGTCGGTCAAGGGCTCGTCGGGCGCGCCTGCGAACGATTCACCGGACGGCCGAGAGGACGGTTGAGAGGACGACTGGGAGGACGACTGGGTGGACGGCTCGGCGTCGGGCACCGCGGGCGACGAGCAGGACACCAGATGCTCGTCGATGATGCCCAGGATGGCGGGCAGCGCGTCGGGCTCGGTGCACTGGGCGTCCACCAGCGCGGCCCCGACCTCGTACGCGGTCTCGGTGTCGAACGGGGAGGAGCGCAGGGCGGCGCTCAACCGCTGGGCCAGCGGCAGCAGATAGCCCTCGAACTCGTCGGGGGACATCGTGGTGGCGGCCAGCGGGTGGATGGCCCGGCACCAGATGCCCGCGAATCGCCTCAGCGAATCGTGCTCCCTGGGGGCGGGGTGTCCGGCGGCGTCCCCGGCGCCGCGGTCACATCTCGGCCCGCCCGATTCGGAGGTCATATCGTGCGCTCCCCGGGGCAGCCGCCATGGGCTGCGTCCCTGTAGCCTGCCGCGTCCTCGCCTGTGGCGTCGATGCCCTCCGGCCGCCAGTCCACGTCCTGCACTTCCTTCGCCCTCTTCCGGCTTCCGGGGCCGCCCTCGGGTCGTCAGCGTCCTCGGGGAAGTGGAGCACGACGAAGAGCGGCACGGCAACCCGCTGCTGAGGCGAGATTACTGATCAACCGTTCGATGAGGAAAGGAAAAACGGAAAACTCCAATCCGGATCTGATCATGGAGACGGGCGCCGCCAGGGGCTGACAAGCATCTGTCACAGGCATCTGCCAGCGGCCCGAACCCCGCGCTGACCTCGGCCCTCCAGTGGGCAGGCCGCTGAAAGGGCCCTCGGCGAAACCCCTTCAGAAAACCCGTTCTGGCGGTGCGCCAACCACGGGCGTGGGCAGTCGAATTGGGAAATCCATCACGCCCGTCGCGGTTGACGTCACACCGGAGTCCGCACGGCCGAACCCCGGAGTCTCCTCGGCCGAGGCAGCGGCGCCCCTCGCCCGTACGTCCGCCCCTGCACCTCGCGGATCGAAATCCGTGCGGGCTTTTCGCCCTCATGCGGTGAATTGCCAAGAATGGGGTACTCGGCCGCCGGATCTCCACAAGGAGGCATGAGGACGGAGGCATGAGGACGGAGGCATGACGACGTACGGGACACAGAAGGACGCACGGAGTGACCCCACGGCCCCACCAGGTGTCGCCCAGGACCTGCTGCTGCGCCGCTGTCTGACCCTGTTCACCGGCTTCGACGGGATCGGCGGCGAGGACGAGGCGGGGATACTGCGCCGGGCGATGGCCCAGGTCAGCGCGCTCGGCACCGGCCGCGCCGAGGCGGGCTACCTACGGCTCGGCGAGGGTCTGGTCCGCTGCCCTGACGACGGCCAGCGCGCCACCGAGGCCCTGGACACGCAGGTGAGGGAGCTGGCCGGACGGGACGGGCCGGTCCGGTTCCCCCGGCGGGCCTGGGGCTGGGCCTTCGGACTGCGCGAGCGGGACGGCCTGCGCGGGCCGCATGAGCCGCACGAGCCAGTCGGACCCCATAAACCGCATGCGCCTCATGCGCCTCATGCGCCTCATGCGCCGGACGGGCTGTACGGCGCCCTCGTGGTGAGCTACCGCGACCGGCCCGGCGAGGACGAACGGCTGCTGCTCGCCCTGCTCGTACGGCAGACGGCGGCGGCGCTGGCCACCGCCGCCGCGCACCGCCTCGCCCACGACCAGGCCCTGGAGCTGCGTCGGGCGTGGCAGGAGCAGGAGGCGATACGGCGGCGGCTGGACTCCTCGCTGGCCGATTTCCACCATCTGCGGGAGGTGCATGACGCGCTCGCCCGCTCGGTCGCCCGGGGCGACGGCGAGGACGGGATCGTCCGGACGCTGTACCGGATCACCGGGTTCGCGGCTGCCGCCGAGGACCGGTTCGGCAACCTCAGGGCCTGGGCGGGGCCGGGCCGCCCGGCCTCCTGCCCCAAGCCCGATCCGGAACGGCGCGGGGAGCTGCTGCGGGAGGCCGCCCGCAGGCCGCGTCCGGTACGGATGCGGGACCGGCTGGTCGCGGTGGCCGATCCGCGCGGTGAGGTGCTGGGCGCGCTGTCCCTGGTGGACCCGGAGGGCAGGGCCGATGAGCGGGCCGTTCGCGCGCTGGACCACGCCGCGACCTCGCTGGGCCTGGAGCTCGCCCACTCGCGCGAGCTGGCCCAGGTGGAGCTGCGGCTGCGGCGGGAGCTGGTGGACGATCTGCTCTCGGGCGCGGACGAGGCCCGTACGGCGGACGAGGCCCGTACGGCGGGAGACGGCCGTACGGCGGAAGACGGCCGTACGGCCGATGACGCCAGCGCGTACGCCCGTGCGGAGGCGGTCGGCCACGATCTGCACGGTCCGCACCATGTGATCGTGGTGCGCTGGACGGACCGCCCGGCCGACGAGGTCTTCCTCAAGGCCGTGAGCCGGGCGGCCACCGGTCTCGGCCTGCGGATCCTGCCCGCCCTGCGCACGGACACGGCGGTCCTGGTGACCCAGGGCGCACCCGGCGAACGGTCGCTGCATTCGGCGCTGAGCCGTGAGCTCGGCACCGGCAGCGGGGCGATCGGGGTGGGCGCGTCCTGCGACACCCCGCACGAGGTGCCCCGCTCGTACCAGGAGGCGCTGCGGGCGCTGGAGGTCCGCCGCCTTTCACCCAGCCCGTACGGCATGACGTGCTACGACGATCTGGGGCTCTACCGGATCCTGCCCACCGGGAGCGGCCACCGGGAGGTCGAGCGGTTCGTACGGGAGTGGCTGGGCCCGCTGCTGGACTACGACACCCGGCACCACACGGACCTGGTGGCGACCCTCAGCGAGTACTTCGACCACGGCGGCAACTACAGCGCGACGGCCGCGGCGCTGGTGATCCACCGCTCGACGCTGCGCTACCGGCTCCAGCGCATCCGCGAGATCGGCGGAAACGATCTGACGGACGTGGACAGCAGGCTCAACCTCCAGGTCGCCACCCGTATTTGGAAGATCATGCGGGGCGGCCCCGAGTGAGCGGGGCACCGCCGGGCACCCGTGACCGACGCAACGGCACAGCGGCACCACACCACGAGGCGGGATGGGCGATGAGCGACAAGAACAAGAGCGTGGCGCGCGCTCTCCTCGACCAGCAGGGCACGACCTTCGCCGCCGAGGCCGGGATCAAGCTCCGCGACACCCCCGGCCCGCTCTACCAGCTGCTGGTGCTCGCGCAGCTGCTGTCCGCGCGGGTCAGTTCCAACATCGCCGTCGCCGCCGCGCGCGCCCTCTTCGAGGCCGGGATGCGCGACCCGCGGCGGATGGCGGAGGCCACCTGGCAGCAGCGGGTCGACGCGCTGGGCGAGGGCGGCTACCGGCGGTACGACGAGCGGACCTCCAGCCAGCTGGGCGAGGCGGCCGAGCTGGTGAACCGGGAGTACGGGGGCGATCTGCGGCGGCTGCGCGAGGCCGGGGACGTGAAGAAGCTGCTCCAGGAGGTCAAGGGCATCGGTCCGACCGGGGTGAACATCTTCCTGCGCGAAGTGCAGGGGGCCTGGCCCGAGTTCGCCCCGTACTTCGACAGCAAGGCGCTGGACGGCGCCGAACGGGTCGGGCTGCCGAAGAGCGCGCGGTCGCTGGCGGGGCTGGTGGCCGGGAAGGACCTTCCCCGGCTGGCCGCCGCCCTGGTCCGGGTCGCGCTCCGCGCGGACGCCGCGCGGGAGGTGCGCGCGGCGGCCTGACGCGATCAGGTTCCCGGGCCCTTCTCGGCCGACCGAGCCTGTCAGCCGACCGAGCCCTTTCAGCGGGCCGAGCCCGCTCAGCAGACCAAACCCGCTCAGCGGATGCCGAGTTCCTTCAGCACCCGCCGCTGGGCGGCGCTGGGCTTGGCCGGGAAGTAGAGGTAGCAGACGCCGCCGGTGCCCGAGACCACCTTGCCGTTGGCGTCGTACCGCTTCGTCCGCAGCCAGATGTTCTCCCACTGCCGCCGCTTGTAGACGTGGCGGACCGCCGCGTTGTCGGCCGAGGCCGGGTCGTTGGCGATGACGTCGCCGTCCGCCGTGAAGCCGATGACGGTCATCAGATGGCCCGAGGTGCCGTATCCCGCGCCGTCCAGCTCCGTCTTGAGGAAGGACTGCGAGGTGATCAACGGAATGCCGACCTCGATCAGCTTCTCGGCGTCGGTGAGCGAGCCGAGCCGGGTGACCACGCCCTGGAGATCGCGGTAGGTGGCGGCGTAGGCGGCGTTGAACGGCCAGTTGCCGCAGCCCTCGTACTGGTAGTCGAAGGTGGACCGGGCGGCGTGGCAGACCTGCGGATCGGCGTAGTCCGGGTTGACCCAGGCCAGGTCCTTCGCGGAGGGCTTGCGGCCCCAGTACTCGATGATCATCTGGGAGGAGGTGGGGCTGCACCACGCCTCGCCACCGTTGTCGTACTCCGGGTACTGGCCCTTGTGGATCTCCTGCGAGTAGCGCGGTACGGCGAGTTCACGCCCCTTGGCCAGGCCCGGCGCGGAGGCGGGCACCTCGAACCGGTCGGGCACGTCCGAGCCCATCGCGCCGACCCGCCACACCGTGGGGGTGAGGGTGGTGCCGGGCTTGCGGTGGAGGGTGAGCCGCACCTGGTACTTCGCGAGCCGCAGCCCGCTCGCCGGGTCGTCGATGGAGAAGGTGTCGGTCCACACCGAGCTCTTGTCGTCGCTCTGGTCGTCCACCGAGGTGCGCCGGATGGAGGAGGCGCCGTCGTCGGAGGCCCAGCGGCCCATCACGTACCAGGGGGTGGCGGAGCCGTCGGTGTAGGTGCCCTTGAGCTCGATCTGGACCCAGGTACCGGCCGGGGTGCGGGCGTTCCAGGAGACGATGGCCTCGGCCGCGGGCACGGAGAGGGTGCGCACCGGGGAGGTCCAGGTGGCGTACTCCCAGGCGGCCTTGGTGCCGGTGTGCGGATCGGGGTAGTCCACGCTGCCCAGCGGGCGGGAGATGACGATGCCCGGGCGGGCGCCGGGCTCGGCGCGGACGCCCTTGGCGGCACCGGCCAGCCAGTCGGCGTGGCTGGTCCAGCCGTGGTACTCCGCGATCCGCTTGGCCTTCCGTCGGGCCGCCGGGCCCGCCGGGGTCACGGCGTCCCCGGAGGCTCGTTCCGCGGCGGCGGCCGGGCGCGCCGTTCCGGAGGCCGCGGCGGCTGTCGTGGCGACGGCGGCGGCGCCCGCGACGCCGAGGGCGGCGGCGAGCACGGAGCGGCGGGGCGTGGGTCCAGATCTGGTCATGCGGGGTTCCCCCAGTCGTCGTCCGATGCAGTGGGCGGCGGGTGCGCGACAGTCGCACAACTATGGCCGCTGCATGTGGTCTCAGGCCAGTGATTCCCCCGGCGCCCGCTTCATCAATATTGGTGTGGACCAATGGAGTGAACGAGCCCGAAGGGCCGTATGGTGGTCCCCGATGCGAACTCACCGACCGGTCGGCAGCCTGGAGACGCTGGCGCGGCACCTGCGGGCACTGCCGCCGTCCTGCGGGCCGGTCCGGCTGGTCGCGGTGGACGGCCACGCGGGTTCCGGAAAGACCACCTTCGCCGGGCGGCTGGCCGGGGCGCTCGGCGGCGCACCCGTGCTGCACACCGACGACTTCGCCACCCATGAGGAGCTTTTCGGCTGGCCGGAGCGGCTGCGGGCCCATGTCCTCGCCCCGCTGGCCCTGGGCACGGCCGCGCGGTACGCCCCGTACGACTGGGTGGAGCGCCGCTTCGCCAGCGAGCGGCGACGGCTGGACCCCGCGCCGGTCGTGCTGCTGGAGGGCGTGGGCAGCGGCGGCCGTACGATGCGCCCGCGGCTGGCACAGCTGTTGTGGATGGATCTGCCGGAGCGGGACTCCTGGCACCGCGGTCAGCTGCGGGACGGTCCCGAGCTGTCCGCATTCTGGGACGGGTGGCTGCCCGCCGAGCGTGCGCATTTCACCGCCGACCCGTCCCGTCCGTATGCGGGAGCGCTGGTGCGGCAGCGGAAGGAGGGGTACGAGGTGCTACCGGGACCCGCGGCGACCGATGGAAACACCCCCTGGCCTCACACAGCGTGAACCGATGCCCGTGACCGGACCGGACGCCGCCGCCCGGGGCATGACGTGTACTCCAACTCGGCTTGACCTGGGGCCCATACAGGTCTTACGTTCTCAATGTGCGACTCGTACGAGTCGTCCCACAACGCGAAGCCCCCGGTTGTTCCCCCGTGATCGGGGGCTTCGTCCTGTCTGGCGCCGGTTTTCCGCTGCTTTGCGCGGCCATTCCCTCACCCTGGGTAACGGCCCGCCCGAGGCCTCATGCGCCCCCTACACGCCCCCGCGCACACCCGCCCGACCTTGTGTGATTGCAACGAACAACAGTGCGGCACCCTCGGCCCATGCGAGTTGCGCAGGTACGATGCGAAAGGGGCAGTCGCCCCTGCGGCATCCACGGGGGCAGGGGTTGTGGGGGACGTGATGGATTTCGGCACGCAGGGTTCGCACGCCCCGGCCGACCTCGCCTGGCTGCGAGCCGTCGATGCCTACACGATGGGCGCGTACGCACAGGCCGAGGAGGAGTTCCGGGCCGCCACCCGGCTCGATCCGGGAATGGCCGACGCCTGGCTCGGGCTGCACGCGCTGCGGGCCGATACGGCCGCGGCGCTGCTGCGGATGTACCGGCACCGCGACCGCTTCGGCGAGCAGCGCACCCGGCACCGCCGCACCCTCAACTCCTGGTACTGGCTGGGCTGGTGGGTCCAGCCGGTGCTGGAGACCAGCCGGGACCTGCTGCTCGCCCACGCCTCCCACTGGCTCGACGGCCGCCATGTGCCCGAGCTGGACCGCGCGCTGGCCGGCTGCCCCCCGGTCGAGGCCGATCCGCAGGCCCGCTTTCTGCACGCCTGCCGCGCCTATCTGGTCAAGGACTGGGAGCAGCTGGTACGCCACACCGAGCCGCTGCTCGACGATCCGTTCCTGGGCATCGAGGCCGGTCTGTTCGCCGGGATGGCGCGGGTCCGGCTGGAGATGTACAGCCAGGCCGAACCGCTGCTCGCCGCCGCCTTAATGCGCTGTCGCAGCGAACAGCCCCAGCGCAAGGAGCTGCGCTACTGGCTCGCCCGCGCCCATGAGGGCACCGGGCGCAGCGCCGCCGCGCTCCCCCTCTACCGCGCGGTGCACCGCATCGACTCCCACTTCATGGACACCTCGGCGCGGCTGGCGGCGATAGCCGAGTCCGACGGTCTTGACGAGCCCGCGGACCTCGCCGCCGTATCGCTGGCCGGGGCCGGTGGCCAGGACGCCTCGGACGGCCGGGACGCCAGCGCCGCCGACCCCGCCGACACGCTGTCCGACGGCCGCGATCCGCGCGCCGCGCCGGAGGGCCCCGAGGGCCCGCCGCTGATGGGCCCCGCCGTGATGGGCGCGGGCGGCACCCGTGACCGGGCCGGACTGCCCACCCAGCCCGGCCCCTCCGATCCGGTGCTGCTGGAGAGCGCGCTCCAGGAGCTGGAGCGCATGGTCGGCCTGGAGCCGGTCAAGCGGCAGGTCCGGGCGCTGTCGGCGCAGCTCCACATGGCGCGGCTGCGCGCCGGGCAGGGGCTGCCGGTCCAGCCGCCCAAGCGGCACTTCGTCTTCTCCGGGCCCTCCGGCACCGGCAAGACCACCGTGGCCCGCATCCTCGGCCGGGTCTTCTACGCCCTCGGGCTGCTCGGCGGCGACCACCTGGTGGAGGCCGGGCGCGCCGATCTGGTCGGCGAGTATCTGGGCCAGACGGCGGTGAAGGCCAATGAGCTGATCGACTCCGCGCTCGGCGGGGTGCTCTTCGTGGACGAGGCGTACAGCCTGTCCAACTCGGGCTACAGCAAGGGCGACGCGTACGGCGACGAGGCGCTTCAGGTGCTGCTCAAGCGGGCCGAGGACAACCGCGACCGGCTGGTGGTGATCCTCGCCGGGTACCCCGAGGGCATGGACCGGCTGCTGGCCGCCAACCCCGGCCTCGGCTCGCGCTTCACCACCCGCGTCGACTTCCCCAGCTACCGCCCGCTGGAGCTCACCCGGATCGGTGAGGTGCTGGCGGCGGAGAACGGGGACGTGTGGGACGAGGAGGCCGTGGAGGAGCTGCGGAGCATCAGCGGCCATGTGGTGGACCAGGGCTGGATCGACGAGCTGGGGAACGGGCGGTTCCTGCGCACGCTGTACGAGAAGAGCTGTGCGTACCGGGATTTGCGGCTGTCCGGGTGGAGCGGAACGCCTAATCGGGATGACCTCGCGACGCTGCGGCTGCCGGATCTGATGCAGGCGTACGGGGAGGTCCTGTCGGGTCGCGGTCCGATGTACCGCGACCCGCAGGACCCGCCGCTGGCGTAGCGCGCCTGCGGGGTCGCCTGCGGCGGGCTTTCCCCGACCCGCCCCTTCCCGAACCATGGGGCTCCGCCCCCTGGACCCCGGACGCCCTTCGGGCGTGTCCTCAAGCGCCGGACGGGCTGAAATCAGCCCCTCCGGCGTTTGAGGAGCGGGGTCCGGGGCGGAGCCCCGGTTGTGGGAAGGGGCGGGTAGGGGAACAGCCCGCCGCAGGCGAACCCCCCGCAGGCGAACCCGCGGGTCAGCCCACCATCGCCCGCTCCTCCCCGGAGGGCACCGCGGGCGCGGCCTCGCCCCTGGGCTCGGCCACCCGGTCCCGGGTCCCGCCCCGGTGGGCGGGGTCGTGGACCTCGCCGACCAGCTTCTCCAGGACGTCCTCCAGGGCCACAAGTCCCAGCACCGTGCCCGACGCGTCGGCGACGGCCGCCAGATGGGAGGCGGCCCGGCGCATCGCGGTGAGGGCGTCGTCCAGCGGGAGCTCCGCCCGGAGCGTCTCGATGGGATGCCAGAGCCGCTGTGGCACGGCCCGCTCCGGGAACTCCAGCTCCAGGACGTCCTTCACATGCAGATAGCCCATGAAGGCGCCGCCGGGGCCGCGCACCGGGAAGCGTGAGTAGCCGGTGCGCACGGTCAGCTCCTCGATCTGCCGGGGGGTGACCGAGGGGTCCACGGTGACCAGGCCCGCCGGGTCCAGCAGGACGTCGGTGACCGGGCGGCTGCCCAGCTCCAGGGCGTCCGCGAGCCGTTCCTGCTCCCCGGGATCGAGCAGCCCGGCCTGCCGGGAGTCCTCGACCAGATGGGTCAGCTGCTCGCTGGTGAAGACGGCCTCGATCTCGTCCTTGGGCTCCACCCGGAACAGCCGCAGCACCACCCGGGCGCACGCCCCCAGCAGCGCGGTGACCGGGCGGCACAGCCGCGCGAAGGCGACCAGCCCGGGGCCGAGCCACAGCGCGGTCTTGTCCGGCGCCGCCATGGCCAGGTTCTTCGGCACCATCTCGCCGATGACCAGGTGGAGGAAGACCACCAGGGCGAGCGCGATGGCGTAACCGAGCGGATGGATCAGCTGCTCGGGCAGATGAACGGCGTGGAAGACCGGTTCAAGCAGCTCGGCGACGGTCGGCTCGGCGACCGCGCCGAGGGTCAGCGAGCAGACGGTGATGCCGAACTGGGCGGCCGCCATCATCTGCGGCAGGTTCTCCAGGCCCGTGAGCACCGTACGAGCGCGCGCGGAGCCCTCGGCCGCGCGCGGCTCGATCTGGCTGCGGCGCACCGAGACCAGGGCGAACTCGGCGCCCACGAAGAAGCCGTTGGCCAGGACCAGCAGCACGGCGAAGAGAAGCTGTACCAGGCTCATCGTCCGTCCGCCTTCCCGGCCACGGCGTGGGCAGTCATCTGGACGGACGGCGTACCCGGCTTCGTACGGACGATGCGCACCAGCTCCGCCCGGTGGTGGCCGACCTGCCGGACGGCCAGCTTCCAGCCGGGCAGCTCGGCGATATCGCCGGGGGCGGGGATCCGCGCCAGCAGATCGGCCACCAGCCCGGCCACGGTCTCGTACGGCCCGTCGGGCACGTCGAGGCCGATCCGGCGCAGGGTGTCGACGCGGCAGCCGCCGTCGGCGTCCCATACGGGGCGGCCGTCCTCGGTGAGGGCCTGCACCAGGTCGGGGGTCTCCGCGGTCTCGTCGTCGTGCTCGTCGCGCACCTCGCCGACCAGCTCCTCGACGATGTCCTCCAGGGTGACCACACCGGCCGTGCCGCCGTACTCGTCGACGACCACGGCTATCGGCTGCTCGCTGCGCAGCTGCTCCAGCAGCGGCTGGACCGGCAGCGTCTCGGGGACCAGCACCGGGGGCTGGGCGATCCGGCTGACGGGGGTGCGCAGCCGGTCGTCCGACGGCACCGCGAGGGCGTCCTTGAGGTGCACCATCCCGATGACCTCGTCAAGCCGGTCGCGGTAGACGGGGAAGCGGGACAGCCCGGTGGCCCGGGTGAGATTGAGCACGTCCACGGCGGTCGCCGTGGAGTGCAGCGCGCTGACCCGCACCCGCGGGGTCATCACATGCTGGGCGGTCAGCTCGCCCAGCGAGAGGGTGCGGACGAACAGGTCGGCCGTGTCCTGCTCGAGCGCGCCGGCCCGCGCCGAGTGACGGGCGAGCGAGACCAGCTCACCGGGGGTGCGGGCGGAGGCCAGCTCCTCGGTGGGCTCCACGCCCAGCGCCCGCACCAGCCGGTTGGCCACGGTGTTGAGCAGGGCGATCACGGGCCGGAAGAAGCGGGCGAAGGCGTACTGCGGGCCCGCGACGAAGCGGGCGACCTGCAGCGGCCGGGAGACCGCCCAGTTCTTGGGCACCAGCTCGCCGATGACCATCTGGACGGCGGACGCCAGCAGCATGCCGAGCACGATGGCGACGCCGGGGACGGCGCCGTGCGGCAGTCCGACCGCTTCCAGCGGCGCGGTCAGCAGATGGCCGAGCGCGGGCTCGGCCAGCATGCCGACGATCAGCGAGGTGATGGTGATGCCCAGCTGGGTGCCGGAGAGCTGGAAGGACAGCTCGCGCAGCGCCTCGACGACGGTACGGGCGCGCTTGTCGCCCTCGTCTGCGGCTCGCTCGGCGTCCGGCCGCTCGACGGTGACCAGGCCGAATTCGGCGGCCACGAAGAAGCCGTTGGCGAGGATCAGGACGAGTGCCGCGGACAGCAACAGGAGGGCCAGGGTGATGCTCATGCCGCCGCCTCGTGGTCGGCGGCGGCGCAGGTACTACAGGACGATCCGTCCATCTGCTGAGGGAGTCACTCCTCGGGTCGCAGGGGAGCCCGCCAGGGGCGCACGCGCGCGTGCGCGCTTCAGAGGCGGGGCGGGGCACCGTTCGGCCCCGGCAACAGAGTAATCAAGGATGGGGCGTGACGGGCAGGCCCCTCACGCCGTTGGAGTGCAGAGCCACGCGTCGGCCGGTTCGTGGGGCCCGCCCGGCAGGGGGCGGAAGCGGACGTAAAGGGGCCGCTCAACACCGCGGGGCCGGGCGGCCCTGCCGGGCGGCTCAGTCCTTGGCACGGCCCGTCCCGTGCCGCTCGGCGAGGGCGCGCAGGGCCCGCGCGTCGCTGATCGCGTGCGCCTTGGCGATGCCCGGCTGGATGCCCATCGCGGGCAGGCTGGTGCCGTCGGCGAGGTCCAGATAGACCCAGGGGTCGCCGGGGCGCAGATTCACCCGGAGCACCTCGGCCCACTCCAGCCGGCGCTTGGTGGTGAGGTTGACCACGGTCACCCCGCCCTCCTCGGCCACCACCTTGGGGCGGCTGAGCAGCATCAGCACCCCGAAGAACAGCAGTCCGGTGAGGATGAAGCTGGCCCGCTCGCCCGGCCCCAGCCGCTCCAGCAGCAGGGCGACGGCCGTGAGGACGACCAGGACGGCGACACCGACGGTCGTCAGCACGGCCCGGGTCCTGGTGGGCCGGAAGGTGACGGGCAGGGCGGGGGTGGGCGCGGCGGCGGACACGTGGTCGGCCTCTCGGATGGGAGGGAACGGGATACGGGATAGCGGGTGGGGCGACGGGCCGGCCGTCAGAGGCGGCAGGCGTGGATGCCGGTGGTGAGGATGGCCCGTGCCCCCAGGTCGTAGAGCTCGTCCATGATCCGCTGGGCGTCCTTGGCGGGGACCATCGAGCGGACCGCGACCCAGCCCTCGTGGTGCAGCGGGGAGACGGTGGGCGACTCCAGGCCCGGGGTGAGCGCCACGGCGCGCTCCACCTGCTCCACCCGGATGTCGTAGTCCATCATCACGTAGCGCCTGGCCACCAGGACGCCCTGCATCCGGCGGAGGAACTGCTGGACCTTGGGGTCGTCGCTGGGGTCGCCGGTGCGTCGGATGACGACCGCCTCGGACTCCAGGATGGGCTCGCCGATGATCTCCAGCCCGGCGTTGCGCAGGGTGGTGCCGGTCTCGACCACATCCGCGATGACCTCGGCGACACCGAGCTGGATGGCGGTCTCCACGGCGCCGTCGAGGTGGACCACGGCGGCGTCCACTCCGCTGTCGGCGAGGTGCTTGGTGACCAGTCCGGCGAAGGAGGTGGCCACGGTCATCCCGCCGAACTCGCTGACGTCCCTGGCCGTGCCGGGGCGGGTGGCGTAGCGGAAGGTGGACCCGGCGAAGCCGAGCTGCATGATCTCCTCGGCCTGGGAGCCGGAGTCCAGCAGCAGATCGCGGCCGGTGATGCCGATGTCGAGCCTGCCGGAACCCACGTAGACGGCGATGTCGCGGGGGCGGAGGAAGAAGAACTCCACCTCGTTCTCCGCGTCGACCAGGACCAGCTCCTTGCGGTCCTTGCGCTGCCGGTAGCCCGCCTCATGGAGCATCGCCGACGCAGGCTCGGACAGTGAACCCTTGTTGGGGACGGCGATGCGCAGCATGAGTGCTCTTTCCTTACTTCGGTGGCTCGGTGGCTCGGTGGCCGGGGCGGCTGGCGGTGGTGTTCAGAGATGGGCGTAGACGTCGTCGAGGGTCAGCCCCTTGGCGACCATCATCACCTGAAGGTGGTACAGGAGCTGGGAGATCTCCTCGGCGGTCGCCTCGTCGCTCTCGTACTCGGCGGCCATCCACACCTCGGCGGCCTCCTCCACGACCTTCTTGCCGATGGTGTGCACACCGGAGTGGACCAGCTCGGCGGTGCGGGAGGTGGCGGGGTCGGCCGTGGCGGCCTTCTGCTGGAGCTCGGCGAAGAGCTCCTCGAACGTCTTCTTGGGCATCGTGTCCGTCATCCTACTTGGGTCGTGCGACGCCCCTCAGCGCCAGGGTTCGGCGACCGAGCGCAGGGTGGTGGCGGTGGCGACGGCCGCGGTGACCGCCTCGTGGCCCTTGTCCTCGCTGGAGCCCGCGATCCCGGCCCGGTCCAGGGCCTGCTCCTCGGTGTCGCAGGTCAGCACGCCGAAGCCGATGGGCACGCCGGTGTCCACGCTGACCTGGGTCAGCCCCTGGGTGACGCCCTGGCACACATAGTCGAAGTGCGGGGTGCCGCCGCGGATGACCACGCCCAGGGCCACGATCGCGTCGTAGCCGCGGCCCGCGAGCACCTTGGCGACCACCGGCAGTTCGAAGCTGCCCGGCACCCGCAGCACGGTGGGCCCGTCGATGCCGAGCTCGCCCAGCGCGCGCAGGGCGCCGTCGAGCAGCCCGTCCATCACCTGCTCGTGCCACTGTGCGGCGATGACGGCGACGCGCAGGTCCCCGCAGCTCTTCACGGACAGTTCGGGGGCGCCCTTACCGCTCACGTCTCTCCTCGGTGTTTCTGGTGTTTCTGGTGTTCCGGTGGTGCTTCTGTGGTGGTGGGTGGCTACTGGTTGCCGCAGGCCGACATGGGTTCGGCGCGCTCGCCGTCCAGCCAGGGCAGGTCGTGCCCCATCCGGTCCCGCTTGGTGCGGAGGTAGCGGAGGTTGTGCTCCCCGGCCTGGACGGGCATCGGCTCCCGGCCGGTGACCCGCAGCCCGTGGCGCACCAGCGCCGTGGTCTTCTCGGGGTTGTTGGTCATCAGCCGCAGCGAGCGCACGCCGAGGTCGGCGAGGATCTCCGCACCCGCGGCGTAGTCCCGCGCGTCGGCGGGCAGGCCGAGCTCCAGATTGGCGTCCAGGGTGTCCCGGCCCAGCTCCTGCAGCTCGTACGCGCGCAGCTTGGACAGCAGGCCGATACCGCGCCCCTCATGGCCGCGCAGATACAGCACGATGCCCCGGCCCTCGGCGGTGACCCGCTCCAGAGCGGCGTGCAGCTGGGGGCCGCAGTCGCAGCGCAGCGAGTGGAAGACATCGCCGGTGAGGCATTCGGAGTGGACGCGGACCAGCACGTCCTCGCCGTCCTTGAGGTCGCCCTGAACCAGCGCGATGTGCTCGACGCCGTCGGTCGCGCGGTAGCCGTACGCCCGGAAGTCGCCGAAGGCGGTGGGCAGCCGGGTCTCGGCCTCCCGCCGCACCAGCGGCTCGGCGGGCTTGCGGTACGCGATCAGATCGGCGATGGAGACGATCGCCAGGTCGTGCTTGTGGGCGAAGGCGACCAGGTCGGGCAGGCGCAGCATGGCGCCGTCCTCCCCCGCGATCTCGCAGATCACGGCCGCCGGGCGCAGTCCGGCCAGCCGGGCGAGGTCGACCCCGGCCTCGGTGTGGCCGTCGCGCTCGAGCACCCCGCCCGGGCGGGCGCGCAGCGGGAAGATGTGGCCGGGACGTACGAGGTCGCCGGGGGCGGTGGCCGGGTCGGCCAGCAGCCGCAGGGTGGTGGCCCGGTCGGCGGCGGAGATTCCGGTGCTGACGCCGTGTTCGGCGGTGGCGTCGACCGAGACGGTGAAGGCGGTCCGCATGGACTCGGTGTTCTCCTCGACCATCTGCGGAAGCCGCAGCCGGTCGAGGTCGGCGGGGTCCATGGGCGCGCAGATGAGCCCCCGGCACTCGTTCATCATGAAGGCGACGATCTCGGGGGTGATCGTCTCGGCGGCGGCGACGAGGTCGCCCTCGTTCTCCCGGTCCTCGTCGTCCACGACGACCACGGGGCGGCCCGCGGCGATGTCGGCGATGGCGCGCTCGATGGGGTCCAGCGCCAGTTCGTCGGGCCAGTGCGCGGCTCGCAGGGGGGCGGCGGGGCCGCCGCTGGGGGAGGCGGCCGGTCCGCCGTGGGGGGAGGCGGCCGGTCCGCTGCTGGGATGCGGTTCGGTCACCGCGTATGCCTCACTCATGAGATGTGGCCTCCTTGTCCTGCGTGCCGTTGTCGCGTCCCAGCAGCCGCTCGACGTATTTGGCGAGTACGTCCACCTCGAGGTTGACCGGGTCCCCGGCCTGTTTGACCCCGAGCGTGGTGAGCGCGAGGGTCGTCGGGATGAGGCTGACGGTGAAGTAGTCGGGGCCCGCGTCCACGACGGTGAGGCTGATGCCGTCCACCGTGATGGAGCCCTTCTCGACGACGTAGCGGCTGAGTTCGGCGGGCAGCGAGATCTTCACGATCTCCCAGTGCTCGGAGAGCTTGCGCTCCACGATGGCGCCGGTGCCGTCCACATGGCCCTGCACGATGTGGCCGCCGAGCCGCCCGCCCAGCGCCATCGGGCGCTCCAGGTTGACCCGGGAGCCGATGTCGAGCGCGCCGAGGCTGGAGCGGTTCAGGGTCTCGGCCATCACATCGGCGCCGAACCGGGTGCCCTCCGCGTCCTCGGTGATGTCGACGACGGTGAGACAGACGCCGTTGACGGCGATGGAGTCGCCGTGCTTCGCCCCTTCGGCGACGACGGGGCCGCGTACCTGGAAACGGGACGCGTCGCCCAGGTGCTCGATGGCGACGATCTCACCCAGTTCTTCGACAATTCCGGTGAACACTTCAGTTCTCCTCGGCTGGGTCGGTGGCGGAAAGGGGCACGGGTACGGGCACGGCGGTGATGCGCAGATCGGGACCGAGCCGGGTCACATCGGCCGTCTCGAGGCGCAACGCCTGCGTGATGGTGGTGATTCCGGCGTCGGCGAGGGCGGCGGGGCCCGCGCCGAGCAGGACGGGGGCGAGATAGCCGACGACCTTGTCGACAGCGTCCGCGGCGAGGAACGCCCCGGCGAGGGTGGGCCCGCCCTCCAGCAGGACGGAGCGCACCCCGCGGCCGTGCAGCTCGGCCAGGAGCGCGGGGATCCGGAGCCCGGTTTCCGCGCGCGGCAGCCTTACGGTCTCCACGCCGGGCCGCCGCGGCAGATGGGCGATGCCCGCGTCCTCGGCGACGGCGATCAGCGTGGGCGCGGCGCCGTCCAGGACCCGGGCGCCGGGCTTGATGGTGGCGCCCGTGTCCACGACGATCCGCAGCGGCTGGGTGGCGCCCTCCTGGTCACGTACGGCCAAGTGGGGATCGTCGGCGCGCAGGGTGCCGGAGCCGACGACGACGGCGTCGGCCTCCGCGCGCAGCCGGTGCACATCGGCGCGGGACTCGGCGGAGGTGATCCAGCGGCTGGTGCCGTCGGCGGCGGCGCTGCGGCCGTCCAGGGTCGCGGCGAACTTCCACAGCACGAAGGGGCGGCCACGGCGCATCGCGGTCAGCCACGGCTCGTTGACCGCCTCGGCCTCGTCGGCCAGCAGCCCGGCCTCGGCCTCGACCCCGGCGGCGGCGAGGGTGGCCGCGCCGCCCGTGGCCTGGGCGGTGGGGTCGGCGACGGCGTAGTGGACGCGGGAGATCCCGGCGGCGATCAGCGCCTGCGAGCAGGGACCGGTGCGGCCGGTGTGGTCGCAGGGCTCGAGGGTGACGAGGGCGGTGCCGCCGCGGGCCCGCTCCCCCGCCGCGCGCAGCGCGTGGACCTCGGCGTGCGGGCCGCCGGCCCGCTGGTGCCAGCCCTCGCCGACGACGCGGCCGCCCGTGTCGAGGACGACGCAGCCGACGACGGGGTTGGGGCTGGTGTGGCCGAGGCCGCGGGCGGCGAGCGCGATGGCACGGCGCATCGCTCGGGCTTCGGCTGCGGTGGCCACCGGGTCCTCCTGCCTCTTACGGGCACGGACTCCGGGGCGTCGAGATGACCTGGAAGCGGAAACGCCGCCGCCAGCACGCCGGGATCAGCGAAGCGTCCGCCATCCCGCATGCGCGAGAACGGACCGCCGAGGCGACGCACCGGTGATGTCGCTACCGCCGCGCACTGCCTCCCATCCGGACTTTCACCGTCGGTCCAGGAATTTCACCTGGTCAACCGGCCGCTGGCGGCGGACGGGTCGCGGACTGTAACCGCCGGTTCGGATTTTCACCGACCCCGGAGTGCGCTGACGTCACTGGTACGGGCCCAGTGTGCCACGGCCATCAGCCCAGCCGGGACCCGACCCCCATGTGGCCTCCCTCACGGAGACGAGCCCCGGGGCGCCAGAGCGGACCGCCCCGCGAGGCGCCCGCGCGAGGTGCCCCACCCGAGGGGACTCCCCGTCCCCTGGCCGGGTGCGACGCCATCTCGGCCCCGAGCCCGACCGGGTGCGCCGCCTCGGGCCACCGGTGCAAATTCCCCATTCCCGCCCCTTCCCGAAACGGGGGCCCGGCCCCCGGCCCCCCGGTGGTCCCGGCACCGCTTCCGCACCGATGGCCCGAGCCTGGGCAGCCACCGGTGACACCCCAAGGGATCGCGCAACCGGGAGCCCGCGCAACCACCGACCGCGGGCCCCCGCCCCCCACCGCCTGTAGGGCACCGGGGCGTAGGCTGCCCGCCGCCGCACGGGCACCGCTCCCGAACGGAACCCACCGACTACCCCACACCGGGCACGAGCACCCACCGGCAATGCCACCGAGGCATAGACGGGCCGCCGCCGCACGGGGGGGGCGCTCCCGGACGGGGCCCGGGGGCTCGCCCCCGGTTCGGGAAGGGGCGGGGCGGGGAGAAAAACGCCCCTGCCACCGCCAGCCCGGGAACCACCGCGACCACCGACCGCGAACCGCCCGCAGGGCGCTCGGCCCCGGAGGCCGGGCACCACGGCGCGGAGGCGGTTCCCGATCCGGGGCCCGGGGCTTGCCCCAGGCCCCGGATCGGGAAGGGGCGGGGCGGGGAGCGAGACGCCCGTCAGCCCTGGGCGATGCTGTCCAGTTGTTCCACCGCCGGTCGCAGGGCCCACAGGTCGCCGCCGGGCGGGGGCTGGAGCTTGGGTAGTGCCGCGCGGGCCTTACGGTCACCGGCGTCGGCCGCCGCGTGGACGATGTCGCTCGCCGCGTAGGCGCGGAAGTCGAGCTCCGGGTACGGCCAGGGCTCGGCGCCGGTGGCCGCCGGGAGCAGGACGTCGACCGCCTTGAAGAGGTTGGCGCCGCCGGACCCGGTGTAGTGCCACAGGTCCACCCCGATCTGCTTCCCGATGGCGGCCATCCGGACGTACGCGACCAGGTTGAACGTCGAGTAGTGGAAGCTCCGGGTCCGCTCCAGCTCCTGCGGCTGCGTGCCGTCGGCCGCGATCTGGGTGTCGATGCGCTTGGTGCGGGCGTCGCGGAGCACCTGGCGGGCGCGGTCCCGGTCGCCCACGGCGGTGGCGATCGCGGCGACCTGCATGTCGTAGAAGGTGCCGTGGTTGTTCTCGGTGGCGCCCTCCTCCTTGCCGAAGTCGCTGTTCACCAGCCAGTCCAGGAACTGCTCGTTCCAGGTGCGGAAGCCCGCGTGGTCGCTCTCGGTCCAGCCGGGGGCGCCGGTGTCGAGCAGCGCGGCGGCGTCGAGGAGGCTGGTGAAGGCCTGGGAGAAGTCGATGATCCCGATCGAACGGCCGTCTGACATGCAGGGGATGAACTGGGCGTGGTTCAGGTTCGGATTCATCCGGGTCGCCGGGCTGACGAACCAGGTGCGCAGGATGTCGGCCGCGTGCTCAGCGTAGGCCCGCTCACCGGTGTAGTACCAGGCCAGGGAGAGCTCGTAGGCGGACTCGAAGACCTTGCCGACCTCGGGACGGTCCGTCATCTTGTCCACATCGGGGTTCCGTTGGCCATCCTTCTGAACGTAGGGACAGCCATACGGATTGTCGTCGGTCTTGGGCTGGGTCGGCCAGAAGTACGGGGCCTGGCTGAAGTAGTCGTGCTTGTCGCCGCTGGGCGGCACCTGGTCCTTGTCGGTGACCGTCCAGGGGCCCTGCTCCATCCACTGGTCGGCCTGGGTGGTCAGATCGCGTACGGTCCGCCGCAAATCCCGGTCTCCCAGCTGCAGTTTCAGCTTGGTGAGGGACAGCCGGGCCCCATCGAGCACCACCGTACGGGGCACCGGGCCGGACTGCCCGACGCGCTCGGCGCCCTGCGCGGAGGGGGCGGCGGGGATCGCCAGGACGGCCAGGAGGGCGGAGGCGGTGACGATCGCCCGGGCGATCCGCCCGCGTCCCGCTGGAGGTGCACCCATCGAGCACTCCAATCAGATAGCTGAACGCTATTCAGAATTGAGATCGGGCTCAGCGTAAGGCGGCTCCATGGGCACGACAAGAGATCGCACAGGAATGCCCTCGCCCCACGGACGCGGCGCGCGCCGGAGGGGCCGCGGCGGATGCAGGGCCACCGAGCGCCGAGGCGCTACACCGCGCCGAACAGCTCGTTCTGCGTCGCGTCCAGCGCCGTCAGCACGGCGCCCCGCAGCACCCCGCCGCCACCCACCACCCCCGCGCGCACCCACGTCCGCAGCGGCGACAGCCGGGCCACATGCTCCTCCACCCGGCGGGCGAGTCCGTCGCCCCCGGCCCGGCCGACCTCGCCGCCGAGCACCGCGCACCCCGGGTCGAGCACCGCGCAGATCGCGGCGACACCCAGCGCGATACGGGCCGCCAGCGCGTCCAGGAACGTCTCGCCCCGCTCCCCCGCCTCCAGGGCCGCGCGGATCACCGCCTCCGCCGCGCCGGAGCCCTCCGCCCCGACCCCGCGCGAACCGCCCGCCGCGGCCTCCAGGCCGTGCCGCCGGGCGAGTTCACAGACCGCGGCGCTGCCCACCAGGGAGTGGAACCCGCCGTCGCAGCCGGTGGCGGAGGGCAGCCCCACGGTGCCCGGGACCGGCAGAAAGCCGATCTCCCCGGTGCCGCCGGACGCTCCGCGCCGCAGCTTCCGGTCGAGCACCACGGCCGCGCCGATGCCATGGCCGAGCCACAGCAGCACGAAGGTGTCGCGGTCGCGCACCGCGCCCAGCCGCTGTTCGGCGACGGCCGCGAGATTGACCTCGTTCTCCAGCAGCACCGGCCCCGCGAGGCCGCCGTGCAGCGCGGTGGCCAGTTCCCGGTGCCAGGAGGGCAGCCCGCCCGGCGAGTTGAGCTCCCCCGTGGCGGGGTCGATGAGACCGGGGGCCCCGATGCCGATGTGGTGCAGCCGCGCCGCCCCGGCCCGTTCGGCGGCCCGCTCCACCAGGGCCACCGCGGCGGCCACGGTGTGCGCAGGATCCATGTCCGGGGCCACCGGAAGCGACTCCTCCGCCACGGTCCGGCCCAGCAGATCGGCCACGCACACGGCGACGCGGTCCGTACGGACGTCGACCCCGGCCACATGCGCGCTGTCGGCCACGATCCCGTACACCCGGGCGTTGGGCCCCCGGCGCTCCGCCCCCGACTCCCCCACGACCGCCACCAACCCGGTCTGCATCAGCCGCTCGACCAGGTCCGCGATGGTGGGACGGGACAGCCCGGTCAGTGACTTGAGCTCCCCCGCGGTCAACGGCCCCCGTTCCTTGAGCAGCTGCAGGGCGAGGCGGTCGTTGATGGCCCGCGCCGTGCTCGGAGAGGCGGTGCGGCCCGCCATGGACACGCTCGTCGAGGTCATGCCCGGATCCTGCCAGAGGGGCACGGGAAAAGCTCTATCTATCAGGGACCCTTCCTGATAGTTTCCGGTGGGCCCACGGCACGGGCCGGGCACAATCACGCACGCGTACGGGCAGGCACGCGCACGCACGGGTACGGAACAACGGGCACGCGGGCACGGATGCGGACAGCGGGTCGGCGCTACGGGGAGGGTGCGACAGGTATGGGCAAGCTCAAGGAGTCCGGGGCGTCCGAGATGCGCCCCGTACGGCGGGCACGAATCGCCGTGGCGGCGGTGTTCGCCGTGCACGGCGCGGTGACCGGCAACTTCGCCACCCGTATCCCCTGGATCCAGGAGCGGCTGGACCTGAGCGCCGGTCAACTCGGCCTCGCGCTCGCCTTTCCCGCCATCGGGGCCTCGGTCGCGATGCCCCTCGCCGGGCGGATCAGCCATCGCTTCGGCGCCCGCGCGGCGCTGCGCGGACTGCTCGCCCTGTGGACCGCCTGGCTGGCGATGCCCCCGCTCGCGCCGGGTCTGGTCTGGCTGTGCGGTGCGCTCCTGATCTTCGGCGCGGTCGCCGGAACGTCCGACGTCGCCATGAACGCCCTCGGCGTGGAGATCGAGAACCGCCTCGGCCGCTCGATCATGTCCGGGCTGCACGGCATGTGGAGCGTCGGCGCGCTCACCGGCTCGGCGGCGGGCACGGTCGCCGCGCACGCCGATGCCGACGCCCGGCTCCATCTCGCCATCGCCGCCGGGGTCCTTACGGTGCTCGGCGCGGTGGCCTGCCACTGGGTCCTGGATCTGCGCAGCGCCCCCGAGGAGCATCCGCCGCCGCACTTCGCGCTGCCGCCGCGCTCCGCGCTGATCATCGGCGCGGTGGGGTTCTGCGCGGTGTTCGCGGAGGGGGCGAGCCTGGACTGGTCGGCGGTCTATCTGCGCGACGTCATGGACACCTCCCCCGGTGTCGCCGCCGCCTGCACCACCGCCTTCTCCTGCACGATGGCCGGTGCCCGGCTCGTCGGGGACGCGGTGGTGGCCCGCTTCGGCCCGGTGCGGACCGTACGGACGGGCGGCGTCCTGGCCACCGCCGGGGGTCTCCTCGTGGTCACCGCCTCCGGGCCCGCCCTCGCCATCACCGGATTCGGGCTCATCGGTCTGGGCATCGCGGTCGTGGTGCCGCTGGCCTTCGCCGCCGCGGGGCGCAGCGGCCCGGCCCCGAGCCAGGCCATCGCGGGCGTCGCCACCATCACCTACACCTCGGGGCTGATCGCTCCGGCGGCGATGGGCTCGATCGCGGATCTGACCTCGCTGACGATCTCGTTCTGCCTGGTCACGACGTTGGCGCTGGGGCTGGTGGCGGGGGCCGGGGTGTTGCGGACCCCGGCGGGGACGGACGCCACGGACTCCGCACCGCACCCGGACCCGGACGCGTCGACGTCCCGGGCGACGCTTTCCTGACGGGGCGGGGGCGAGCCCCGCCCGGGGGCGGGGCCGGGTCGCCAGAGGGCGGGGCCGGGTCGCCGGAAGCGGGCCGGGACCGCGGGGACGATGGTGCACCCTCTCGGACACCGCCATCGTTCGGTGAGCGCCGAAGGGATCCGGCCGTACGGTCGGTGCCATGAGCGCTACGAGCGACGGTCCGGCCCCCGACCGCCACACCGCCTTCCGCCAACTCCACCACGGCGAACGCCCCCTGCTGCTGCCCAACGCGTGGGACCACGCCTCCGCCGCCGCCCTCGTCCGGCGTGGCTTCCCCGCCATCGGCACCACCAGCCTCGGTGTGGCCGCGGCGGCCGGGCTGCCGGACGCGACGGGCGCCGCCCGCGACGGCACCCTCGCCCTCGCCCGTGGCATCGCCCGGCTCCCGGCGCTGGTGAGCGTCGACATCGAGGGCGGGTTCGGCGAACGGCCCGAGGAGGTCGCGGCGGTCGCCGCCGAGCTGGACCGGACCGGGGTGGTCGGCGTGAACATCGAGGACGGGCGCCCCGACGGCACCCTCGCACCGCTGGCCCGGCAGCGCGCGGTGATCGAGGCGGTCAAGGAGCGGGTGCCCCGGCTGTTCGTGAACGCCCGGACAGACACCTACTGGGTCGCGGCGACCGGTGGCGGCACCCCGCCCTCGCTGGCCGCCACCGCCGAGCGCATCGAGGCGTATGTGCGGGCGGGCGCGGACGGGATCTTCGTACCCGCGCTCGCCGATGAGCAGAACATCGGCGCACTGGCCGACGACCTCGGCGAGATCCCGCTGAACATCCTCTTCACGCCCGGCCGCCACACCTATGAGCGGCTGGCGGAGCTCGGGGTGCGGCGGATCAGCTGCGGTTCGCTGCTCTTCCGGGCCGCCCTGGACCGCGCCGTCGAGCTGGCCTGGTCGATCGCCCACCCGGACGTCCGTACCGACCTCGACGGGGCCGCCGGCCCGCGCTCCTATGCGGCGGCGCAGTCGCTGGCCGAGGACTTCGCGGAAGCCGATCCCAGCTAGCCGCACGGCGCATATTTTCGGCCAACTACCATTGCCGCGAATCCCGCAGCGATGAAGTGGAGCAGTCATGGGCCTCGGCGTGGGCTGGACCCTGCACGGCGATGGGCGCACCCCCGCCCCCGGTGCCGTCGTCAAGCCGGATGAGCGGCTGTCGTGGCCGAGGACGGTGGGGCTCGGCGCGCAGCACGTCGTGGCCATGTTCGGGGCCAGCTTCGTCGCCCCGGTGCTGATGGGGCTGGACCCCAACCTCGCGATCATGATGTCCGGGGTCGCGACCATCCTCTTCCTGCTCGCGACCCGTGGCCGGATCCCCAGCTATCTGGGGTGCAGCCTGTCCTTCGTCGGCGTGGCCGCCGCGATCAGGGCGCAGGGCGGTGGCAGCGCCGCCGTCACCGGGGCGATCCTGGTGGTCGGCGGGGTGCTGCTGCTGAGCGGTCTGGCGGTACGGACGTTCGGCGCCCGGATCATCCACGCGGCGATGCCGCCGGTGGTGACCGGTGCGGTGGTCATGCTGATCGGGTTCAACCTCGCGCCGGTGACCGCGGGGACGTACTGGCCCGCCGATCAGTGGACCGCGCTGCTGACGATGCTGCTCACCGGGGCGGCGGTGGTCTGTCTGCGGGGCTTCTGGTCGCGTATCGCGATCTTCCTGGGGCTGGTCTTCGGCTATGCGGTCTCCTGGGTCTTCGACCGCGTCTTCGGCAGGATCCACTCCCTTGACGGCAGTGGACGGGTCACCGACCACTGGCGGCTGGACCTCTCCGGTGTGGGCAAGGCGGACTGGATCGGTCTGCCGTCCCTGCACGGGCCCACCTTCCACTGGTCGGCGGTGCTGGTGGCACTGCCGGTGGTGATCGCGCTGATCGCCGAGAACGCCGGGCATGTGAAGGCGGTCGGCGAGATGATCGGCGATCCGCTCGACGACCAGCTGGGCACGGCGATCGCCGCGGATGGGGCGGCGACCATGATCTCCACTTCGGTCGGTGGCCCGGCCAATACGACGTATTCCGAGAACATCGGGGTCATGGCCGCGACCCGGGTGTACTCCACCGCCGCGTACTGGGCCGCCGCGGGCTTCGCGCTGCTCTTCGGACTGTGCCCGAAGTTCGGCGCGGTGGTGGCGGCGGTGCCGGGCGGGGTGCTGGGCGGGATCACCGTCATCCTCTACGGGATGATCGGGCTGCTCGGTGCGCAGATCTGGGTGCACAACAAGGTGGACCTGCGCAATCCGGTCAATCTGGTGCCGGTCGCGGCGGGCGTCATCATCGGCGTGGGCGGCGTCAGCCTGAAGATCGGCGACAACTTCGAGCTGGGCGGGATCGCGCTCGGCACGGTGGTGGTGTTGCTCGGCTACCACGTGCTGCGTGCTCTGGCCCCGGCGCATCTGAAGCGGGGGGAGCCGCTGCTGGACGCGGGGACGAGCGGATACGACGACGAACGACCGGCGTAGGCGCGGGGGGCGTTCGGCGGGCTGTGGCGCCTGCGGCGGGCCTTCCCCCTCCCCGCCCCTTCCCGGACCTGGGGCTCCGCCCCAGCCCCCGGGCGTTCAGGGGTGAAGCAGCTGCCACGCGACGGAGCCGCGCAACCCCAGGGCCTCAGCCTTGTGGGGCGAGGTCCTGGAGGCCCACCACCCGTAGCAGTTCCAGCCGCTCCGCGGACTCCGTGCCGGGGCGGGCCGTGTGGACGATCAGGCGCTGGGCGTGTTCCGAGCTCAGCAGGACCTCGCAGTCCAGCTCCATCGTCCCCACCACCGGGTGGGTGAACCGCTTGACCGTGGAGTGCCGGATGGCCACCTCGTGGTCCGCCCACACCGCCGCGAACTCCTCGCTGGCAGACAGCAGTTCGGCCACCAGGGCCGCCGGGCCCGGGTCGTCGGGGCGGGCCGCGAGCACGGCCCGGAGGGTGGCCACATGCAGTCGGGCGTGCTCCTCGATCTCCTCGCTCGGGAAGATCCCGGGGGTGCCGGAGGAGGCGCCGTCATCCGAGGAGGCGGCGTCGCGCCGGGTGAAGAAGCTCCGGACGATATTGCGGTCGCCGGGCGGCCGCGCCATGATGTCGCCGACCAGCGCCGCCGCCATCGCGTTCTGCGCCAGCACCTCGCCCCAGTCGGTGATCACCTGGGCCGGGGTGTCGTACAGCCGGTCAAGCACCCTCAGCAGGCCCGGCCGCACATGCTCCGAGGTGCTGCGGTCGCGCGGCGGCTCCTCCCCCACCAGGTGGAAGAGGTAGTCGCGCTCATCGTCGGTGAGCCGCAGCGCCCGGGCCAGCGCGGTCAGCATCTGGCGGGACGGGCGCGGGCCGCGGGCCTGCTCCAGCCGGGTGTAGTAGTCCGGGGACATGCCCGCGAGCTGGGCCACCTCCTCCCGGCGCAGCCCGGGCGTACGGCGCCGGGGGCCGGGCGTCAGCCCCACCTCCGCGGGGCCGAGGCGGGCGCGGCAGCGGCGCAGGAAGTCGGCGAGTTCCATTCGGTGCACCCTCCCATCGTCGCCGCGTCGGCGTCCCGTATCCAGGGTCTGCGGATCCCTGGATGAGGAGGTCTCTCCCGGCCCCGCCCGGCCCGCCGCAGGCTGGGGCCGAGCGACGAGACGAAAGGCGGATGCTCATGCCCTTGATTCTGGTGACGGGCGCGACCGGTCAGGTGGGCCAGCGGTTCACCAAGCGGCTGCTGGAGCGGCCCGCGGCCGGTACCGAGGTACGGGTGCTGGTGCGCGACGAGGAGCGCGGCGCCCCCTTCGCGGCCCGGGGCGCGCGGCTCACGGTGGGCGATCTGCGCGAGGAGAAGGACCTGCGGCGGGCCGTGGAGGGGGTGCATGCGGTGGTCAACATCGCGGCGGCCTTCCGCGGGGTGCCGGACGACGAGGCGTGGGCGGTCAACCGGGACGCGGCCGTCGCACTCGGGCGGGCCGCGGTCGAGGCGGGGGCGAGCCGGTTCCTCCAGGTCAGCACCAATCTGGTGTACGGCGAATCGCGCGGGCGGCCGTTCACCGAGGACGATGAGAGCAGGCCCGGCGGTCTGCTGTGGGGGGCGTACCCGGCCTCCAAGGCCGAGGCGGAGCGGGAGCTGCTGGCGCTGCACCGTGAGCACGGCCTCGATCTGCGGATCGGCAGCCTGGCCTTCGTGTACGGGGACGGCGATCCGCATGTGGCGAACTTCCTGCCGCACGCCCAGAGCTGGGCCGGGGACCAGCGGCTCGCCATGGTCCACCACGCGGATGCGACGCAGGCACTGCTGCGGCTGCTGCGCGCACCGGGCGGCACGGCCGGTGGCTCGGTGTCGGGCCGCAAGTACAACATCGTCGACGACGCCCCGCCGACCGTCGTCGAGATCCACCGGCTCATGGGCGCACCGCTGCCCGAGGGCATGCCCGGGCGGACCACCGACGACCCCTGGTTCGGGATCACCTCCAACCTCCGGCTGCGCGATGAGCTGGGCTGGCGGCCGCTGTATCCGTCGATCTGGACGGCGCGCGACGCGGGTGTGCTGTGATGCGACTGCGGTTGACGGGGCGTTAGGCCGTCCAGGGGAAGCGGCGGCCTACGGCGGGACCGAGCCCGTCCGGCCTGCCACTCTGGCGTCCATGACGACGCCCACGCCCACCCCCGCCGCCACGACCGTGCCCGCGCGGCTCGCGCCGCGCACCGTGAGAGGCGTCGTGGCGCGCATGAGCGCGCTCGGCGCGGCGCTGCCGCCCGGGGACGGGGTGGCGGTCTTCAACGGGGTGTACCTCTCGGTCACCGAGGAGGTCAGCCGACGGCTAGCGGACGGGTACTTCCACGACCCGTCCGCCACCGAGGAGTTGGACGTGCGGTTCGCCGGGCGCTATCTGGCGGCGGTCGACGCGGCGGCCACCGGAGGGCGGCCGCCCGCCTGCTGGCGGCCGCTGTTCCAGCTGCGGTGCCACCCCGGGGTCCGCCCGGTGCAGTTCGCGCTCGCCGGGATCAACGCCCACATCGGCCACGACCTGGCGCTCGCGCTGCTGGACACCTGCCGGGCCCGGGACCTCGAACCGGGCGCCCTGGAGGGCGACTTCGACCGGATCGGGGCCCTGCTCACGGGGATGGAGGAGCGGATCCGGGAGGAGCTGATGCCCGGCCCCGACCTGCTGGACGTGGCCGATCCGCTCACCCATCTCACGGTCTCCTGGAGCCTGGACAAGGCGCGGGACGCCGCGTGGGCGGCGTTCCGCGCACTGTGGGGGCTGCGTGCGGCGCCGGAGCTGGCGGAGGAGTTCGCGGAGCGCGTGGACGCCACCGTGGGCCTGGTCGGGCGCTTTCTGCTCACCCCGCTGCCGTCCGGGTACTGAAGCGGCCCCGGACCGGGCGCTGGACGACCCCGGCTCAGTCCTCGGGCAGCTCGACGGGCGCGATCCCGTCGTACAGATCGCCCGGCCCGGGGTTCTTCGGGTCCGTGGAGCCGCCGAACCGGTGCATCACGCCCCACACCGCGTTGAGCGCGGTCTGGATCGCGCCCTCGGCCCAGCCCGCCGTCCAGGAGATGTCATCGCCCGCGAGGAAGACGCCGCGCTTGTCGGCGGGCAGCCGGTCCTGCATGAAGTGGGTGAACAACCGGCGCTGGTAGCGGTAGTGGCCGGGCAGATTGGCCTTGAACGCGCCCATGAAGTACGGCTCGTTCTCCCATGACACGGTGACCGGGCTGCCGATGATGTGCCTGCGGATGTCGACGTTCGGATAGATCTCCGAGAGCGACTTCAGCATGACCTCCATCCGTTCGTTCGCCGACAGCGGCAGCCACTTGAGGCTGTCGTCGCACCAGGTGTACGAGAGGCAGATGACGGCGGGCCGGTCCGGGCCGTCGTCCAGCAGATACGTGCCGCGGGTCATCCGGTCGGTGAGCGTCATGCTCATCGTGTCCCGGCCGGTGACCTCGTCCTCGTCCAGCCAGAACGGCCGGTCCACCGGCACGAAGAGCTTGCTGGACTCCATGTAGTGGGTGCGCTCGATCGCCGTCCAGTGGTCGATCGGGAAGAGCGAGTCATCGCAGTCGATCTGGGCGAGCAGCATCCAGGACTGCGCGGTGAAGACCACCGCGCGGTATGAGCGGATGCCGCCGCTCGCGTCCGTCACCACGACGCGGTCGCCCGCGGCCCGGTGCAGCCGGGTCACGGCCGGGCGCGGCGCGCCCTCGTGCAGCGAGGCCAGCGAGGTGCCCCGGGGCCAGTGGACGAGCTTCTCGGGCTCGCGCTCCCACAGCCGCAGCGGAAGCTGCTGGCTGCCGCCGACGATGCCGCGGTGGTGGTCGTCGGCCTCGGTGTAGACGACGCGCAGGATCTCCAGGATGGAGTTGGGGAAGTCGGTGTCCCAGCCGCCGGTGCCGAAGCCGACCTGGCCGAAGATCTCGCGGTGGCGGAAGGAGGTGAAGGCCGAGGAGTCGCAGAGGAAGCCGTAGAAGGTCTGGTTGTCCAGCTTCTCCACCAGCCGCGACCAGATCTCCCGGATCCGGGGCACGTCCCGCTCGCGGATGGCGCGGTTCATGTCGGAGAAGTCCGCGCCTTCCTCCAGGCAGGTGTTCCAGGCGTCGGCCACCTCGCGGTAGACCGGCGGCAGATCGTCGATGGTGCGGGCGTAGTGGGCCTCGCCCTTGAGGTCGACGACGGTCGAGGGGGTCTCGGGGGCCAGCGGGTTGGGGAACGGCCGGGTCTTCAGCCCCACCAGGTCGATGTAGTGCTGGAGGGCGGTGGAGGACGGCGGGAAGCGCATCGCGCCCATTTCGGCGGTCAGCGCGTCGTCACAGCCGTCGAAGCCGACGGTGCGCAGCCGCCCGCCGATCCGGTCGGCCTCGTAGACCACGGGCTTCAGGCCCATCTTCATCAGCTCGTACGCGGTGACGACACCGGAGAGACCGCCGCCGACGACCGCGACCTCGGCGCCGTGCTCGGTGGCCGGTATCTGGCCCAGGCCGGCGGGGTGGGCGAGGTAGTCGTCGTAGGCGTAGGGGAAGTCCGGGCCGAACATGGTGATGGGCGGCAGGGCCTCGAGGGCCTGCGCCTCCTGCTCGTCATGGACGGCGGTGGGCACCGTGGACGTCATGGGGTACGGACTCCTTGCTGCTTGGTGCTCAAAAGGGTGGTTCGGGTGCGGCAGGGGGCCGGATCAGCCGAGTGAGGTGTAGAGACCGGGGCGGCGGTCGCGCAGATACGGGTTGATCCGGCGCGAGGTGGTCAGCAGTTTGGGGTCGACATCGCCGAGGAGAAGCTCCTCACCGCGGCCCGCGCGCAGACAGGTGGCGCCGTCGGGCCCGGCCAGACAGCTCAGCCCGACGAAGTCGAACTCGCCCTCGGGGCCGCTGCGGTTGACGTACGCGATGTACATCTGGCTCTCGAAGGCCCGTACCGGAATCAGGGACTCGGCGACGAACTCATAGGGGTGCATCTGCGCGGTGGGCACCAGCAGCAGATCGGTCCCGGCCAGGGCGTGGGCCCGTACGTTCTCGGGGAACTCCACGTCGTAGCAGACCAGGATGCCGACGGTCAGCCCGCCGAGGGTGGCCTGGACGACGGGGGTCTCCCCGGGGAGGAACGACGCCCGCTCGAAGCAGCCGTAGAGATGGGTCTTGCGGTAGTTGGCCAGCTGGGTGCCGTCCGCGCCCACCAGCCGCGCGGAGTTGTGGACGGCGCCGGCGTGGCGCTCGGGGTAGCCGTAGAGGACGGCCAGCCCGTGCGTCGCGGCGATCTCGGCCACCGCCCGCCCGCTGGGCCCGTCGGCGGGCTCGGCCAGCTCCCGTACGCCGCCGCCGATGGCGTAGCCCGTGAGGAACATCTCCGCGGTGACCAGCAGCCCGGCGCCATCGGCGGCCGCGCGGGCGGCGGCCTCGTCGAGGACCTTGAGGTTACCGGCGGGGTCGCCGGGGTGACCGGAGTTCTGGAGCAGGGCGGTGCGCAGCGGCGGCATGGGCAGACCTTGGGGGAAGGAGTACGGGCATAAAAACAGTACGTTGCCTCCGGATCGCCCAACAAGACGACTTCATTGCGTCCGGCGTCGATTCATGACGTATGGGGATCCGTACACAACGATTCGTTGCACAAGGACGAGATCCGCCGCGGGGCTGTGTCGATATGCGGCTCCGCCGCGGGGGGGGCGCCCCGAAGGGGCGCGGGGAACTGCGCGACCAGCCACAACGGCGCCGCAGTCGACCGCCGACGAAACGCACCGAAGAACCCGCGCACCCAGCGGAGCGCTTACGTGGGGGCACCCGAACCAAACCTCCGCAGCAGCGGCGACAGCACCAACACGGACTTGGTCCGCTCCACAAAGCGCTCCCCCGCGATCCGCTCCAGCACCCTCTCAAAGTGGCGCATGTCCGCGGCGAAGACCTGGACGACGGCGTCCGCGTCACCGGTGACGGTGGACGCGGACACCACCTCGGGGTAGCGCGACAGACCCCGGCGGATGTCGTCCGGCGAGGTGTTGTGGCGGCAGTAGAGCTCGATGAAGCCCTCGGTCTCCCAGCCCAGCGCCGCCGGGTCGACCCGCACCGTGAAGCCGGTGATGGCTCCCTCCGCGCGCAGCCGGTCCACCCGCCGTTTGACGGCGGGCGCGGACAGTCCGACGATTTCGCCGATGTCGGCGTAGGAGCGGCGGGCGTCCTCGGCGAGGGCGTGGACGATGCGTTCGTCGAGATCGTTCAGTCGCACTGGGGGGCAATCACTTCTCTGCTGTGGCCAGTCGGGATCGGCGCATGCCGTATCCGAAGTACAGCACAAGGCCGACGGCCATCCACACGCCGAAGACCACCCAGGTCACCAACTGCAGACTGCTCATCATCCACAGACACAGCGCGAAGCCGATCACCGGGAAGAGCGGGGACAGCGGCACCCGGAAGGTCCGGGGCATCTCGGGCCGGGTCCGGCGCAGCACGATCACGGCGATGTTGACCAGCGCGAAGGCGAAGAGCGTGCCGATGCTGGTGGCGTCGGCGAGCTGGCCGAGCGGGATCGCGGCGGCGAGGACGCCGCAGAAGAGCGAGACGATGACGGTGTTGGCGCGGGGCACCCCGGTCCGGGCGTGGACCGTGGAGAAGACCTTGGGCACCAGCCCGTCCCGGGACATCGCGAAGAGGATGCGGGTCTGCCCGTAGAGCACGGTCAGCACCACCGAGGCGATCGCGATGACCGCCCCGGCGGCCAGCAGTACGGCCCAGAAGCTCTGCCCGGTGACATCGTTCATGATCGAGGCGAGTGCGGCCTCGGAGCCGGAGAACTTCTTCCACGGCAGCGCGCCCACCGCCACGGCGGCCACCAGGCAGTACAGCGCGGTGACGATGACCAGCGAGAGCATGATCGCGCGGGGCAGGTCGCGCTGGGGGTTCTTGGCCTCCTCACCGGCCGTGGAGGCGGCGTCGAAGCCGATGTAGGAGAAGAAGAGGGTGGCACCGGCGGCGCTGACGCCCGCCATGCCCAGCGGCATGAACGGGGTGTAGTTCCCGGCCCGGATGCCGGTGAAGGCGACGGCGCAGAAGAGGATCAGCGCCGCGATCTTCACCCCGACCATGACGGCGTTGGCGCGGGCGCTCTCCTTGGCGCCGCCCAGTAGGAAGGCCATGGCCAGCAGCACCACGAGCAGCGCGGGCAGATTGAAGATCCCGCCGTCCCCGGGCGGGGCGGCCAGCGCGGCGGGGATGGTGACACCGAGCGTGCCGTCGAGCAGTTCGTTGAGGTACTCGCCCCAGCCGACGGCGACGGCCGCCACCGAGACGCCGTATTCGAGGATCAGACACCAGCCGCAGACCCAGGCGATCAGCTCGCCCATCGTCGCGTAGGCGTACGAGTAGGAGGAGCCGGAGACCGGGATGGTGCCCGCCAGTTCGGCGTAGGACAGCGCGGAGAACAGTGCGGTGAGTCCGGCGATGACGAATGACACGACGACCGCGGGGCCCGCGTCCGGCACCGCCTCGCCGAGCACCACGAAGATGCCGGTGCCCAGGGTGGCCCCGATGCTGATCATCGTGAGCTGCCACATGCCCATCGAGCGCCGGAGGCTTCCGCCCTCGCCCTGGCCGCCCTCGGCGACCAGCCGCTCCACCGGCTTGCGCCGCATCAGCCGGGCGCCCAGCCCACCGACCGGAGGGTCTGGTTCCGGTTGCTGGGTGGCGGGCGGTACTGCGCCGTGCTCCAACACTTGGGTGGCTCCTTGTTCGCTGCCATCAGGTGGTGGCGACCGGCTGCGGACATACGGCTGCCCGGAAGGGAAACCCGCAGGTGGGAATCGCCGAGCAGCCGGTCTCCGCCACTCCACGTCAGCGCAAGACCCTATGAGCCGTCCGCCGACGGCCGTAATGGACCATGGTTGCGCATGCGTGTCGCAACGTTGCGCGCGGGGGCGCCCGACGGTGAATCGTTGCGAAACACTGAGCTCGTCAGCGCGCGTTTCACCCGAATGCCGCGATACTGCACCATTTTAGCGGTCGTTGGTGGGGACGTGACCACTGACAGTCTGCAACCACCCGATCACTCCCACCTCGGTGCCGAACCGGTGTTCCGGCCTCGTGACCAGGGGGGTGACAACGAGCGCTACCCGCTCGAATACTGCGCGAGAGTGTGGGAGGACTTCATCCGGACGCTGGGCCGGATCGAGGCGGACTTCCTCCAGCGCTCCAATACCACAGAACCGGGCGTCAAGGCATGACGTACACCGAGCCGAGGCCGGGCGGCTACGGGCCCCCTCCCACCGGCCACCGGCCCGCCCCCGCGCCCCCTCCCGGGGAGCGCTTCGAGGCGCCCGTCGATTATGAGATGAATCCTTTCCCCCTGCCGGATCCGGAGACCATCGAGGGCCGCTGGGACCTGGAGGGGGATCTGGCCCGGCTGCTCCAGACGGCCTCCCCCGAGGACGCGGTGCACACCACCGGCCCCATCGGACCGCCGGTTCCCCCGCTGCACGCCCCCTCCCCCCCGCATGTGCGGGGGCGCGGCAAGCGCCGCCGGGTCCGCTTCCAGCTGCCGAGGTTGCCCTGGCTGCATGTGATCAGCCTGATCTTCGCGGCGGTCACCACGATCATCGTCGCCATGCTGAGCGTGCTCGGCGGCATGATCTCCTACCCTCCGCTGCGCTATCTGGCCTCCCCGAGCACTTCGGAGTCCATGGCGGCGTGGTGGCCACTGCTGGTCTACGGACCCTGGCTGGTCGCCTCGCTGTCGGTGCTGCGGGCCGCCCTGCACCGGCGGGGTGCGGCGCACTCATGGGCCGTGGTGGTGCTCTTCTCCACCATCGCGGTGTTCCTGTGCGTCGCCCACGCCCCGAGGAACGCGCCCAGCATGGCCGTGGCCGGTCTTCCCCCGGTCGCCGCGCTGGTCTCGTTCCACCAGCTGGTGCGGCAGATCACGCTCACCAGCCCGCCGCGCCACGCGCTGCCCCGCACCCGGGGTGAGCAGCGTGGAATGGCGAGATGAGGCACCGCCGCACCACAGCACCACAGCCCCACTCACCCGAGCCGAGTGGGGCTGTGGCGCTGTCGCGGTCCCAGGAGACTCCGTCTCAGTCCCAGGAGACGTGGAGGGGCTGCCCCTCGGCGTAGCCCGCGGCGCTCTGGACGCCGATGACGGCCCGCTCGTGGAGCTCCTCGAGCGACCCCGCGCCCGCGTAGGTGCAGGAGCTGCGCACGCCCGCGACGATCGCGTCGATCAGGTCCTCGACGCCCGGCCGGACCGGGTCCAGGAACATCCGCGAGGTGGAGATGCCCTCCTCGAACAGCCCCTTGCGGGCCCGCTCGTACGCCGACTCCTCGCTGGTGCGGTTGCGCACCGCGCGCGCCGACGCCATGCCGAAGCTCTCCTTGTACGGGCGGCCGTCGGCGGTGTGCTGGAGGTCGCCCGGCGACTCGTAGGTGCCCGCGAACCAGGAGCCGATCATGACGTTGGACGCCCCGGCGGCCAGCGCCATCGCGACGTCACGCGGGTGCCGGATGCCGCCGTCCGCCCAGATGTGCTTGCCGAACCTGCGCGCCTCGGCGGCGCACTCCATCACCGCGGAGAACTGCGGCCTGCCGACGCCGGTCATCATGCGGGTGGTGCACATGGCGCCCGGCCCGACGCCGACCTTGACGATGTCGGCCCCGGCCTCGATGAGATCGCGCACCCCCTCGGCGGCCACCACGTTGCCCGCCACCACCGGCACCCGCGGGCCCAGGCCACGGACCGCCTTGAGCGCGCTGATCATCGACTCCTGGTGGCCGTGGGCGGTGTCCACGACGAGGGTGTCCACCCCGGCGTCGATGAGCGCCTTCGTACGGCCCTCCACATCGCCGTTGACCCCGACGGCGGCCGCGATCCGCAGCCGGCCCGCCGCGTCCACCGCGGGGGTGTAGAGCGTCGCGCGCAGCGCCCCCTTGCGGCTCAGGATGCCCGCCAGCTTTCCGTCCGCGTCCACGGCGGGCGCCAGCTTGCGGTGGGCGGCGTCGAGGCGGCCGAACGCCTCCTGGGGGTCGATGTCGGCGTCGACCACCATCAGCTCCCGCGACATCACCTCGGACAGCTGGGTGAAGCGGTCCACCCCGGTCAGGTCGGACTCGGTCACCACGCCCACCGGCCGCCCGTCCTCGACCACCACGCCCGCGCCGTGTGCCCGCTTGGGCAGCAGCGCCAGCGCGTCGGCGACGGTGCCGGTCGGGGCGAGGACGATCGGGGTGTCCAGCACCAGATGGCGGCCCTTGACCCAGCGGACCACATCGGTGACGACGTCGATCGGGATGTCCTGCGGGATGACGACGAGGCCACCGCGCCTCGCGACGGTCTCGGCCATGCGGCGGCCGGCGATCGCGGTCATGTTGGCGACGACGAGCGGGATGGTGGTGCCGGTGCCGTCGGGGGACGACAGGTCCACTCCCTGGCGGGAGCCGACCGCGGAACGGCTCGGCACCATGAACACATCGTCGTACGTCAGGTCGTAGGGAGCCGGAGATGACTTTACGTAGCGTCCGGTACCGGGCTCAAGGAATTGCATACTTCCACATTTTCACACGAAGGGAGGCAGGTCACCCCCGTGAAGACACAGCAGACAAGCCCTGTGATCATGCAATCCTACAAGGGACGTGACGCTGCCGCGGCGCCTCGGCGGCGTACGGGACCGGCTCAGGAAACGGCACGGGCTCAGGAAAACGCGAAGACTTCCTCGTCCATCTCCACTCGGTCCTCGTCGATTTCGATTCCGAATCCCGGGCGGGTGGGCAGCGGAATCGCCCCGCCCTTCGCGGCGGGAGCCTCGACTTCGAAGTAGTGCTTTTCCGGAGTGAAGCGGTAGAGGTATTCGACGGACGGACAGAGCTGTGGCGACTGGCTCGCCACGATATGCAGCGCGGCGTGAATACCGTGCCCGTGCGGAAGGACCTGAACGCCGAATGGCTCGGCCATGGCACACATGCGCACCGCCTCGGTGACCCCACCGCACCATTCCGGATCGACCTGCACCACGCTCAGCAGCCCCTGCTGCAGGAAGGGCAGGAGGTCATACCGGTCGTACAGGTGCTCACCGGCCGCAAGCGGAATGGTGGTCGAGGAGCTGAGCTGCGCGAACGACGGAACCGCCGCGGCGGGGAACGGTTCCTCCAGCCAGTCAGGACGGAACCGTTCCACCCGGGCGCACCAGGCCCGGGCATAGGGGAGGTCCCAGCTCATAAAGGCGTCGAACATCAGGGCGGACCGAAAACCGACGGCCGCTCGGGCGCGTTCGACCAGCGCGATATTGTGTTCCATTCCTTCGGGGCCCTGTCCGGGCCCGTCGCCGAAGAACCACTTCTGGGCGGTGTAGCCCTGGTCAAGCAGTTCCGCCGCCGTGCGCTCGACCTCGCCCTCGGAATGAAAGGTGCCGTGGGTGCTGGCATAGGCCGGGATCCGGGTGCGCCCGGCCCCGCCGAGCAGCTGCCAGACGGGCACGCCCATCAGGCGGCCGCGCAGATCCCACAGCGCGTTGTCCACGGCGCTCATGGCGATCTTGCGGGTTCCATGGCGTGCGTGCCGGTTGGTGCGCTGCAGCACATCCCAGACGTAGCCGTTCGCCATCGGGTTCAGGCCGAGCAATTCGCCCGCCATGCCGTCGGCCAGGGGGGCGACCACATCGTGATCGAGCGGTCCGTATCTGCCGGTCACACCGGTCGTGGTCGCGATCTCGAGGTATCTGGCGGTCCTGCGATGGGGATCGGAGAGCAGCACCTGGCCCGCGGATCCGGTGTGGAACGCCGGGTAGACGCTGAGCGGACGGGATTGGGGCGGGGCCGCGCGGGGCGGTGAATCCGCAGCGGGCACGGCGCTGACTTCCCGCATCCGTACCGATGAGATCCGTGTGTCGATCATGGGGTTGCCTCCACTGCCGGTGGTGTCCATGTGCGGGGGTGGGTGTACCGGTTCCCCGGTCATGGCACGAGCCATCCGAGGACCGGCGTCGACTGCAGAGAGACGAGCAGACAGAGCGCGGGCACGAGCACCGCGGAGGCGACCACGACCCGCCGGAGGATTTCGCCCTCGCGCCCTGCCAGGCCGACGGCCGCCGCTCCGATGGCCAGGTTCTGCGGGCTCATCATCTTCCCCAGGACCCCTCCGGCGGTGTTGGCCGCCGCGGCGAGGTTCGGCGGCATCCCGGTCCCTTGCGCGGCGCTGACCTGCAGCGCGCCGAACAGCGAATTCGACGACGTATCCGAGCCGGTGACGGCGGTGCCGAACCAGCCGAGCAGCGGTGACAGGACGACGAAGAAGCTTCCCGCGGTGGCCAGGAACAGGCCGAGTGTCGTGGTCTGCCCGGACAGGTTCATGACGTACGCCAGTGCCAGCACCGCCATCACGGTGCCCGCGGCCTCCCGCAGCTGCCACAGCGTTCGGCCGTAGGCCCGCAGCGCAGAGCGGGCGTCGATCCGCAGCATCATCGCGGTGACGATGCCCGCGATGAGCAGGACGGTCCCGGGGGTGGCGAGCCAGTCGAACTTGTACGTCGCGAGCGCCACCGGCTCGTCCTGCGGGGTCCGCACCGCGAGCCCGGGCCATGCGAAGGTCATCGTCGCGGCCGTCAGCGCGCTCTTGACGCCCGGGACCACGGACACGGTGAAGAACACGATGATCACCAGGTAGGGCGCGAAGGCGCGGAGGACATCGACGCGGGACGCAGCGGGGAGAACGCGGGGCGGGGCGGTGAGAACGCCCGTCGCGTCGGCGGCGGTTGGCGCCGGGGCACCGCCGCCGGACGCCTCGGCACCGGCCCGGGCCGAGTGGTCCGAGCGGCGCGGTTGCCAGAACCGCGTCAGCAGCAGTACGGATCCGGCCGAGGCCAGTGCGGCGACGATGTCCACGAGTTGGATCGGGCCGAAGGTCGCGACCACGTACTGCGGGACGGCGAACGACACCCCGGCCACCGCCGCCGCGGGCCACACCTCGCGCACCCCACGGGCGCCGTCGAGCACCACGAGCAGCAGCACCGGGACGAAGAGCGCGAGCACCGGAACGAGGTGGGCGGTGGCCCGGCTGAGCGTGTCCACCGGGATCCCGGTGACCTGGCCGAGCGTAATGATCGGCAGTCCGACACCGCCCCACGCCACCGGCACGGTGTTCGCGATCATCGACACCGTCACCGCCCGCATGGCCGACAGCCCGAGCGCCACCAGCATCGCCGAACAGATCGCCACCGGCGCCCCGAATCCGGCCAGCGCCTCCAGCAGCGCACCGAAGGAGAACGCGATGATCAGCCCCTGGACCCGGCGGTCGTCGCTGACCCGTGAGAACGCCTCGCGCAACCGGTCGAAATCCCCGCTGCCGCGGGTCATCCGGTAGACCCAGATCGCGTTGGCCACGATCCACATGGCGGGGAACAGCCCGAAGACGGCCCCCTCGGCCGCGCCGGCCACCGCGGTGCCGAACGGCATCCCGTACCCCCCGACCGCCACGGCGGTCGCCACCAGCAACCCGGTGACGGAGGCGATCCACGCACGGACCCGGAACACGCCCAACAGCAGGAACAGCAGGAGGAGGGGGATGGCGGCGGTCAGGGCCGACCATCCTAGGGATCCGCCCAGAGGGGCGGTGGGCTGGTGATACATGACGGACCTCCGGCGACGGTGGTGGAGGAAGGGGAGGAAGGGGAGGAAGGGGAGGAAGGGGAGGAAGGACGGGAGCAAGGGGAGGAAGGGGAGGAAGGGGAGGAAGGACGGGAGCAAGGGGAGGGATGGGAAATGAGGGAGGAACAGGCACGCGTCAGTAGGCGCCGTGCACGGCGTTCGGCGGTTCCTCGCCCCGTACGAAGTGGCGCAGTTGCTCCGCCACCACGGCGTAGGCCCGGGGCATCGTCAGCGGCACACTGCCGCCCACATGAGGGGTGAGCAGCAGACCGGGCACCTTCCACAGCGGGTGCCCCTCGGGCAGCGGCTCCGGGTCGGTGACGTCGACCGCGGCCCGCAGCCGCTCGGAGTCCAGCTCGGCTACCAGCGCGTCGGTGTCACAGACCGGGCCGCGCGCCCCGTTGACCAGCACCGCGCCGTCCGGCATCGCGGCCAGGAACTCCGCGTCGGCCATGCCGCGGGTCTCCTCGGTGAGCGGGACGACCAGCACCGTGGCGTCGTGCTCGGGCAGCAGGGCGGGCAGTTCGTCCATGCCGTGCACGCCGTCCCGGGCGCGCCGCCCGACCAGCGTGGTGCTCACCTCGAACCCCGCCAGCCTGCGGACCGTGTTCTCCGCCACGTCACCGGCCCCCACGATGAGGATCTTCTTCCCGGCCAGTTCCTCGGTCCGGTGGTAGTCCCAGCGCCCCTCGTCCTGGGCCCGGCCGAACCGCGGCAGATGCCGGTACACCGCGAGCAGCGTCGACACCACCCACTCCGCGGTGGCGCCGCCGTGGGCGCCCCGGCAGTCGGAGAGCACGACCCCCTCGGGCAGCCGCCCGATCCAGGCCTCGGCCCCGGCGGTGAGGAGCTGCACCAGCTCCAGGTCCGGCATTCCGCCGGTGAGCGCGGTCATTCCGGGGGTCATCAGGAACGGGGCCACCAGCACCCGCGCCGTACGCGCCTCCGGGGGCAGCGCGGACCGCGGATCGTAGACGACCGGGCGCAGGCCGGGCACTTCGGCGAGGACCGCGGCGCAGTCGGCGTGGGGGACGAGGACCACGGCTGGATCACTGATCGTCGGCGCCATGGGAAACGGGCTCCTCTCTCGGGCATGGGTCGGCCTCGGTGTGAGTTCGCGCGGGTCCGAGCCGCGCCAGATGCGTGGACATGGCGAGGAGGCCGAACTCCCAGGGCGGCAGCTCCTCCGTGGGCGCGGTCGTGTTCATGAGGGTGCCGAGGTGCGGGCTGCTGATGGTGACCCGGTCACCGGGGCGGTGGGTGAACCCCATGCCGTCCTCCCCCCGGTCCTGGGTGGGGGCGAAGAGCGTTCCGGTGAAGAGGGCGAACCCGTCCGGATACTGGTGGTGGACGCCGTAGGTGGCGCCGATCAGCTCCTCGAACGTCCGGCTGATGCGGGAGAGGCTGTTGTGGCCCTCCAGGCGGAAGCCGTCCCGTCCGGCTATCCGGAGGGTGATCTCCTCGTCGCGGAGCACGTCGAGGGTGAAGTCGTCGTCGAGAAGACGGATGAACGGGCCGACGGCGCAGGAGGCGTTGTTGTCCTTGGCCATGCCCAGCAGGAGTGCGCTGCGGCCCTCGACATCGCGCAGGTTCACATCGTTGCCGAGCGTCGCTCCCCTGACGCGCCCGCCGGAGTCGACGATGAGTACGAGCTCCGGCTCCGGGTTGTTCCACTCGGAGAAGGACGGGATGCCGATGGCGCTGCCGTGGCCAACGGACGACAGGACGGGGGCCTTGGTGAACACCTCCGGATAGCGGCCCAGTCCCCCCTCGAGGTACTGGGACCACATGCCCTGTGCGGTCAGCACCTCGATCACCCCAAGCGCCTCCGGGGACCCCGGCGCCACCGCGACGCTTCCGCCGAGCGCGTCCATGACCAGGCCGCGGACGGCCGAGGCGCGGGTGAAGTCGCCGCGGCAGCGCTCCTCGATGACCCGCTCGATCAGGCTCTCGGTGAAGGTGATGCCGCATGCCTTGATCACCTGTAGGTCGATGGGCGCGAGCAGCCGCGGGACGTTCGGCTCCGCGTGCTCCGACGAGTCGGCGACGTCCTTGAGGGACCAGCGGACCGGTGCCGCGGCCCGCGCGACGGTACGCGCGGGCGCGGCATGCTCGATGAGCTCGGCGACGGTCGAGAACTCCTCGGTGAGGTCCAGGAGTTGGCCCCCGCGGACGGTCACGACCCGGGGGCCTCCCGTCTCGGGGTCCCAGACCCGTCCGACAAGAACGGAACGCGCGGAATCCGCGGGCAGCAGCCCAGCCGTGGCGGCGTCCATCACTTCTCCGCTCCGGGGGCGGGCTCCCGGCGGGGTGCGATGCGCGGCGCGCCGGTCACCCTTCCGGCCGTGGTGAGGTTGGTGCGCATGACGTTCATGGCTGCTCCTTCGCACGCCACCCGCCCGGCGCGGGTGCCGGGGTACGGGGCCGTGGGATCGGCCGACGGCGGCTCTGACTTCGGGGATCGCATCCGCGGGGACGGGACGGGGCGGGATGCGGCTGGCGTTCACTATGGGGCCCGCCGGGCGCTCCGCCACGTTGTGTTCCGCTCACCGGAACAGGAGGCCGGTCCGGGGATGGCGCGGCGGTTACCGGGC
>NZ_LAKD02000004.1 GCF_000968685.2 Streptomyces antioxidans
GCGGGTACCACATCGCTGCGCGATGTGTAAGCGAATACCCGTGCTGCGCACGGGTATTGCGCTTCCGCTCCGCGGAAGCGGAGCGGGTGGCTGCGCCACCCGCTCACCCTGCCTGCTGCGCAGGCAGGGTGACGGTCCGTCCGCTGCGCTCCCGGACCGGCGCGGCATGCCGCGCTATCAGGCTTCCGTTGCACTCCAGCCTGAGGCGGGTCCGCTGCGCTCCCCCGCCTAACGGTCCTTCCGGCTGCGCCTCCAGAACCGTTGGGCCCGCTGGCGCGGGCCGGGCTGACTACGAGAGGTAGGAGTAGTCGCTCGCGTGGGTTTCAGCGTATCGCGTGCATAGTTTGATGCAGCATGTACCGTTGGCAGAAACACGAGACACTCCCCAACTGTCCGGCAGAAGCACTCAATTTCGAGCCTGCATTTCGCACACGGCTATCTGAACGGCTACGGGAATTCAGGCATAGGGGAGGCAAGGAAATGTCAGCAATCCAGCTCAAGGAACACCAGGTAGATCAACGCTCCGCGTTTCGTAGGTGGGTGGGATTTCCTGCAAGATCATCTGTTCCCCCGCAGGGTGCCCGGGGCACGATCGTGTCAGCGACTGGCTCGGGCAAGACGATCACAGCCGCCGCGTGCGCGCTGGAGTTGTTCGCGGACGGCCGGATCCTCGTGACCGTGCCGACTCTGGACCTGCTCGTGCAGACCGCCCAGGCGTGGCGCCTGGTGGGCCACCGGGCACCGATGGTCGCGGTGTGTTCGCTGGATAACGACCCGGTCCTGGGCGAGCTGGGGGTGCGCACCACCACCAACCCGATCCAGCTCGCCCTGTGGGCCGGGTCCGGGCCCATAATTGCGTTCGCTACGTACGCCTCCCTGGTGGACCGCGAAGACTTCAACGACCCGATGGGCCAGGGGAAGGTTCGTGGGCCACTGGAGGCCGCTTTGGCGGGTGGGGAGCGGTTGTATGGACAGCAGATGGACGGTTTCGCGCTCGCCATCATCGATGAGGCCCATTCAACCGCAGGTGATCTAGGTCGGCCGTGGGCAGCGATCCACGACAACGCCCGCATTCCCGCCGACTTCCGGCTCTACCTGACCGCGACCCCGCGCATCCTCGCCGCCCCCCGGCCGCAGAGGGGCGCGGGTGGCCAGGAGCTGGAGATCGCGTCGATGGGCCAGGACTCCCAGACCTACGGTCCCTGGCTTGCCGAGCTCGGGCTGAGCGAGGCGATCGAGCGGGGCATCCTCGCGGGTTTCGAGATCGACGTGGTGGAGATCCGCGACCCCGCGCCGATCCTCGGGGAACCGGAGGAGGCGCAGCGAGGCCGACGTCTGGCCCTGTTGCAGACCGCGCTCCTGGAGCACGCCGCCGCGTACAACTTGCGCACGGTGATGACTTTCCATCAGAAGGTCGAGGAAGCGGCGGCGTTCGCGAGGAAGATGCCGGAGACGGCTGCAGAGTTGTATGTCAACGACGCCTCCGACGACGGCTTGGCAGCCGCGGAGGAGCTGGCGCAGTCGTCGATCAGCGCGGAGTTCTACGAGCTGGAGGCCGGCCGCCACGTTCCGCCGGACCGGGTGTGGTCGGCGTGGCTGTGCGGCGACCATCTCGTCAGCGAGCGGCGCGAAGTGCTAAGGCAGTTCGCAGGCGGTATCGACGCCGCCGGCCGCCGAGTTCACCGCGCGTTCCTCGCCAGCTGCCGCGTGCTTGGGGAGGGTGTCGACATCACCGGCGAGCGGGGAGTGGAAGCCGTCTGCTTCGCCGACACCCGCGGCTCCCAGGTTGAGATCGTGCAGAACATCGGCCGGGCGCTCCGGCTGAACCGCGACGGCTCCACGAAGGTCGCGCGGATCATCGTGCCCGTCTTCCTCGAGGCCGGCGAGGATCCGCAGGACATGGTGGCCAGCGCTTCGTTCCGTCCCCTTGTAGCGGTCCTCCAGGGTCTGCGCAGTCATGATGAGCGCCTGGTCGAGCAGCTCGCCTCCCGGGCGCTCACCAGCGGCAGGCGCAGGGTCCACGTGCAGCGTGACGAGGACGGGCGGATCGTCGGGGCCGGCGGTGAGGGCGAGGGCCAGGAGCAGGACGACACCGACGTCGCTGCCGAGTCGGCCCTGCTCCGTTTCTCCTCTCCCCGGGACGCGGCGACCGTCGCCGCCTTCCTGCGGGCCCGGGTCTACCGGCCGGAGTCCCTGGTGTGGCTGGAGGGCTACCAGGCGCTGCTGCGCTGGCGGAAGGAGAATGAGATCACCGACGTCTGCGCCGTCCCCTATGACGTCGAGGTCGAGGTCGGGACGACGAAGGCGTTTCCGCTTGGCCGTTGGGTCCACCAGCAGCGGAAGGCGCTGCGGGCCGGGCAGCTGGAGGAGCGACGTAAGACCCTGCTGGACGTACCGGAGGCCGGGATGGTCTGGGAACCCGGCGAAGAAGCTTGGGAGTCCAAGCTCGCCGCGTTCCGGTCCTATCGGCGGGCCATGGGGCACCTTGCACCCCGGCAGGACGCTGTGTGGGGCGAGAGCGAAGCCGAGGGCCTGGTGCCTATCGGGCAGCACATGGCCAACCTCCGTCGCAAGAACGGCCTCGGGAAGGACCCGAAACGGGCGGAGAAGCGCGCGCAGCAGCTGGCTGCCGTCGACTCCGACTGGGACTGTCCCTGGCCACTTGACTGGCAACGCCATTACCGCATCCTCGCCTACCTCGCCGAGGACGAACCCGGCGGTGTCTTGCCCGACGTCGCGCCCGGTGTGCTCATGGACGGCGACGACATCGGGCGGTGGCTCCAGCGGCAGACTCAGCCGGCCGCCTGGGCGCAGCTGTCGAGCGAGCAGCAGGAGCGGCTGGCCAAGCTGGGCTTGAAGCCTGTGGAAGTTCTGTCTCCGGTTCCGGCGGCTAAGCGCTTGGCGAAGGGGCGGAGCACAGCACAGCAGGCCTTCCAACGCGGCTTGGTAGCCCTCGCCCAGTGGGTCGAGCGGGAAGGCGCTCACCGATCCGTACCGCGTGGTCATGTCGAGGAGATCGTGATCGTCGGCGAGGGGGAGCCAGTGGTCGTGAAGCTGGGTGTGTGGGTCTCCAACATCAAATCGAGGCGGGGCAAGCTTACCCAGGACCAGCTTGACTCACTGCAGAAGCTGGGTATCGACTGGATCTGACGGTCGTCGGCCAGGTTCCTCTCGTTTGGCGTCGATCCGAGGTTGGGTCAGGGAGGCGGGGGTGGTGTGGTGAGGTACGGCGCGAGTTGGGCTTTAAGGTCGGCGATGTAGGTCTTGAGGTGCGGGTTGAAGTGTCGGTGGGAGATCGGCTGTCGGCGGTTGGGGTTGTGGGTGCGGGAGGGGATCAGGGTCAGGTCGGGTCGTTCAGCGGCTGTGGGGACGTGGTCGTGGCGTTTTTCGAAGGGCTGGGGTGTCTTGGTGTGGCGGGTATCGAGGCGCTGGTTGATGGGCGGGCGGGGGCCGGGGGTTGCGCTCAACGAGGGTCCGGGCAGGCCGGACCCTCGTTGAGCCGTTAGGTCACTTCCCGGACGGTGTCTTCGTTCGGCTGTGTCCGCGGGGCGGTCGCTGGCACGCGGTTCCGGCCGGTCGAGCGGGGGTATCGTCGTGCGCTCGTGGTGCACCGAGCTCGTGCTGCCACGAGGCACGGTCTGCTGTGGCTTGTGCTTGTCCTGGTGGGTCGGTCGCTGCGCACTTGGGACGGGTTCGGTCACCGTGGCTTCGGCCGTCGGATCGGGCGTCACCCCGTATCTGGCTCCGCGGTCACCGATCTGGCCGGGGTGTGTGGTCGCGGCGTTAGCCGAGTGGTACGGGCCATACGACGCCGCTGCGGGGGGTGTCGATGCGGTAGTCGGTGTAGCGTTCTTCGAATAGTCGTGTTCCCAGGTCGTGGGCCTGATCGAGCGGTCGTGAGGGGTCGTGTTCCACTTCGCCGCGGGTGTTGCCGATCCCCCGTACGACGCCGACCAGGTCGCTGTGCAGGTACCGTGCGAATTCCTGCATCTGGGCGACGATGCTGGAGACGGCGCCTGGGTAGGACTCCTCTGAGCTGATCGTGACGACCATGCGCTTGCCGACCAGTTGCTCACGGACCGACTCGCAGTCCGGGTAGTCCGACTTTATGTAGCAGAAGAGGCGGTCGATGAAGATCTTCAGCTGTCCTGACATTCCGTACCAGTACAGCGGGGTGGCGAAGACGATCGCGTCCGCCGACAGCACTTTCTGTAGGACCAGTTGCTCGTAGTTGTCCTCGATGGAGCAGGTGCCGTCGTCTTGGCGGCAGGATCGGCAGTCGCGTAGTGGAGCGGTCACCGTGTCCGTGAGGTGGACGAGTTCGGTGCTGTGGCCGCGGGAGGCTGCTCCGTCGAGGACTGCCTGTGCGAGCAGGCCTGAGTTGCTGTCTTTCCGTGGACTGGAGCTCACGGCGAGGATCTTCATGAGTTGGGTCGCCTTTGTCCGATGAGGCTGGTCTGGCCTTTCTCACGCTGCCACAGGCAAACAGTACAGACAAGGCGGACTTTATGGCGGGTGATGTTAAGGTGAGCTTCATGATGAGCTTGTCCCGTCTCCGCCTGCTCCTGGCCCTTCATGAGCGGGGCACACTGCAGGCCGCCGCGTCCGCGTTGCACATCTCGACCTCTGCGGCGTCGCAGCAGTTGGCGGCCCTGACCCGCGAGGCCGGGGCCCGGCTGACCGAGATGGACGGGCGCCGTCTGAGGCTGACGGACGCGGGCAGGGTTCTCGTCGAGCACGCGTACGCCGTGTTCGCGCGGCTCGAACGCGCGCAGGGGGATGTCCGGGCCGCGGCCGACGGTGAGCTCGGGCAGCTCACCGTCGGGGCCTTTCCGTCCGCGATCGCGACGCTGCTGATTCCGGCGGTCCGGGTGGCCCGCGAGCGGCATCCACGGCTGCGGGTCGATCTGCGTGAGGTCGAGGTGCCGGCCGGGCTGGACCAGCTTTCCACGGGCGATCTCGACCTGGTGGTGGGCGTCGAGGGCGCCGGAACGCAGCCGCCGGATGACCAGCGCTACGCCCGGCTCCCGCTGGGTGTGGACGACTTCCTGCTCGCCGTTCCGCTCGATCACCCCTCTGCCCGCGGTCCGGCCGCCGTTCTCTCTCACCTCGCCGACCAGGAGTGGGTGGGCACCCGGGAGGGTGACTCGTGCGACCAGCTCCTGCACGGTGCCTGCCTGGCCGCCGGTTTTAGGCCCATGGTGCGCCATCGCGCGGCCGACTGGACGGCGATCCTTGCCTTGGTCGAGGCCGGAATGGGCCTGACGCTGCTTCCTTCCAGCGCGAGGATCCCGGTCCCGGCGGCGGTGCGGGTCGTCCCCGTCGCGGAACGGATCAGCCGGCATGTCTACGTGGCGGTCCGGCAGGGCGGTGCCACGCACCCGGCCGTCGCGGCCTACCTGGCGGCGCTCGAGCAGGTGGCGGCAGATGTCTTCGACGAGGTCACAGGGCAGCCACCCCCCAGCGGCATCCCCCACCTGGGGGGACGAGAGGGCTAGAGCCTGGCCCTGTCGGGGTGTCCGCTTCTGCCGGGCGCGTCGCTGAGTGGGGCGTCGACCGCGCCGCCGGTCCGGTCCGCTCGTGTTCGAGGACGTTCACCGGTTGGTGCCGAGCTTGACGGCAACCGTGTGCAGTGAGTCGGCGCGCTGCCGGTCGTACAGATCGAAGGGGTCGTGCAGCGGCCGGTCGAGCACGCCTGCCAGCCATTGCGCATCGCGGGCCATGCCGTCCTGGTCGTGGTCGACGCTGGTTTCGCCGGTCAGGTTCGAGGAGAAGATGCCCGCGGCGGACCGGGGCAGGAAGTCCTCGTAGACGATCGGTTCGAGGTCCACCCAGCCGCCGCGGACCAGGGCTGGCAGGTCGGTGGGCGGGGCGTTCCCGTCGCGTGGCCGGTGGGGGTTCACGACGGCGGTGAAGTAGGCCAGGTCCCCTTCCGCCAGTGCTCGCTCGGTGCGTGGCATCCGCGATGCCCAGGCGGTGGCTGAGCCGTCGGTCTCGGCCAGCAGTCGGTCGTAGCGGTCCCTTCCCGCCGGGGTGAGGGCGATGCCGCGGGCCTCGACCTCGCCGAACCGGACCCGGAGCTGGCCGTCGCTGACGGTCCCGTCCGGTTCGGCGAACCGGCGTGGTTCGGCCAGCGCGCGGAAGGACGTCTGCCGGAGCAGGACGTCGGGCCCGTCCCACTTCGGCGGCCCCTGGATTCGGTCGATCATCGCGATGCCCCTGGACTGCATCTGCCGGTAGAGCTCGTCGATGTCGAGTACCCGTGGGGTGAGGTGGTTGATGTGGGTGGTGCTCACTCCGCCGATGTCGGCCGCGACGCCGGAGATGTTTTCCAGGGTCTGGTACCAGGTGCGGTCGACCGGGGTGTCGGACAGGGCGAACGATGCGGTGGCCAGTTCCACGAAGCGGGTGGCGGCGGGCTCGGGCAGGCCGCCCCCGGCTTCGGCGGCATCCGCGAGCTCGAGCAGTTCGTCCCCGAACAGTCGCCGCTGGTTAAGGAACTTCTCCAGAGCGGCGCGTACGTCGTTGTCGAAGAAACGACGGTCGTCGGGGATGAGCAGGGAGGTGAAGACGCGGAACGGATTGCGGGCGAGTTCTGCGGGGTCGGTCGGGCGAAAGGCAGTGGACACCACGGGGATGGGTGTCGGCGCGGCGTCCCGAAGGTCGTAGAAGCCGGTCGGGTACATTCCGACGGCGCCGAAGATCCTGGCGATCTGGCGGAGCTCACGTGGTGTCCCGACCCGGATCGCGCCGTGCCGCTCGGCGGTCACCCGGTCGATGCTGCCCAGCCGTTCGGCCTTGGCGCCGCGGTCGCGCAGGACCGTGGCATTCACCTGCTGGGCGGCCTCGACCAGGGTGGTGTATGCCGGTACCTCGGTGCCGTACAGGGCTGAGAGGCTGCTGGCGAACCGTGATCGCAGCTCCCAGGTCGCAACGGTGTGTGTCATCGCTGGCCTCCTTGCGTCACCGGCAGCCTGCCGCGCAGCCGCATCGCCTCGCGGACCCGGTCCTGGGCCTGCTGCAACGCCGCCTGGTGGGTGCTGACCTTCAGCGCACGGCTGCGTTCGAGTACGGTCGCCACGTTCGAGCGGAGCTTGTCGGAGATGCTGGCGAAGACCTGCTCCAGCTCGGGCCGGAAGGCCGAGTATCGCGCGTCCATCGCATACGCCGCCGCGACGACGCCGCCGGCGTTGGCGATGAAGTCGGGTACGACGGTGATTCCCCGGGCAGACAGTGCGAGCCTGGCCTCTGGTGTCGTCGGCAGGTTCGCGCCCTCCACCACGAGGCGGGCGGTCACGTCGCGCGCGACGGTGGGGTCGATCACGTCCTGGGTGGCGGCGGGTACGAGGACGTCGGTGTCCACAGCGAGCTCGGCGCCGGCGTCGAGTTGTTTGCCGCCGTAGGCACGGACGCAGTCCTCGCCCAGCTCCGCGTGCAGCCCGCGCAGGCGCTCGATGTCGAGGCCGTCGGGGGCGTAGACGGCGCCGGTCGTGGTGGAGACGGCGACGACGGTCGCGCCGAGTTCGGCGAACCGTGCCGCCGCGGCGGTCCCCACGGCACCGAAGCCTTGGATGACGACGCGCGCGCCGGCCAGGCGCAGGCCGGTCTCGCCTGCAGCGGCGTCGGCCGCCTCGGCGACGCCGAATCCGGTCACCCCGAGTTCGTCGTAGGGAAGTCCCCCGAGCGCGGTGGGCAGACCGACTGATGCGCCGCGGTCGCCCAACTCGTCCAGGAAGATGGCGGCGTCGGGTTCCGACAGGCCCATGTCGAGTCCCAGCACGTATTCGCGTGGCACCTCGTTCGACAGTGCCCGGGCGAACGCTCGCAGGACGGCTTCCTTGTTGTCCGCATGGGGATCCGCGACGATGCCGGCCTTCGCACCGCCGTGAAACAGGTCGACGGCGGCCCACTTCCAGGTCATGGTGCGTGCCAGCCGGGCGATTTCGGTGACCGTTACGGCCGGGCCCATCCGGGTGCCGCCCTTGCCGGTGCCGCGCGCGGTGTTGTCCAGAACGAGGACGCCGCGCATCCTTGTCCGGGAGTCGGAGACACATACGATCTTCTCCGGCCCCCAGTCGTCGATGAGGGAAAACAGTTCATCGGACATGCTCGGTTCCTTGTTCAGAGCGAGGCCGGAAAGGCCGGGTGGATGGTGCGTCGGGCACGGTGTGCCGCCTGGAGCGGAATTGGTTGAGGGCGCCGAGCGCCAGGAAGACCGCGGCGGCCACCAGCGAGCTGACGATCTGTGACCGGACGGATGAGTCGGCCAGCATCGCCACGATGATGTAGACCATCGCGGCGACGGCGAGCACGCTCAACCACGGGAAGCACCACATCCGGATGGTCAGTGTCTGCTCGGCGTCCCTGGTGCGGAGCCGGTATCTGCTCACGATCTGGGTGAGCCCGATGGCGATGTAGACGAACAGTGCCGTGGCACTGCTGGAGTTGAGCAGGAACAGAAATACCTTGTTCGGGGAGAGGTAGTTGAAGATCACGCCCACGAATCCGACGGCGACCGAGGCCAGGATGGCCGACCGGGGTACGCCCCGGCTGCTGAGACGGGCCAGTGCCGCTGGCGCCTGGCCACGCTCAGCGAGTGAAAAGACCATGCGGGACGCTGTGTAGAGGCCGGAGTTCAGGCACGACAGCACGGCGGTCAGCACGATGGCCGCCATGACCACGCCGACCGAGGGGAACCCGATCAAGTCCAGCACGGCGACGTAAGGGCTCTGGTCGACCTTTGAGGAGTTCCAGGGCAGCAGCGTCACCACGATGCCGATGGAGCCGATGTAGAAGAACAGGATCCGCCAGATGATGCTGTTGGTTGTTTTGCGGATCGCCCGAGTCGGCTCCTCGCACTCGGCTGCGGCGATGCTCACCATCTCTGGTCCGACGAAGGTGAGGAAGACGATCAGGGTGCCCCTGGCGATCGAGCCGCCCCCGTGCGGCAGGAACCCGCCGTGTCCGGTGAGGTTGCCAAGGCCCGGCGACGGATGGCCCGGGAAGAGGCCGATGAGGACGATGGCCCCGACGGCGATGAACGCTATGATCGCGACGACCTTGATGGCGGAGAACCAGAACTCGAACTCGCCGTAGGAGCGTACTGACCACAGGTTGGTGGTGGTCAGCGCCGCCATCAGCAGCAGCGCGATCGTCCATTGCGGGGCGGCGGGCACCCAGTCGTGCACGATCGATGCGCCGGCGCTGGCCTCGAAGGCGATGATCACGACCCAGAACCACCAGTACAGCCAGCCGACCAGGGAGCCGGCCCACCGGCCGAAGGTCTCTTCGGCGTAGGTCGAGAAAGACCCGCTGTTGGGGTGATCCGCGGCCAGCTCGGCCAGCATGCGCATCACCAGGATGAGCAGCAGCCCGCTCAGCAGGTAGCAGATCAGGATGCCGGGGCCGACCTGGTTGATCGCGGCACCGCTGCCGACGAACAAGCCGGCGCCGAGCATGCCACCGAGGGTGATCATGGTGATGTGCCGTCGCTGCAGGCTCTTCGCTGGGGGTGGAGAGACAGTTGGAGGTTGAGACACAGGAGGTCCTTCCGGTGACGAGCCGGTGACGAGATCAGGACTGGTAGCCAGGGCTCGGCGGCAGTGCCGCACGAGACATCTCCGCTCCGAGGGCCAGAATTGCCGGCTCGGCGCCGGGGCGGCCCAGGATCTGTCGGGGGCCGTCGGGGGTCGGCACTGCAAGCGCTGGCCAGCCGAGCGCGTTCGCGGTCGGTGTGTGGGCCAGTAACGGCTCGGAGGCGTGCAGCGTGCCGTCGCGATAGTCGGCCAGGACATCGGTCGTCAGCGGCGCGGGGCCATCCATCACGGGGCCGACGTGCAGGTCGATGCCGTGAAGCGCGGCATCGACCTCGGCGCGCCAGGCTCGCATGGTCTCGCGCGCCCGCACGGGGTCGCCGACAGGCTGGGCGAGCTTCACGTGCAGGTCGGCGCCGTAGGTCTGCGGCTCGCGTACCGCGGCTTCCCGGTGGATTCGGTGCGCCTGCTCGCGGAACAGGGTCCAGTGCTCATCGGGCAGCGCGGGCAGCTGCAGTTCTGCCGCGCTGACCACTTTCAGCCCGCTGGTCTCTGGCAGCTGGCGGATGTCGAGGATGCGCTGCAGGGTCGGGACGTCACGGGTGAGGTACCCGGCCCGGTCGTAGTCGGGGGCGAGCGGGTGGACGCCGGCCAGGGGTACCGCGCGGGCAGCGCAGCAGAATCCGAAGATTCCGCAGCAGGCCGCCGGGATCCGGATCGAGCCGCTGGTGTCGGTGCCGATACCGACGTCGGCGGCGCCCGCGGCGACGGCGATCGCGGAGCCGCCGCTGGACCCTCCTGGGGTGCGGGAGCGGTCCTGCGGCAGGCGCATCAGGCCGTAGTGGGGGTTGTAGCCGGACACTCCGTATGCGAACTCGTTGAGGTTGGTCTTGCCGATCACGACTGCGCCCTCGCGTTCGAGGTCGGTCACGATCGGCGCGGTACGGCGCGGGATGTGGTCGCAGTACCGGGTTGATCCGTAGGTCGTCCGCAGGTCCGCCGTGTCGATCAGGTCCTTGACCGCGATGAGAAGTCCTTCGGCCCGGCCGCTGGGAGGGTGTCGCGCGCGGGCGAGTGCGCCGCCTGCGTCGACCGTGATGAAGGCGCCCAGTTCCGGGTCGATGGTCTCCAGGGCGGTGTGTACCCGGGAGATCACGTCGTGGTCCTGGCTTTCGCCTGCCCGGCGAGGAAGGTCAGGATGGTCGCCGCGGCCAATTGCACGGTGAGGCCGTCGCGATCGAGGGGCGGCGATACCTCGGACAGGTCCAGGCCGATGACCTGGGGAACCTGGGAGAGCCGCCACACGAGTTCGAGCAGTTGGTGAGAGGTGAGTCCGCCGACGGTCGGGCAGTTGGTGCCGGGGGCGAAGGCGCCGTCGACCGCGTCGATGTCGATGCTGATCCAGACGCCGTCGGTGCCGTCGACGGCCCGGGAGACCGCCTCTTCCACCAGCGTGTCCATGGGTGTGGTCTGGACCTCGCGTGCGGAGTACACGCGGATGCCCTGCTGGGCGACGTAGTCCGCCGCCGCTTTGGTGTTCTCCCAGCCCGCGATGCCGATCTGGGTCATGTTGCGGCCGCTGATCCGGCCGTCGAGGTCTTCCAGGGCCCGGCGGAACGGTACGCCGGATGCGGGCTCGCCGTGGTGTGAGGCTCGGACGTCGAAGTGGGCGTCGAAGTGGACGACTCCGAGTCGGCCGGTTCGGGCGGCGAGAGCGCCGCGGAGCACCGGGAAGGTGAGGCTGTTGTCCCCGCCGAGCACTATGAGAGGAGCGTCCACGGTGGACATCAGGGCCGTGGTGGCCTCGCTGATCCGCCGCCATGTCTCTTCGACGTCGGTCTGCAGCGCGTCGACGTCACCGGCGTCCGCGAGCGTGCCCCCCTGGCGGAGGTCGCTGTCGAAACCTGCGTGGTAGCTGAGCAGCCCGGCCAGTGCGGTTCGGACTGCTGTTGGCGCGTGCCGGCTGCCGCTGCGGCCCATGGTCGTCGCGTCGAATGGCACTCCGAGGAGCACCGCCGCCGGGCTGGGTGCCTTTTCAAGCGGTAGGAGGAGGTCCGCGACCGGCTCGTCGAACTCGTCTGCCAGTGGTGGGCGCAGGAGTGGTGCGGGGCGGAGAGGGGTCGTGGTCTGAGCAGGGGTGGGCACAGGCGGGCTCCTTCGGTAGAGGTTGCCTGCCCACACGCTAGGAACCTAGGGTCATTATCACAATTCAACTTTGTCTAGGGTGTATCAGTATGGCTAATGGACCTTCTTGGGAGTTCCGGCATCTTGTCGCGCTGATGGCGTTGGCCGAGACCGGTTCCTTTGGCAGTGCGGCGGAGCGGCTGGGCTATACCCAGTCCGCGGTGAGCCAGCAGATCGCTGCTCTGGAGCGGATGCTCGGTGCCCGGCTGGTTCATCGGCCAGGCGGTCCGCGCCGTATCTCTTTGACGGCGGCCGGTGAACGGCTGGTGGTCCATGCGCAGGCGATCCTGCGGCGGGCCGAGCTCGCCGAGGCTGACGTCCACGCCACCGCGGACGCGGCCGCTCCTACTCTGCGGATCGGCACGTTCCAGAGCGTCGCGGTGCGCGTGCTGCCGCCCCTGCTGCAACGGTTCCAAGCGCGCTGGCCGGATGTCACTGTCGAGTTGGTCGAGCACGCAGGCGACGAGCAGCTGCTGGACCTCGTCGAACGGGGGCGGCTCGACCTGACGTTCGCGCTTTTGCCGGTCGGCGAGGGGCCGTTCGCGTGGCGGCATCTGATGAACGGTGAGTATGTGCTCATCACGGCGGCCGGTGCCGTACCCCGCGACGTCAGCATGGCGGGGATCTCACAGCTTCCGCTGATCGGCTACCGGAGCCTGCGCAATGCGCTGCGGATGGAGGAGTACCTCGCCGCTCACGGCCATACGCCCCAGGTGGTCTTCCGGACTGACGGCAACGCCGCCATCCAGCGTCTGGTCGGCGTCGGGCTGGGGGCGGCCCTGGTTCCCGCCTTCGCGGTGGATGATCAAGATGAGGCGATCGCGGTGACCCGGCCGGTCGATGAACTGCCGCCGTTCGTCATCGGCGCGGCATGGCACGCTGATCGCCCTCTGCATCCCGCGGTGGCCGGTCTGGTCGACCTTGCCGTCGAGGTCTGCGGCGAGCTGCAGGATCCAGAACTTGCCCCGTCGTGAAGCCCGGCCACGCGTTCTGGATAAATGGTAATTATTTCTGTGATTCGGGCAGTCTTTCGGCGAGGAGCTGCGCCAGGTGGACTCCCCGCCGGGGCGAGAGGTCGGCTATCTGGGTGCGGCACGAGAAGCCGTCGGCGAGGATGGCCGTCTCCGGCTCCGCTTCGCGCAGTGCGGGCAGCAACTGGTGTTCGGCGACTGCCACGGACACCTCGTAGTGCCCCTTCTCCACCCCGAAGTTGCCGGCCAGGCCGCAGCAGCCGCCCAGCCGGTGTACCTGTGCGCCTGCCTCCCGCAGGAGCCGGGCGTCGTGGTCCCAGCCCATGACGGCGTGGTGGTGGCAGTGCGGCTGGGCGACGACGGCCGCCCCCTCGAACGAGGGCGTCTGCCAGCCCGGGGTCTGGGCGAGCAGCTCGGCCAGCGTGCGGGTGCGCTCCCCGACCGGGGCTGCGACCGTCTCGTCCAGCAGCTCGAGCGCGTCCGAGCGCAGGACCGCCGTACAGGACGGCTCCATGCCCACGATCGGCACGCCCGCCTCGGTGGCCTCGGCCAGCTCGGTGACCGTACGGCCGAGGATCTTCTTGGCCGCGTCGAGTTGTCCGGTGGAGATCCAGGTCAGCGCGCAGCACTGGCGGCGCTCGATGATCTGGGGCCGGTACCCGGCGGCCTCCAGTACGGCCACGGTCGCGCGTCCGACCTCCGGTGTGAAGTAGTCGGTGAAGGTGTCGACGAACAGCAGGACCGGTCGGCCCTTCGCCGGGCGGTCGTCACGGGTCTGCTCGAACCAGTCGCGGAACGTCTGGGGTGCGAATGCGGGCAGGTTGCGGCGCTGGTCCACGCCGGCTGCGGCCAGCGCCAGGGACCGCAGTCCCGGCACCCGCAGCAAGGCGTTGGCGACGCGCGGCATCAGTCCGGCCAGGCGCGCCCACAGCGGCAGGCGGCCCAGTGAGTAGTGTGCGGCCGGACGCAGCCGTCGGCGGTAGCTCTGGTGGAGCACCTCGCTCTTGTAGGCGGCCATGTCGATGCCGGTCGGGCAGTCCGATGCGCAGCCCTTGCAGGACAGGCACAGGTCGAGGGCCTGGTGTACCTCGGGCGCGCGCCAGCCTCCGGAGACCAGGGATCCGTTGATCATCTCCTGCAGAACCCGGGCCCGCCCGCGGGTGGAGTCCTTCTCCTCCCGGGTGGCCAGGTAGGACGGGCACATGACTCCGCCGGATCCGGTGTTGTCCGCCCGGCACTTGCCCACGCCGGTGCAGCGGTGTACCGACTGGCCGAAGTCGCCGCCGTCGTGGCGGTAGGCGAGCGCGAGGTTCCCGCGCACCGGGTGGGCTGCCGGGATCCGCAGGTCGGCGTCGATCGGGCGGGGCCGCACCAGGACCCCGGGGTTGAGCACGTCGTCCGGGTCGAAGATCGCTTTGACCTGGCCGAACAGGTCGATCGCCGCCGTGGAGTACATCAGCGGCAGCAGTTCGCCCCGGGCGCGGCCGTCGCCGTGCTCGCCGGACAGTGAGCCGCCGTAGCCGGCGACCAGGGTGGCCGCGGCCTCCAGGAAGCCGCGGAACTGCTGTGGCCCCTTTGGCTCCTCCAGCGGCCAGTCGATCCGGATGTGCAGGCAGCCGTCGCCGAAGTGTCCGTACGGCAGGCCGGTCACGTTGTACTCGCCCAGCAGTGCCTCGAAGTCGCGCAGGTAGCGGCCCAGCATCGCCGGGGGTACGGCGGCGTCCTCCCAGCCTCCGTGGGCGGGCCGTCCGGCGGGGCTGCGGCCCGCCAGGCCTGCGCCGTCCTCCCGGATGCGCCACAGTGCCGCCGCCCTGGCCGGGTCGGTGATGACGAGGGCGTCCTGGCTGGCGGCGGCCAGCTGCCGGGCCCGATCGAGGACTTCGGTCTCGTCGTCTCCGGCGACTTCGGCGAACAGCCACGCGGACCCGCGTGGCAGTGGTGGCACCGCGTCCGGGCCGCGCCGCGTGCGCACCACGTCGACGATGCGCGCATCGATGCCTTCACAGGCCGTGGGCTGGTGCTTCAGCAGGGCGGGGGCCGCGTCTCCGGCGGTGGCGATGTCGTCGTATCCGAGCACCACCAGGACCCGGTGCGCCGGGTCGGTGACCAGCTTCACCGTTGCCTCGGTCAGTACGGCGAGCGTGCCCTCGCTGCCGGCCAGCAGGCGGGTCACGTCGAAGCGTCGCTCCGGCAGCAGGTGCTCCAGCGCGTATCCGGACACCTGCCGGCCGAACCGGCCGAACTCCGTCCTGATCGTGGCGAGGTTGGCGTTCACGAGGCCGTGCAGGGCGGTCAGCTCGGCGGCGGCTCCCGGCGCGGGGGCGCCCAGCGGGGACGGCAGGTCCAGCGCGGTGCCGTTGCCCGCCACGGCCTTGAGACCGGCGACGTTGTCGGAGGTTCGGCCGTAGCCGAGGGTCCTGGAGCCGCAGGCGTTGTTGCCGATCATGCCGCCGATTGTGCAGCGGGTGTGGGTGGAGGGGTCGGGGCCGAACCTCAGCCCGTACGGAGCCACTGCCTGCTGCAGTTCGGCTTGGACGACGCCGGGCTGTACTACCGCGGTACGGGACTCGGCGTCGACGCGCAGCACCTTGCGCATGTGCCGGCTGAAGTCCAGGACGAGTCCTGGGCCGACCGCGTTCCCGGCGACCGACGTGCCGGCGCCGCGGGCGGTGAGGGGGACTTCGTGGTGCGCACACAGTTCGACCGCGACGGCCACGTCCTCGGCTGACCGGGGCCGTGCGACGAGCAGTGGCGGCACCCGGTAGAGGGAGGCGTCGGAGGAATGGGCTGACCGCGACAGGAGGTCGGTCACGACGTCGGTGACTTGGCGTCGGCGCAGCTCAGTCGCGAGGGTGGCGATCTGATTCATGAGTAGCATGTTACATGCGACATCCCGGGGCCCTGTTTCATCGCGAATGCCGTATTTATCCCGTTGGGAGGGAAGCGAAGGCGGCGCGGCCATCGAGTTCGAGGCGCTGGCCGGGGGCTCCGCCGACTCCTGCACGGCCTGTGCGTATCGATGCGGGCCGCGCCGCCTACTTGCGTACGAAGGGGAGCTTGCGGCCCAAGTCAGGTGACCGCTGTGCCCGGGGCCCGGCTCCCGCAGGTCAGGTCAGGTCGGATTCGTCCACGATGGACGCCCACAGCGCGCCCGTGTCGACCGGCTCGCCCTGCGCCCGGGCCGCCTGCCCGGCCAGGATGAGGCCCGTATTGCTCAGATGGTCACGCATCGCCCGTACGGCGCCCTCGGCGTCTGCGGCGAGGAGGGCCGCCACGATGGGCTCGTGTTCCTCATGCACCCGCCGCAGGCTGCGGGACTGGTCGTCCGTCGACATACCGAGGATGCGCATAGTGTCACGCAGGCCGCCGACGATCGCGCGGGCGCGGCTGTTGCCAGCCGCGATCAGGATGTGGTCGTGCAGGGTCTGGTCCAGCTGGAAGAACAGCAGCTCGTCGTCGGCATCCACTGCTGCTGCCATGTCCTCCATGGTCGCCCGCAACGACTCGCCGAGCTCGGCTTCACCTGCCCTGGCAACCCGCCGGACGGCGGGCAGCTCCAGGGCCAGGCGAACCCCGAAGATCTCGATGATTTCCCTGGGATGCGGCAGCACAACACGGAACCCCCGGTTGCGTTCGACCTGCACCAGCCCTGCCTCTTCGAGCCGCAGCAGCGCTTCGCGCACTGGGCTCCGCGAGACATTGAGCTTCTCGGCCACCTGGTAGACGGAGTAGAGCTGCCCGGGGACCATCGCCCCTGTGTGCACCGCCCGCCGCACCTCGGAGATCACCTGCTCGGCAAGCGACTGCTTCGCGTGCGGCAGGGGCTTCAACGTGAGCTCGGCGCGCTCGCGGCTGGGCGGCATGCTGGCATGTTACCTACCTCGGCGAGGTGGTTTCGCCGACGGCACGTCCGACATGAACGAGGGGGGACGTCGTCTCGACGGCGACGTCCCCCCTCGGCAGCGCCCGAAGCCCTCGAGCCCCACCGGTCTTACGGACGGCCAGTGTTGACCCCATGCGAGATACGGTAGGACCACCCAAGAGCCCCGGAATCACCGTGGCACCGGCCTTGAGCCGCCGCCTGCGCCTCACGCACAGGGTGGCACCGCCGATGACACCTCGGACAGGAGCTGCTCCACCTCACTCCCCCAGCGTGAGGCGATCACCAGGTCGCGTGCCGGGTCCACCCACAACAGGTGGTTGCCGCCGTTGCCGCGGGCGCAGCGGCCTGTGCGCGGGGCGCGGGGCCATACCGTGCCGTGGTCGTTGAGCCACCAGGACAGGCCGTACTCGGGCTTGACTGGGCAGGGCGTCCACAATTCCTCGGTCCAGCGCCGTGACAGGACCTGACGTTCGCCCCACCGCCCGCCCCGCAGGCAGAGCAGGCCGATGCGGGCCAGGTCCAGGGCGCTGATCCACAGGCCGCCGCCCCAGTGCGCGCCGCCGGAGACCACCGGTACCTGTGCGCCGTCCACCTCGATGACCGCGTGGTCATAGCCGTGCCAGGACCAGCCCTCGGAGGCGCCGATCGGTGTCATGACGCGTTCGCGCAGCACATCCGGCAGGGTGCGGCGGAGCAGGATCGTGAGCGCCAGCGCCGTCAGGTTCACGCGCACGTCGTTGTAGGCCCAGCCGGCGCCGGGCGGCCCGCCGGCCGACTCCGTGCCCTCACGGGTGCTCTGCGCATCGGCCCAGGTGGGCTTGGACCACAATTCGCCCTCCCACTGGCTGGTCTGGTCCAGCAGGTGGCGCCAAGTGATCGCGCGTCCGTGAGGAGTGTCGAACTCGGGCAGGTCCACGGTCTTCAGCACCGGCTCGTCCAACCGCAGCGCACCGTCGTCGAAGGCGATGCCCGCCACCAGCGACAGCACACTCTTCGTGGCGCTGTAGGCCATCTCGGCGCGTGCGGGATCGCCCCACGCGGCGAGCACCGTGCCGGCCCGCACCACGACACCGCTGGCTCCCTGCCCGTCGAGCAGCGGGCCGATCACCTCGCGGTGCGAGGTGTCTGACACCTGGTCGGCGAGATACGACGCCATGTCGTCGATGCCCGCCACCGGCCGCCCCGCCTGCGCGTGCACGGCCCGGGTGAGTGCCGCCGTGTCCACTCCATGCCGGGGGTCCACGGTCCGGTCGCCGTCCGCCAGGACCTCTCCGTCGTATCGCGATGTCACCACGTCCACGCCCATCCTCCGCCGTCTGCCAGCATCTGTGTCATCCGCGCCGGACGCCCGGGCCGTCGGGCCGTCCTCACCTGCCGCATCAGCCGAGCGCGTCCTGCAGGCTGCTTCGGCGCGGGAGCTGGGCGAGTCCGCCGCTGCCGAGGCGGATGCGGTCCTCGCTGATCATGACCCGGGCGGAGAGCACGTCACGTATCTGGCGGCTCAGGCTCCATTTGCTCGCCGACGGCTCCCGGTAGGCGTCCACCCCAATGACCTGGAAGGAGTCCAGCACGCTCTCGTTGGCCCGGGCGGCGGCCGTCAGGCGCAGCGCGTTCGAGCGGCGCACCATGGCGTCGCCGGCCATGCCGCGCAACTCCTCGTACTGGGCGGCGAGCGAGTGGATCTGCTCCGTGAGTTCGTCGATGGTGTCCGAGGCCCGTCCCAGCCGCATCGTCTTGGCCGTGAGGACGTCGGGTGCGGTCCTGCTCTGCTGTCGTCGGAAGGCGTCCTGTGCGGTGGTGAACGCGGACTCGGCGATGCCCAGCCAGCACGCGGCCCAGCCCAGGTTCGACAGCGGCATGATGACGCGGGCCGAGACCTCGCTGAACGACTCTTCCAGGATCCGGTCGCGATGCGTCCGGGCCCGGACCCTGCCGCCGCCGCTGCCCGTGCCCCGCATGCCGAGCGCCTGCCACTCGCGCCAGTGGGACACGGCCAGTTCGTCGCGGTGCACCAGCACGACCGCTCCCTCGGTGACCGCGTCGTCGGCCGAGCGCCGGGCCACCAGCAGTCCGGCGTCGGCCTGTTGGAGATAGGAGGAGACCGAGACGTTCTTGTCGATGAGGACGGCGCCGCTGCCGTCCGGCTCCTCGCGGCAGTGGGCCCGGCTCTCCCGGGGGCTGGCGGCTCCGGTCTCCGACATCAGGCTCGCCACCAGGGGCTGGGTCTGCCACGCGGAGTCGAGGAACTCCTGTACGGCCGTGCTGGTCTTCGGCTGGCGTGCGACCGCCTGGAGCTGCCCCTGGTGCATCGCCCAGATCATGGCGGTGGAGGCACACGCCTGGCCGAGTGCGTGGGCCACCGCGACGATCTGCGGCGCGGTCCACAGTCCCTGGCCCGGGGCGGGCTCGGGAGCGAGGAGCCGGTGCCGTTTCAGTGCGGCGATGGCCTCGGTCGGGAAGCGGCTCGCGGCGTCCACGTCGACCGCGTGGGCGCGGGCCACCTCCGCGGCTGCGGCAAGCCGTTCGCGCAGGGTCGCACCGTCGGCGCTGTCGATGTCCTTGATGCCGTCCAGGTCTTCAGTCATGGCCTCTTCCGTACGTGGGTGCTGTCAGCTGCTCGGCGGCGGGTCTGCGGCCCGGTGGGCTCAGTCGCCGCACTCGATGAGTGTCTTGCGCAGGTGTGGTCCGGATTCGGCCAGCTTGTCCGGGTCGAGCATGCGCAGGTGCGGTGCGGTGGTCGTGATCGTGTCCGTCTGGCCCTCGAAGAGGCCCTCCCAGTACCGCCCGTCGAGGACCGAGGTGCGGTCCGCGGCCAGGAAGTGGGTGAGACCGCAGGGCGCCTGGGGCGGCGGGCCGGCGAGGTCCACGTCGGCGGCGTCGAACATCACCACGTGTTCGATCTGGTGGCCGCGGTCGTGGAGTTCGGCCGCGACGGCGGGTGCCAGCGCCGCGCCCATGGACCAGCCGACCAGCACGACCGGTCCCAGCACGTCGATGTCCTGAACGGCCGAGAGGAACTCCTCCAGCACGGCGGCCGGATCGGCGGATCGGCCGTCGGTCTTGAGGATCGGGGACAGAACGCCGTGGACCGGCATGTGCTTGGGGAGATACGGCAGCAGTTGGACGAAGCTCCACGCCGTGCCGCTCAGCGGCGGGAGGCAGATCACCGTCGGCTCGCCGCCCGCGGCCCGCAGCGGGACCGAGGACTTGGGAACGAACTCCGGGCGCCCGAGCCGTTCGGCGAAGGTCCGCGGGGTCGGGTAACGGAAGACCTCGGCGGTCTCCAGGGTGACACCGAACATGTCCGTGAAGCGCAGCACCATCTGTACCGCGAGCAGCGAATGCCCGCCCAGGTCGAAGAAGTGGGAGTCGCGTCCGATGTCGTCGCGTCCCAGCAGGTCGCGGAAGACCCCGCGGACCAGGTGTTCGTGGGGCGAGCCGCCGTCCCTGTCGGCCACCGGCGCCGGCCTGGTGGTGTCGGCGAGGCCGCGGCGGTCGAGCTTGCCGCTGGCGGACATCGGCAGTGCGTCCAGGCGGACGTAGCGGGACGGGATCATGTAGGCGGGCAGTGTCCGGGAGAGGTGCTCGCGCAGTTCGGCCGCGTCCGGCGGGTTGTCGCCCTCGGGGATGATGCCGGCGATCAGCCGGTCGGCGGCCTCGGGATCGACACCGACGACGGCGGCGGCGGCGCCGGGGCATTCCGCCAGCCGCTTCTCGATCTCCTCCAGCTCGACCCGGAAGCCGCGCACCTTGACCTGGGTGTCGAGCCGCCCCAGGAAGCGCAGCCGTCCCTGGGCGTCCCAGCGCCCCGCGTCCCCGGTGCGGTAGCGGCGGTACCCGTCCGCCGCGATCCGGTCGAGCGGAAAGCGGCTGGCGGTGAGCTCCGGCTGCCCGACGTAGCCCTGGGCCACTTGGGGGCCGGCGAGGAAGATCTCCCCGGGTACGTTGACCGGGCAGGGGCGGTAGGAGGCGTTAAGGACGTAGGCGCGGTTGAGGCCGAAGGGGACGCCGACGCAGGAGGCCGTCTCGACCCGGGCGGCGTGGGCCTTCCCGCCCCCGCCGGAGCTCTGGACGGTGCAGTAGACCGTGGCTTCCGTCGGACCGTAGAAATTCCAGTACTCCAGTCCGCGCCCGTCCAGGTAGGCGGCGAAATCGGCGGGCAGCGGTTCGCCGCCGAGCATCAGCCTGGTGCCGTTGGCGACCTCGACTCCCGCCTCACGCAAGGACTTCCACACGGTGGGAGTGCCACCGACGTAGGTCACCGGTGGGGTCCTCGACAGCGCCCGCCCGACCGCTGCCGGGCTGGTCGCTCCCTCCAAAAGCAGCTGGACCGAGGCGCCGGCCAGCAGCGGGACCAGGTACTCCAGCAGGGAGATGTCGAACGAGGTGGTGGTCAGGCTCAGCGAGACGTCCTCGGGGGTTATCCCGACGAGCTCGACCGCTGCCTCGCAGAAGGCGGAGAGCGCGGTGCGGGCGACGGCGACGCCCTTCGGGTCACCGGTGGAACCCGAGGTGTACATGATGTACGCGGTCGTCTTTGTCTCGGGGTCCGGGCGGGCGGCCCGCTCGGCGGTACGGCCCCGTAGTCCGGCCGGGCTCACCGTGCGCACGCCCGCGAGCGCCGGGGTGCCCTCGTGGCTCACCACGAGTCGGGCGTTGGCGTCCTCGAGGATGAACGCGACCCGCTGAGCGGGGTGCGCGGCATCGAGCGGGAGGAAGACGGCGCCCAGCTTCCAGACGCCGAGCACGGTGGCGAGGAAATCGAGGCCGCGCGGCAGCCGGACGGCGACCACATCGCCGTGGCCGATGCCTTCGGCGGCCAGTGCGTCGGCGAACGCGTCGGCCTCCCGGTTAAGTTGGCGGAAGGTCAGGTGGCCGTCGCCGGATCGTGCGGCGATCCGGTCGGGCCAGGTCTGCACTGCCTGGCCGAACCGCGTCAGGACGTCCGGGACGGGCCGGGCGGCGGCTTCCACGGTGCCCAGCCCGGAGAACTCGCCCACCCGGTTCTTCTCCTCCTGGGAGGCGAGGTCGAGGTCCGCCACCCGCACCGTGGGCGTCCCGGCCGCCTGGAGCAGGACCTGGCCGAGGTGGGAGACCAGGGCGAGCATCGTGCTCCGGTCGAAGCGGGCCGTGTCGTACTGGAGGCGCAGCCGCAGACGGCCGGCCTCGGGCACGAAGGTGGTCGTGAGGTCATACCGCGCACCGTTCAGCTCGACCCAGAGGTGTTCGGTCGGCTCCAGACCGTCCAGGTGGAAGGGCAGGTCGGGCAGGTTGGCGACGGACAGCGAGACCTGGAAGACCGGCGAGAGGTTGTCCTGCCGCCGCACCGGCAGGCTCTGCAGAACCTGGTCGAAGGGGAGTTCCTGGTGCTGCATCGCCTTCAGGCTGGAGCTGCGGGTGGACTTGAGCAGATCCAGGAAGGAGGCATCGTCGTCGACCGGGACGCGGACCGAGATCAGGTTCAAGAAGAGTCCGACGGTGGACTCGAACTCCGTCCTGGTCCGTCCGGCGACCGGCGTGCCCAGCACGACGTCCCGCTGGTCGGAGTACCTGGTGAGCACCACGGACAGCGCCGCGGCGAGCACCATGTACAGGGTGCAGCGTGCCGTGGACGCGAGCTGCCGGGCCGCGTCGTACACCTCGTCCGGCAGCATCAGGTTGATCATGGAGCCCGTCATGTCGCGGCGTTCGGGGCGCGGTCGGTCCCAGGGCAGCTCGATCTGCGCGGGGGCTCCCTCCAGGTAGTCCCGCCAGAACGTGGCCTCCTCCCGGATCCGGTCCTCGTTGAGGTGCTCCCGCTGCCAGGCGGCGAACTCGGGGTACTGGACCGTCACTTCCCGGGGCTTTTTGTCCGTGGCGCCGACTTCGCGGTTGTAGAAGAGGGCGATCTCCTCGATCACGTTGGTCAGGGACCAGCCGTCCAGGGCGATGTGGTGCCCGATCACGACCAGCGCGTGCAGCGTGGGGCTCCAGCGCAGCAGGTAGACCCGCATCGGTGACTCGGAAGCCAGGTCGAACGGCCGCCCGGCCGCTTCCCGTACGAAGGCCTCGATGTCCGGCCGCAGCGCATCGGTGGAGATGTCCTCCGCGGACATCTCCACCACGTCCAGCACCTGTCCGGCCTGTGGCTCGACCCACTGCATGGGCTCGTGACCGCCGGTCGCGGGGGTGATCCTGGTGCGCAGAGCGTCATGCCGCTCAACGACCGTCCGGACGGCGGTGTCGAGTGCGCCGGCCACGAGCGCACCGCGCAGAATCCTGACATCGGGGTTGATGTAGGCGACGTTCCCGGGGGCGACCTGCTCGACGAACCAGATGCGCTGCTGGCCGAAGGACAGCGGCGTCTCGATGCGGGACATACCTGAGCTCCAGAAGTCAGGGCCGATGGGTGTGGTGGGGGCGACCGGTGACCTGGGGCGCGTCGCGGTCGGGGAGATCGAGCCGGATCGCGTCGGGCGCCTCCTCCGTGCGGTCGTGCGGGAAGAAGTGACCGCTGTCGAAGGTCCGGGTCGTCACCGATTGGGCAGCGCCCGTCCAGCGGGCGAGCGACCGGGGCGGGGCGAGCCGGTCGGTGCGGCCCGCGTACGCGGCGGTGGGGGTGGTCAGACGACGGTCGTCGCTGACGAAACCGTGCAGCGAAGCGAGGTCGTTAAGGAGCCTCGCCACGGCCAGCTCGCGCATGCCGCGGTCGTCGAGCACGTCCGCCGGTGTGCCGCCGGCTCTGCGGAAGGCGTGTGCGGTTCCGCCCGCGTGCGGTACGGCCACGGGCGGGAGTCCGGCCGGTGGCTGCCGCGGCTGGGGCCCGGGGGCGGGCGGGAGGAGAGCGGAGCTCATGCCGGGAATGCCTCCTGCTGTGGCGCGGTGTGGTCCTGCCGGCTGAGTTCGCGCAGCCTCGACCGGTCGATCTTGCCGCTGGCGGTCATCGGGAACCGTTCGAGAACGGTGAACCGGGCCGGGACCATGGCGGGCATCAGCAGGGTCAGCGCGTGGCGGCGCAGCTCCGCCCGGCCGGGCGGGTCGTCTGGGTCGACGATGAGCCAGGCGATGAGTTGGTCCCCGCCGGGCGTCGTGGTCTTCACGACCGCGCTCGCGCGTACTTTCGGGTGCTGGTCGAGAACGTGCTCGACCTCTCCCGCCTCGATCCGCACCCCATGGATCTTGATCTGCTGGTCGGTCCGCCCCCGGTAGTCCAGGACCGGGCGGCCGTCGGCGGACGACTTCGAGGTGGACCACCGGACGAGGTCGCCCGTGCGGTACATGCGTCCGCCCGGCAGGGCTGCGAAGGGGTCGGGAACGAACCGCTCACGGGTGAGGTCCGGAGCACCGGCGTACCCCGAGGCGAGGCACACTCCGGCCAGATGGAGCTCGCCGACCGCTCCGAAGGGCACCGGTTCCCCGTTCGGGGTCAGCACATAGGCGCTGACGTTGTCGATCGGCCCACCGATCGGTACGGCGGGGCCCGGCTCGGGTGCACGGCAGTCCCAGGCGGTCACGTCGACGGCCGCCTCGGTGGGTCCGTAGAGGTTGTGCACGGTGGCGCCCAGCACCGAGGCCGCCCGGTTCGCCAGCGCGGGCGAAAGCACCTCGCCGCTGCAGACCACCCGGCGCAGCCGGGTGCACTCCGCGGCCCGCGGTTCGCGCAGGAACTGCTCCAGTACGCAGGGTACGAAGTGGGCGACCGTGACCTCCTCCCGGATGACGGTCTCGGCCATCTCCTCGGGATCGAGGTGCGCCAGCGGGGGCGCCATCGCGAGGCGGGCCCCGACGAGCAGCGGCCAGAAGAACTCCCACACGGACACGTCGAAGTCGAACGGGGTCTTCTGCAGGACGGTGTCCGAGCCGTCGAGGCCGAAGTGGTCCTGCATCCACAGCAGACGGTTGACGATGGCCCTGTGCGGAACGACGACGCCCTTGGGGCGCCCGGTCGAGCCGGAGGTGAAAAGGACGTACGCCGGGTCGTCCGACCGGGCAGGGTGCCCGCCGGCCGTAGCGGGGGCTGGTCCGGCGGAGGGCGGTCCTGACAGCCGTATGCCGGAGAGTCCCAGCAGGGCCACCTGCGGTGCGGCCTGCCGCGTCTTTTCCACGGCTTCCTCGGCGGATACGACGATCCGCGCTCCGGCCGTTTCGATCATGGTCTGGAGGCGGGCGGGCGAGGCCTCGGGGCTGAGTGGCAGATAGGCCCCGCCGGCCAGCAGGATGGCCAGCAGCACCCCGGGGAGTTCCACCGAGCGCCAGGCGCTCACCCCGATCACGTCGCCTGGGAGGACGCCCTCGGCCCGGAGCCGGTCCGCGAACGCGCGTGCTTGGGCGAGGAGTTCGGTGTAGGTCAGCGATTCGCTCCCGGCGGTGACCGCCACCCGCGTGGGGTGGAGCTCGGCCGTCCGCACGATCAGCTCGTGCAGCGAGGACGGCGGGCGGGCCACCTGTGCTCCGGCGAGGGACCGGAGCATCTGGTGCTCCTCGGCGCCGGCCACCACCAGGTGGTCCAGACCCGACGTGGCAGTGGCGGCGAGCCGCTGCAGCACGGTCCGTGTCCGCTCCGGTGCCCAGCGCGTGAAGGTCTTGCCGCACCGGTGTACGACGGTCGGCGGCTCGTCCTTCCCGCTGTGCGGCACTTCGAGTCGGCAGGGCGGGTGGTCTCCCGCGCCGTCCCGGCAGCTGTCGCAGTGCACGTCGAGGCGGACCGTGCCGCGCCGGGACCACGCCTCGATCGCCTCGCCGAGCCGTGTCACCGCCTCATGTCCGCCGTCCGCCAGGGCCACGCTCACCCCCTCGGCGGGGGTGTCCGGTCCGACCCGAACGGTGGCGTGTCCTGGGTGGCAGACCCGTGCCGCCACGACGGCGGCAGCGAGGGCGGCCGAGGCCCGGTCGGGGGCCTGAACCGTGACGCGCTCGCCTTCGATCACTTCGTGCTGCTGCACGGCTGACTCGCTTCTTTGTGCGTACCGTTGGTCATCTCATCGATCAGGCCGGCCATGGCGCGGGGTGTCAGGTCGACGCCGAGCAGGTTCCTCGCGGTGATCTGCGGGCCGCAGTCCTGTGACAGCCGGACGGCCAGCCGGACCAGCGTGAAGGAGTCCCCGCCGAGCATGTAGAGGTCGGCGTCGGGCTCGATGTCGGTGAGCCCGAGCGTCTCCTCCCAGGCACGGAGCACGGCGGGCAGCGTCCCGGCCCCGCCCGCGGTCGGCGCGGGCGTACCGTTCCCGCCCTCCCGGACGGCCGCGTCATCGGTGTCGGGGCGAGGGGCGTCGATCCAGTGCCGCCGCCGCTCGAACGGGTAGGTGGGCAGGGGCACCCGGTAGTAACCGTCGGCCCCGTTGGCCCGTTCCAGGTCGACTCCGGCGCCCGCTGACCACAGCCGGCCGAGCTGGGTCAGGAAGGGCACCAGGCCGGTGGCGGGCACCAACGGCAGCACGTCGTACAAGCCGTCGTCCCCGATGTGCGGGCGCAGCAGGTCAGTCAGCGACCGCCCGGGCCCGATCTCGACGACCAGCGCGCCTGGAACCGTGTCGGTGAGCGTGGCTACGGCGTCGGGCAAGCGCACGGCCTGCGGTGGCTGGGCGGCCCAGAAGTGGGGGTCACGGCCGTTTTGCGGATCCACTGCCCGGCCGGTACATGCGGAGACGACAGGCAGGGCCGGTGGCTTGCGGGCGACGCCGTCCGGATGCTCCGGGAGGGGTTTGGCCAACAGGTCGGTGCCCTCGGGCGCCGAGAACTCGCCGGCGAGGCAGGCCGCAGCGTACTCCCCGGTGCCATGGCCCAGTACGGCCGCGGGGGCGACACCCAGGAACGTCAGGAGCTCGGCGACGGCCAACTGGCCGACGTACAGGCAGACGGGGGCGAGGTCGGACGGGGGCGCCGCACTGTCCGTCTCATCGAGCAGGACACCGCGGATCCTCGTAGCGTCCGTCTCCCCCAGGTGGGCGAGGACCTCCTCCGCCCGCTCGCGCACCACGGCGTAGCGGGGGTACAGGCCCGCCAGCATGCCGTGCGCGTCGGCTTCCTGGCCGCCGAGGGCCCACACGATCGGGGGTGCCTTCCGCGGTGCCCGGCGGGGGGCGTCCTGGAGGGACGCGCGGACCGGGCCGTCCGGAGTGAGGACCGCGCCCAGGCGTACGGGGAAGCTGCGCCGGCCGGAGGTGAAGGTGCGGGCGACATCGCCGACTCGTGGGCCGGGAGTGGCCGCCACGTGGTCCACCAGGGCGTCCCGGTAGCGCAGTACCCCCTGCGGCCCCCTCGCGGACAGCGGGATCACCGCCGCTGCCAGATCCTGCACCGGCGCGGGCCGGGAGGGCCGGTACTCCTCGACCACGACATGGCTGTTGGTTCCGCCCATGCCGTACGAGCTGACCCCGGCCCGCCTGGGCACGCCCGGCGCATCGGCCCACGGCCGGGCGAGGGGATCCAGTACGAAGCCGTCCGGCAGGTCGTCCGCGGCGCAATCGTCCCCGGCGCCCACCAGAGGCGGGAGGACTCCGTGGTGCAGGGCCAGCACTGTCTTGACCAGGCCGATCACCCCGGCGGCCGCGCCCGGATTCCCGATGTTGGCCTTGACCGAGCCGAGTGGCAGCGGCTCATCCGACCCACCGCGGGTGAACACCTGTGCCAGTGCGGCGAGTTCGATGTCGTCGCCGACCTCGGTGCCGGCGCCGTGTCCCTCCAGGTATCCGATCGTGGCGGGGTCGACTCCGGCGTCCCGGTAGGCGGTGCGCAACACCTCGACCTGGCCCGCGAACCCCGGGGCGGTGTATCCGGCCTTGTCACCGCCGTCGTTGTTCACCGCCGAGCCGCGGATCACGGCCAGCACGGTGTCGTGGTCGGCGATCGCGTCCCCGAGCCGCCGCAGGGCGACCAGGCCGAGACCGTTGCCCGGCACGGAGCCGTCCCGGCCGGTCTGGAACGGGCGGCAGCGGCCGTTGCGGGAGAGCACGCTGCCGGCGGCGGGCGAGTAGCCCTCGTCCTGCGGCAGTTCGACACTGACCCCGCCGGCCAGCACCAGGTCGGCATCCCGGCTGCGCAGCGCCCGAACGCCCTGGTGCACGGCGACCAGCGAGGTCGAGCACGCGGTCTGCACGGTCATCGCCGGGCCGGTCAGACCCAGCCGGTAGGCGATCTTGGCAGCGAGGTGGTCCCGGTCGTTCGCCAGGACCAGGGGCAGCAGTCCCTCCGACCGCTCGATCGAGGGATCGGTGAGGATGTGGCGCAGCAGGTAGTAGTTCAGGCCCGTACCGGCGAAGACGCCGACCCGCCTGGGCTCCGTGCCCCGCCGGTCGCGCTCACCGCTGTTGCCGTGCCCGGCCCGCTCCAGCAGTATCCACGCGGCCTCCAGCAGCAGCCGGTGCTGCGGGTCGGTCAGCTCGGCCTCCCGCGGCAGTATGCCGAACGCTTCGGCGTCGAACTGCTCGATGTCCGTGAGGACTTTGCGCCGGGGGGCAGGGTCGGACCGGCCGGCGGCGGCCGGGTCGGGCGGAGCGGTCACCGCCTCTTGCCCCTCGGCCACCATGTGCCAGAAGGCGTCGAGATCGTCTCCCGCGCCCGGGGTCCGGGCGTACACGCCGATGACGGCGATCGGTTCCGTGGCCGTCTCCGCTTCACGCACCGCGCATGCCCTCCTTGATGTGCGCCGCCAGCTTGTTGACCGTCGGGGCCCGGTAGATGTCGACCGAGGTGATCCGGACTCCCGGGAACTGCTTGCGCAGTGCGTTGCGCATCTCGGTCAGTTGCAGCGAGTCGCCGCCCGCGTCGAAGAACGCCTCGTCGTAGTCGAAGTCGTCACCGCCGAGAAGGTGCCGCCAAACGTTGGCGACCTTCTCGACGAGGTCGTCCTCGGCCGGCGAACCGGCCACCGGTACCAGTGCCGGTGCCGGTGCGGCCGGTGCGGCCGGTGCGGCCGGTGCGGGGCTCTCGGCCAGGAAGTGCTCGGTCGTCAGCGCCCGGGCCACCAGGGCGTCGGTGTCCACCTTGCCGTTGCGGTTCAGGGGCAGGGACGAAACCAGGCACCACAGGTCGGGCAGCGAGTACGAGGGGAAGGTGTCCGCCAGCGAGGGGATGAGCTGTTGGAGGGCGGGCCGCTGCGGTCCCACGACCGCGGCGAGGACGGCCCGGTCGGTGTGGTCCTCGCCGACGGCGCTGACGTCCGCGTCGAGGACACCCGGCCAGGATCTGAGGTAGGACTCGATCGCGGCGAGCTCGACCCGATGGCCGCGGACCTTGATCTGACGGTCCCGGCGGCCGCGGAACAGCAGCTCTCCGGCCTCGTTCCAGCAGACGATGTCCCCGGTGGCGTAGGCGCGTTCGCAAGAGGGCCAGGGCACGGCGACGAAGGCGGCGGCCGTCTGCCCGGCGTCCCCGGCATAGCCGTGGGCCAGGCCCAGGCCGGTGGCGTGCAGCTCGCCGTCGACCCCGGGCGGGACCGCCCGGCCCGTACGGTCGAGCACGAGCACCCCGGTGCCAGCGACCGGCCGGCCGATCGGCACGGTGTCGCCGACCTCGTCCCCCGAGGTCACGTGGTGGACCGTGGTGAAGGTCGTGTTCTCCGTCGGCCCGTACCCGTTGGTGACCCACAGTCCGGGAGAGGCCTCCAGGACGGTTCGGACATGGTCGGTTGAGACCACGTCCCCACCGGTCAGCAGTTGGCGCAGCGAGCCGAGCGCGGCGGCGTCGTACTGGGCCATCAGGCGGAAGATCCCCGAGGTCAGCCAGGCGTGGGTGATCTCTTCGTCGCGCAGGAAGCCGCGGATCGCCTGGGGCGAGGCGGGGCCGGGCGGGAGGATCGCGATCCGGTCCCCGTTGAGGAGCGGGTGGAAGAGCTCGAGGGTCGAGGCGTCGAAGGCGAGGGGTGCCATGCGCAGCATCGAGCGGCGGCGACCGGGGTCCTCGTCGTCGGCCGGGCGCAGCAGGCCGGTGTCCGCGGCGAGGCGGATCACCGCACGGTCGGGGGTGCGGACTCCCTTGGGCGTACCGGTGGTTCCGGAGGTGAAGGAGATGTAGGCCGTGCTGTCCGCGGCGCGCGGGTGTGGTTCCGTGTTCGCTCCGGTCTCCTGGAGGGGGGCCGCCTCGGGGGACCACGGTGGCACCAGCCGCACCTGCTCAGGCCAGTCGCTCCGGTGGTCGGCGGGGGCCACTGCCACGGCGGCCCCGGTGACGCGGAGCACCTCGGCACGCCAGGTGCGGGCCGTCTGCGGTGGCACGGGGACGTAGCAGGCCCCCGTTCGCAGGGCCGCCAGCACCGCGACGGTCTCCGCGGCCGAGCGGTCGAGCTGGATGATCACCGGGTCCCCGGCTCGGACACCCGCGCCGTGCAGGAGGGACGCGTATCGTGTGGCGGCCTGTTCGAGCTGGCGGTAGGTCAGTGTGTGGCCGCCGGAGGGATCGGTGACGGCGACGGCGTCGGGACATCTGCCGGCCGCCGCCGTGAAGGATTCCCAAAGGCCTTCGGGCCCGTCCCTCGGGTCGGGGGCGTCGTGCGCCGCCGAAGCGATCCGGGTTCGTTCGACGGCCGAGAGTCCGGTGAGTCCGCCGACGGGTGTGTCCGGGGTCCGCTCGAAGTCGAGCAGCGTCGCCAGCAGCGCGCCGGCGAGCGCGGTGGCGGTCTGCGGTCCGGCCTGGGACAGCGAGTACTCCAGGGCGAGGGCCGGCTGGTTCCCCCAGCGCTGAAGGTAGAGGATCGCGTCGAACACCGCGCCGCGGCAGTGCCCTTCGACCACCTCGGCTGTTGTTCCGGCGAGGTCGAGGGTGGCCGGGATGAGTTCGTCGTGCGCGGCGAAGGCAAACTGGGTCAGCGCGTTGGAGCCGCGGACCGGGCGCGCGTCGAGGTGGCGCACGATGTCCTCGTACGGGGCCTCGGAGTCGCGTATCGCGGCGTCGTAGTCGGCGGCCGTCCGGCGGAGGTAGCCGTCCGCGGTGAGTTCCGGCTCCAGCCGGAGCCGGACCGGTGCCACCCGTGTCAGCAGGCCGACCGCGTCGAACTGGTCCGCGCGGAAACGGCCGCTCGTGGGCATCCCCACCACGAGGTCGTCGACGCCTGCCCGTCGCCCCAGCACCAGCGCCCAGGCCGCCAGCAGGACGACCGGGCGGCGCACACCGATCCGCCGCGCCACGGTGTCGACCGCGTCCCGCACCTCGGGCGGCAGGACGAAGGGCAGACGGCTGCCGTTCGGGTCGAACGGCCCCTCCTCTGGCCCGGGCGCCCAGGGAAGCCGGAGGTCGGTCGGCGCTCCCGCCACCCGCTCGGCGACCCTGGCGAGGTCTTCGGCGAGTCGGCCCGACGTGGCCCTGGCGCGGTACCGGGACAGGGCGGAGTCCGGTACGGGGGTGCTCGGGTCCTCGATCCGGCCCTTGCTGTAGCACTGCGCGAACTCGCGCAGGAGGACGCCGATGCTCCATCCGTCGACGATCGTGTGGTGGAACACCAGGGTGAGTACGTCGCTGGAACCGGCGGAGCGGCCGATGAACGCGCACCAGGGCGGCTGCTCGCAGGGGCGCAGGTATCGTCCGGCGGTCGGGCCGACCAGTGCCTCCATCCGTTCGGCGGGGCCGCCGCCCGGCGGGAGCTCCAGCTCGCGCAGTGGGATGCGCCAGTGCGGAAGAACCCGCCGGGCGAACGTGTCGCCCTCGGCGACGAACCGTGTCCGCAGGGATTCGTGGCGTGCGGTGAGCGCCCGCAGTGCGGCGGCGACCCGCGTGGTGTCGAGGTTGGGGGCCACCACGGAGAACATCAGCCGGTACGTCGCGTCGCGTCCCGCCAGATGGGCCGTCAGCATCTGTGCCTGACCGGGCAGCAGCGGGCGGTCACCTGGCGGTGGCGTCGGTACGGACCGGGCGGTCACCGGCTGTGCGTCGGCGAGTACCTCGCCCAGCGGGGCGCCGCTCAGCAGCAGTTTCAGGTCCAGTGCCCGGCCCAGCCGCCGTTCGCCGAGCGCCGCCAGGTGGTACGCCTGGAGCGAGGAGCCGCCCAGCTCGCCGAAGGGGGCGTCGGTCCAGGTTCCGGGCGGACGCGTGGTGTGGCGCAGCGTCTCCTCCAGCAGCGGCTCCCAGGCCTCGGTCGTCGGCATCGGGCGCGGTGTGTCGGTGCTCACTGGGCGTCCCCCTCGCTGTCGGACACCGGTACCTTCTGGGCGTCTGGTTCGGGCCTCCGGGTCGCCGCCTCGATCGCCCGATCGGAGAGGTAGGCGCGGATCGGGATGACGGTCAGCAGGGCCAGGGTGGTGGACACCGCGAAGAGGACCTGGGCGTCGACGGCGAACGCGACGGTGCCGCCGATCGCCGAACCGACTGGTGTCATCCCGTAGGTCAGCATCCGCGAGGCCCCGCTGACGCGCCCCAGGTCTGCGCGGCTGACGGTGAGTTGGCGTACGGACATCGACTCGACGGACCACATTCCGCCGAGCGCGCTGCCGATGGTCATGACGGCTGTCAGCTGGGCTCCGTCGGCGAACAGCGGGCCTGCGAAGACCAGTGCCCAGCCCACCCGGGTGAGGGTGAGGGTCAGGCTCCGGCCCAGCCACCGCTCCACCCGGTGGGTGAGCAGGGCACCGGCGGCCGCGCCCACCCCGATGGCGCCGATGAGGAAGCCGTACTGGGAGGCGGACAGGCCGAGGGGGCCCGGTGTGATCGCGTACACCACGAGGAGGGTGAAGAAGATGCTGTTGGCGATCGTCGTCAGGCCGCCCACGGCGACGATGGTCGCGAGGATCGGCTGGGAGAAGACGATCCGCGCCCCGTCCCAGAAGCCGGTGGAGGCTTCGTCGGATGTCGCTGCGGCCTCGGTGCGCGGCAGTTGGGCGGCGACCAGTGCGGCGGCCAGGCATGCCATGGCGGCCAGCACGCTGGGCAGTACGTGGTCGACGTCGACCAGCACACCCGCCAGGGCGGGGCCCAGGAACTGGTAGAACAGCCGGGTCGACACGGCCAGCAGACCGTTCGCCCGGGTGCGGCGGGCGTCGTCGACCGCGTTCGCCGTCACGACCTCGGCCGCGGTGTCGACGACGGTCTGGAAGCAGGAGACCACGAAGACCAGTGCCGGGACGGTGACCGCGAGCGCCACGTCGGCCCAGATCAGTCCCGCCAGCGAAAACATCGCGGCGCAGCGTCCGAGGTTGGCGAGGGTGACGGCGCGGACCGCACCGATCCGGTCCACCAGGACACCGGCCGGCACCGCGGCGATCAGCCACGGCAGGGTGGCCGCGATGGTGACCGCGGCCACCGCCATCGCCGAGTGCGACGCCGCGGCCGCCGTGATCGTCGCCGCCACGGCGAAGACGCCGTTGGCGGTGTCCGAGACCGCGGTGGCGGTCAGGAACTTTCGGAACATGCCGCTCATCGGGTGGCTGTTCCGGCGTCGGCTCCCGCCATCTCGTCCCGGAGCTGGGCCAGCCGCCGCAGGCTGCCGAGTACCTGGCGCTGGGTCAGGCCGAAGTCGACCAGGGCGCCGATCTCGTTCACTCCGGCCTCCCGCAGGAGCTCGCACCGCTGCCGTACCGTGACCGGATCGCCCAGCAGCGCTCGCTCACCGCGGAACTTGCGGTAGGCGCGCCGCAGGATGGCGTCCACGTCCTTCGGGCTGGCCCGGTCCAGGTCGATCTGCTCCTGCGGCAGGGCGGCGGTGAGCGTGCCGAGCAGCTGGGTGTGACTGCGCAGGTAGCGCAGGAAGGGGTCGTGGCAGACCTCTTCCACCATGTCCTCCGACTCGCCCACGTAGCAGTGGACCATCAGGGTGACGCGGCCGGTGCCTGGGTCGTGTCCGGCTTCCTCACGCGCCTTGCGGTAGATGCGGATCTTGTCGGCGAGTTCGTCGACCTTCAGCTCCAGCAGGGCGGTGAGGAGATTGGCGCCCAGCGTGCCGGCCCGGCGGAAGCTCTCGTCGTTCGAGGTCGCGGTCAGCCAGGTCGGCAGTTCCGGCTGGACGGGCTTGGGGTACAGCGACACCTGGATCCGGCCGCCGGTGCCGTCGACGGCATCCGTCGCGACTCCGTCGGACCACAGTGTGCCAAGCCGGCGGACGTCGGCTTCGAAGGTGTCGCGGCGGCCGGCGAACCGGTCGGGGGCCAGTACGTAGTCGCTGGGGTGGAAGCCGGGGGCGAAGGACACGCCGATCCGGCCTCCCGAGATCCGGTCGACGATCCGCCAGTCTTCGATCAGGCGCAGGGGGTTGTGCAGGGCGGGGATGACGCTGCCCGCCCGGATGTGGATGCGCTCGGTGCTCGCTGCCAGCGCCGCGCTGAGCACCGCCGGGTTGGGGTACTGCGCCCCGAACTCGTGGAAGTGCCGCTCCGGTGTCCAGATCGCCTCGTAGCCGAGCGCGTCCGCCTCGCGGGCGGCGGCCAGGATGAGGTCGTAGTCGGATCCGAGGTCGCCCTGTGCGGAGGAGAAGAAGTACACGCTGGTGGTGAGGTTGTCGGCGGGCGTCGCCGGGCGGTGCTCTTTCGGTGCGGGTGCGGGTGCGGGTGCGGGTGCGGGTGCGGCCGTGACCGGTGCCGCAGGGGTCTGCGCGGCCGGCGGTGCGGTCGGCGCCGCCGAACCCAGCCGGTCCCGTACGACCTGGGCCAGCCCGCCGAAGGTGGACTCGTCGAAGAACGAGTCCAGGCTGATCTCCAGCCCCAGGGCATCGCGTATGCGGGCGCTGAGGCGCAGTGCGGCGAGGGAGTGCCCTCCCTGGTCGAAGAAGTCGTCCTCGGGGCTCACCGCTTCGACGCCCAGAACCTCGCACCACAGGGCGCTCAGCACCGAGTCGGTGTCCCCCGTCACCTTGCTCATGGCCGTCTCCTCCTCTTTCACGTCTTCTTTGACGTCGCTTGGTTCGTCGATCTCCATGTGCTGCGCGGTGCCTGACGCGCGCGGGGCGGGCACGGTGGCTTCCGGCTCGATCCAGCACCGCTCCCGGGTGAAGGAGTACGTCGGAAGTGACACCCTTCGGGCGCTCTCGGCCTCACCCCGCCGCAGTTCTCCGAGTCCGCGGCGCCACAGCTCCCCGATGGCTTCCAGCCCCGAGGCGAGGGACCCGCCGTGCCGCGGCCGGTCGAAACCGCCCAGAAGTGGCGTGCGGTCCCGCAGGATGTCGCTCACCAGGCCCTGAAGCGTGGAACCCGCCCCTGTCTCCCACCAGACGGCGGGTGAGAGCTCGTCCGAGGCGGCGCGGACCGCGTCGGAGAAGCGCACGGGCAGCCGGATCTGCGAGGCCCAGAACTGTGGGTCGATGGCCTGGGAGTCGTCGAGCCGGCGTCCCGTCGCGGCCGAGAACAGCGGTGTCGAAGGGGTGTTGAGGCCGATGCCCGCCATCACCTCGGCGAAGTCGGCCGCGGCGGCGGCCATGCCTGGGGAGTGGAACGCACGCGTGGTGCGCAGCGCCACGGTGGTCAGTCCGGCGGCCCGGCAGCGGTCGGTGAAGGCGGCCACGCTCTCGGGCGGGCCGGAGACGACCGTCGAGTGCGGTCCGTTGTGGGCCGCGACGACCAGACCGGCCGCCTCCTCGTGCGGTGGGTCGGCGCCGCCGGCCGCACCCTCGGCCAACAGGTGCGTCACCTGATCGGCGGACGCGATGACGGTCGTCATCGCACCCGGCGGCGCGGCCTGCATCAGCCGTGCCCGCGCGGTGACCGCGGTCATCCCGTCCGCAAGGGTGAGGACCCCGCCGGCGCAGGCCGCGGACAGCTCGCCGAGGCTGTGTCCGAGGAGTGCCCGTGGCTCAAGTCCCCGGGCGGTGAGGCTTAGTGCCGTGGCGACCTGGTCCAGGAAGAGGCAGGGCTGGGCGAGCAGGGTGCTCACGGAGCCGTCCGGCGCGTCGGGTTGTGCGGAGTCGGGCCGGGCGAGCAGCGCATCCGCCACCTGCTGCCGCAGAGCGGGGTCGACGGCTTCCAGTCCCTCGTCTGCGCAGGCCCGGTAGACCGGGTCCGCGTCGTAGCGTGTGCGTCCCATCCCCGGTCGCTGGGTGCCCTGTCCGGGGAACATCAGCACCGTGCCCGATCCGGCCGTGGCGCGGGCCCGGCCCAGTGCGGTCCGGCGCAGGAGAGCCGGTGCCCGAGCGGTGTCCGCAGTGACGAGTGCCGCACGCCAGGGGAGGACGGCCCGGCCGACGCGGAGGGTATGCGCCACATCGGCGAGGGACAGGTCGGGGTTCGCCTCCAGGTGGTCGGCCAGGCGGTTCACGGCCCTGCCCAACGCGGCTTCGTCGGCGGCCGAGAGCGTCAGGAGCTGAGGTGCGGCAGGCTGCGGGGCGACGGCGGGCTGGGCGGGTGGTTCCTCCACGATGACATGGGCGTTGGTCCCGCCGATGCCGAAGGAGCTGACCCCCGCGCGGCGTGGGGCCGGCCCCTGCGGCCAGGGCTGGGGCGTGGCGGGGAAGCGCAGGGCGGTTCCCTCCGAGGCGAGCCGTTCGGCGGGGCGGGTGAAGTTCGCGATCGGGGGCACGGTGCCGTGGTGTACGGCGAGTACGGCCTTGATCAGGCCCACCACTCCGGCCGCGGCGTCGAGATGACCGGTGTTCGACTTCACGGCGCTGACGTACAGCGGAGGGCTTTGCGCGTCCCGGGCCTGGCCGAGGAAGACCTCGCGCAGGGCCGAGACTTCCACCGGGTCGCCGAGTCGGGTGGCGGTGCCGTGGGCCTCCACCAGACCGATCGACTCGGCCGGCACCCCCGCCGCGTCGAGGGCGGCCCGGATGACCTGGGTCTGGGCAGCCGGACCGGGCGCGGTGTAGCCGACCTTGCGGGCACCGTCGTTGTTGACGGCGGATCCGAGGATGACGCCGTGGACGGTGTCCCCGTCGGCGAGCGCGTCCTCCAGCCGCTTCAGTACCACGATCCCCGCCCCGTCACCGGGAATGGTGCCCTGCGCGTGCTCGTCGAACGGCCGGCACAGGCCGTCCGGGGAGAAGATGCCGCCGGGCTCGTGGACGTAGCCGTGCTGGGAGGGCGGCGCGAGTGAGCAGCCGCCCGCGAGGGCGAGGTCGCTCTCGTGGGACAGCAGGCTCTGGACGGCCATGTGCGTGGCGACCAGGGATGTCGAGCACGCGGTCTGGACCGTGACGCTCGGCCCCTGGAGGTTGAGCTTGTACGAGATGCGGGTGGACGCGAAGTCCTTGTCGCCGGCGATGGCCACTTGCAGGGGCCCGGCGTTCTGCGCAGTCTTCGGGTCGGCGAGCACCTCCTGGAGATAGGCGTTGCCGCCGATGCCGGTGAACACGGCGGTGCGGTTCTCCTCCGGACCCGCCGGGGCATACCCGGCATCCTCCAGCGCACGCCAGGCGCACTCCAGCAGGATCCGCTGCTGCGGGTCGAGCAGGGACGCCTCCAGCGGCGAGTATCCGAACAACGTCCGGTCGAATGCCCGGACATCGTCGAGAACGGCTCGCACCGGTACATACCCCGCGGCCTCGAGGCTGCTGCGCGGTACGCCCGCGGCGCGCAGTTCTTCCTCCCCGAAGCGGGCGGCGGCGTGCTCACCGGAGAGCACCATCCGCCAGAACGCGTCCAGGTCCTCGCCGGTGCCGGGCAATCGGGCCGCCATGCCGACCACAGCGATCCGCCCGTCCACGGGGCGCCGGCGACCGGAGGGCCGGTCCGCCGGCAGCGGCTGTGTCCCCGCAGACGGGGAGGTGCCGTACGTCCCGTGCAGGAAGCGGGCGCAGGCTCGAACGGTGGTGTGGCGGAAGAGGTCATTGACGCTGATCTCGAGACCGGCCCTGCCCAGTGCCTCGTGGACCTCCAGCAGGGCGAAGCTGTGCCCGCCGACGTCGAAGAAGTTGTCGTCCAGTCCGATGTCGGACTGGACGAGCACCGCCTGCCAGGTCGCGAGGACGGTCCTGGTGAGGTCCGCCAGGTCCCGTCGCCCGGGTTTTGGCGGTGCGGCGGCGGTGGACGCCTGTCCCGGGGGTTCTTCGCGCGGGCCGGTGGACAGCAGGCCGCGCATGAGGGCGCGGTCCGCCTTCCCGTTCGGTGTCAGCGGGATGCTCTCGAGCTGGACGAAGCGGCTGGGCCGGAGGTAGGGCGGCAGTACCGACCGCAGGTGCTCGCGCAGTTCGGTCTCCGGCAGTGGCCCGTCGACCACCACGAAGGCGACCAGGGTGTCGTCGTGGGCGAGGACGGCGCAGGCCGAGGGGCGGGGTCCGGGCAGCCGCAGCACGGCCCGTTCGATCTCCGCGGGCTCAACGCGGTAGCCCCTTACCTTCACTTGGTCGTCGTTGCGTCCCAGGTACTCGAGCTCGCCGCCGGTGCGCCAGCGGGCGAGATCACCGGTGCGGTAGATCGTTCCGCTGGCGTGGAAGGGGTCGGGGGTGAAGCGTTCAGCGGTCTGTTCGCTGTCGTTCAGGTAGCCGCGGGCGACGTGCCCGCCGGCGATGCAGAGCTCGCCCGGCACATCGAGTCCGGCGGGTTCCCCGTACTCGTCGAGCACGTAGCAGCGGGCCTGCGGGAGCGGAACACCGATCGAGTTCGCCCGCACCGAGCCGAGTTCGGCGGCCGGGACCCGCCGCACGGTGACGTGGACGGTCCCCTCGGTGATCCCGTACATGTTCACCACGGTGGCGGCGAGATCGCTGTCACCGAGCAGCAGGGCCAGCCGGTCCCAGTCGAGTGCCTCGCCGCCGAGCACGATGTACCGCAGTTTGGAGTCGTTAGGGCGGGCCGCCGCGGTCAGTGCCGGGGCCAGGCGGTAGAGCGAGCCGGGTGTCTGGCTGAGGACCGTCACCCCTCGTTGGAGGACCACAGCGGCGAGCGCTGTGGGGTCGCGTACCTGGTCCTGCCCCGCGATGACGCAGGTGCCGCCGGTGGTCAGCGGGCCCCAGATCTCCCAGACGGAGAAGTCGAAGGCGAACGAGTGCGTGCACAGCCACACATCCGTGGCGTCCGTCTCCAGCCCGGCGGGCCGGTCGGCGAAGAGCTGGGAGAGGTTGGAGTGCGGCACCTCTACGCCCTTGGGCTCCCCGGTCGAGCCGGAGGTGAAGATGACATACGCGGCCTGTGCGGGGTCGCTCTCCTCCAGGGGCAGGCCGCCGACGGCGTCCGCTGCTGTGGGTGCTGCTGCTGTGGGTGCTGTGCGGTGTTCCTGCGCATCCGGCACGAGGCAGTCCAGGGCGGGCAGCCACTCCCGGACCACGGGCCGGCTCGCCCGGTCGGCCATGACCAGGCCGACCTGCGCTCTCGACGTGATCGACCGCAGGCGCTCGCTGGGGCCTGCGGGGTCGAGCGGTACGTACGTCGCACCGGCCTTCCACGCTGCCAGCATCGCGACCACGGTCCACGGGCTCCGCTGTCCGCAGACGCCCACCCGCGTGCCCGGTACCACTCCGGCGCTCCGCAGGTCTCGGCACACCCGGTCGGCGTGGGCGTCGAGTTCCGCGTAGGTCAGTGTCGTCCTCCCGTCGGTCAGCGCCGGGTGGTCGGGGTGGGCCGTGCGGGCGCGCCGGAACCGGGCGAGCACGGTCTGGGTCTCGGCCGCGGCCGGCGGCGGGTTGGCCCCGAGGGTGAGGTACTCGGCCTCCTCGGCGTCCACCATCCGCAACGGCCTCTCGGGGAACTCCACCGCGTGCCGCAGCGCCGACTCCAGATGGCGCACAAGGGTCCCGGCGCTGGACGCGACCAGGATGTCGGCGTCGTACTCGAGCCGGAGGGAGGGACTCTCACCCGAGAGGTCGACGGTCAGGGCCAGGTCCCACTTCGCCCTGTCGCTGTGCACCTCGACGTCGGTGACGGTCACTCCCGCGAGCTCTGGCAGTCCCGCGTCGAAGTTCTGCACGGCCAGCGAGCACTGCATCAGCGGCGACCGTCCGGCGGCGCCGCGCAGGCCCAGTTCCCTGACCAGCACATCCACGGGTACGTTCTGCCGGGCCATGGCCGGGAGTACGGCGCTTCGCGTGCGGCGCAGCAGGTCGGTGAAGCCCGGACGGCCGGAGACGTCCAGGCGCAGCGGGACCATGTTGACGTGGCATCCGACGAGGTCCTGCTCCTCCTCGGAGTTCCGGCCCGCGACCGGGCTGCTGATCACCACGTCGTCCTGGCGGGCGTACCGGCCCAGGACGGTCGCGTAGATCGCGGCGAAGGCCATGAAGACGGTGGCGCCCGCCCGTTGTGCGGTGGCGCGCAGCCGGGTGACCAACTCCTCGTCGAGGGGCACCAGTAAGGATCCGCCGGCCCCGCTGGGAACCGCCGGGCGCGGCAGGTCGGTCGGCAGTGCCAGAGGGCTCATCCCGGCCAGGTGACCGCGCCAGAAGTCCAGGTCGGCGGACGAGGCGTCGCCCTGCGTCCAGAGCGCGCGCTCGCGTGCCGCCCAGACGAGCGGGCTGGGTGCCTGGCCGTCGAAGAGCTGCTGGTCGCGGTCCGCCACGCGCGCGGCGTAGATGGTCTCGAGGTCGCGGAAGATCACTCCCAGCGACCAGCCGTCGCACACGATGTGGTGGGCCACCAGGGCCAGCCCGAACGCCGCCGGGCCGATCCGGGTCAGTCCCCAGCGGACCAGCGGGCCGGCCGCCAGGTCGAACGGCGGCGCGTTGAGTTGTGTGACCAGCTCGCGCACCGCCGCCGACCGCTCGGCGGCCGGATCGGCTTCGGTGACCGTCCACGAGGGCTCGCCTAAGCGGTCCCCGATCCGCTGGAGCAGCGCACCGCCTTCGAAGACAAAGGTGGCCCGCAGCGCGTCATGACGGGCCGTCACCTCCTGGACGGCCCGGTGCAGCGCCTCGACGTCGAGGTCCCCGTCGATGAGCATCGCCACGGCCACCAGGTAGGTGTCGTGCCCCTCGGCCTCGCCCGTGAAATACAGCCGCTCCTGGGCGAATGTCATCGGTCCGGTACTGGCTGACGCGGTCATCGTGTCCCCCGTGGACGGTCAAGATCGTCGCTGCCTGGAGGCTACGTGCCCCGGCCCGATACACTCTGCACTCACGTTCGATGTGACACACATCACAGGTCACTCCAGTATCAGCTGTCACCGCCTCAGACCGGCACCGGGCGGCTCAGCCCCAGGCGATCACCGGCACGAACGAGCCGCCCTTTTACAGCAGCTCCGTCCCGTCCGACCGGTCCGCCCGGTCCGCCCGGTCCGCCCGGTCCGCCCGCAGCTGGTAGCTGGTAGCTGTAGCGCCGCAGGCAGTAATCAGGGCAGTCGTACGACTCGCAGCGGGCCGAGCCACTTCACCGTGCCCGTCCGGTCGGGTTCGCAGGGCCCGGCCAGCGCCCCACTCACCCCCGGGTCCGAGTCACCACCCACGGGACAGTCCCCACACCGGCCCTGACCAGCACAACCCGATCCTCGCCACACAGGCGCAAAGAAATCCCGCACCGATCACCACATTCCGAAACGATCACCGAACCCGCGGCCCGCCACCCCTTGGTGGCAGGCCGTTCCGCTGTCATGCCGGGCGGGGGTTGAGGTGGTCGCTCTCGTCGGTGACCGGGTCGATGAGGTGCGCGCGGTAGGCCTCGATGCCGTCGGCCGCCAGCACGGCGTCGACGCACGCCGGTGAGGCGCCCAGGTAGGTAGAGGTGAAGTCGATGTCCGTGGCCACGCACCAGGCCCGGTCCTCGGGCCACCACAGATTGGGTGCCCGCCAGAAGGGATCACGGTCCAACGGCTCCTTGCAAGCGGCCGGTTGGCGCGGCTTCGGGCCTGCGGCGACGGCCACCGAGGGGTCATCGGCGGCCCATGGCCCGGGCGTGAGTGACGACCGGTGCACGGTGTCCAAGGAGCCGGACAGCAGCAGCATCCCCCGGTGCGGGATCTCGAACCGCGCTGTGTCGCCCGGTCCGATAGCCACATCGCCCCATCCCTCCCACAGCCCGAACCAGCAGTCGCCGGGCGTGCCGGTGTGCTCGCGCAGGACCCGGGCGAGCTGCCGCAACAGCGGCTCAGGAACGTTCCCCTCGTAGGGGGCCTCGTCCCACACCCCCGGCTGCTCGTGTATCCGGCGCGCGCCGACGATGTGGTCCCATTGCATCAGTGCGTGCGCTGCCCGTCCGTTGGCAGTGGCCACCTCGTACCAGGCGACGGCTGCATCGCCGTGGTACGCCGGGTGCACGATCCGCGCGTACGCACCGAAGCCGCCCGGCGCCACACCGGCCACTGTCCCGTCGAACTCCGTGAGCCGTTCTCCGAGCCACCCCGTCGCGGATCCGTCGTCCACCCTCGTGTAATCCATCGCTCCATGATGCGTGCGGGTGCGGGTCGCACGCTGCCATCCCGTTCCACGGCTCCGCGGCTCCGCGGTGAGGGCCGGTGTTTCCCCCCTCTCAGTGCACTGGTGTGAGGGCCAGGATCGCCATGTCGTCGTGGCGCCGGCCCCCGGTCCAGTCGGTGACATCGGCGACGAGTGTGTCCACCACCTCCGAGGCGGTGCGGAATTCCCGGTCGGCCAGCCTCGTGCGGGGTTCGTAGTAGGTCCCGTGCCGGTCGCGCGCCTCGGTGACGCCGTCGGTCACCAGCAGCAGGTAGTCCCCGTGGTGGAAGGGGAAGGTGTCGCAGCCGGACATGCCGGGGTCCTCCGGCATTCCCAGGCCCAGGGGAAGCCCCGGAATCGAGGGCTCCAGTGGCGTCACCTGGCCCCCGCGGATCAGATACGGCGGCGGATGACCGCGGTGGTGCAGCCGCACCCGCCCCTCGGTTTCGCTGATCTCGACCAGGACGGCGGTGGCGAACCGCTCCAGTGCGTCCGGCTGGTCGCCGACGTCCGCCGCGAACCGGGTCAGGGCCCGCTCCATGTACGCGGCGAGCTCCCGCAGCGTCGCCGCCTGCTCCGCCGCCTCGCGGAAGGCGCTGGTCGCCACGGCCATGGTGGACACGGCGGGCAGTCCCTTGCCCCGTACGTCCCCGATCAGCGCCCGCACTCCGAACGGCGAACTGCGCACCGCGTAGAAGTCCCCGCCGATGAGGGCTTCGGCGTGCGCACACTCATAGCGGGTGGCCACCGACACCGTTCCCACCCGCGCGGGCGGCGGTGGCAGGACCGCCCGCTGCGCCACCTCGGCCACGGCCCGCACCGCCGCGAAGCGCTGCCCCTGACGCTGGACCACCCACTTCAGCCAGAGCGCGACCGCGCTGATCACCGCCACGTCCAGCAGGTCCACCACGAGGGCCGTCAGCGGGCGGTTCACCAGCACGTCCACACACACCGTCAGCACACACGCGGCGGCCGCGGTGATCACCGCGCCCCGGAAGGTGAGCACCATGCAGGCGGCGAGCGGACCGGCGGACAGCAGGGGCAACCCGGCGTACGGCACCGGTCCGAAAACATCCAGCACCACACCGCCGATCAGCAGCAGCACCGGGACCATGACGAACAGCCCGGCCCAGCCGCGCCGCGCCTGCACCGGCCCGCCCGCCACACCCGGGCGCGCACCGGCTCCCCGGCCACCGGCCCTCACCTCGTCCGCCATCGGTCCTCTCCCGTTCCGTGTCCGGCCTACGGCGGTGACAGAGTGTTCTGCCGCCCATACCGCCATACCCGGCGGCAGGGGCGGAGTACGGCCCCGGGCCGTATCACCCCCCGATCGGTGGCGGGCGGAGGCGGTCGGCCTGCTCAAGCGGTATCTGGACCAGTCCATGGCCAAGGAGGGGTGTTCTTCGGCGAGGCGGACCTGAGGTGGCCGCCTGAAGGGGCCCGGTGAGGTGGGGCCGCCCGGTGGTGGTCAAAGGGGAGCCTGCTGGTACGGTCCCGCCCTGTATGGCGCGCACCCGCCCTATCAGCCGTATCCGGACGGTAGCGGGTATCGGGACCGCCGGTCTTCCCCGCAGGGCTACTCGGTGGTGCGATCGGGGTCGGACGGTTGGGGCGGGAAGTGCCGCTGCAGGGCGAGCGGCCACACTGGGGGGGGCCGCGAACTCGGGCCTGCAGCCGGTCCGGGTGAACTGACCCTGATGGCACTGGAGTCCAGGGGGTGCGCCCGGGTGCGCCAGGTATGGCTGGCGAGTTCGGTCGTCACCTCATAAGAGCGGCTGGGCGCCCCGGCCGGGGTATGCGGGCCCGGGCCTGTCGTCATGTGCCGGTACGGATGACATATGTCATTGCCGAAGTATTGCAGACGACTCGTGCGCGGTATCCGATCTCACTGGAGAATCGTGAACAACGAAAGCGCAGTCCGGATTGGGCAGGGTTCATACCTCGACTCGCACAAGCTTTTTCAGGTGAGCCGCCGCAACGTCCAAAATGGCAGGAGAGAGAGTGTTTGAACCCGAGGTAATGCTCAGCTCTGGTGGCTCGTGATTGCTTGTGCACGCCAAAAAAAATCAATTCTGTAGCTGAGGGGGAAACAACATGAAGTTGAGGCGCGTGTTGGCGGCACTGAGTGTGGTCGCGGCAGCGGGAGTGGTGCCGTTGGTCACGTCTGGTACGGCGCAGGCCAGCGGTTTTGACTGCGTGGACTACCTCAAAGCCAACGGCTACGCCGTGGGGGACATCGTCCATGAGGCTTGTGGCTACCAACCACTTCCTACAGGCCCGAGTCCTTTCTGTGTCGCCTTGCTCGTAGCTCATGGCGTCACGGGAGGTGAGGCGGACCATGCCTGCCGCCTAGTCAAGTTCTGACCCCGGGGTATTCAGCGGAATGGGGTTGCTTGACGCCCCGGTAGCAGATAGGTGCCGTTGACTTGCGCGGATGCGAGTGTCCACGTCGTATCCGCTGCAGAGAGCACGGCACCTATCTGGTGGTCGAGAGTATCGGGTGGGACCGTCGGCTGTCGGTGGTGGCTGACGGGAAGAGGCTGGTCGGGCATGCGCGGCTAGGTCTGGTGCGGGGCGGGCCCGGGCCGGGGTCATCGTGGTCGCGGCCATAGCCCCGGCCGCGCGGCAGCTGCTCATCGCCGTTCGCACTGCCGTTGATCGCGCCCCCGGATATCGGGCGCCCTTGGCGGGGCCGCCGTGGCTGAGAACCACGGGGCGTGAGCGCCGTTGGCGACAGCCCGAACTGGTTCACCATCAAGTCGGTGCGCACCCCTTCGGCGCGGCTCCGCACTTCTTCGTCTCCCACTGTCGGGGAGAGCACAGCGTGCGCAGGCTGGCTGTAGTGGGGCCGGCGGGCATGCGCGGGTGTGCTCTTAGAACCGTCGATGCCGCCCCGGGCAGAGGTGACGGGGGCCAGCGCTCTGGGCCTGTCCGGGGAGGTGATCGTGGCGATGAGTTGCTGTGTGCTGTCCAGAGGCAGTTTCCGCTGCTGTTCGTGCACCGTGGCGACGAAGTCGTAGCAGCATGCCGTCACCAGGCGCTGGGACACACGCAGGTCCTCGTCCTTGGCCGGGAGGTTCGTCGCGGCCACGGAGCCACGACAGGCTGGCCGCCATCACCACGGTCTTGTCGTAGTGGAGCTCGGTGACGGTCTCTCGGTTGGCGACGACAAGCTGTGGGGCATCAACCAAAGACGCATGGGCATCGACCACACCTGGGCAGCCCTGCTCTGCTGCACGCCGGCCTATGCCCCCTGGGCCAACCCCATAGAGGCCCACTTCGGGCCGCTGCGGCAGTTCACCCCGGCCAACTCACACCACCCCAACCACACCGTCCAGACCCGGGCCCTGCATGCCTGCCTGTGCTGGCGCAACCACAACGCCCGCCACCCCGACGTCCTCACTGCCCAGTGACGCGAACGCGCTCGCCTACGAAACGAGAAGGGCATCCGCTGGGGAGTCAGGGCGTCCGACCACGATGGCGGCCTGAGCAGCTACACCCGCTCTTGGTACACCCTGATCTCGGTCGGCTTAAGTCCGCGGATCGCTGTCCACACCGCCCGTTCGGTCAGCCCTTGGGCCCACTCTTCGAGATCTGCACCGGCATGATGGAAGAACCACGAGTGGAAGCTTCCCAGGGCCTCCAGGGCGGGTGTGAGTCCGTATCGGAGCTCGCAGGGGACCTGCACGTAGTGGTCGTGATCACCGTCGCTGTCGGAGACCTCGAACTGTCGGGTGAGGTCCAGCGTGAACGTCGCAGGACCGTCGAACGCGTCGGTCCCGTACTGGAACAAAAGCCCGTCGGCATCGGGTGTGTCCGGGACGTGGAACAGCCGGCGGCCGAAACGAAGGAAGGCAAGCCAGACGTCTTCCGGGACCAGATCGGCAAAGGCTCCAGAACCCGGTTCATCTTCCAGTAGTCCCACGGCCTCATCCACCGACGGTCTCCGCGTCACGCCCGCCCCCCTCCTCCACCGCAGCCAGGCCGAGCCTACTCAACCCGGCGCACCTTCCCGGTCAGAGCACTAGGCACCCGGCGCCCACCGCGGCGGTCTTCCCCTTTGGGGCAGCCGCGGTGGTGGCTGCCCGCGCGGCTCACCAGCACACGCGCGATGGGATGCGGCACACCGATGTCTGACACGCCGCCTGTGGCTGGCCGCGTTTGTCAACTTCCGCTGCGATGAGGGCTTTGCGCATAGGGTGAACAAGCAGGGAGTCGGAGTGATGGGGGGGGTGGCGATGCTGGTTCGGATCAGTGCTGCGGCGAGGCAGGATGATGCGCTGCTCGATCTGTACCGGTGGCTGCGTCAGGACGAGGACGTCAAGCGTGTGGCGAGGGTGAGTCCCGGCTCGGCCGAGCCGGGCAGCGGGGCCATGGGGGCCGTCGAGTACATCAATGTCGTGTGCTCGGTTCTCGGCGTGGTCATTTCCGCCTACGCCGCCTGGCGCTCCGCCCGGCCGTCCGCTCCGCCCGTGCACCTGACGGTCAACGCCACGACGGTGGTCCTTAAGGATGCCTCTGCGGAGGCGTTGCGCGCGGCCGTGGCGCGGTTGCAGGAGGGTGCGGGGGAGGCGGAGCCCGTACAGCGGCGGGCGGATGACGGGTGAGTTCAGTGGCGGGTCTTCCTGACCCGGGCGCGTCGCGTGCGGTGCTGATCGGTGTGAGCGGCTATCAGAAGATGGAGCCGTTGCCCGGGGTGGCGCGTAATCTGCGGCGGTTGAAGACGCTGCTCACCGAGCCCGATCTGTGGGGTCTGAGTCCTCGGCACTGCACGGTACTGTCCAACCCCCGTTCGATCGAGACGGTACTGGACGCTGTGCATGCCGCGGCGGCGGAGGCTGAGGACGCCCTGCTGGTCTACTTCGCCGGGCACGGTCTGGTTTCCCTCAAGGGGGATTTGTATCTGGCGCTGCCTTCCTCGCATGCGGAGCGCATCTACAGCGGTGTCTCGTACGATCTGCTGCGCTCTCAGCTGGTCGACGAGGCCAGTGCCCGCAGCCGCGTTGTCCTTCTGGATTGCTGCTACGGCGGTCGCGCGATGGACGGCTACATGGGTTCGGGGGCCAGGGCCGCGGGGGTGGCCGGATTCGCTGGGCCCGTGGCGGTCGCCGACTCGGCCGCGGTCGAGGGGACGTATGTCATGACCGCCGCCGCGGGGACCAAGCAGGCCCTCGCCCCGCCCGGCGAGAAGTACACAGCGTTCACCGGCGAGTTGCTCCGGGCTCTGGAAGAGGGAGTCCCCGGCGGGCCGGACCCGTTGAGCATGGACGCGCTTTTTAGGCATGTGCGCGGTGAGCTTGCCGCCAAGGGCCGCCCTCAGCCGCAGCAGCGGGCGCGCAACGGCGGCACCAGCATCGCCCTGGTCCGTAACCGGTGGGCGGTCGCGGAGGCGCGACGGCGGGCGGCCGAGGCGCAGCGGGCCGCCGAGGCGGCGCAGCAGGCGGCCGAGGCGGCACGGCGGGCGGCTGAGGCGGAGGCGGCACGCCGAGCGGCCGAGGCCGAGGCGGAGGCGGAGGCGGAGGCGGGGTCCGGGCGGGCCACCGCGCCGGGAACCACTCCTGGCTGGGAGAGGTGGGCGCGGTGGGGGTGGAATGCGGCGCGGTCGCTGTGGTCACGGCGGCCGGGCCGGGTCCTCCTCGCGCTGTCCCTGGTCGCGGGGTTGCTCGGCGGTGGTCTCTATCTGTATGTGCGGGACCCGCGGGAGTGTGCGGCGGAGGGCGTGGCCACGGTGGCCGGTGAATGTATCGGGGTCACCGACGGCCGGTATGCGTTCGCCAAGGGGATCGAGGAGATATCGCAATGGATCATGGACGAGAACGCCAAGGTCTTGCAAAGCGGTGCTCCCTCGGTCTCCATCGCCCTGATGACCTCGATGACCACCTCCGACTCAGCAGAAGAGCGGCGGATCCAGAACAGGCTGATGGGCGCTCTCCTGGCGCAGCGGCGCGCCAACTACGTGCCGGGGAAGGGGATGAAGATCCGCCTCCTGCTGGCCAACCCCGGTCGTGACGGCGCCTATTGGGCGAAGGTCATCCCGCGGCTGGAGGATCTGACCAAGGGCCCGTCCCCGCTGCGCGCCGTCATCGGCCTCGACGCGAACACCACGCGGGCCCGTGAGGCGAGCTCGCGCTTGGCCGCACGCGGCATTCCCGTGGTCAACGCCTCGACCGCTCCGGTCCCTGCGGGCACCGGGGACAACGCCCCCACCGGGGCCGCCCAGGTCATGCCCGACCTCGATGACCAACGGCGCGCCCTGATCGGCACGTTGAAAGACCTCGACCCGCAGGGGGCGGTCCTGGTCAGCGAGGACAATCCGAGCGACCTGTACGTGAAGAGTTTGCACTCCGGGTTCGAGCAGATCGCGGAGAAGTCACCGTTTCCTCCGCAGCTGTATACAGCTTCACAGAATCCGAAGCAGGACCGTGCGAGGGAAAAGAAGATCGCGGACATCGCCAGCGAGGTGTGTCGGCAGACGCCGGAGATCGAGACGGTTCTCTTCGCGGGGCGTGCGGAGTCACTGCGGCATTTCCTCAACTCGATGGCGGGGAGCCTGAGTTGCGCCAAGCAGGACCTGACCGTCATCAGCGGCTCGGACACGGGCCGCCTCACCACCGATCCCGCCTTGGACCGGGAGAGGCTGCGGGGCCCGGTCAAGGTCCGCGTGGAGTACGCCACCGGGTTCCACCCCGATGCCTGGCGGAGATCCTCCGCTCCGAAGACGGGCGGGTCGAGCAAGTCTTTGGATGCCCTGCTTCATGCGGCAAAGAGCGGGGGCAGGCTGTCCGCGGACGTCGGCGACACCATGGACGGCACACTCGTGGCGACGTATGACGCGGGTCTCACCGCCGTCGCCGGTATCAACCTGAGTAGGGCGGAGGGAGAGAAACTGCCCGGTCTGGCCGCCGTCGCCAGCATCTGGCCCCGGCTGAACGGCCCCGGGAGGGTGGAAGGCGCCAGCGGCTGGATCTGCCTGGACCGGTCCGGCAGCCCCTACGACAAGGCAGTTCCCCTGGTCCAGCTCGATTTCACCAGCAAGCGCCCCGCACTGGTCGCCGTGGCCTGGCCGGAGGGGAAGCCGCCCTCGAAGAGCTGCGCCGTGCCTCGCGCCTGACGGACGGAGGCGGTGCCCTGCTTCCGCGTGGGCGTCGCGGGCGTGCGTGGTACCGCTTCGGGTGCGGGTGCCGGCGGGAGAGGCGCCGGGGCCGGGGCGGGCCTGGTCCTGGCCGTGTCCGGCGTCGCGGGGCGCCGTGGCCAACCGACGAAAGGTGCTGGCCTGGGGCTTCGCCGACGCTCGGGTGTGCGGATCCCGATGCTTACCCGGCCCCTTTGCCCGCCGGAAGTGGCTCGCGGCCGGCGGTGGCCACGAATGCCGCGGCGCGGCGCGAGGGCGCGCCTTGGGAACGCTGCGGTCAGTGCGGCTGCGGCCGAGGCGCCCAGTACCGGTGGCTCCGGCCGGAGGCCCGGGGAGAGCCGGGTGCCCATGAAGGTGAGTCGGTCCATGACACGACCACCATCATTCAGGATATCTTGAATTCAGGTTTGGCTGTACTGTGGTGGGATGCTGACCGCTGCCTCCGACATCGAGGTGCTGGCCCGTTTCGGCCGCGCGCTCGCCGACCCGATCCGCTGCCGGATCCTCCTCGCCCTGCGCCGGGCACCGGGCTACCCCGCCGACCTCGCCGACGCGCTCGGCGTCTCCCGCACCCGGCTCTCCAACCACCTGGCGTGCCTGCGCGGCTGCGGGCTGGTCGTCACCGTTCCCGACGGGCGACGCATCCGCTACGAGCTCGCCGACGGGCGCCTGGGCCACGCCCTGGATGGCCTGCTCGCCTCGGTGGTGGCGGCCGAGCCGGACAGGGCCTGCCCGGAGGCCGCGGAGAAGGGCTGCTGCTGAGGTGACCGCGGTATCCCCCGGGCCGTCGCCGGCCCGCCGTGATGTCCTCGCCCGCCGGATACGGCTGCTGGTCGCCGCGACGATCGCCTACAACGTCATCGAAGCCCTCGTCGCGATCACCGCGGGCACGACGGCCTCCTCCACCGCCCTGGTCGGCTTCGGCCTCGACTCCGTCATCGAGGTCTCCTCCGCCGCCGCCCTCGCCTGGCAGTTCTCCGCCCGCGACCACGCGGTCCGGCAGGCCCGGGAGAAGACCGTGCTGCGGATCATCGCCGTCTCCTTCTTCGCCCTTGCCGCCTACGTGAGCACCGACGCCATCCGCGCGCTGGCCGGCACCGGCGAGGCCGACCACTCCCCTGCCGGCATCGTCATCGCCGCGCTGTCGCTCGCGGTCATGCCCTGGCTGTCCGCCGCCCAGCGCCGGGCCGGCCGCGAACTCAACTCCGCCTCCGCCGTGGCGGACTCCCAGCAGACACTGCTGTGCACCTACCTCTCCGCCGTGCTCCTGGCGGGCCTGGTCCTCAACGCGACCCTCGGCTGGTCGTGGGCCGACCCCGTCGCCGCCCTCGGCATCGCCGCCATCGCCGTCAGGGAAGGCCGCGACGCCTGGCAGGGCACGGGCTGCTGCGCCCCCGCCGCCCACCCGGCGCCCGGCACCGCGGCGCGCGCCCCGGCCGGTACCACAGCCGAGGGCACGGCCGAGGACGCCCGCGGCCGCCGTCCCGACTGCTCCTGCTGTTCATGAACACCGCGGCGCCCCTCCCGCCCCGGCGCGGCGCGGGTGATGGTGGCCGGGCGGTGGAACGGGCGACGAGCGCGGCAGGCTCCGCAGGAGGGAGACGCGATCAGGTGTCGGGGCCGAACAGGTCGGTGAGCAGGCTCGCCCCCTCGGCTGGTGCGCGGATCTCCATGTGCAGGTGGGGGCCGTCGAGATGGAGGCGGAAGCCGAAGAACGGGCAGCACCGTTGTTCGGCCGCGGCCAGCTCCGCCACGCGCGCGGTCCGTTCGGCGGGCAGCGTCAGCCGCAGTCCTTCGGGCAGCTCGGTCCGCACGGCGCCGCCGACCGCCTCGCGCCAGCCGGCGGTCCGCTCGCGCGCCTCCTCACCGGTCAGGGAGCAGGCCACCGGCGCCGCCCGCCACGCCTTGGCGCCGTGAGTGTCGGCGGTCTGCCGGCTCGGTGCGGGCCGGGCGGCGGGCCGAGGTGTGGCGGGGGCGGCCGGAGCCGGCGGAGGGCGGAATCCGCACTCCGGGTCGCAGGGGCGCACCCGGTCGGGCAGCGTGTCCAGGTGCGCAAGGGCCGTGCGCAGGGACGCGGTGAACGCGGCCAGCCCGGCGGCGCGGGTGCCGGCCTCGGTCAGGCGGGCGGCGATCCGCGGCCGAAGGGCGGCCTTCACCTCCCGGCACGCGCCGTCCTCCCATACGGCGAGCAGCTCGCGGATCTCCTCCAGCGGCAGCCCCAGGTGTTTGGCCGCGCCGATGAACGCCAGCCGTTCGATCGCGTCCTGCCCGTACAGCCGGTAGCCGGCCGGGGTCCGGGCGGCGGGCAGGAGCCCGGCGCCGTCGTAGAAGCGCAGCGTGGTCGCCGGGACGCCGGAGCGTTCGGCGAGCTGGGAGATCCGCATCGTGCTCACAGTCTTCGACGGTAGACCTTCGCCCCTGGTCGAAGGTCAAGCCCGGCGCGCGAGCGTACTGTGCTGGCATGGATGAAACCCGCAAGCCCCGTGCCGTTGTCGCGCTGCGGGAGGTCGCTGTCCACCGCCGCACCACCGGGCAGGAGATCGTCCTGGACGGGATCAACTGGAGGGTTGGGCCTGGCGAGCACTGGGCACTGCTGGGGGCCAACGGGGCCGGGAAGACCACCCTGCTCCGGCTCATCGGGGCGGTCATGTATCCCACCACGGGCACGGTCGAGGTTCTTGGTGACCGGCTCGGTCGTATCGACATGCGGGAGCTGCGTGCGCGGGTCGGGCTGGTCTCCGCCGCCCAGAAGGTGCCGCTGGATGCCACCGCGCACACCGTCGTCCTGACCGGGGCGACCGGCACGGTGGCGCCGCTGTGGGGTAAGTACGACACCGCGACCCGTGAGCGTGCCCATGTCCTGCTCGCCGAGCTGGGGTGCAAGGAGCTGGCCGAGCGCCGTTTTAGTGACTGCTCGGGCGGCCAGCGTGCCCGGATCCTCATCTGCCGTGCGCTGATGGCCGATCCGTCGCTGCTGCTGCTCGACGAACCGTTCAACGCCCTCGATCTCCCCTCCCGGGAGGACCTGGTGGACTCGCTGTGCCAGCTGGCGGCCGACCGGGCCCATCTCGCCACCGTCACGGTCACCCACCACCTGGAGGAACTTCCGCCCAGCACCAGCCACGCCTACCTGCTCAGGGAAGGCCGCGAGCTGGCGTCCGGCCCGGCCGACAGCGTGCTCACCGCGCAGAACATGACTCTCTGCTTCGGACGTCCGGTTCATGTCGCCCGCCACGACGGCCGGTGGTACGCGCGCTCGGGCCGCTAGCGGCGTGTGGGGCACGCTGGGGTGCCTCTCGGTCCGGGCCCGCCTGTGTGCGGTGGCCGCGGGGTCGGTACTGGCCTTTGACAACACATGGCGGTGATCTCAACTGGGAGTACGTCGCGTCGCGGTGGCCGACGGTGCGCGGACCGGTTCGGCATGTTCCTCACTCGGTCTCGGTGTTCTCTTGACCGGTGCGTTCATCGCCATGATGGATACGTTCATCGTCAATGTCGCGGCGCCGAGTATTCAGGCGGATCTGCGTGCGGGGACCGCGGACACCGAGTTGGTGATCGCCGGTTACACGCTGACCTACGCGGTCGGGCTGATCGCTGGCGGGCGGCTGGGGGATGTCTACGGCCGGCGGCGGATGTTCGCCGTGGGGCTGGCCGGGTTCACCCTGGCCTCGCTGGCGTGTGGCCTGGCCGCCAGTGCCGGGGAGCTGATCGCGGCCCGGCTGGTGCAGGGCGCTGCCGCCGCCTTGCTCTCTCCGCAGGTGCTGGCGATCATCCGGACCTCGTTCGTGGACCGGCGGCAGCGGGCCCGGGCGTTCGGACTGATGGGCGCGGTACAGGCGCTGGCGAGTGTGTTCGGGCAGATCCTGGGCGGTGCCGTGACACAGGCCGATGTGCTGGGACTGGGCTGGCGTCCGGTGTTCTTGATCAATGTGCCGATCGGTCTGGCCGCGCTGCTGCTCGTGCGGCGCGCGGTGCCCGAATCCCGGGCCGCTGTCGCCGAGGAGACCGACTGGGGCGGGATGCTGTTCGGTGGGGTGGCGCTGGTGGTGCTGCTGGTTCCGCTGATCGAGGGGCAGCAGCTGGGGTGGCCGGGGTGGCTTGTGGGGATGCTGCCCGTCGCGGTGGTGGTGCTCGCGGTGTTCCTGGCCGTCCAGGTCCGCAGGGCACGACGCGGTGCGGCGGCCCTGCTGCATGCCGAACTGCTGGCCAGCGGTGCCTTCACGGGCGGGGCCGTGGTGGTGCTGCTGTTCTCCGCCACCATGACGCCGCTGTATCTGGGCTATACGATCCTGCTCCAGGAGGGCTTCGGTGACTCGCCTTTGCGTGCCGGACTCGCGTTCGCCCCGCTGGCGATGGCGGTCGCGGTGAGTTCGTTTGCCGCGGGCCGGTTCATCCGCCGCGTTGGGAGGCGTGTGGTCCTCGCCGCAGGGGCTGTTTTGCACGGCGTCGGCGGCGGTGTGGCGCTGGGGGTGTCTCTGGCCGCGCCGGGCGCTTTACCCAACGGTCTGCTGCCGTGCATGGTGGTCCTCGGCGTGGCGCAGGGACTCTTCGTCACACCCAGCTTGAACGCCGTGCTCGATGGCGTGGGAGAGGCCCACATCGGGGGCGCCTCGGGGATTCTGACCGCGATGCAGCGGCTGGGCAACGCCGTGGGCACGGCGGTGCTGATGCTGCCGTTCCTGGCGGCCTACGAGCGGGCGCGAGCCGGCGGCGCGGCGCCGGCCAAGGGGTATACCGAGGCGTTCGCCGCTTTGTGCGGCGCTGTCACGCTGGTGTCACTGCTCACCGCGGCGCTGCTGTGCCGCGTGCCCTTCGGCCGGGCCGGGGCGGGGTGGGCGGGGGCTTCGTCCGGGGACCGCTAAGCGGCGTTGGGCGGCCGGTGGCGGCCGTTGCGATGTTGAACCTAGGGGGGTACAGGGCGGGCGCCGGTCTGCGGGGTCCGCGTTCGCGGTCCGCAGGCCGACGCCCGGGAGCGTGCGGTAAGACGGCCCCCTAGCCAGGACGCCCCCTTTAAGCCAGGGCAGCCTTGGCCAGAACGCCCCCTTAAGCCACAGTGCCCCTTAAGCCAGGGCGGCCCCTTGGCCAGGCGGTCCCGGTCCGGCTGGCTCAGCCGGGGAAGGGCGCGGCTGGCTCAGCCGGGGAAGACCATCTCCTCCCGTCCCAGGCCGGCGAAGACGCCCGAGACGCGGCGGGCGATGTCCGCCGCGGTCAGGCCGACACGGGCCAGTACCCGGCCGCGCTCGGCGTGGTCGAGGAACTCAACGGGGATGCCGAAGTCCCGCAGGGGCACGTCGACTTCGGCGTCCCGCAGGGACTGGGCGATGGCGGCTCCGACACCTCCGGCCCGTACCCCGTCCTCGACGCTCACCACGAGCCGGTGCCGGCGGGCGATGGCGGGGAGGGCTTCGTTGACCGGTTTGACCCACCGCGGGTCCAGCACGGTGGTGCTGATGCCCTGTTCGGCGAGCCGGTCGGCGATCTCCAGGCACATGGGGGCCAGCGCGCCAACGGAGACGATGAGCACATCGGCCTCATCCTGCGCCTCCTCCGAGCCCCGGAGCACGTCCATGCCCGCCACGGTGGCGACGGCGGCCACTTCGGGGCCGACGGTGCCCTTGGAGTAGCGCACCACCGTGGGCCCGTCGTCCACCGCGACGGCCTCGCGCATCTGGCTGCGCAGCTGATCGGCGTCACGCGGTGCGGCGATCCGCAGCCCCGGCACCACCTGCAGGAGGGCCATGTCCCACATGCCGTTGTGGGAGGCGCCGTCGTCACCGGTGATGCCCGCACGGTCCAGTATGAAGGTGACCGGGCAGCGGTGCAGGGCCACGTCCATCAGCAGCTGGTCGAAGCACCGGTTCATGAAGGTCGCGTAGACCGAGACCACCGGGTGCAGTCCGGCCGTGGCCAGTCCGGCCGCGGAGGCCGCCGCGTGCTGTTCGGCGATGCCGACGTCGAAGAACCGGTCGGGGAACCGCTCGGCGAACGGTGCCAGCCCGGTGGAGCGCCGCATCGCGGCGGTGATGGCCACGATGTCCTTACGCTCGGTGCCCAGCCGCACCATTTCCTCACCGAAGACCGACGTCCAGTCCTTGCCCGCGACCGAGACGGGCTTACCGGTGTCGGGGTCGATCACCTTCACCTGGTGGAAGCGCTCATCGGATTCCTCGGCGAAGCTGTAGCCGCGTCCCTTCTCGGTGATGCAGTGGACGATCACCGGGCCGCCGAAGCCCTGGGCGCGGCGCAGGGCCATCTCCATGGCGGCCACGTCGTGGCCGTCGATGGGGCCCACGTACTTCAGGCCCAGGTCCTCGAACATGCCCTGGGGGGCGATGAAGTCCTTCAGGCCCTTCTTCGCCCCGTGGAGTGCGTCGTAGACCGAGCGGCCGACGAAGGGGGTGCGGTCCAGTGCGTTCTTGGTGCGCTCGAGGAACTGCTCATAGCCGTCCGTCGTGCGGAGGGCAGCCAGATGGGTGGCGAGTCCGCCGATGGTGGGGTTGTAGGAGTGGCCGTTGTCGTTGACGACGATGACCAGGGGGAGTTTCTTGTCGGCGGCGACGTTGTTCAGCGCTTCCCAGGTCATGCCTCCGGTCAGCGCGCCGTCGCCGACGACAGCGACGACGCAGCGGTCACGCCGGCCGGCCAGCCGGTCGGCTTTGGCCATGCCGTCGGCCCAGCTGAGGGCTACGGAGGCGTGCTGGTTCTCGACGATGTCATGTGGCGATTCGGCGCGGCTGGGGTATCCCGAGAGGCCGCCTTCTTTGCGGAGCCCGGAGAAGTCCTGGCGGCCGGTCAGCAGCTTGTGCACATAGGCCTGGTGGCCGACGTCGAAGACGATGCGGTCTTTGGGGGAGTCGAAGACCCGGTGCAGTGCGATGGTCAGCTCCACCACGCCCAGGTTCGGCCCCAGGTGTCCTCCGGTGCGGGCGACGGCGTTGATGAGGAATTCACGGATTTCCGCGGCCAGTTGGTCCAGTTCACCGGCGTCGAGCTGCTTCAGGTTCTGCGGCCCGCGGATTGATTCCAGAATGCCCATGCGTCATTCTCCTTCGGCCCTGATAGGGAGGGTTTTCGCTTCGGTGCATGCACAGGACCCACAGCACGCGAGGGCTATCGGATCCGTTGGGTGGTTCACCTTGTCATGGGCGAATGGGCGATGGCTCATCTGTGTGCCGGACGCGGCGGTGGCGGGGCCCGGCCGGCGCAGTGGCGCGGTGCCGCCGAGGAGTGTGGTGGCGGGTTCTGGTGCCGGACCGCCGGCTGCGGGAACCCGGCCGCGGCCTGGTATGCCCGGTCCCCGCCGTAATCTCTCACGGGGGCGGAGTGGGGTGACCGCAAGGAGCGGCATCAGCCCGTGCGCCTTTGCCATCCGCAATCGCCTCCCTGCTGCACGCGGAGGTGACAGGCTATCAATTTCTTGGGGTATGCGCCGCACTGTCAGGCGGGGGCCAGTCGTTGCCCTAGGGCTTTCTCCCGCTGGTCACCGGAAGGAGGAACCCCGGCATTCCTACCTTAGGAGGACTTTGCCATTCGAGCTGGTCACGGGGTGTTATTACGGTCCCCCGCGCGGGGCGGGCCACTGGTTGGTGTGCGGGCGGCGGCGGTATGCCGCGGCGGGCTGTCTTCGCCCGGGCGGTGCCCGGCTTGGGGATGCGCTTCCCCGGTGGCTGGGCCGCGCTACGTTGGAGACGCATACGGTACGGCCGCGGTGACCGCGGTTTCCCGGGTTCCGGTCTCCCCCGCTGCCGAGTCAAGGGAAGGTCAGGGCAACCATGAGTCTTGAGGATGAGTTGCGCGCGTTCCGCGAAGTCCAGCACCGGCAGGACGCGGCCGGGGCCCGCGCCGTCAAGGAGCGGGCGGCCCGGGAGTTGGCCGAGTCCGGTCAGGCCGAGCGTGCGCTGGCGGTCGGTGCGCGGGCACCGCACTTCCGCCTGCCGTCGGCCACGGGCGGGACCCTCGCGCTTGAGGACCTGCTCTCCGCAGGCGCCCCGGTGGTGCTCACCTTCTACCGGGGCGCCTGGTGCCCGTACTGCAATATGACGCTCCGTTCCCTCCAGCGGCACCACAAGGACATCACGGCCCGTGGCGCCCGGCTGGTGGCCATCTCGCCGCAGAGGCCGGATGAGTCGCTGTCCCAGAGCCAGAAGCACCAGCTGGCCTTCGACGTGCTCAGCGACATCGGCTCGGCCACCGCGCGGCGCTATGGCCTGGCCTTTGAGGTGTCTGAGGAACTGGCGGCCCACTACGCCAGGTCGGGGCTGGACCTGGAGCGGGTCAATGACGGTCACGCCCGGGTGCTGCCGATACCCGCCACCTATGTCATCGACCGGTCGGGGACGGTCCGGTGGGCCTTCGTGGACACCGATTTCACCGTGCGCGCCGAGCCGGCCGACATCCTCGCCGCGCTGGACGCCCTCGGCTGAGACCGGCACCAGGGGGTGGCCGGTGCCTGCGCCGGGGCCGGGGCACCGGGCGCGGGATGCTGCGCGGGCGGGGCGGGGGGTGGGTCCTGTGGCGTGGTCAGGGGGCCGGTACGGGCCACCGCCCGGCGCCAGCCCGCCACCGCGGCCCGCCGCCGCCCGGCCGTCCAGCCCGGCCTCCAGCGGTGCCGGGGCGGCCGGTGGACGGGGAGTTCCGCGGTGTCCTTCCAGTAGCCGACGCCCAGACCTGCCGCGTACGCCGCGCCGCGGGTGGGCGGCTCGGCGACCGCGGCCCGGCTCACCGGTATGCCCATCACGTCGGCCTGGATCGCCAGGGCGGTGTCCGAGGCCGCGGCGGGCCCGTCGGCGGCCAGGCAGCGGGGTGTCACCGCGCAGTCCTCAGTCATGGCGGTGAGCAGGTCGTGCATCCGGTATCCGGTTGATTCCAGGGCCGCTCTGGCGATGTGGTCCTTGGTGTGGCGGGGTGTCAGGCCGATGAGCGCGCCGCGGGCGTGGGGCTGGGGATCGGGTACGCCCAGGCCGGTGAAGGCGGGCACAAAGTACAGGCCCATCGTGCCCGCGACCGAGGAGGCGGCGGCCTCGAAGGCCCGCCAGCTGGGCAGCGAGCCGAGGTCTTCGATCACCCAGCGTGCCGCGCCGCCGGTGTGGGGGATGTTTCCCTCCAGGGCGTAGACGGGGGGTCGGCCGGTCAGCTGGTAGGCGATGGTGGTGTTCAGACCGTGGCGGGAGTGCAGGGGCTGGTCTCCCATGGTGAGCATGAGAAGGTTGCGGTGGCTGTTGTTGCACCATGCCGCGCCGGTGGCCCAGCAGCCGTGGCCGAACAGGGCGGCCTGTGGTTCGCCCAGGACGCCGCTGATCGGTACGCCGTGCTCGACGGTGGCGCCGAAGCCGTCGGGGGTGGCCGAGGGGCGGATCCGGGGCAGCATGGCGGAGGGTATGCCGAACAGGTCCAGCAGTTCCTCGTCCCAGTCCACGGTGGCGAGGTTCATCAGCATGGTGCGGGCCGCGTTGGTCACGTCGGTGACGTGACGGCCGCCCGCGGCCGCGCCGGTCAGCTGCCAGATCAGCCAGGTGTCGATGGATCCGAACAGGGCCTGGCCCTTCTCAGCCGCGCGGCGCAGTCCGGGGATGTGTTCCAGCAGCCACTGGATCTTCGTCGCACTGAAGTAGGGGTTGCTGACCAGACCGGTCTTGCGGTGGATGGTCTCGGCGTGGCCGTCGGCTTCCAGTGCGGCGGCCAGGGGGCGGGTGCGGGTGTCCTGCCAGGCGATGGCATGGTGGTAGGGCTGGCCGGTGTGCCGGTTCCAGACCATAGTGGTCTCGATCTGGTTGGTGATGCCGATGGCGGCCAGGTCGGCGGGGGTCAGCCGGGCGTGGCCGAGCACCTCAGCCAGGACGGCCCGGGTGTGGTCCCAGATCTGTGCCGGGTCGTGCTCAAGGCGGTTGTCCGCGCGCCGCAGCTGGGTGTGTTGCCGGGTACTGGCGGCCCTCTCAGTGCCGTCAGCGTCGAGGATCGCGCAGCGGGTGCCGGTGGTGCTCTGGTGAAGGCTTGCGATGAAGTCGGCCATCATGTTCACCTCTGCTTCGCCGAGTTGGCCGCACCCTGTGGTGTCGCGAGCGCGGGGGACGGGGCGGACTGCCGGGCGATGTCGATGACCTGTTTGCGGAAAACGTGCAACCACACGCCGGCGATCTGTGAGGTGACGATCGAGAGCATGGCCAGCACGGTGTAGAAGTCCTCGTTGATGACTCCGGCCGCGAGTGTCACGGTGGCCAGCACGATGCCTGGTCCACCCCGTGCGTTCAAGGCGACGGCGAAGTGCTGGGCGGCCTTGTTGTCCTCCCCGGCCAGTCGGGCCGCCGCCCAGACACTGACCAGTTTGACCAGGCAGGCCATAAGGAGGAAGGCGGCGAAGAACAGCAGCGGGAAATGGTGGGCCAGGTCCAGCTGAAGGCCGACGTTCGCGAAGTACAGAGGGATGAAGAAGCCGAGGGAGAATCTCTTCAGGGCCTCCCATGCGGCGTCAGCTGATGCCCGCTGCTCCGGCTCGGCGGCCTGAGTGTCCGCACCGGCGGCACAGGCGCCGGCCAGCAGGGCTCCGAAGACCGGGTTGATGCCCAGGCCCACACAGATCAGGGCCATTCCCAGCATGAACACCAGCCGGAATCCGGTGGGGCTGCGCTTTTCGATGAAGTGGGCCGGGCCACGGGCCAGCATACGGAAAAAGCCCCGGCCCAGTGGCAGAAAGACGGCAAAGAAGACCAGGCTGGCCACCACGTAGTAAACAGTACTGGGCAAGGCGTCGTTATTGTCGAACACCGACCACAGCCCATAGGTGGTACCGGACTTCGCCTGGGCCAAGCCCAGCACGACGGCGAGCATCACATAGAGCACCAGGTCTTCGAAGACGGCGATGGACAGCACCACACGGGCAAAAGCGGTACGCAGAATGTCCAGGTCAAGCATGATACGAGAGATCACCGGGATGCTGGTCACGGCCACGCCAATACCGAAGACCAGCCCCACGCTGGTACGGGTGCCCTGCGGTCCGGACAGTGCATCGATGTCAACGAACCGCGCGGTGAACAGACCAGCAGCGAACGGCACGATGACGCCGATCAACGCCATCGAAGCAGTGGATCTCCCCCGGCCACGGTGACGGTGCTCGACCATCTCCCGGCCGGAGAGGAACAGCAGCAAAAGCAGCCCGGCCTCATACAACACGCCCAGCCCCGCAGCCGCCGGACCCTGGGACGGGAACAGCCACCCCTGCACCTCGGGGGCGAACACACCAAGGACAGTCGGACCCAGGAACAGGCCCGCCACGATCTCACCGATGACCGGCGGCTGGCGCAGCAACTGGAAGAGGTGGCCAGTGGTGTGAGCAGCGACCAGCAACAGGGTCACAGCAACGAACAGGTGCATAAGGTCAGGCGACTGCAGCGTCATGACCGGCCATCCCCGCTCAACCCGACCGGGCCACCGATACAGCCGATACGGCCGGTGCTGCCGGTGCCACCGGTGCCACCGGTGCCGCCGATACGGCCGGTGCCGCCGGTACGGCCGGTACCGCCGATACCGCCGATACCGCCGATACCGCCGGTACCGCCGATACCGCCGATACCGCCGATACCGCCAGTGCCACCGGTGCCACCGGTGCCGCCAGTGCCACCAGTACCGCCGATACAGCCGATACGGCCGGTGCCGCCGGTGCCACCAGTGCCACCAGTGCCACCAGTGCCACCAGTGCCACCAGTCACGGTATCCACGGCGACGATGCCGCCGGTGCCGCCGGTGCCGCCGGTGCCGCCGGTGCCGCCGGTCACGGTGTCCACGGCGACGGTGTCGTGGCGGACCTCAGTGTCGTAGTCAGTCATGAGTTCCGCGACCGCGGGTGAGATCACCGCCGTCAGCGCCTCAGTGCCAGCGAACGTGGCGACGGCCACAGATGAGGTCCACAGGCTGAGCACCTGGAGGCGGGCCTGGTCATCCTCCTGGCGGTGCAGCAGGTAGCAGCCGCGGTAACCGTCGAAGCCCTCCATGTGCGGGAGGACGGTGTTGTGGAAAATCTCGAGGAAGGCGGCCGTATTACCGAGGGGGGCCGTTGCGCTCCATGACCTGAGGATCATTGCGGGGGACCTTTCTCTCGTTGCCGGTAGTTACCGGTAGTTGGCGGTAGTTGCCGGTGGCTTTTCTGATACGCCGGTCAGGGGCCCTTTCGTTCACGCAGCGGATGTGTGTGGGGCGTGGCAGGTGTGGCGGGTGTGGGGCATGGCGGGCGTGGCAGGTGTGAGACGTGGCGGGCGTGGCAGGTGTGAGACGTGGCGGGTGCGGCGGGTGTGAGACGTGGCGGGTGCGGCAGGTGTGAGACGTGGCGGGCGCGGCGGGCGTGAGACGTGGCGGGTGCGGCGGGTGTGGGTTCACCGGGGACGAAGTGGGCCGGGGCGCACCGGAGGCCGCTGAACCGGAAGGCGGTGAACCGGAGGCCGCTGAACCGGAAGGCGGTGATCCGGTGGGGGTGATCCGGTGGGGCTGGCCGCGGGGGTGTGGAGCTTGGCCGGATCGAGGAGTTGACATTCGGCGTCCAGATCCTGCGCTGTCCGCACTTTCCGGTCATGGAAAACAGCGAGAACCGGACATGCGGAATCTCTGATTCACCCCCTGGCGCGCCCTGTTCGGCCCGGTCTGTTTGACGGAACCGGGCCTCCTCACGTCGCTGACCGCGTGGTCGATAGACCTGAATGCTCAGTTCCTTTCTGCTTACAACAATGACCGAAAAGGTGCTCGCATTGATCATTGCGTTACCGCTTCGAGTCCGTCATTATTATCAAATTGTGACGGGTGAGAACCTTGGCCGTCACTCGCCCTTCCGGGGCCGCCGCTCTGCTCCGATTCGCCATGATCTGGCGCGAGGGAGATCAGATGTCCGCAGCACCACTGTTGACTAACCATGCCGTTCTGCACACCGAAGATGTCGCCGCCGCCGAAGAATGGCTCACCCCCCTGTTCGGCCGGCACGCGTTATCGGTCGCAGCGAGTACGCGGCCCGATATCCGCTTTCACAGTTGTCCGTTGGGTTCGCTGCGGCTGAGCTATCTCTCGCTCGGTGCCAGTGCGCGTTTTGAACTGACCGGGGCGCGGTCCGGATATCTGGTGCTGGTGCCGCTGGCCGGGAACATCTGGCTGTGCGGGGCGCAGCGGATGCGTATCGGCCCTGGTCTGGGGGCGGTGCTGGGGCCGGGTGAGCCGGTCAGCGCACGGTGTTCGGCGGACTGCGGGCAGCTGATCGTGGAGCTGGACCAGGCGGTGCTGACCGCTCATCTGCACAGTCTGCTGCACCATTCCCCGGCGGAGCCGCCCGCGTTCGAGCCCCTGATGCGGTTCGATGCCGGCCGCGCGGTGAGCTGGTATGAGTCGCTGATGTTCCTGGCCGAGCGGGCCAATGAGGCCGACAGCGCGGGGCAGGAGCCGATCCACCCGCTGGTGGCCACCGAACTGGAACGGGCGCTGATGACGGAGCTGCTGGTCAGTCAGCCGAACACCGCGAGCCCGGCGCTGGTGCACAGCCGGTCGGCCAAGCCGGGCGGGCCGGTGGAGAAAGCGGTGCGGCTGATCCATGACTATCCGGAGGTCGGCCATACGGTGGCTGGTCTCGCCCAGGCCGCGGGGGTGAGTGTGCGCACACTGGAGAAGGCGTTTAGCCGCCGCTTCGGTCTGCCTCCGTGCGGATATCTGCGCCAGGTGCGGTTGAAGCGGGTACGGGCGGAGCTGACCGCGCCCGGCACAGGGAGACTGACGGTGAGTGAAGTGGCGGCGCGGTGGGGGTTCAGCCACTTCGGCCGATTCGCTCAAGAATATCGGAAGAAGTACCACGAGAATCCTTCGGAGACAGTGCGGCGGCATCGTGCGATGCCCAGGCTGGGGGCTCAGAGTTTCACCGCAGAAGAGGCTCCATCGTCTGGCGCCGTATTTCCTCCTGGTCGGTGATTTCCAGGCGGCGGGTGGCGATCCTGAGCAGGGGCGGCGCCATGAGAGAGGTAATCACCGCGGTGAGCACGATAATGGTGTAGGACTCGGTATTAAGTACGCCCAGGCGGAGGCCCACAGCGGCCACGACGAGTTGCACGACGCCGCGTGCGTTCATGCCAGCGCCGAGTGCGAGGATTTCCCACCGGCCCAGGCGGGAAGTCCATCCGCCCAGCAGAGCGCCGGCGAACTTCCCCAGGATCGCGACGCCCAGGATGAGACCCGCGCCGGCCAGGACCGCAGGGTCTTTCAGCGCTGCGATGTCCATACGCAGTCCCGCGGTAGCGAAGAAGACCGGAGCGAGGGTGGCGGAGAGTCCGTTGTTCAACGGTGCAAGCGAGTTGAGACTGGCGGCACCGCTGGTGCCGATCAATATGCCGCCCAAGAACGCACCGAAAACCGGCTCCAGACCCACCGCCGCGGTGCCCGCCGCGCACACCAGGAGGATCGCGACCGCGGTAACCACCACCGCAGCCGAGCCCTGGGAGCGCTGAGCACGGCGCAGCACCGCACGGACCAGAGGCCGGCCCAGCACGATCACCACCAGCAGCAGACCAGCCAGATGCGCCACCGGGCCCACCACAGTGGCAATACGCAGGCCACTGGTAACCAAGGCAGAGACCACAGACAGCAACAACCAGCCGACAACGTCATCCAGGGTCCCGGCAGCCAGGATGAGCTGACCGACGTCACGGTGGACCAACCCCATGTCCAACAGGGTCTTGGCAATCACCGGGATGGCACTGACACACAGCGCCACGCCAAGGAACACGGCAAAGACCATGGGCTCGGCCTGCGGAGGGCACAACACCCGAGGGGTAAGGGTCAGCCACCGGCAACTCAACACCAAAGAACCCAGACCGCACCGTACTACCGAAGCGGTCCAGCGAGGTCTCATCCGGACTCGACACCGTCCAGACTCGACACCGACGCCACAATCGACACCCTTATCGGCCCGATCGTCTCGGCGACCCATTCCACGGCCCTCTGCATAGAGAAAGCGCGAAATTCGAACAGATCGCCTCACGCACACGGTGTGCCACCGGCTTACCGGAATGAGCCATTCGACCATCAATTAACGACAGAGAGCAATGGACATTGCCGCGTAAGTCAGACAAAACGGCACGTTCCGTACTCGGAAATCCCTTGCTAGGACTGTCTCGATTGGGTAACTTTCCAACCAGGGAGAACCTGGGGGTAGTCATCGATCGGGATCAGTCTGAAACAGACAGTACACAATTTACTCACGACCCCGTGGAACACGCGCTGCTGCAAGCGAGGAATCTCATCGATTCCGCCGTTCTTGAATTTCGTTCTCTTCCCGCGCCGCGATTCGTGAAATTATCCGCCGACAAGCGGCAGGAGACGCCCGGTGCCACCCTGACGCACCTGGTGGCCCAGGCCCGGCGCACCGTGCTGATCTCGCTGTCCGGTCGGAGCGGGCAGCTGGCGGCGGTACGCACCATGCTGAGCGACCTCAGGGCCCGGGCCCAGGCCGGTCCGGGCCGGATTACCGTCCGCGTGCTCGGGTCCGCCTCGGCACTGCGGGAGCTGCCGACCTGGGCGGCGGCTGCCGACCTGGTGGAACTACGCGTGACCGGCCGTCCGCTCGCCGAGACCCTGGTGGTGGACGTCGCGGAGGCGCTGCTCCATGCGCCGGGCGACAGCACGGGAGGCCTGCTGGTTCGCGACCGGGCCGTGGTCCGCGTGCTGACCTCGCTGTTCATGGGCGCCTGGGAAGCCTCGCTGCATTGGCCGGACTATCTGCTGCTGGACGCCTATCTCGCCACCGACACCGCGCGCGGGGTTCTGGCCCAGCTGTATGCCGGCTCCACCGACGCGGTCGCGGCCCGTGAACTGGGCCTGTCCCTGCGCACGTACCGCCGACACGTCGCCAGAATCCTGGAGTCCCTGGAAGTCAGTTCCCGTTTTTCCGGTGGCACCCGAGCAGCCGAATTACAGCTGTTTGACACGCTCTGAAGGGAATAAACGTGTTGCCGACCACGAAAATTCTGGAGCAGGATTTGCTCAAGGTCCGGGGCCTGGTGGAATCATTGGCCGCACAATGGCGTAGCCAGACGACGAACGATTCACTCGTCACCCAGCTCTCCGTAAGCCGAGAAACCCTGGGAGAAGCTGCCGAAAACTTCATGTCCCAGGCTTCGGAATCCCTCTGTCTGATAATCGACGAACGCTCCGAGACGACCACCGCCGTCGTTGCCGCCCTTCGCCGGATCGCCCCGACGCTGGCCTCGGACGTCACCGTACGGGCGCTCGTCCCACCGGGCAGCCGGACCCGGTGGGCGCTCGACGCAGTGTTTCCGGAAGAGGCCGAGGTGCGGCTCGCGGCGCTCCCGGGGCTCACCGCGGTCGTCTCCGACACGGAGTCGACACTGGTGTCGAACACCCCGGGCGAACCGGCACTCATACGCAGTACGTCCGTGGCGACGAACCTGCGCGCGCTCTTCGACACCATCTGGCCGACCGCGCCGGTACTGGACCCACGTCTGCGATTGAGGGAACTTACCCAGGCCGAAGAATTACGCCGTGTCCTCGGCTGTCTCCAGGAGGGGCTCATCGATGACGTCGCGGCCCGCAAGCTCTCCATGTCCGTGCGCACCTACCGGCGCCACGTCGCCGACATCATGGCACTGCTGCGCACCAACTCCCGGTTCCAGGCCGGCGCCCGCGCGATCGAGACGGGCCTGCTGCCACGGCGGTCGACGCGCGTGGCGGATGGGCCCGTTCCGGCAGCCATCGTCAACCGCGTGTCCCCAGCGTGCAGCACTTGAGGGCCGGCGCGGTGTCAAGGTGGTAGTAGCGCGGGTCGATCAGATCGACGGTGTGGCCGAGTTCGCGGTACAGCGCGTACAGCCGCTCCCACCGGGCGACGGCCAGATTCGGGGTGAGCAGGGCTGACCCGGGGTGCGCGGCACGGTGGTGCCGGGCACCCGGCGCCGGCGGGAAGGGGGCTGGAGGCGGCGCCCGCGGGTCAGCGAGCCGTGGCCAGCAGCTCCTCCATGTGCGGGAACCGGGACGCGATCGGGTCGCCGGTGAATGCCTCGTCCCAGTCGGTCTCGGCGACGTAGATGTGCAGGGCGGCGAAGTCGGGCGTCTCCCCCATGTCGAACCAGTGCCGTACGCCGGCGGGCGTGCACACCAGGTCGCCCGGCTCGGAGATCAACACGTGGACGGTCTCCTCGTCGGCCAGCCGCAGATAGAAGCCGCACCGGCCCTGGGCGAAGAACCAGACCTCATCCGAGCGGTGGGTGTGCTCGTTGAAGTAGCGGTCACGCGAAGCGCGGGCCTCGGTGGCCCACCGCGGGTCAGAGTCGTCCGGTGCCATCCGGACCACCTCGACATGTCCCAGGCCGGTCTCGGCAGAAAATCGGTCCGCCTCCGTCCGGTACAGGCCGAGCACGTCGTCGTCGCCGAAGCCGGCCGCCAGGTCCTTGAGGGCCCACCGCTCGAACCGGGCGCCGTGCACTGCGAGTTCGGCCGCGATGCGGTCGGGGTCCTGGGTGGTGAGCAGCGGCTTCGCCTCGCCCGTGGCGGGCAGAACCTGGAGCAGTGTCATGGCAGTCGCCTTTCGAGGATGCGGACGTACGGCACGGCGCCCGGTCAGTGGCCGGGCTCGAAGTGCAGCTGGCTGAGGAAGCAGTCCCGGGGCTGGTTGACGGCGAAGGTGACGCATTCCGCGAGGGACTGCGCGGTCAGGGTGTCCTTCGGGGTGCGCGAGGCGCCCTCCCAGGCGGGCGACAGCGGGTCGATGTTGTCGAAGTCCGGCGGGAACAGGGAGATGACGCGGATGCCCTCCGCGCGCAGCCGCTTGGACAGGATGCCGGTGAACGCGGCCTGTCCGCCCTTGGCCGCGTAGAACGCCTCGTGGCCCGCGCAGCCGGTGTAGTTCGGCGTCGCGGCTGCCGACACCAGGGTGACGATGTCGGGCCGCTGCGAGGCGCGCAGGAGCGGCAGGAAGTGCTTGACCATCAGAACGGTGCCTCCGGCGGATGCGGTGGTGGCGAGGATGTCGGCATCGTCCGCGGTGGTCAGGTCCTCGCTCTCCAGCCAGTTGGCGCCGTTGTTCAGGAGTACGTCGACGGCGCCGGCCTTCTCCCGGACGCCGTCCGCGAAGGCGCGTACGGACTCCGGATCGGTGATATCGCAGGCGAAGGCGTGCACCCGGTCGCCGCCGAGGTCACGGATCTCCTGCTCGGTGCGGCGGGCGCCCTCCAGGCTGCGCGCCGAGAGGAACACCTCGGCACCCTGCCGGGCGAAGACGATGGCCAGGGTGCGCCCGAAGTCCCGGGCGGCACCGGTGATGACGACGCGGAGGTTCTCCATTGCAGTGGTGCCTCATCAGTTCGGGGAGTCGGCTATCCGGCAGACTCCGGATGGTAGCCGTCCGGCAGGTGAGCACTCGTGCTTCCCGGACGCTGAGTCCTGACGAAAGACCGTGCCCCTGCCTGTTGGCCCGGAGAGTTGATCGCTGATGGGATGTCGTGCCCGCCGCTGAGTGGCGGGGTGAGCACTGCTTGATCAGGTCGCAGATGGATCTCCGGCAGGCCGCTGAAGGGGATCGGCATCGAGAGCGGAAGAACCGTTGCGACTGTTCGTGGGGGACGACTGGGATTCTCCAGTCGATTGTTCGGAGGGGCATGCTCGTCGGCCGAGGAGGTGGGAGGTCACCGGCCGAGGGGCTGCCCGGCGTCGGCCGCGACGGCGAATACGCCCTCCCGGTTGCGCTGTTGGCAGAACTCGACGTCGGCGAGCAGGATTTCCTCGTCCTGGTTCCTCAACAGGATGGCGCCCGCCCCGCCTTCTCCGGTGGTCGCGGTGATCGTGTCGCCCGGAGTCGGCAGGAAGATGTCACCGGCGTAGGAGCGCAACGCCCGGACCTCGTCCAGCCCTTCGATGCTGACCAGCCGTCCGCCCTCGCGAGCGATGAAGGCGTAGTCGGCGACGAAGCCCGGCTCGGCCGGACGTCCGGCCAGTGCCCGGGAGCCGCCGGCGAGCGCGGCCGCCTGATCGGGCAGGCCGAGCAGGGAGCAGAGGTGCGGCAGGGGGTGGCCCGCGGTCCGGGCCGCGAACTTGACCACTTTCACGGTCCCGCCGGCGCCCGTGACCGCCTCGAACGTGACGGGCCCCGAGACCAGGCCGACGCCCTTCACCACGGGCGACAGCCGGTGCGCCAGTTCGCGCTCCTGCGGCGAGCCGGGCGCGAGGTTCACCACGCTGGTGAGCAGTGACCTGGGGGGTTCCTCCAGCGAGAAGCACCGCCAGACGTCGGTGAGGTGGAGCACGCCGTCGAGGACGACACCGTTGACGAAGCACGGGGTGCCGGGCACATGGTCGTGGGCGACGATCCGGCCGCCCCGGTCCCACAGCCGCCGGAGCTCGGGTTCCGGCGGTGCGGCTCCGGGCCGGACCAGCACGGCGGAGCCGGTGTCGTCGGAGATCTCCGGCCGCAGGACGACCGTACGGTCCCGGCGGGCCGCCAGATGGGCGGTCAGCTCCGCCGGGCCGGTGAGGACGTGCAGGTCGAAGGCGAGATCCGGGTCGGCGGCCGCGACGGCCTCGTGCTGACGTATCTTGCTGGACCACGGGTCGGCCACCACGGTGCCGGCTTCGGACACGGTCGTCTCCTTCGGGTTGGTCCGGTGGATGCGGATCGCCTGCCGAGCCCGCGGCCGGGCTTACGGCCCGGGAACCGTCAGAGAAGCCCCGTTGGGCTCCTTCGGTACCTGGTGCAGCAGATAGTCGGCCGCCACCTGTGCCCAGGCTTCGGGGCCCGGGTACTCGGTGTGCTCGTCCGGCAGACAGGTGGCGAGCATGGCGGTGTCCACGCCACCGCCCGGGTCGACGGCGACGGCGGTGACGCCCGGCAGCAGTTCCTCGGCCTCCTGGGCGATGGCCCGGGTGAAGCCCTCGACGGCGAACTTGCTCGCGGTGTAGGCGGCCAGCCTGCCGCGCGGATTGCGGCCCCAGCCCGAGGAGACGGCGACAAAGGTACCGCCGGTCGCCATCCGCGGCAGGAAGGCGCGGGCCAGGGTGTAGACGCCGACGACGTTGACGTCGACGGTGGTGCGGAAGTCCGCCGGGCTGGTCTCCCACACCGGGGCCTGGGGGCTGATGTACCCGGCGTTGGCGACGACCAGGGCGGGCGCGCCGAGCCGCCGTACGGTCTCCCCGGCCCACCGCTCCACGGCGTCGGCGTCGGTGACGTCGGTGACGGTGATCAGGTGGTCCTCGCCGAGGTCGGCGCGGAGCCTGTCCAGGGCCTCGCGGTCGCGGCCGCAGCCGGCGACGCGGTGGCCCAGTGCGGTAAAGCGCCGGGCCAGGGCGGCGCCGAGGCCCCGGCTCACCCCGGAGATGACGACGGACGTGCTGGTGCTGACGGAATCCATGGTGCTCTTTCAGGTGGTCTGTTCGAAGTGGAACGCCTTGATGAAGCAGTCCCGTGGCTGGTCGATCGCGAACATGACGCACTCCACGAGGGAGTGGGCGGTGAGCTCGCAGCCCGCCTCGCGGGGCGTCGTGTCCCAGTCCGGGCCCAGCGGATCCGGGTTGCTGAAGTCGGGCGGGTACAGCGAGATGACGCGCACGCCGTGCGGGCGCAGTTGGGGGGAGAGCAGGTCGGCGAGGCCGGCCTGCCCGTGCTTGGCCGCGTAGAACGCGGCGTGGGCCCGGGTACGGTGGTTGCCGGTGAGCCCGGCCGACGAGATCAGGTTGACCACGTCGGGCCGGTCGGACTGCAGCAGCAGCGGCAGCAGGTGCTTGGTGACGAGGACGGTGCCGGTCACGGTCGAGGCGACGGTGGCGGCGATGTCCTCGTCGGCGGCGGAGGCGAGGTCCTCGCCGGACAGCCAGCGGGCCCCGTTGTTGACCAGCACGTCGACGTGGTCGGTCACCGTGGCGATCTCGTCGGCGAAGGCGCGTACCGACGCCGGGTCCGCCAGGTCGCAGCGCAGGGCGTGGACCCTGTCGGACCCGAGGCCACGGATCTCGTCGGCCACATGCTCGGCCGCCGCCAGGTCCCGGGCGGAGAGCAGGACTTCGTCGCCCCGGCGGGCGAAGAAGAGGGCGAGCGTCCGGCCGAAGTCCCGGCCGGCTCCGGTGATGACCACGCGTCGGCCGCGGGGCTCACGGCGGGCGGGGGCGGCCTCGTTGCCGTTCTGAGGTGTCACTGTGGGGTTTCCCGTGTTCGCGGTCTCAGGGTGTGCGGGGCTCAGGTCAGTGCCCCGGAGGACCCTCGTACGCTCCGGTGCCGATCAGCAAGCCGCCGGGGTCCAATCCGGCCGCGACGAGGGAGCTCTGGCGGTCCGCCCCGTCGAGCACCTGGGCGGGCGGGAAGAATCCGTGCCCGGTGACGAGCACGAAGCCCATGCCGACCGCCTGGGCGGCGAGGAGGTCCTGCCGCGAGTCGCCGAGCAGGACCGCCTCGCCAGGGTCGGCGCCCACGGCGGCGAGCGCCGTGGACAACCGCCGCGCCTTGGGTTCCTCGCCGCCGAGGACGGCCCGGAACTCACCGGCCAGCCCGTGTCCGTCCAGGACCCGTTCCGCCTCGGCGGTCAGGGTGCCGGTGGCCACGTACAGCGGCAGGCCGTGCTCGGACAGGCCGCGGACCAGCCGGTCGGCGCCCGGACACAGCGGCGCCTTGGGGTAGCGCTCGGCGAGCAGCTCGGCATAACGCCCCGCGCAGCGCTGGTAGAACGTCTCGAATCCCTCCCCCGTGGCCTGTTCTCCGCCCAGGTGGTCCTGGTGGAAGGCGAGGAAGTGCTCACGGCGGGAGCGGCCGAAGGTCCGGCGGAACTCGTGGACGCAGGGGTCCACGAGTTCCGGTCCGAACTCCGCCAGCGCCTCGCGCACGCACTCCACCTTCAGCTCATTGGAGTCCACGAGCACACCGTCGAGGTCGAAGACGACAAGGCGGTGGGTGGCCAGCGTCCGATCGAGGCGCTCGCCGGCGCGGTCAGACAGCGGCATGGCGGAGTGCGCCCTCCAGCGACGCCGCGGAGAACGACGTCTTGCGGTTCCTGGCGAGGAAGTCCAGGGCGCGCAGTTTGACGTCGACGTCCCGCTCCAGGCCCTCCTCCAGACGCTGGACGTAGGTCGGGTGGATCCGGCGCATGCCCGCGATGGCGTAGAGGGCGCTGGCGCCCCAGCGGTACTTGTGCATGAGCGGTTCGAAGCGGCGGGCCACCAGGTCCAGCATCGGCTGGAGCGCCCGCTGGTCCGTGCCGAGCGCCGCCAGGAGCTGTTCGGTCCTGGTGTTGCCGGCGCCCCGGCCCATGCCGAGGACGGTGGCGTCCAGCCAGGTGGCGCCCGCCTGGGCGGCGGCAAGGGTGTTGTGCAGCGCGAAGCCCTGGTTGTCGTGGCCGTGCAGGCCCACGGGGGCGGCCTGGCCGGCCCTGAACTCCTCGACCAGTTCGGCGATCCGGGGGGCGTGCAGGGAGCCCAGGGAGTCGGCGACGTACAGCGACTCCAGCGGCCCCAGGCCGGCCACCAGACGGACCAGACCGGCCACTTCGGCGGGGGTCGCCAGGTCCACCTGCATCAGGTTCAGGCAGACCCCGAAGCCGGCCTCGCGCAGGGAGTCGACGGCTTCGGCGACACCGGCCGCCCCGCTGTGGTGGACGGCCACGCGGACCAGGTCGACCGGCAGCGGCCCGTCGGCCAGCAGCCTGCGCAGCCGCGGACCGGCCTCGGCCGCCGGGACCTCGGCCAGCGCGGGCGCGTCCACCATGACGGCGAAGCGCAGCCGGTGGCCGTCGGGCAGGGCGTCGCGCAGCGCGAGCGTGACACCCGACGGGAACCTGCCGTACGGGCCGCGGTCGCCCGGGGTGAACTGGGTGTAGCCGAGTTCGACCACGTCCACGCCGGTCGCCACGCATGCCGTGAGGTACTCCTCGACGAGGGTGTCCTCGAACTCCCAGTTCGTGTAGTAACCGCCGTCCCGCAGCGTGCAGTCCAGGACGGTGACGTCCTGACGGGCCACCGCGCTCACTTGTCCTCCAGGTCCGGAAGGGTGTTGGTGAAGTCGACGTGGTGGACGCGGCGCATCGGCGCCCAGTTGAGGCGGCCGTCGTTGCCCGGGTGCCGGACCAGGAGGCTGCCCTCGCCGTCGTGCATCATGTCGTCCCACTCCTGGACCCTGGGGTGCAGGTCGTTGGCGCGCAGGAAGTCGTGCACGGGCTCGAAGTGGTCCTCGGCCTCGACGTACATGAAGAGCGTGAGCGGGTCGATGTAGAAGATCTGTAGCTTGCGGACGCCGATGGTCTCCAGGGCGCCGCCCGGTCCGACGACCTCGGGCCACACCTCCCGGTGGAGCTCGATGTACTTCTCGGCGGCGGCCTCGTCCCGGAGGCGGATGGTGAAGGCGTGGTTCTTCATCGAGCGAGCTCCTTCGCAAGGATGAGCAGGTGCCGGTACGTGCGGTGGACCTCGGTCCAGGACTCGTCGTCGAGGACGTGGCGGCTCGGACCGCGGACATGGGTGGTCTTGATCAGGCCACGTTCTTTCAGGAAGCGCTTGGCGATCGACAGGTAGTAGTCGGTGCTGTTCATCATGTGGCACATGAGGTACGACAGCGGGTAGCCGATCCGTTCGGCCTTCTCCCGCTCACCGGCCTCCAGCAGCCGCCACAGGGTCACCACGATCTCGGCGATCTCGGTGGCGGGGATCGTTCCGGCCAGGCCGCGGCGGTGACAGTCGAGGAGCATCATGCCGCCGTCGCCCTCGAAGATGCGGGCCCGTCCGCCGCTGGCGTCGCGCAGCTCGCTGACCCTGGGCGGCGAGGGCTGGGCCTCGGGCTTGAACAGCACCCGGTCGGGGCCGTACCGCTCCAGCATCCGGACCTGGGCGGCGATGGTCAGGGGCTGCTTGGCCAGGCTCTTGGCGTGATGGATGATCACGGGGATCCGGACCGACTCCACGACCCGGGTGAAGTACTCCACCATCCCGTTCTCGTCCAGCGGGATCGTGGCCGGGTGCATGACGAGCAGGGCGTCCACCCCGACGGACTCGGCGTGCCGGCTGTACTCGATGGCGGCCTCGGGTGTCTCGGCACCGGTGCTCATCACGGACACACCGCGTCCGACGGCGGCCTTCGCGCTCAGCTCGGCCACGCGCAGCCGCTCGGTGTGTGTCAGCCGCAGCACTTCGGAGACCTGGCCGACCACGAACCCGTCGCAGCCGACGTCGAACATGTGCTCCGTCTGGGCGAGGAAGTCCTCCTCGTCGAGGGCGCCGTCGTCGGTGAACGGCATGATGACGACCGGCAGAACCCCCTTGATCTCGCTGGTCCCGTCGGGCCGTTGCAGACTCATGGGTTCTCTCCGTTCATGTCGCGCCGCCTCCGCGGCCCCGTCCGGCCGGTCATGCCAGACCGGCCAGCCTTGCGATCTCGGCGGCCGCCCAGGGCGCCATCTTGAATCCGCCCCCGTTGAAGCCGGTGGCCAGCAGCAGCGCGGGGGCGTCCGGATGCGCCGTGACACGGGTGCGGCCGCCCGGGGCCCAGCACTCCGCGGCGCGCAGCCCGCCGAGGTGGCGGCTGCCGGGCAGCCATGCCCAGCGCCGGGCGCCCGCCGCGGCGGCCAGCCGGGACTGGGCCGCGTCCATCTGCTCCCGGCCGGGCGGCGAGGGCAGCCGGTGGTACGTGGGGTGCCCGACGTAGACCCCGCCGGAGTCCGGGTCGGGTCGGCCGTTGATGTCGAACTCGTCGTCGGTGTAGGCGGGTTGGCCGGACACCGGCACCTCGGGCTGGAACAGCTCGACCTGGACGGCCTGGGCCCACAGGTCGTGTGCCAGTCCCCAGGAGGTCAGCAGGTGCGCGGTGGCGGCGCCGGTGGCCAGGACCACCCGGTCGGCACGGATCGCTCCCGCGCTCGTACGCACCCCGGTGATCCGGCCGTCGCCCGCGCGCATGAGGCTGTGCACGGCGACCCCTTCGAGGACCGTGCCGCCCCGGCGCCGGCCGGCGCGCAGGAAGCCGTGGGTCACCTCGGCCGGGTCCAGCCAGCCGGACTCCGGCTCCCACACCGCCCCGCGGCCGGCCGGCCCGGCCAGCAGGTGGCCGAAATGCTTGGTCACCTCCTCGGCCTCCAGCCAGGTCACGGGCAGCTGAGCACCGAGCCGGGCCACCTCCGCGCGTGCGCCCGCCGCACGGTCCGGGGCCGGCAGATACAGGAACCCGCTGGTGTGGAAGGCCGCCGGTTCCCCGGTGTGTTCGGCGAAGTCCCGGAAGTACCGCCAGCCGGCCGCCGCCCGGTCGGAGAGGACCGGATCGTCGTGGTGGCAGCGGACGATAGCGCCGCTCCAGGCCGTCGTGCCCAGCCCGGCACGGTCCCGCTCGACCAGGGTCACGCGGGCGCCGCGGGAGGCCAGTTCGTGGAAGACGGCCGTACCGACCACTCCGGCGCCGACCACGGCCACATCCGTCCGGTGGACAGGGTCAGTCATGCACCGCACCTTCCAGGGCGAGCGGTTCGTCGTCGCCGTGCATCGCCGCCTCCCGGTGCTCCAGCACCGAGCGGAGGATCTCGCCGGAGCGGACCGCGACCATCGACAGCAGCGAGGACGTGATGCCGTGCGTGTGCTCGGTGCCGCCCTGGACGTAGATCCCGGCGTTCTCCAGGCCGTCCACGGTCAGCCGGTAGTCGCGGCCGACGCGCAGCCGTCCTGCGGCGTCCCGGGCGCAGTACGGGGCCAGGGAGCCGAGCAGCGGCAGCGGGTCCTGCTCGTCGTAGCCGGTGGCGAAGACGGCCGCGTCGGCGGCGACCTCCTGCTCCGTGCCGGTGGCCTGCGAGCGTACGCGGACCGTGACGCCGGAGCCCTCGTCCCGTATGTCGGTGACCTCGCTGACGCCCTGTATGTGCAGCCGGGAGCGGCCGCGCACCTTCTCCTGGTACGCGCGCCGGTACAGCTCCTCGATCAGATCGAGGTCCACGACCGCGTAGTTGGTGTTGCGGTGGTAGGCCATCAGCCGGTTCTTGGCGGCCTCGTCGGCGTCGTAGTAGACGTCGACGGCCTCGGGGTCGAAGACCCGGTTGGCGTACGGGCTGTCGTCGGCCGGGCTGTAGCCGTAGCGGGCGAAGACCGCCTCCACGTCGGCCTGCGGATAGGCGCGGTGCAGGTACTCGGCCGCCTCGGCGGCGCTCTGTCCGGCGCCGACCACCACGAACCGGCGGACGTCCGCGGTCCGCCCGGCGAGCCGGGTCAGCAGCTCGCTGCTGTGCCAGACGTTCGCGCCGGCCTTCACCCCGTCGGGCATCCGGGGCTGTAGGCCACAGGCGACGACCACATTGCGCGCACGGTGCACGGTGCTGCCGCCGGGGCCGGGGACGACCACTTCGAGCAGGTCGCCGGCCGCGCGGACCTCGGTCACCTCGCTGGAGTAGGAGACCAGGTGGTCGACCCCGGCCGCCGCCCACTCGAGGTAGTCGTGGAACTCCTCGCGAGTGGGGTAAAGGATCTTGTGGTTGATGAAGTCCACCAGCCTGCCGCGTGCGTGCAGGTACGGGACGAACCCGAAGCGGCTGGTCGGGTTGCGCAGGGTGGCCAGATCCTTCAGGAACGACACCTGCATGGTGGCGCCGTCGATGAGCATCCCCCGGTGCCAGCCGAAGCTGGGCTGCCGCTCCAGGAAGAGTGCGGTGACCGCCTGGTCGCGTCGAGCGCTCTCATTGTGTTCCTCAAGGGCGATGGCCAAGGCCAGATTGGCCGGCCCGAAACCGATTCCCACAACGTCGTGAACCGGCGAGAAATTGTCGTGCGGATTCCCCATCAGGACATTTCCCTTTCCGTCGGACCGTTGGTTCGATATGCCATTGCCCGAGGCGGTCAGAAAGCTATCCCGGATTCCGGCCGAGTAGCCGACAGGTAGCGGAGCGTGGCAGCGAGCTGCCATCCAGCACGTGCTCCACCCCGCCAAATTGTGCAATATAGCCACCTATTACACCCTTTGGCCGGTGACACCTTCCTGTAAGGTCACCCGACTCCGCTGGCTCAACGCCAAGGTCGGCACGCACAGTCGACCGGGACGGAAAAAGGCATGCAATTGCCCCTGCCCCACCAGCTGAGCGCTCCTTTACGGGATATGGATAATGCATGATCACCAAATTTCGGATACATGAAGGCGCCGCTGTCAGCGAGTTCGGCATGGCGTGCCAGCGGATCATTCCCTGGCAAGCACAGGAGGGCCGGGAGGAACCGCCTTTCGGCGGCATGGCCTGCTTCTTACCGGCCGGCGCCTCCTCGGACCCCGACTGCCACGACCAGGACGAGGTCATGGTGATCCTCTCCGGTTCCGGCAGCCTCGACCTCGCCGGCGAAAAGGCCGGGTTCACCACCGGAGACGTGGTCGTCCTGCCCCGCAACCAGGAGCACGTCGTGCACAATCCGGGGTCCGGGACCCTGACCTGGCTCTCGGTCTACTGGCCGCTGCACGAGCCGAAGCGGACCGAGGGTGCGGAGGGGACCGCGTGAGCACTCCGGTCTGGATCACCGCCACCCCGCCCACCCCCAACGGCGACCTTCACATCGGTCACATCGCCGGACCCTACGTCGCCGGCGACGTACTGCGCCGATTCCTCGCCGCCGACGGGACCGAGGTCCGCTACACCACCGGCTTGGACGACCACCAGAGCTATGTCCCGGTGCGCGGGCTGAAGGACGGCGGGCGCACCGGCGAGGAGGTCGCCGACAGCTACGGCGCGTCCATCGCCCGGGTCTGGCAGCGGGCCGAGGTCGGTTTCGACCGCGTGGTGCGTCCGCGCGAGGAGGACGGCTACCTCGCCTACGTCCAGGACTTCCTGCGCCGCCTCCACGACGCCGGGCACGTCGTCGCCCGTACCCGGCCGCTGCCGTACTGCGCCCCGTGCGAGCGCTGGCTGTACGAGGCGTACCTGACGGGCAAGTGCCCACACTGCGGCTCCTCGTCCAACGGCAACGCCTGCGAGCCGTGCGGCCGGCCCAACGACTGCGCCGATCTGGGCGAGCCGCGCTGCACCATCTGCGACACCCCGGCCGAGATCCGCGACGCCGCCCGGCTGTACTTCCCGCTGGCACCGCTCGCCGACCGGCTGGAGGCGTTCTGGGCAGAGGTCGACATGCCGCCGCATCTGCGGGCCCTGTGCGACCGGATGCTTGCCCACGGGCTGCCGGAGATCGCGGTGAGCCACCCCGGCGAGTGGGGCGTGCCGGTGACCGTGCCCGGCTTCGAGGACCAGCGGGCCTATGTGTGGTTCGAGATGGCGCCCGGCTATCTGTGGGAGCTGCCCGAACAGGAGCGGGAGAAGGGCGACTGGCCCGCCCCCGTGCAGTTCTTCGGCTTCGACAACGGCTACTTCCACGCGGTGCTGTTCCCCGCCCTGTACGCCGCCCTGCACCCCGGGGCCGCCCTGGCGCGGACGTTCGTGGTCAACGAGTTCTACCAGCTGGACGGGGCGAAGTTCTCGACCAGCCGACGGCACGCCATCTGGGTCCACGAGGCGCTCGCCGAGGCCGGCTCCGACGTCCTGCGCCACCATGTGCTGGCCGACCGGCCCAACGGCCGCCAGACCAGCTTCACCCGCGCGGACCTGGAACGCACCCAGGCGCTGCTGACCGCCCAGTGGAACGGCTGGCTGGAGCGGCTCTTCGCGGCGGTCGCCCGCCACAGCGACGGCCGGGTCCCCGAGGAGAGGCCCGAGGGACCCGCCTGGCAGCGGCTGCGGGCCTGGCTGGAGCGCACCGTGGCGGAGCTGCGCGAGGCATACGGCGTCGAGGGCTTCGACACACGCCGTGTCATCGCCCTCCTCGACGAGATCGTCGCCGGCGCGAACGACTTCTGGTACGTCCACGAGCACGAGCGGGACCGGTCGCCCTCCGCGCACCGTGCCGCCCTGACCGCCCAACTGGCCGTCGCCGGTGCCCTGTCGGCGTGGGCCGCGCCCGTCATGCCAGCCGGCGCGGCACGGCTCGCCGCGCTGCTGGGCGAGGACACGGACCGCGCGGTCGACGCGGCCGCGCTGACCCCGCCCCCGGCGGGCCGGCCGCTGACCGTGCCCGACCGCCCGGTCTTCGGTGACTGAGGTCATGGCACGACAGGATGACACCGAGGTCCGCGTGGCCGTCGTCGGACCCTTCAGCGGTCCGCGGGCGGCCTGGGGCGAGCTGCTCACGCGGGCCGCCGCCGACCACGGCGATCCGGGCGTCGTCTGGGAGTTCCACGACGACCGGGGCGACGCCGACGCGGCCGAAGGCGTCGCGCGTGCCCTGACGGCGGAGCCCGTCGTGCGAGCCGTCATCGGGCACTTCAACAGCCTGGGCGCGGCACGGGCCCTGCCGCACTACCGGCGGGCCGGTCTCCCGGTGCTGCTGCCGCTGGCCACCGACCCGGACCTGCTCGCCTCCGGCGGCGGCGGAGCGCTGCGCTGGTGCCCGCACGACCTGGGTCAGCCCGCGGCGATCCGCCGGGCCGCCCAGGACCTCGGCATCGGCACCGTGGCCGCCGTCGACGACGGCAGCCCCTACGGGCGCCGGCTCGCCGAACGGTTCGCCGCCCTGTCCCCGGACCCGGCCGCGACGGGCCAGGCTCTCGTCGTCTGCGGCACCCACCACGGCGCGGCGGACACGGCCCGGCGCCTGCGCGCGGACGGGCACGACGGACCGCTGTTCTTCACCGACGACTGCGCCGTGGCGGAATTCGCCGATCTGCTCGGCGACCCGGTGTCTTCCGCCCGGGTGGTACGGCTGCGCGGCGGCCCGCACCTCCAGGTCGAGGCGGCCTTCGCGGCGCTCGTACGGGCCCTGCGCTCGAACCCGGCCGCCACGGGTGACCGGCTCCTCGCGGCCGTCCGCGCGGCCGCCCGCCTCTCCTTCGACGCGGACGGCGACCCCGTCGACGCGGACGACGACGCCGGCTGGGAGGTCGTCCCGGTCGCCCTGCTCTCGGCCCCGGCAGCACCACGCCCGACCGGAGCCCCGGTCACCGGGTACGACGTCGTGGTCGTCGGCGCCGGTGCGGTGGGCGCCGCCACCGCGGCGGAACTGGCCTCGGCGGGCCTCAGCGTGGCGGTCGCCGACCTCGGTCCCGGCGCCGGGTCGGCCACCCGCGCCTCCGGGGGCCTGGTCCGGGCGTACGAACCGGAGCCCGTCGTACGCGCCCTGGCCGTGCGCAGCCACCAGTTGCTGTGGGGCGCCGCCTCCCCGCCCCGGTCGGCCGGGTTCCGTCGTACCGGCTCGGTGGTGCTGCTGGGCCCCGACGACGTCGCCGAGGCCGAACGCGGCATCGGCGAGTTGTCCGCGGCCGGGATCAAGGCGGACCTGCTCACGCCCCGCGAACTGATCGTGCGCTGGCCCGACTTGGCGGCGGACGGCGTGGCCGCCGCGGTGTGGGAGCCGGGCGGCGGCTACGCCGACCCGGTCGGCACCGCCGCGCTGTATCTCGCCCGGGCCCTGCGGCACGGGGCCGTCCTGCTGCCCCCGGGGCCGGTGCACGCCCTGGAGCCGCACCGGCGCGGGGTGCGCGTGTGCACCCCGGCGGGCGAGCTGACCGCCAGCTGTGCCGTGGTGGCGGCGGGCGGCGGGACCCCGGCGCTGCTCGGCGACCGGCTGCCGCCCCGCCCCGGCGGCCCGGCCCCCCGCACCAAACGCATCCGGTACGCCTTCTTCCGCGGACCCGGCCGGCCACTGCCCGCGGTCAGCGACCTGACCTGCGGCATCTGGGGCCGCCCGCAGCTGGGCGAGCCGTTCGCCGGCGGTCAGCTGACGGGCCGACCGGTCGAGGAGTGGGACGTGTCGGCCGGCGCCGGCGACGCCCTCACCGACGAGCAGGTCGCCCATATCCGCGCCGGGGTCGTCCACCGCTGGCCCTGGGTCTCCCGAGCGCCGTACCTGGGCGGGCGGTTCGGGGCCGACCTGTACCATCCTGACGGGCCGTTCCTGGGCCTTCTTCCCGGTAAGCCCCCGGTCGTGGTGGCCGCGTGCTGGTCCGGAGCCGGTTTCAAGACGGCGCCAGGCGCCGCCGAAGAGGCGGCGGCCGCCGTGCGGTGTCTGCTGCGGTGGCAGGGCGCCACACCGTGACCGCTCCGCCCCCGGCACACAGCGAAGGTGACGCCTTGAGCAATTCCCCGCACCAGCCCCTCGGCACCGAACTCCCGGTCACGGACCGGACGCGTCTGCGCCGTATGAAGGAGAAGGGCCGCACCGCCCGCGCAGACCTGGACGCCGTCCTCGCCGCCGGGTTCGTCTGCCACCTCGGTGTCGTCGTCGACGGCGCCCCCGTGGTCGTACCCACCGTGTACGGCGCCGCCGAGGACACCCTCTACTTCCACGGCTCCGTCGCCGCGCGCAGCCTGACCTCGGCCCCGGGCCAGACCGTCTGCGTGACCGTCACCCACGTCGACGGGGTCGTGCTGGCCCGCTCGCTCTTCGAGCACAGCATCAACTACCGCAGCGCCATGATCTACGGCGTCCCGCGCCCGGTCACCGACCCGGAGGAGACCCTGGCCGGGCTGCGCCTGATCACCGAGCAGGCCCAGCCCGGCCAGTGGGACTACGCCCGCCGCCCCAGCCGCAAGGAACTGGCCGCGACGACGCTGCTGGCCCTGAGCCTGGAAGAGGCGTCGGTCAAGCTGCGCACCGGACCGCCGGACGACGGCGACAGCCCCGACGCCGCGCTCGGCCTGTGGGCGGGCGTCGTGCCCGTGCGCCTCGTACGCGGCGCCCCGGTGCCCGACCCCGCGCTCGCACCGGACGTCCCGCTCCCCCACCACCTCGGCTGACGCCCCCTCCCGGGGCCCGAGACATAAGACGACGTCACACCGAAAGGCGAATGCCATGTGCGGTCTGAGCGGTTGGGTCTCCTACGGACGGGACCTGCGAAGGGAGCGGAAGACGGTCTCCGCCATGACCGCGACCATGGCCTGCCGCGGCCCGGACGACTCCGGCCTGTGGACCCGGCCGCACGTGGCACTCGGCCACCGCCGGCTCGCCGTCATCGACATCGAGGGCGGCCGCCAGCCGATGTCCTACGACACCGGCGGCGGCGAGGTGGCCCTCGCCTACACGGGCGAGATCTACAACTTCGTCGAGCTGCGCGACGAACTGCGCCACCGCGGCCACACCTTCCGCACCCGCAGTGACACCGAGGTCGTGCTGCACGCCTACCTGGAGTGGGGCGAGGCGCTGGCCGAGCGGCTGAACGGCATGTACGCCTTCGTCGTCTGGGACGGCCGCACCGAGCGGCTGCTGCTCGTCCGGGACCGCCTCGGCGTCAAACCGCTGTACTACTACCCGACCCAGGACGGAGTGCTCTTCGGCTCCGAGCCCAAGGCCATCCTCGCGAACCCCTGCGCGGAGAAGGCCGTCGACCTCGACGGGCTGCGGGAGGCGTTCGCCTGGATCCGTACCCCCGGGCACGCCGTGTGGCGCGGCATGCGGGAGGTCCGGCCGGGCACCCTGGTCACCGTCGACCGCGGCGGCGAACGCACCCACACCTACTGGAGGCTGGAGGCCACCGAGCACACCGACGACAGGGCCGCCTCGGTCGCCCGGGTGCGCGAGCTGCTCACCGACATCGTGCGCCGCCAGCTGGTCACCGACGTGCCACGCTGTACCCTGCTCTCCGGCGGCCTCGACTCCAGCGCCATCACCGCGCTCGCCCAGCGGGAACTCGGCGACAGCGAGCAGATCCGCAGCTTCTCCGTCGACTTCGCCCGGCACGAGGAGAACTTCACCGCCGACCCCTTCCGGGCGGACGCCGACGCCCCGTTCGCCAAGGAGACCGCCGCGCACTGCGGCACCGCGCACGAGAACCTCGTGTTCGACGCCCAGAGCATGGCCGATCCGGCCGTACGGCGGGCCGTGGTGGCCGCGAAGGACCTGCCGACGGGGTTCGGCGACGCCGACAACTCCCTCTACCTGCTGTTCAAGGCGCTCCGGGAACGTTCCACCGTCGCCCTGTCCGGAGAGTCCGCCGACGAGGTGTTCGGCGGCTACAAGTGGCTGCACCAGCCCGAGGCCCAGCGGGCCGACACCTTCCCCTGGGTCGAACACACCCATGTGACGAGCCCGCACACCGGCACCGGGGTGTACGACAAGGGCCTGCTGGCCGCCCTCGACCTGCCCGGCTACATCCGCCGGCGGTACGCGGAGGCGGTCGCGGAAGCCCCCCGGCTGGCCGGCGAGGACGCGTTCGAGGCGCGGATGCGGCTGGTGTGCTACCTGCATCTGACCCGGTACCTGCGCATCCTGCTGGACCGCAAGGACCGGCTCAGCATGGCCGTGGGCCTGGAGGTCCGGGTGCCGTTCTGCGACCACCGGCTGGTCGAGTACGTCTTCAACACGCCGTGGTCGATGAAGACCTTCGACGGCCGTGAGAAGAGCCTGCTGCGGGCGGCCTCCGCCGATCTGCTGCCGCGGTCGGTGGTGGAGCGCCGCAAGGCCCCCTACCCGTCCACCCGCGACCCGTTCTACACGGCCGCGCTCCAGCAGCACGCCAAGGAGGTGCTCGCCGACCGGGGCCACGCCGTGCACACGCTCACCGATCAGGCGTGGGTGCAGCAGACGGTGGCCCGGACCGCCGAGGAGGTCGACGGCGCGACCCGCACCGGCCTGGAGCGCTGGCTCGACTTGGCGACCTGGCTGGAGATCCACGCCCCCCGGCTGGTCCTGTCGGACTGAGCCCACGCGATCGGCCCGACACACCGATCGTCGCCGTCCGGGCCGGCGAGATCCGAGACAGGGAGGCGAACGATGAGTCAACCATCGATCAAGTTCCGCATTCTGGGACCCGTCGAGTACCACGACGGCGACAACTGGGTCCCCATCAAGGCCGCCAAGCAACGCGCGCTCATGGCACTGCTGCTCCTCAACGCGAACCATCTGGTTCCCGCACAGCAGCTGCACTCGGAGCTGTGGAGCGACGGACCCTCCAGCCACGTGGGCCGCTTGCTGGCCGGCTGTGTGTGGCGGCTGCGCGCCGCCATCGGCGACCCCGCCGGGCAGACCCTTCTCACCCGGCCCGCCGGGTACCAACTGGCCGTGTCTCCCGGGAGCCTCGACCTCCACGAGTACGAGTCACTCGTCGCCTCCGGCCGCACGCAGCGCGCCTCGGGGAATCTGGTCGAGGCCATGGAGTCCTTCAGCGCCGCGCTGGAACTCTGGCGGGGCTCGCCCCTCGCCGACGTCGCTCTCACCTCTTCGATCATGGCCGAGTCCGCGCGTCTGGAGGAGTCCCGGCTGGCGGTGATGGAGGCGAACTTCGGCGTGCGGATCGCCTTGGGGCAACACGAGGACGTACTGCCCGAACTCAAACTCCTGGTCGCCCAGCATCCGTTGCGCGAACGGCTCCACGAGCACCTGATGATGGCGCTGTACGGGACCGGGCAACAGGCCGAGGCGCTGGGGGCGTACCGGGACCTCCACCACCTGCTGGCCGACGAGCTGGGGATCGATCCGAGCCGGCCGCTGCGCGAGCTTCAGCAGCGCATCCTGGAAGAGGATCCGCGTCTGAACGACCGGGGCGCCCCGCATGGCGCGACGGCGTCCGGTCCCAGGGAGCGTGCTGTGGCATCGGAGGCGGCACCGTGTCCGCTCCCGCACCAACCCTCGCTGTTCGTCGGCCGGACGTCCGAACTGACCACGGTCGCCGAGTACTTGGCGGAAGGGCGCCCGGCGGTCGCGATCCACGGGCTGGCGGGATCGGGCAAGAGCGCCTTGGCGATCGCGGCCGCGCATGCCGCGGCCGGTGACTTCCCCGGCGGGCAGGTCTATGTGGACATGCGGGGTACGACAGGCGACTTTGCCCTGCGGCCCGACCAGGCGATGCGGCTTGTGCTGCGTTCGCTCGGAACGGAGCGGGGCGGTGGTGGCGCGGCGGCGCCGCATACGTGGGCCGGTCCGGCCGGGGGCAGGGCTTTGATCGTGCTCGACAACGTCCGCGACTCCGACCAGATCCAGGGATTCCGCTCCGCGCCGCCTGGCTGCTCGCTTCTCATCACGAGCCGCTCGCCCATAGGAGGCGTGGACGGCCTCATGCATCTGCGTCCGGGACGGCTGACCGTGTCCGCCTCGATCGACCTGCTCCGGCGAAGCGTTGGCGTAGCGCGCATCGACGCGGAACCCGCCCCCGCTTCCGAACTCGCCAGGTCCTGCGATTACCTGCCCTTCGCGCTCCGCCTCGCCGCCGACCGGCTCGCGACACGGCCCGACTGGTCGGTCGCGGACTTCGCGCGGTATGTGGCCGAGCCGCACCAGCGGCTCGACTTCCTGGCGGGCGGCAACGTCAGCCTGCGCGACTCACTGCTGGCGAGCCTCCCCCTTCTGTCCGATGAGTCGGGCGGGACGGCGGTGACAGCGGTGACGGCACTGCGGAGACTGGGCTTCCTGGATCTGACCATGGTCACCGTCGAGGCGCTGGCCGTGCTTCTCAGTACGACGGAGGGTGAGGCGCACAAGATCGCCGAACGACTTGTCGATGCCGGCCTCATCGAGTCGCTCGCGATCGACCGCTACCGCGTTCCGCAGAGTGTCCGGGCCCTGGCGCGAGAGATCACAGGTTCGGATCACGAGGCCACCGAGGCCGTACAACGCGTTGTCGACCACTACGCCGTCGCCGCGCGGGAACAGCCGAGGCCGACTCTTGGAGCGTGGTACCGCCGAGAGCGGGAAACCCTCAACGCCCTGGTCACGTCCGACAGGACCGGGATCTTGATCGAATCTCTTGACAGAATGCGTTGCGTGTTGGGCGCGAGCGGATCTACCGTGCGGCGGGAGCGGACCGGGTCAGCACCCGGACTCCGCCCACCGGGCGGTCCACGTCCGCCGCGGCCATGACCAGGACGTCATCCATGTCGCGCATCATCCGCACCACGGTCTCCTCCTCGTAGACCTCGGTGTTGTACTCGATCTCGGCGAGAGTCCCGTCGTCGCCGTCCCAGTAGGCGACGGCCATGTCGGCCCGGGCGGCGCGGTTCGGACCCTGGAGCATGGTCAGGCCGATGTCGCCCAGCGTCAGGTCCCGGCCGATCGGCCCGAGGTAGTTGAGGGTCAGCTTGATGTTGGTCAGGCGTGACCGGGTCTCCTCCGGGAGGGCCGCGTGCACGACCGGGAAGGGCACGCCCTGGTGGGCCAGCAGGTTCCAGGTCGCGTCCCGTGCCGCCGTGGCCACCTCACGGACCGATGCCTGATCGTCGACCGTAGCGCGGACCAGGCAGGAGTTGCTGACGAATCCGACCAGTGCCTGCTCGCTGCGGGTACTCCGGTTCACGGTGATGACCCCGACGGTCAGCTCGCGTTCCCCGCCGCGCGCCAGAACGATCTGCCAGGCGGCCAGCATCACGGAGAACGGAGTGGCACCGAGTTCCCGGGCCAGTGCCGCACGTCCCGAGTCGGCCTGCGCGGTGAACCGGTATCGCACGGTCCTGCCGGGATCGCCGACCGCCGTGGGCCGACGGGGCTCGCGATCGTGGGCCACCGTGGTGAGGACGGCCCCGTCCAGTGCCGTACGCCAATGGTCGAGGCTCCGTCGCCATCGGCCCCGTTCTTCCTCCGAGCGCAGCTTCTCGGCGTAGCCGTGGAAAGTGATGGCGTCGCTGATGAAGACCGGCTTCTCGCCTCGGACCAGGCTCGCGTACGCGGTGGAGAGGTCGTTGAGCAGAACGGTCGTCCCCCAGCCGTCCACAGTGATGTGGTGGACCGTCAGGATCAGTTCTTCCCGTGCCCCGATCCTGACCAGGGCCAGCCGGGCCAAGGGGCCCGCGTCCAGGTGGAACTCCTGTGTGTGGAGTTCCACGGCGAGGCGCAGGAACTCCTGAGCGGCCTGGCCGACGTCCGGTACGTCCGGTTCGATCAGCCGCGCGGTGACGTCCACAGCCGGATGGATGACCATGTCCAACTCGCCGTCGTGCGCCACGAACCGGGCACGCAGGCTGTCGTGGCGGTCCGTCACCGCCTGCCAGGCGGCGGCGAGGGCGTCGAAATCGACGCGTCCGGCGCACCCCAGTCGCCAGGTGATGTGGTACACGGAACGGTCCCTTGCGCTCCGCAACGCATGCCAGCGGGCGGCCTGTTGGGCCGTCGCCGGGATGACCAGAGGTCTGGCGCTCACACTCGTCTCCTCGGTCACTCGGTGACTTGTACAACTGGTCGGGTCGGACACTGAACCCTCGTCAGTCCGCGAACTCGTCGGTCAGCCGCTTGCGGTCCACCTTCCCGACGGTGGTCAGCGGGAGCGACTCGCGGTGGTGGTAGCCGCGCGGATGCATATAGCGGGGCAGGGCGGAGACCAGCTTCGTGAATTCGTCCGCCGGGACCTCCTTGCCGGTGTACACGGCGCGCAGTTCGTTCTCGCCATCAGCGGCGGGGACGACGAGGACTATGGCCTCCTCGATCGAGAGGTGACACCGCAGCGCCGACTCGATCTCACCGAGTTCGATCCGGTTGCCGCGGATCTTGACCTGTCCGTCGACGCGTCCGAGGTGGACCAGTTCGCCGCCCTCGAGCCGGCACCGGTCGCCGGTGCGGTAGTAGTGTTCCGGCGTGACCGGCTCCCGGCCGTCGTGGATGCGGCCGCGGTCCGAGTCGGCGTCCGAGCCCGATTGCATGAGGACGAACCGCCCGGCGTTCTCCCCGGGGTCCAGATAGCCGGGGAAGCGCTGCGGGCCACGCACACACAGCTCACCGTCGTCGGCGGGCCGCAGGTCCTCGTCCAGCAGGAGCCAGTCCATACGCGGGTGCGGGAGGCCGATGGGGATGGACCGGTTGGTGGTCTCCGGCCAGTCGGCCCGCTCCTCTGGAACCTCGTACCCGGTGATGACGATCGTGGTCTCTGTCGGGCCGTAGCAGTTGGTCATGACCGCGTTCGGCGCCGCGGCGCACCAAGCCTCGGCCTGGTCTACGCCGAGCCTCTCCCCGCCGAACAGGCCGCGCCGCAGCGTGGGCATGCTCCCGGGGGCCAGTGCCCGCAGGCGCTTGGCGAAGGAGATGACGGACGGCACCGACATCCAGTGGGTGAGCCGCCTGGTGTTGACGATCCGCACCGGGGTGAACACATCACCGTGCTGCGCCACGCAGAGGGTCGAGCCGGATCCCCAGGTGCTGAACATCTCGGACACCGAGCCGTCGAAGGACATCTCGAAGTTCTGCGAAACCCGGCAGCCGGGGCCGAGTCCATAGCGCGGAATGACCTCCGTGAGGAACGCGTTCACGCTGGCGTACGTGGTGGGCACGCCCTTGGGCCTGCCGGTGGTTCCGCTGGTGAAGATGATGTACGCCGTGCCGGTCTCGGGCTGGTGGACCTGGTTCGGGATGTCGTCCGAGGGGTCGGGGGCGAGCAGGGGGCGCCACTTCTCGCCCGTCATGTCGAGCAGCCGTACTCCGGCGTCGCGCCGGTACTCCGCCGCGCCGTCACCCGCGGTGTCGTCGAACACCGTGAGATCGAGTCCGCCCTCCTTGGTGATGTCGACATTGCGCGACGCCGGGGCGGCGGGATTCAGCGGCACCGCGGTGGCACCGAGCCGCTGCACCGCCAGATAGGCGACATAGCTGACCGCGGTGCGTGAGGTGAGCAGGCCCACTCGATCCGGCCGGCCACCCATCGCTTCGACCATGCGGGCCGACATCCACTCGGCGGCGGCCCGCAGTTCCGCGTAGGTGAGGGTGACGTCGAGCACCTCAAGGGCCGGGTCCTCCGGACTCGCCTCGGCGGAGGCCCGGAACCAGTCGTAGAGGGTGCGGGTCGTCATGGTGCTTCCCTTCCGGAGGAGACGCTGATCGAGAGGTCCAAGGAGTGGGGTACTGCTCGCGCCCGGACGTGCCGCCGTGCGCCCGTCACCACATGAACTGTCCGCCGTCCACGACGAGCTTCTGTCCCGTCATATACGCGCTGTTCGGGCCGACGAGGAATTCGAGGGCGTCCGCGATCTCCTCCGGGTCGGCGATCCGCCGCTGCGGTATCTCGTCGAGCATTCGGCGCCGGGCGTCCGGATCGTTCAGGTTGAACCGCTCGACCAGTTCGTCGGTCTCGGTGTTGCCGGGGATCAGGCAGTTGACCCGGACGCGGGGGGCCAGTTCGAGCGCGAGGCACTTGGTCAGATGCAGCAGACCCGCCTTGCTCGCACAGTAGTTGGCGCCGTTGCGGCGGGGGCGGATGCCCGTGGTGGCGCCGACGTTGACGATCGTCGCGTCGGTGTCGGAGGCCACCATCGCCGGGGCGAGCGCGCGGGTCAGATAGAAGACACCGGAGAGGTTGGTGTCGATGACCCGCCGCCAGTCGTCGTGGCTCATCTCCAGGAACGGCCGGTCGACGTTCATCCCGGCGTTGTTGACCAGGACCACCGGCGGCCCGCACTCCGCCACAATGGCCTCCGCCGCTTCGGCCACCGAGGCTCCGTCGGACAGGTCCACCCGTACGGTGTTCAGCCTGGGGCCCAACTCCCGCACCGCACCGCGCGCACCGTCCTCGTCGGACCGGTACAGCGCTTTCACCCGGAAACCCAGCTTCACCAGACGGCGGCTGAAGGCGAGGCCGATACCGCGGGTTCCGCCGCTGACGACGGCTGCCGGAGGCCGACCCGCTGTCGTCCCGGCAACAGCCGCGGCCGTCATGCCCGGGCCTCGCCTTCGGCGTCGTCGGCATCTCTGGCGTTTCGGGCGTCTTCGGCCAGGCTCGCCCGTACGAGTTCGGCGAGCGTCGCGATGGTGGGCGACCGGAAGAACTCGGGCACCGGGACCCTCGTGCCGTACTCCTCCTCGATCTCGGCGAAGGCCGTGAAGATGTTCAGGGAGTGGGCTCCGTAATCGATCAGGGACCGGTCGCGGGCGATGCTGTCGGTCCCCAGGATCGACGACCAGATGGCGGCCAGTCCCCGCTCCAGATCGGAGGCGTATTCGACCGCGGTCGTGGCCGCGTTCGTCTTCCGCTCGGTGATGAGCCGGTCCGCCAGGGCGGTCAGGGCTTCCCGGTCGGTCTTGCCGGTGCGCGACGTCGGTATCCCGTCGGTGTCGAAGATCCAGGACGGCGACATGTACGACGGCAGTGCCGCGGAGATCCGGGCCTGGAGCTCCGTGTGATCAGGGTCGGCGCCCGGCTCCGCGGCGAGGAAGAGGACCAGTTCGCGGTCGGCCCCGAGCCCCCTCGCCACCGCCACGGACTGCCTGACTCCGGCCGCGGTGTTGGCGATCGCCTCGATTTCGCCGAGCTCCACCCGGTAACCACGGATCTTCGTCTGGCCGTCCCGTCGGCCGAGGAAGATCAGTGTCCCGTCGGCGTCCCGCACCACCTGGTCACCTGTGCGGTACATGCGCGAGGCGCTGTCGCCGGAGAACCGGTCGGGCAGGAAGCCGGCCGCGGTCCGTTCCGCGTCGAGATAGCCGTCCGCGGGGCTGACGCCGCCGAGGTGGAGCTCGCCGGGTACGCCGACGGGTGCGAGATGGCCCGTCCCGTCGACCACGTACGCCGCGACACCCGGCAACGGGCGGCCGATCGGTGCGTGGGCGGGCCACCGCGCGTCGTCGCCCCGCATCTCGTGCACCGTGGCGGCGTTGGTCTCGGTGGGACCGTAGAGGTTGACGAGCACACATTCCGGGTGGTCGGCGAAGAACCGACGGATCTCGTCGTCGACGAGGAGCTGCTCACCGGAGACGCAGACGCGCCGCAGGCCGGGAAAGCGGGCCGAGGCGCGCCGTGCGGCCTGGACGAACGGGCGGAGGGCCGCCACCGGCAGGAAGACGTGGCTGACCCGTGTCTCCTCGATGCGCCGGATCAGCGCCGGGAAGTCCCGCCGGTCGGCCGGCTCGCGGGAGACGACGGTGCCGCCCGAGACGAGTGTCGGAATGATCTCCTGGAAAGAGACGTCGAAGCCGAGGGGCGCGTACTGGAGGAAACGCGTCGCCGCGTCGTGCTCCATGGCGGAGATCTGCCACGCCGCCAGGTTCAGCAGGGGCCGGTGGCCCATCACCACCCCCTTGGGGACGCCACTCGATCCCGAGGTGAACATCAGGTACACCGCCGAGTCGGCGGAGCCGCCCACGGCACGGGGCCCGGCGCCGGGGACGGAGAGTTCGGCCAGGCCGGTGGTGCGCGTCCCGGGGAGGCCGAGGCCGCGGCCGACGATCAGGCGACAACCTGCCTGGTCCACCATATGAGCGAGGCGTTCCCACGGCAGACTCGTGTCCAGCGGCAGATAGGTGGCGCCGCGGCGCAGGATCGCGAGCATCACGATCACGGTGTCGCACAGCCCGTCCAGGGACAGGCCGACGACCTGCCCCGGTGTGACGCCCTGCCGGGCCAGTCCGTCGGCGGTTCGCCCGGCGGCGGCCAGGAGTTCGCCGTACGTCAGGTTCCGCAGAGGCTCCTCGACGGCGATCGCGTCGGGCGTACGGCGAGCGGCCTGCTCGATCCACTCCGCGAGACCGCCTGCCGGAACCGGTGCCGGACGGCCCGCATCCGCCGGCTCGACCGCCGTGCCCGGAAGGTCGCCATCGGTGATCCAGTCGGTGAACAGATCGGCCAGCGGACGGGTGCCGTCTGCGAGCGTGCGACGCAGTGCCGTGCGCAGCGACGCGAGCAGCGCGTCCGCGACGGCCTCCGATATCAGATGCCGGTCGTACTCGAGCTCCAGCAACCAGCGGCTCTCCACCTTCGTGGCACCGAGCCACAGGTCGAACTTCGCCGTTCCGTTGCCGGGTTCCCGCACCCCGACGACGGCGCCGGTTGATTTCCCGTCGAAGGTGTCCTGCATCGCGAGCATGCAGGAGAACAAGGGGTTGCGGTTGCTGGTGCGGTCCTGCCCGACACCCGCCACGAGCTGGTCGAGCGTGACGGAGACCCTGCCGCGGCAGTAGTCGACGGCCTCCCGGACGGTCCCGGCGATGTGCTCGTCCACCGTGCGCGACCAGTCCACGTCGACCGTGACCGGCAGAGTGTTGACGAAGAAGCCGCAGAGGTCGTACGAGCGGACGGTGCGCCTGGCCGACAGGGGACTGCCGATCAGGACCGTGGACACACCGCCGTGCCGGGCGAGTACGGCCCCGTAGACGGCGCTCAGCAGGACGAAGGGCGTGACGGAGAGCCGCTTGCAGGTCTCCTGGAAGTCGCTCGCTTCTCGCTCACCGAGCAGCCACGAAAGGCGTGCACCGGAGAAGTCCGTCTCCTCGGGCCGCCCCGGCCGGGGGTTCAGCACAAGAGGCGGTACATTACGCAACCGCTCGGCCCATATCTTGACGTGCTCGGCGGTCTCCGGCGAGCCGGAGGCCCGGTTCTGCGCCTCGAGTTCCCTGAGGAAGGCCGATTCGCGTGCCTCGCGCAGCGTTTCGATGTCCTCCGTGGTGAGCTTCGAGGTCAGCGCGGATTCCAGGTCACGGATGATCGGCCCCGTCGAGACCCCGTCCCCGATGAGGTGATGGCCGCACAGCAGAATGGCGGCCGCGGAACCGTCAGTGGCGCGTACGTATCCGAATCGATAGGCCGGCCCTGTCGCGAGGTCGAACGGGCGCTGCCCGAGCCGCCTCGCCAATGCCTCGGCAGCGGCGGCGTACTCCTCCGGCGGTACGTCCACCCGCTCGACCGGCACGTGTCCCGTCTCCGGCGGAGGGGTGAATCGGGAATGCATCCTCGGCAGGTGGCCGAAGACCTGGCGCAGCGCCGGCTGAACCGTGACCAGTACCGCGAGGGCATGGTCCACGGCATCGTCCGACAGCCGCGGATCGAGGTCGAACTGCATGATCTGGTTGTAGATCTCGCGGGTCGGCACCCTACTGTCGACGACGAGCAGCCCCTTCTGGGCATTGGTCAGCGGCAGAAGGGTCGGGTCCGCCGCGCCAGGGGCCGTGGTGTTCTTCAGCATGCGGCACCGGTCTCATCCGCGTCCTTCGGGAACAGGCTGATGAGCCAGACCTTGAGGTCCCCGACCGTCCGTACGTCGACCAGGCCCACGGCATCGATCTCCGCGTCCTCGTCGGCGACCTCGACAGCAAGGCGCAGGAGCGACAGTGACTCCAGACCGGCCTCCTGGATCAATGTGGAGTCGACGAACTCCGCCGTGGCGTATTGCGCGATCCTCGAATCAAGGTCTGTCGGTGTGATCAGCACGTTGTCTCCACCTCATGCCGATGGCTCGTACGCCGAGCGTGGGTCCGCTCGTGCATCGGATAACGGCGGGCGCGGCCCGCGAAGTGGCCCCGCCGGGCGCTTACGACGCCTGCACGGCGATTCTTCCGAGCCGAGTTGTTCTCTCGATGTGCTGTCGATGCGCCGCCCCTGTGACGTGCGTCGACCGTCACGTACCGAGTCGCTTGCCGAAAGAGCCGGCCTCCTCCCGACCGTCAGCGGGCAGCGATCCGCGCTTCGACTTCGATGAGTGCCTTCGGTGTGAAGACCCGCAGGAAGGGAACGATGACCACCGCCGTGGCCACGGCGAAGAGACCGAACGTCACCCGGTACCCCAGCCACTGGGCGAGCGCCCCCGACACCGCGGCACCGACCGGGATGGAGCCCCAGGAGAAGAGTCGGGCGGCGGCGCTGTAGCGGCCCATCAACTCGGCACCCACCAGTGTCTGACTGATGCTGCGGGAGTTGACCACCCACAGGGTGCCTCCCATGCCGCCGAGGAACGCGGCCGCACCGATGACCCAGACGTTGCTGGTCAACGCCGGGACAGCGACCATGGAAGCGGAGAAGAAGACGTTTCCGAACATGACCCACCGCCGGCCGAGGAGCCGGTTGGCGAGGCCGACGCTCATCGTGCCCACGACACCGCCGACGCCCAGCGCCCCCACGAGCATGCCGTAACGGTCCGCGCTCAGGCCCAGCTCCTTCGTCGTGATCAGCGGCATGAGGGCGAACCAGGCGGCCCAGCAGGTGATGAGCCCGGTGACCGTCAGCGAGAGCATCCGCAACAGCCGCTGGTTCCACAGGAACCGCAGACCTTCGCCAATCTGCTGATTGACGGTCAACTCCGGCTGGCCGGAGCGGCGCGGGACCCGGAACCGGCCCACCAGGAAGGGAAGGACGAGGATGGCCAACGCATATCCGCCGATGGTCGCGCCGAGCGCGATCGAAGCGCTCCCGGCGACGAGGATGCCGCCCACGAACGGCCCGGCGAACTCGTTGCACAGCGTCTCCGCCGCTGTCACCCAGGTGTTGGCACGCTCGCGACCGGCCGGTGCCACGGCGTCCGGGACCAGCGCCGCGGCGGATGTCAGGGCGATCACCTCCGCGACACCGAGGATCAGCCCGCCCCCGTAGAGCATGGGAAGGCTGACCACGTCAGCCACCAGGGCAGTGAAAAGGCCGAGCACCACGGTCATGCGCATGGCGTTGGCCAGCCACAGCAGCTTGCGGCGATCGGACCGGTCGACCAGCACGCCCACGTGCAGCGCGACCAGCAGCCACGGCAGGGTCAGGGTGAGCAGCACACCCGAGACCAGCGCGGGTGAGTCGGTCAGTGACGTGGCGATGAGAGGGAGCGCCACCTTGGTCACGCCGTCGGTCAGGTTGGTCACGGCGGTGAACGACACCAGCACCCAGGTGTTGCGCGTGCTGGCGTCCGCCGGGGGCGACTGTGGGGACAGTCCCGGCGACGAAGTGCTGGACACCGTAGGTTCTGCCACAGGAACTCCCGATTCCGATCCGCCTCGTGGCCGGGGCACACAGCACGACGTCAGATAAGTCCCGAACGAGCGACCTTCCCGATCGATCAGGCATCAGCCCGTGGGCGAGTTTAGCCAGTTGGCGATATGGCGCAACGCGCCGAATAGCCGCCCGCGCAAGGGCGGAGGTCATGGAAAGCGCTGAGTTCCGCGGGTGCGGGAGCGCCCGACAGCGGCGGCGAATCGGCAGCACATTGAGAGAACACCACCCCCGGCAACCATCTCTTCCTGGAAGCGGCCACCGCCCCTCCGATCTCTCATATCGACTGCCTAGGTTCAGGCGAGGAGACCATGCGGGATGGAATCAACGACGGCACTGGCAACCGGGTCGTCATCAAGGTCGGAACTTCATCCCTGATCACTCGGGGAAAGGTGGACCCCGTCAAGCTCGACGCCCTCTGCGCGACGGTGTCGAAGGGAATCGAGGCCGGTTTGGCGCCGGTGCTCGTCACCTCGGGGGCCATCGCACTGGGCCGGACCATGCACAGCACTTTGACACAGGACACGGCGGAGGCCGCACAGACCGCTGCGGCGCTCGGCCAGGGAGTGCTGTACTCGGCGCTCCACGCCCGATTTGCCGCACATGGCCTGGAGACAGGACAGATCCTGCTGACGCCGCGCGCTCTCGTCGCGCCGGAACGCGGTGGAGGCGTCCGCCGCACGCTCGACCTGATGCGGTCGCTGGGCATGGTGCCCATCGTCAACGAGAACGACGCGCTGGGCGTGCGCAACAACGACGTACTGGCCGCTCTGCTCAGCGGGTTCATCGAAGCGCGGCTGCTTCTGCTGCTCACCAACGTGGCCGGCCTCTACGACGGCAACCCGCTGCTCGGCGAGGACGCCGTACGCATCGCCGCGGTGACGGGGCCGATCTCCGAGGTCGAGGCGGTGGCCGGGGGATCCACCGGGGACAGCGGAACCGGCGGCATGCTCGTGAAACTGAGCGCCTGCTGGATCGCCACGCACGCCGGGGTCCGCACCGTGGTGGCCGACGCCATGGACTCCACCGCCCTGGTCGCGGCCTTCCGGGGCGACGAGGTGGCGGGGACCGTCTTCCCGCCGCGCACCGCCCACTCCGCCGCACCCGATCTTGGCCGCCTGTGGCGTGCGTTCCGGAACCCCCCGAGCGGGTCCGTGGTCTGCGACGCCACGGGGCAGCAGGCCATCGAGTCGGGCCGAGCCCTGCTCGGCGGCAGCGTCGACGCGATCAAGGGGTCGTTCGGCAGCGGCGACGTCGTGGACATCGTCGGCTCGGACTCCCGGGTGATCGCCCGCGGCAGCGTCCGCCTCAGCTCGGCGGAGGCCGGGGCCGGCGGCCGGCCTGCCTCTGCATTGTTCAACCACTGTGACTACGTACGGATTTTGGAGGGCTAGTCGTGTCGGTAACCAAGATCTGCCGTGCTGCCGCGGAGGCGTCCGCCGCCGTCAAGCAGCTGACCACGGCCCAGAAGAACCAGGTCCTGCTGGACATGGCGGCCGCCATCGAGCGCCACCGGGACTCGATCACCAAGGCGAACGAGCAGGACATCGGGGCCGCCCGCGCGGCCGGCGTCACCCCCACCCTCATCGACCGCCTGACCCTCACCGAGAGCAGGATGGCCGGCCTGGTGAAGGCCGTCCACACGGTGGCATCGCTGGCGGACCCGGTCGGTGAGGTCGTCAAGGGCTGGACGCGGCCCAACGGGCTGCTGGTCGAGCAGGTGCGGGAGCCGCTGGGCGTCATCGCGGTGATCTACGAGGCTCGGCCCAATGTCACGGCGGAGGTCGCGGCGCTGTGTCTGAAGACCGGCAACTGCGCGGTGCTGCGCGGCTCGTCCATGGCCGCTGCCACCAATGCCGCGATCATGGCGGCCCTGGCGGAGGCCGTCTCCGAGCACGACGAAGTGCCCGCCGCGGCCGTTCAGCTGATATCGGACCCGTCCCGTGATGCCGCCATGGAACTCATGCGTGCCAAGGGGTACGTCGATCTGCTCGTTCCGCGAGGCGGCCCGGAGCTGATCGCCTCCGTCGAGCAGAACGCCACCGTACCCACGGTGATCGACGGCGCGGGCAACTGCCACACCTACATCGACGGCTCCGCCGACCTGGACATCGCGACCGCGGTGACCATCAACGCGAAGACCTCCCGGCCCAGCGTGTGCAATGCGATGGAGACCCTGCTGGTCCACGAGGACCTGGCGGAGTCCTGGCTGCCCGGTGTCCTCGAGCTACTGGCCGAGGCGGGCGTGGAGATCCGCGGCGACGAGACCGTGCGGCACGTCTGGCCGAAGGCGGTCGCCGCGACCGAGGAGGACTGGGGCACCGAGTACCTGCGGCTCGTGCTCGCGGTCAAGGTCGTTCCCGATGCCGACGGCGCCATCGCGCACATCCGCCGGTGGGGCACTTCCAACGCGGAGGGCATCGTGGCCAAGGACATCGACGTGGCGCGGCGCTTCACCCGGGAGGTCGACTCCGGCAGCGTCTTCGTGAACACCTCCACCCGCTACTCCGACGGTGGGGAGTTCGGCTACGGCGTGGAGATCGGCGTCTCCACCCAGAAGCTGCATGTGCGGGGACCCATGGGGCTGGACGCGCTCACCACCGTGAAGAACGTGGTCTGGGGCAGTGGCCAGACGAGGACGATCTGATGGAGGGACAGCCGCACACCGCGACGAAGCAGCCGTTGCGCACCTCCTTGTTGATGGAGGACATCGGCCAGGCACTGTCGGTCCAGTACAACAACCTCGTCTACGACATGAAGGCCGCCGGACGGGACATCATCACGCTGTCCCTCGGCGAGGCATTCTTCGACCTGCCGCTGCCGGCGTTCGACGGGCTCACGACGCCCGGTCTGCACCACTACTCGCACTCCCGGGGACTGCCGGAGCTGCGGCGGCTGCTGGCCAAGTACTACGAGACCAGGTTCGCGCTCCCGGTGGACCCGGACGCCGAGGTGATCGTCACGGCCGGATCGAAGGCCGCCATCCATATGGCGCTCATGGCCGTCCTCGACCCTGGCGACCAGGTGATCGTGCCGGAGCCGTACTGGCTGAGCTATCCGGCGCAGATCCGTATGTGCCGTGGCGAGCCGGTGATGGTTCCCCACGATGTGCCGGTCTTCGACTTCGAACGGTTCATCACCGCCCGCACACGTGCTGTCATCATCAACAACCCGAACAACCCCAGCGGGCACATCTACACCCGGGCGGAGCTGGTGTACCTGCACGAACTGGCCGACCGCCATGGGCTCTTGCTGATCGTCGACGAGGCGTACAACGAGTTCGTGCCGCCGGGCACCGAGTTCCTCGCGGCCGGGGCGCTCGACCCGGACAAGGAGCACACGGTCACGGTCAACTCGATGTCGAAGAACTACGGCGTCTCGGGCTGGCGGATCGGATACCTCATCGCCAACCAGCGGCTCACCGACCAGGTTCTGAAGATCAACCAGCATCTGGTCACCTGTGCGCCGACCATTCTGGCCGCCTATCTCGCCGAACGTTTCGACGACCTTCTGGACATCACCAGACCGCAGATCCAGCACACGGTCCAGCTGCGCAACCGCGTCGGTACCTGGTTCACGGACCACGGCATCGACACCCTGCCCGGCACGTCGACGTTCTATCTCTTCGCCTCCCTGGGCGGATCCAGCCTCGACTCCACCGAGTTCGCCGGCCGGCTGCTGAAGGAGAGCGCGATCAGCGTGGTGCCCGGCATCGGGTACGGGGACTCCTGCGATCGCTACATCCGGGTCTCCGTGGGCAGCGAGTCCGAAGACCGCATCGCCCGCGGCGTGGCCGCGATCCGCGACCTCGTCGAGACCACCACTCCCGCGCACCTCACCGCTCGCCCGGGTTCGACATCGTTGGCCGGAGGGCCGAATCCAGGGGTGTGACCCGGATCGCGCTCCGGCTCCGTCCCCCCGACGAGGACACCTCCCCCGACCTCGGGACGCGCATGGATTCCGAGGTCGATGCCGGCGAACATCGCCCTCGGCGCGCGGGCCCCGCCCTCGGCCGCGGGCGGGATGTGGTGGACCTCCTGACGCAACGGCCGCAGCGACACCGGCTGCACTGCCACCGCCCGAGCCGCCGCGACGAGGTTTGCCGGACAACGGACAGCGCAACGAAGCCCTCGCGGACTACTACTGGTCCCCGCTGACCTTCACCGCCACCGGGGCGATCGAGCCGATCACCTGCCAGAATTCGTTCTCGCTCACGTTGTCGACCGGCGCACCCGGGCATCAGGTCCCGCCGCGGGACGTCGACCAGGCGGACGGCGTGAGCGGATTCCGCCCGCACGGTGACATCGGCTCCGGCGTGGCCCGCTTCCAGACGTTCGTGCCCAGCCGGACCGGCGAGCTGTCCGCCGTTTCCTACACGAGCTTCCAGGCGGGCAACCCCGGCGCGGGGCTCGAAATCAGCGTCCATCTGGCGAACGACTCGTTCCAGCCGACTGGTGACGCGCTGAGTTCCACGGTCGTGCCGGCCGCGCAGATCGGCTGGTCGCCGCGTAACGTCACCGTGTCACCGGCCATCTCCGTCGCGGCCGGGCAACGGTACGGCCTGCTGGTCCGCTCGGCGACGACCAGTGGCTGCTACGGCCTGGTGTACAACGACTCGAGCCCGTACCCAGGTGGCGGCGAGGCGTACAGCGACGACAACGGCTCGACCTTCCGCACCGAAGCCGGCCGCTCGCTCAAGTTCTCGACGAGCGTCAGCAGATGAACGGAACCCTCCGTCAGCACGATGAACGGTCGACCGGATTCAGGGCGCGCCCCCGCACGGCAGCCGTGCGGGGGCGCTAACGCTGCAACACCCCGATGCCGGGCCCGGGGCGGGGCGCCACCGGGCGGAAGCGGTCAGATGCCCACCGGATGCCACACGGTCTTCGTCTCCAGGAACGGGGTGATCCTGGACAGCCCCGGTGCGGCCGCCCAGTCGGTGGACGGCCGTGGCCTCAGGACGCGGGTGAGGGTGGTGGCCGCCGCCGCCTCCAGTTCGGCCGCCCGCTCCCCGGCTCCCACCAGGTCCAGCGCGTTGACATCCGCGTGGGACGCCAGCGGCGGGGCCAGTTCCGCGAGGCGGCCGGTGAGGATGTTGACCACACCGCCGGGCAGGTCCGAGGTGGCCAGGGCCTCTGCCAGGGTGACGGCGGGCAGGGGATGCGGCTCGCTCGCCACCACCACCGCCGTGTTGCCCGTCGCGATCACCGGCGCGATCACCGAGACCAGGCCCAGCAGGGGGGACTTCGGTGGCGCGAGGACCGCCACCACCCCCGTGGGTTCGGGTACGGAGCGGTTGTCGTACGGCCCCGAGACGGGGTTGGTGCCGCTCCAGCACCTGGGTGACCTTGTCGGTCCAGCCCGCGTAGTACACCCAGCGGTCGACGGCGGCCGAGACCACCTCCTCGGCCCGCGCCGCATCCAGGCCCTCGGCGTCGATGGTCTCCTGGACGAACTGGGCGCGCCGCCCCTCCATCATCTCGGCCACGCGGTAGAGGATCTGTCCGCGGTTGTAGGCGGTACGGGCGGCCCACGGGGCGAACGCGCGGCGGGCCGCGACCACCGCCTCCCGGGCGTCCTTGCGCGAGGCCAGTGCGGCGTGGGCCAGCGGTTCGCCCTCGGCTGAGGTCACCGGATAGCTCCTCCCCGACTCGGATCGCGGGAATCCCCCGCCCAGGTACAGCTTGTAGGTCTTGCGCACCGGCACTCGGGCCGCGGCGGGCACGGGGAACTCAGACATCGAGGTACGCCTCCAGTCCGTGCCGTCCGCCCTCGCGCCCGTACCCGGTTTCGCGGTAGCCCCCGAACGGGCTGGTGGGGTCGAACTTGTTGAAGGTGTTCGACCACACCACACCGGCGCGCAGCCGGCCGGCGGTCCACAGCATGCGGCTTCCCTTCTGGGTCCACACTCCGGCCGACAGGCCGTAGGGGGTGTTGTTGGCCTTCTCGACCGCCTCGTCCGGGGTGCGGAAGGTGAGGACGGACAGCACCGGTCCGAAGATCTCCTCCCGGGCGATGCGGTGGGCCTGGGTGACCCCGGTGAAGATGGTCGGCGCGAACCAGTAGCCGTGCGCGGGCAGTTCGCAGTCGGGGGCCCAGTCCTGGCTGCCCTCGTCCCGGCCGGTCTGGGCGAGGGCGCGGATACGGGCGAGCTGTTCGGCGGAGTTGATGGCGCCGATGTCGGTGTTCTTGTCGAGCGGGTCGCCGAGCCTGAGCCGGGAGACGCGCTCCTTGAGCCGGTGCAGCACCTCCTCGGCGATGGACTCCTGGACCAGCAGCCGGGATCCGGCGCAGCACACATGGCCCTGGTTGAAGTAGATGCCGTTCACGATGCCCTCGACGGCCTGGTCCAGGGGCGCGTCGTCGTAGACGATGTTGGCGCCCTTGCCGCCGAGTTCCAGGGTGAGCTTCTTGCGGGTGCCCGCCACCGTGCGGGCGATCTCCCGGCCGACCTCGGTGGAACCGGTGAAGGCCACCTTGTCGGTGCCGGGGTGGGCGATCAGGGCGCGTACGGTGTCGGCGGCGCCGGTGACGATGTTGACCACGCCCGGGGGCAGCTCCGCCTGCTGGCAGATCTCGGCGAACAGCAGGGCGGTGAGCGGGGTGGTCTCGGCCGGTTTGAGCACCACCGTATTGCCCGTGGCGAGGGCCGGGGCGATCTTCCAGGCGAGCATCAGCAGGGGGAAGTTCCAGGGGATGACCTGGGCCGCGACGCCCAGTGGCCGGGGTGCGGCGCCGAAGCCCGCGTGGGCGAGCTTGTCGGCCCAGCCTGCGTAGTAGCAGAAGTGCGCGGCGGCCAGCGGGATGTCCACGTCCCGCGACTCCTTGATGGGCTTGCCGTTGTCCAGGGACTCCAGGACGGCCAGTTCCCGGGCGCGTTCCTGGATGATGCGGCTGATCCGGAAGAGGTACTTGCCTCGCTCGGCGGGTGGCATCGGGGACCATACGCGCTCGAAGGCCCGCCGGGCGGCGGTCACGGCTCGGTCCACGTCCCCCTCGTCGGCGACGGACACCTCCGTGTGCTTGCTCTGTGCGGCCGTCTCACAGGCGGTGGACGCGACGATCGGATTCGGGCGACGTGACATGCGCCAGGCTGGCGGCAGCGTCGTCGCAGCCGTGGTCCATGCCATGGTCGCGGCCCTGGTCTGGTGACGCGCACGATCGTTTCGCCCCTGTTGAGCGGGGATCTTCGCGTTGCCCATGCGATCGCGCGCCGAAGGCCCCGCCCGGTTCGGCGGGGCCTTCGGGGCCGTACGGGACTGGGCGCGACGGTCCGGTACGCGGGACCGTCGCGCCGATGGGATTCAGCGCAGCCAGGTGTGGTCGCGGACGATCGGGAGCCGCGCCCAGAGGCGGCCCAGGCCCCAGGTGGTGCCCGCCCCCGCGGCCGCCACGGCGATCAGCCCCAGCGCGTAGACGACGTGGTAGTCGACGAAGGGATTCGACGACATACTCGGCGACCCGTCCGACAGGTGCTTGGCCGGCGGCCATTCGGCGGCCCACATCAACGCCATCATCACCGTGCCCGCCACCGCGGCCGGCCGCAGCGCCACACCGGTCATGACGGCCACGCCGATGCCGAGCAGACCCAGCATGAACAGCCAGTCCGCCCATGCGTCACCGGCCCACGCATGGAAGGTCGACTCCATCGGCCCGACGGCGACGGACCCGAGGAACCCTCTCGTCGGCGACCCACCGTCGATCCAGCCCTTGCCGGAAGCGGTCGCGTAACCGAAGCCGAAGGTCTTGTCCAGGAACGCCCACAGGAAGACGAACCCGGTGAGCAGGCGCAGGGAGGCGAGGGTGTGGGCCCGCGCGTCGTGGGTGACGGTGTCTGCCGACATGGCGGCCGTGGAGCCCGTCCGGTTCCTGCGGAAAAGCAGGTGGAACCCTGTACTCCGGTGCGGGTGCTCGTCTATGGCCATGGCGGTGATCCCTTCGATTAGGGTCTTCTCATTGCCCGTTGCCCTCACTCTCGTCCTGCGGACCCGGTCACGCCGGATGCCGAAAGTCCGCGGCCATGGGGCTGGACGGCCCTGCCTACAGGGCCAGTTGGCGCGGCCGCCCGATCCGCCGCCGAGGGCGCGGGCCCCGCGAAGGCCGGTGTTCCGGCCGTCACAAGGGCCGACCGACCCTTTCCTCTTTACCGCACGGCTCTGGCACACTGCGCCCGAGCCGGAGATGAGCAAGCAGGCGCATGGACGGTGGGCAGAAGGGACAGTCAGGGATGATCGCTGTCGTAGGGCATCCCGATCTCAGCGCGTCGACGCTCGCGCTGATGGAGGAGGAACTGCGGTCACGGTTGGGCGACTTCGCCCGTGCGGGCAGAGCCGGTCTGGTCCGTGCCGGAAAGGGGCTGCCGGTGGCGTTCGGAAGAGCCGCCCGTAGGGCGGGGCTGGCCCTGGTGACGGCCTGCCGTCGCGCAACGGTGTGCCCGCGCAGTTGGCCGAGCTCGACCGCAAGGCCGCGGGTGAACTGCTGCTGCTGTCGCAGCAGGTGCGGCTGGTGGAGTTCGACCCCGGTGACCGCGGCGCGTGTGTGAGCGCGGACGAGAGCTTGCTGCGCAACTGCGCCCGTGTGTTCGCGGTATGGGACGGCTCGCCGTCCAACGGAAGGACGTCACGGCGCATCTGGTCGCCATGGACACCTTCGCCGTCGCCACCCACCGCTGGATGCAGGAACCATCCGTTTCCCTCCATGACCAGCTCGACCAGGCGTTTCGCGAACTGCGCCTAGCCGCCGCAGCTCTCAAGTAGCGGGGCGTCGACCGCCACGCCAGCCGAACCCGTCCATCATCCCGGGCGGGAGACAGGGCCGAATGACACCAGGTTGGCGGCCTTTCGGTATCCGGCGCACATTCATCAGTGGGCGGCGTCGGCCGCCGGGTCCATCGTGGTCGTCAGTGCGCCCGCCCCATCCGGGCGGCACGGCCGTTCACGCTCTGGCGCGTTTCGGCCCCGCTGTCTGCAAGGAGCTCGGAAAAAGATGACTCGAACCGGAAAGGACACAACCGTCGTTATCGTGGGAGGCGGAGTGGCCGGACTGGCACTCAGCAATTCTCCTGCGGAGGGGAATCGGTTGCATCGTCCTGGAGAAGCACAGCCGTGAATACGTGAAGCAGCGGCAAAGGGCCGGCTCTCTCGACGCCGACGGGGTGCGTGTGCTGCACGAGTGGGGGTGGGCGAGATCGTGGAGGGCTACAGCCACGGCTCCTCCGATGCGGGTTTGCCGCTGCTGATCGACGGCGAAAAGCGGGAGTGGCGGATGGATTCCGACGACGCGGATGATGTAGACGGCGCGTACTGCCCCCAGCAGATCCTCGTCCGGAACCTCATCAAGGTCTTCCTCCGCGACGGCGGCGCCCTTCGCTTCGAGGCCGAAGACGTTTCGCCGCAGGACATCGACACCGAGCATCCTCTGGTTCGCTATCGGGACGCCGCCGGCTCGACGAAGACCCTCAGCCGCGATTTCGTCGCCGGCAGCGACGGCTACCACGGCGTCAGCAGGACCGCCGCCCCCGCCGACGTCCTCACCTGCTCCACCCATGAGTTCGGGTACGCCTGGCTGACCGTCATGACGGAGGTGCCGGCGGATCCCCTGGCCGTAAGCCTCGCCCGCCACGACGCCGAGGTGCTTGCGCGGGCGGTCATCCAGTGGGCCGAGAAGCACGATTCCACTCTGCTCGAAAGCTACTCCGACACCTGTCTGAACCACACTTGGGAGCGGCAGGCGTCCGCAGTCCAGATGACCGAGACGATGCATGACTCCGGTGACACCTCCTACGAGGGGGAGTTCCGCAAGCAGATCGCCCGAAAGAACCTGGAAACCATGCTGGAGCCAATGCCGGCGATTCACCCGTCCCGGTAAATCGGCGCGTCCCATCTCACCGGACACCGCACCCGTCACCATGGCAAGAACCCGGCCAACGGCCGCACCCCCGGTGGCCGGGTGCCGGTGTCCGCCCGCGTGTGGGCGGCTCCTCCGCTGGGCGGTAACGACGGCGTCATCGAAAAGGGTTTGCGGACGGGGCCACGCTTGGATAGACGTTACGGCGGAACCCCCGCCACGAGGGTGAGGGGCCATGACGGCGAGAGGAGGGATAAGCCCATGATCGCCGTGACCATCGCGCTTGTGCCCTCCCGGGGTGCGGACCACATCTGACCCCGGAGCGGACGGGCGCCTTCGCCGGAGCGTGCCGTGACCGTGAATCAGAACGACCTGACCATGCGTCCAATCACCGGATGCGAAGAACTCGACCTCTTCTCCCAACTGCCCTACACCCTCGACGAGGAACTGGCGGACGACCTTGCCACCGGCCGCCGACGTCCGAAATGGATGTGGGTCGCCCTTCACGGCGAGCGTCTGCTGGCCAGGGCCGCATGGTGGGGCCGGCCAGGAGATGACACACCCTTCCTTCTGGACATCTTCGACATCGACGACAGCAGCCCGGATCGCGATCGCGTGGACATCGGCGTGCGGCTGCTCCAGACCGCATTGGCCGAAGTCATCCCCACAAACACCCGGCCACCCGAGTACAACCGTGTCGTCCCATCCGATTGGCGCGAGGACCACATGGCCAGGCACGTCGTCGAGAACCGCATGCTCGCCCTGGAGCTAACCGGCGCCCGCCTGCTCGTCGAACGGCTGCGCTTGGAGTGGCGTCCCGGGACGCCACTCCCCACGCCGAGACAGCGACTGGCGTTCCGGCCGGTCCGCGACACCGAGGAAATCCTCGCCCTGATGACGCTGGTCCTGAATGGAACGCTGGACGCGCACAGCAGGGAAGACCTGGCCCGGATGTCCGCCCGCGAAGCGGCGATCAGACACTATGAGGACGAACTCGCGCACTTTCGGAGCCCACGGGACTGGTGGCGGATCGCGACACTGCCGGACGGCGAGCCGGTCGGGTTCGTCACTCCGGCCCGCAATGACTACAACCCCGTCATCGGCTACCTCGCCGTGCTGCCCGAGCACCGGGGCAACGGCTACATCGACGAGATCCTCACCGAAGGCACCCATATCCTCATCGCACAGGACGTCCCGCGCATCCGGGCGGCCACAGACCTCGGCAACACTCCCATGGCGAACGCCTTCCAGCGCGTCGGGTACGTTATTTTCGAACGCCAGATCACCATGACCTGGAGCTGACCCAGAAGGCCGCGGGTGTGCGGTGGTGCGGTGGCCGTTTGCGCGGGCGTCGTGCAAGGCAGTCGGCCGGTCAGGTCTGCAAGGCGGGGAACGGGACGCCGGTCAGCCGTTCGCTTTCGCACCACAGCCAGGCACCCTGGTCCGGGCTGTCGGCCCGGGCGGGCAGGGGCACCGGCTTGGGGGTGCCGGAGGTCTGGTCGCGTCCGGCGGGGCCGATGAAGGTGCCGCTGACGGCCTCGGGGTGGGTCGCGGCATACAGAGAGGGCCAGGCGGCGCCGTCGGCGGTGCCCATCAGGGTGCGGGCGGCGAGGGCGACGAAGAGGCGACCCATCCGTCCGCTGGAGGTGTGGCGCTGCAAGTTGGTGACGGCCGAGCCCGGGTGGACGACCAGGGCTCGGTGCGCGGTGCCGTCGAGGCGGCGGGCGAGTTCCTGGGTGAAGACGACATTGGCGCGCTTGGACTTGGCGTAGGCACCCATGGGGCGGTAGTGGCGTTCGCTCATCAGATCGTCGAGGTCACCGGAGCGCCAGGTGGCGGCGATGGCGCTGACGGTGACGACGCGGGCGGCTGTGGAGCGTGCCAGGGCGGGCATGAGGTGGGCGGTCAGGGCGAAGTGTCCGAAGTGGTTGGTGCCGACGGTGAGTTCGAGGCCGTCGCTGGTGGTGCGGCGCTCGGGGACGTCCATGACGCCGGCGTTGTTGATGAGGAGGTCAAGGGTCTCGGTCGCGGCGAGCGGAGCGGCCGCATCGCGGATCGCGGATAGATCGCCGAGGTCGAGCTCCACGGTCTCAAGCCGGGCGCCGGGTACGTCGGCGCGCAGGCGGCGGGCGGCCTCGGCCAGCGAGGCGGGGCGGCGCCCTGCGAGCAGGATACGGGCGCCGCGTTCGGCCAGGACCTGGGCGGTGCGGTAGCCGATGCCGCTGTTGGCGCCGGTGATGAGGGCGGTACGGCCGCCGAGCGAGGGGATGTCGGCGGGGGTCCAGTGCGGGACGGCCATGGAACACCTTCCTAAATGAATGTTCATTTACTAGCCTCAGCATGGGTGGCGGCGCGGCCGTTTGTCAAATGAACGTTCATTACGTGAGGGTGGGGCCATGGCAACGCGTGATCCTGACCGCAAGCGTCAGCAGCTGATGGAAGCGGCCCTGGCGGAGTTCGCCGAGTACGGGGTGGCGGGGGCTCGTGTGGACCGTCTCGCCAAGCGGGCCGGCATCAGCCCTGGCCTGGTGTATTCGTTCTTCGCCGGTAAGGAGGGCCTGTTCGAGGCCGTCTATGAGGCGATCGTCGAGCAGACGGTGGGCGCGCTTCCCATCGACGCCGACGACCTGCCCGGCTATGCGGGGCGCCTACACGATGCCGCCGCGCAGCATCCACAGGTCATGCGTTTTCTGTCGTGGTACGCGCTGGAGCGCGCCGAGCGCGCCATGCCCGAGATCGTCGCCCGCTCGATGGCAGACAAGATCGCGGCCATCGAGGCGGCACAGCAGCGCGGCAGCGTCACACGGGACAAGCCGGCCGGGGAGATCCTCGCCCTGGTGCTGGCGCTGGCGAACATGTGGCAGCAGCACACGGAGGACGTGCGTCAACTGGTCACTGCCGAGCAGCGGCGCACCACGATCACCGACGCCGTGCGCCGCCTCATCACCCCACAAGAGTCCGCTGATGGCTGATATCGCCACGGCCCGGTGGGCGGAGCTGTCCGCGTGCGAGATCGCCTCGCTGGTCCGCGAGGGCCGCTGCACCGCACAGGCCATGACCGAAGCGGCACTGCGCGCCATCGCCGGGCGCGACGCGGGCGTTCGGGCCTTCACCGAGGTGTGGGCGGATAGGGCCCGCGCCCACGCGGCCGAGGTACAGGCCCGCGCCGAGGCCGGGGAGCGGCTTCCGCTGGCCGGAGTCCCGATCGGCATCAAGGCAGGCGAAGGCACGGGCAGCGTCCAGTCACAGCGAATGATCGAAGCGGGCTGCGTCCCCGTCGGGACGACCTCGGTTCCTGTGGTCTCCAACGCCGCCGACTGGCAGACCTGGGGGCACACCGATCGCGGGCCGACCCTCAATCCGCTCAACCCGGCCTGGAGCCCGGGTGGTTCATCCGCCGGATCGGCGGCCGCGGTCGCCTCCGGCATGGTGCCGCTCGCCACGGGAAGCGACGGCGCCGGCTCGGTGCGCATCCCGGCGGCCTGGTGCGCCGTCCACGGGCTCAAACCCACCAACGGCACCGTGCCCGCCCGCGACGCCGCCGGGCTGAACATTGCCGGACCCCTCGCCCGCGGCGCCCAGGACCTGCGCGCCGCCTTCAAGGCTCTCGCCGTTGCCGACGGAAGCACGGGTACGCCGGTTCGGCGCCCGCTGCGCGCGGCCTGGTCCGCCACGCTGGGCACCGCCGACACCGACCCCGAGGTCGCCGCTCGCGTCCGCTCCTTCGTGGGCACCGCGTTCGGCGCGGACCGACTGCTCGTGGACGAGCCGGACATCCGTCTGCCCGATCCAGCGCCGTGCTGGATGGCGTTGCGCGGCCACCGAGCCGCCCCGGCCGAACAGGTCGAGGCGGTCCGCCGCGAGCTGCACACCGCCGTGGACGCTCTGTTCGGCGCTTACGACGTGCTGGCCACCCCCACCACCCCGCACCCGCCCCATGGGCACAGCGGGCCGGGCAACCGCATGAACGTGGCCCTGACCTGGGCGTTCAACATCACCGGCCATCCCGCCGTCTCCCTTCCGGCCGGGCGCACCCCCGCAGGCGACGTGGTCGGCTTGCAGTTCATCGCCCGGCACGGCCGTGAGGCAGACCTGCTCGCGCTCGCCGAGACCTCCGGCCGCTGCCACTGATATACGCGCGGCTCAACAGCCACCGCCGGGGCCAGGCCGAAGGACCCGCGTGGCGGCGAAGCCCACGGCCTCCCACCCCGGCCGCGGTCCACTGGACGACCAGGTGGCGCTCACGCACACGGCTATCAGCTCGGCGACCCGAGCCAACTCGGCGACCCGGGCCGGCTCGGGGCCGGACTTCGGATACCACTGTGCGGCGGCGGGAACACGTGCCAGCGGTCTCGGTGGTGTCCCGTTCCCGCGGTGGAGGTCACCGGTCTGCCCCCTCAGCGTGCGGTACGGCATGGCGAACTGGCGCCGGAGCCCCTCGCGCCCTGCCGGTCTTCACTTGCCCGCCACGTCCCCCGGACGCCGCGTGACCGGCGCCTCCCACAGGGCGGTGATCGCCTCGGCCAGGTCGGAGGCGGTGTCCTCCCAGTTGAGACGGGCCGTGGCAGAGCCCTCCGCGAGGGCCCGCTCGGTCTCGACACACATCTGCACGATCAGGTGACGAGCCATCAGCACCCGTACGGCGGTCACCTGGTGCGGCAGATCCGGGAGGAACCGGTCGAGGACGTTCCGCAACTGCTCCCGTGACGCGGAGACGAGGTCGTCTTCGTTCATCATCACCTCGAAAAGCGCCGGGTCGGCCGACACCTGGGCGTTGAACCGGGCGAACCAGGAGGGGCTCCCCAGGGCGGCCATGTGCTCGGTGACGGGACGCACCGTGCAGGCCGCCCAGTCGCGGACGCAGGTGAAGTCGCCGGCCTCGGCCAGTACCCGGTCGCGGATCTCCGCGATGGCCTTCGCGTGCCGGCCGGCGATCGCCCGGACCAGGTCGGTCTTGGTGCCGAAGTGGTAGCCGACGGCGGCGGTGTTCCCCTGCCCCGCGGCGATGCTGATCTGACGGTTGGAGACCGTATGCACCCCGTGCTCGGCGAACAGTCGTTCCGCGGCGTCCAGGATCGCCGCCCGGGTCGCCTCGACCTGGGCCCCCCGGACCCCTCTGCCCGACATCGTCCGCCACCTCACCGGGACCGCGTACCGCATCCGCGACGGCCGGTCCCGAAACCGTCGCGGGTCCTCCACCGGGACGGCGGGAGGAGAGCACGACCAGCCTAATGACCAGGGACGCCCTGGGCTGATCGCCCTCATGCTCCACCGCGTACGAGGGCTCTAGCCCGCACCGCACCGCACAAGGGGCGGTGCCGGTGATCAGCCGCCGTCACGGGAAGCCGTATCCACCCCGCGATGGCCGCACCGGCTTCCTGCCGCCCGTTCCGTACGGACGCCGGTGGCCACGGCCGGATGAGTGTCGTCGGCGCGGTATCCGAGCCGGTCGGTGACCGCGACCACGCCTTCGAGGCCCCCGCACAGGCGCACCAGGACGGAAGCCGTACTCCTGCGCTCCACGACGCCGCTGAGGGACACCTCTCCCTCGTCGACCCGCACCTCGAGCGCGTCCCGGGGCAAGCCCAGCGAACGGGCCATCACCTCGCGCCGGATGTCCTCGGCGATCGCCCGGTCACGGCGGAGGAAGCCCCGGAGCAGGTCGCCCCGGCCGACGATGCCCACCGTACGCCCGGCTTCGTCGACCACCACGAGGTGGTCGACACCCCGTCGGCCCATCACCCGGGCGCCCTCGCACACCGTCCACTCCGATGCGGCGCATACGGCGGGGCTCCTCATGAGTCCGGCAGCGTCCTTCACCCGGCTGTCGCGCTCGGCCTCCGGCGACGGCCGCGCGGTGAGCGCCCAGCCGCCCGGGACGTCCTTGCCCGCCGCGTCGCTCAGCAGATCGGCATCGGAGACCACCCCCAGCGGCCTGTTCTGATCGTCGAGTACGGGCACGGCGGTGAGATCATGCTCGACGAGCACGTTGAGGATCTCCTTGAACGACGCGTCAGGCCGCACATGGACGACGGCCGTCGTCATGACCTGCCCCACGGTTCGGTGTGTCATCGCCGCACCACGGTTCCCCTCCGGAAGAACATGGAAAGCGGAGGCCGGGCTCGGCCTCCTCTCCTCTCCACTGTGGGCTGGTGGCGCGGCACCCGGCGTGGGTCGACGGGCCCCGCCGGGGCGCCGACCGGCCCACGCGTCCGGGCCGGGCCGGCTCGGGTCGGCTCGGGTGGCACTCCGCCCCCTCCGGGAAGGCGGAGTCGTCCGTACCGACTTGGCCCCTGTCCGTGTCCGTCCGCGCGTGGTCGGGCGGACACGGACATGGGGCCGGTCGGCCGAGTCCGTGGGACCTGGGGCCCATCCCGCCCCGCCCTCCGCGCCGAGATGGTGGAAGCGCGTCCCCGAAGGAGGTCCGCACCATGCCCGGTACCGTCACCGTCGGCCTGGACGGTTCGCCCGAGAGCTTCGCCGCGGCCGACTGGGCGGCCCGCGAGGCCCTGCGCCGCGAACTGCCGCTGCGCCTCGTCCACGCGCTGGACTGGCACTCGTTCACCTACGCACCACTCACCGGAACCGCATCGCTGACCCGGTGGGCCGAGCGCCTGCCGCACGACACCGCGGCGCGGCTGCGCCGTGACCACCCGGATCTGCGGATCGTCCATGAACAGGTCGCCCGGGAGCCGGTGCCGTCGCTACTGGCGGTCGCAGAGAGCTCCGAGCTTCTGGTGCTCGGCTCCCGGGGCCTGAGCAGGGTGGCGGGCATTCTGGTCGGCTCCGTGGCCCTGTCGGTCGTGGCCCGGGCTGCGCTCCCCGTCGTCCTGGTCCGGGCCGGTGCGGCCGACGAGGACGAACACCGGAACGGCTCGGCCGTCACCGCACCCCGGCCCCGCGCGCACGGCGATGTCGTATTGGGGCTTGACCTTCGGCGGCCCGCCGCGGAAGTGCTCGAGTTCGCGTTCGGCGCCGCCGCCCGGCAGGCAGTGGCACTGCGCGTCATCCACGCATGGAGCCCACCCTCCGCCTCCGGCTATACGGCACCCTTCGACACCGGGCGGTCGGCTCAGGTCGCGAGCGAGCTGACCGACGTACTCCGCCCCTGGCGGACGAAGTTCCCCGGCGTCGAGGTGAGCGAGCGGATCGTGGCCGGCCGCCCCGCGGAGCACCTGGTGGACGCCTCGGCCGACGCCGGCCTGGTGGTCGTCGGCCGCTTCACCCGCGGTCCCAGGACCGGCCCGCGCATCGGTCCGGTCACCCACTCCGTACTGCACCGCTCCCCCGCGCCGGTGGCAGTGATCGCGCACGGCTGACGACCGCCGAGCGACGAATCCGCCCGGCGCGGAACACCCGCTGCCCACCCCCTTACACACGGAGGTACCTGTCATGCTTCGCCCCGTCGTCGTCGGGCTCGACGGCTCCCCCGAGAGTTTCGCCGCGGCCAACTGGGCCGCCCGTGAGGCCCTGCGCCGCGAACTGCCGCTGCACCTGGTGCACGCGTGGCTCTGGCAACCCGTCGATGTGCCCGCCCCGGACAGCGAGGACACCGTGAGGCACTGGGCGCGGCGCATCCTGCGGGACGCCGAGAAGGAGCTGAGGGGCCGCTACCCGGACCTTCCGCTCACCGCCGAGCAGGTACCCGCCACGGCCGTCACGGCGCTGCTGGAACGGGCGGAGAGCGCCGAGATGCTGGTGCTCGGCTCGCGCGGGCTCAGCGGCCTGGCCGGCTTCCTGCTCGGCTCCGTCGGCCAGCAGGTCCTCGCCCGGGCGACATGCCCGGTGGTGATGGTGCGGGCGAATGAGCAGTCCGCCACCGAGCAGCCGGGCGACGAGGTCGTCGTCGCGCTCAGCAACCTGGCGAAGGCCCCCGGGCCGCTGCTGGACTTCGCCTTCGCCGCGGCATCCGCACGCGGGACGACGTTGCGGTCCGTGCACGTCTGCAAGCTCCCGGCGTCCGACTACGGGTACGGCATCGCCGCGGGCCCCATCGGCTACCTGGACGGTGATCTGGAGGGCCGGCTGAACCGGGAATTCGACGAGGCCCTGGAACCGTGGCGGGAGAAGTACCCGCGGGTCAGGGTGGAACGCACGATCGAGCTCGCGTTCGTGGCCGGGTCGGTGCTGCGGGCCGCGGCCGGGGCCGGACTGCTGGTGGTCGGCCGCCGGACGCGCCGTTCCGCCCTGGGCACGCACATCGGCCCCGTCACCAACGCGGTGCTCCACCACTCCACCGTGCCGGTCGCCGTCGTACCGCATGGCTGAAGGCTGCGTGGAACGGCCGACGGCCGATCGTGGCGGCCGATCCCGGCTGTGTCCAGGTTTCCCCGGCGTCACCACCACCCGAAGGCGCCCCAGGCCAGCACGGGAGCGATGACTACGGACACCAGCCCGCAGATCAGCAACTGCCGGAAGAGCCGTGGCCGGTCCTCCGGCTCGGCGGCGCCGAGGATCAGGCCACCCGTGATACCCAGCGGATTGACATCGACCAGCACCGAGGCCAACGCGACCGAGAGAACGGCGCCGACGGGCGAGACTCCTTCGGCGACCACCGCGGGAACCAGCGGCATCATCGTCGCGAAGACGGTGATGGAGCTCGCGGCGAAAGACGTGACACCGGCGATGTAACACAGGACGAGCAGACTCAGCATGGGTGCCCCCTCCACCCGCAGCAGGTCGCTGATCCGCGCGAAGGCGCCCAGATCCTGCATCAGCCCGATGTAGGTGAGCAGCCCCCCGATCAGCAGCACCACATTCCAGGGGATGCGGGAGATGATGGCGTTCGGCTCCAGCCCCAGGACGAGTTGCTGGATGACCGCGGCGGTGAGCCCCAGGTAGCCGATGTTGACGTCGAAGCCGACCGAGAGCACCACCACCGCCAGCAGACATGCGAGGGTGAGGACCCGGGAGGTGCCGGACGACGGGACACGCTCGGCCTCTTCTCCGGCTGCTGGTCCGGTGGCAGTGGGTGTGGCAGTGGGTGTGAGGGTGGCGTGGAGTCCATCCGGCGTGGTCGGCGCCACGCGGCCGCGCGGCATGGCGCCGCCGCGGAACCCGACGGCGAGACAACCGGCCGAGACGGCGAGGCCGGCCAGGACTCCGCCGAAGAGGAAGGTGACCGGGGCGGAGTCGGGCAGACCGATTCCCAGCTTCTCCCCCAGTTGGCGCGCGCTGGTGCCGTAGACGGCCAGAGGCGAGAGCAGTCCGCTGATGACGCCGGTGATGCCGAGCACGGCCGCGATGAATGGGGGTATCCCGTAGCGCGCGGCGAGACCGAGTGCGAGGGGAGCGACGATGGCGGTGGCGGCGGCCGGGAGTGTGCCGATCGCCGTCAGCACGGCGCCTATCAGGAACGGGACCAGGACGACCAGCAGCGCGCGTCCGCCGACCAGACGGAGCATTCCATCGAGGAGCCAGTCGAGGGTGCCATTGATCTGGGCGACGGCGAACAGCGCCGTGACGCCGACGACCAGCACGAAGAAGTCACCGGGGAAGTACGCCGTCACGTCGTCGGCGGTGCGGTCCGCGGCGAGACCGACCAGGAAGGCGGCCGGAAGGGCCGCCAGCCCGAGGTTGAACCTCGGCAGGGCGGTCGCCGCGAAGAGGGCGACGAGAACGACGATGGAGACGTCGGCCATGGACATCTGTGCCTCCTGGTTCAGATGACGCCCCGACCGGCGAGGTCGTCGATGGTGGTCGAGGCGAGGCCGAGGTCCTCCAACACGGCGCGGGTGTGCTCACCCAGCCGAGGAGCACCGCGGTCGATCCGCTGCTCGAATCCCGAGAAACGTCCGGCGGAGCCCTGGGCCAGGCGGGTGCGACCCTCGTGCTCGTCGGTCACCTCGACCACCGATCCACGGGCCCGCACATGGGGGTCGGCGCAGATGTCCGCCGCCGTGTTCACCGGTCCGCAGGCCACCCCCGCTTCGGCCATCAGCTCGGTCAGGGACTCGAGGTCGTGGGCGGCCACGAAAGCGGCCACCCGGCCCTCGATCTCCGCGCGGTGTTCGATCCGGGCCGTGATGGAGTCATGGACCGCCAGATCCGGCGCCTTCATCACAGTGATCAACCGGCGCCACATCTGCTCGGTCGACGCCGGCAGGGCCAGCCAGCGCCCGTCACCGGTCCGGTAGAGGTTATTGGGACTGATGTGGGGGTTCTCGTTGCCCTGGCGCCCCCGGGCCTCACCGGTCGCGTCGTAGTCAACGATGAAGTCCTCCATCATCCGCAGCAGGGGTTCGTACAGGCCGATGTCGGCCAGTTGGGGCTCACCGGTACGGTCGCGTTGGCGCAGTGCGAGCATCGCGGCGAAGGCGGCGTAGATCCCGGTGACGCCATCGGCGACCGGATAGCCGGCGAACACCGGCGGACCGTCGGGGAACCCCGTCCTGTGGGTCAGTCCGGCGAAAGCCTCGGCGACGCGGGCGAAGCCGGGGCGGTCTGCGTACGGGCCGGTGCGCCCGAAGGCGCTCACGTGCACCATGACGAGATCGGGCCGGTGGGCGACCAGATCGTCGAAGTCGATGGAGAACCGACGCAGCGTCGCCGGCCGGAAGTTGGTGACCACCACATCGGTCGTGGCGGCGAGCCGTCCGACCAGCGCCGCGGCCTCCGGGTGGTGCAGGTCGACGGTCACGCTGGACTTGTTGCGGCCGACGACCGCCCAACCGACGGACACACCGTTCTCGAGCGGTGGGTAACCGCGCGCGGGGTCCCCGGTCCCGGGCTGTTCGACTTTGATCACCTCCGCTCCGAACTCGCCGAGCAGGGAGGAGGCGAGAGGGCCGGCGAGAACCGTCGAGAGGTCGAGGACACGCACGCCGGCGAGGGGCCCAAGCACGGAAATTCCTTTCACGAGCGTCGGAACGTCATGGTCATCCGAGACCGATGTCACAATCCCGCGGCGTCATCGCCGCGGGAAGACGTCACTTACTGGAATCGGTGAAAGAAGAAGGCAATAACATGAGCCGATGCGAGTCGAACGGGCCAGGTACTTCCTCGCCGCGGTGCGCACGGGATCTCTTCGGTCGGCGGCGGCAGCCTGCGGCGTCAGCCAGCCCACGATCGGACAGCAGCTCACCACGCTCGAGGAGGAGCTCGATGTCGTTCTGCTGACCCGGAACCGAGGAGGCGTTCGCCCGACGCCGGCCGGCGAGGCACTCGTCGGCCCGCTCACCCGCCTCGTGGCGGCCGAAGACGCCGTGTGCGAGGCGGCGCTGGCCTCCAACGGGACCTATCAGGGCCGGGTGGCCATCGGTGGGGGATCGGCGACCGTCGAGACCATCGTCGCTCCTGTCATGGGGCGGCTGCTCACCGACCATCCGGGTCTGCGGTTCTCCGTGCGCGAAGGCTCCTCGGGCGACATCGAACGCGCGGTGATGGCCGGCGACCTGGACCTCGCCGTGGCCACCACACCGGACGGGCCCGCGCCCGGCGGCCTCACCCGCCGGCGGCTCCTCACCGCGCCGCTCGTCGTCTACGCCCGGCCCGACCACCCGCTCACCCGTCGGCGCGAGGTCACCTGGGCCGACCTCGGCCGGTGGCCGATCGTCACCATGAGGCCGGGCACCGTGATGCATCAACAGCTGCGCCGGCACCTGCCGGACGCCGAGGTGATGGTCGAGGCGATGTCGGCCGGAACGGTTCGGACCATGGCCGCCGAAGGCGCCGGGGTGGGTCTTCTGGCGCACTTCGGCACCCGGCCGCCCCCGACCGGTCTGGTGCGGTTCCCCCTGGCGGACGCGGAACCGGTGGAGGTCAGCCTGGTCCAGCGCGTGGACAGTCAGCCGTCGCGATCCTCCGTCATCGTCCGCCGGTTGATCATCGCTCGCGCCGACGAGCTGTCGGGCCGCCCGGGTTGAGCGATCCCGGCCGCCTGGTGGGGCAGCGCGCGAAACGGCATGTGTGGGCCGCCGGTGCCACCGGGCCGAGCCGTGCCCGGTGCCAACGGGCCGAGAGCCGTGGGACGATCACCATCCGCCCATCACTGGTGAGCCGTGCCCACACTGTCCGCTCGGGTGCGCCCCCGGGCGCCGTCGTACGAGTTCGGTTGGTCCGGCATTCTTGGGGTGGGCCGGGGGCGTGGTGAAGGGAGCTGTGGTGGACGAGCGCGCAGGGGGTTCGCGTGAGGTGGCGGCATCCGGGATGTCTCCCCAGTTGCGGCTGGACGCACTGCTGGACGACCTACAGCAACAGGTGGCGCAGGTCAGGGCGGCCCGGGACCGGGTCCACACGTTGCTCGACGCGGTGTTGGCGGTCGGCTCCGACCTGGACCTCGAGGTAGTGCTGCGACGCATCGTGGAGTCGGCGGTCGCCCTGGTCGACGCCCAGTACGGGGCGCTCGGGGTGCTGGGCGAAGAAGGCACGATCAAGCAGTTCGTCACCGTCGGCATCGACGACGAGACCATCGCCCGGATCGGGCCCTACCCGCGCGGCGCGGGCATCCTCGGGCTGCTCATCCGCCACCCGGAGCCGCTGCGCCTGGCGAACCTGGCCGATCATCCGGCGTCCGCCGGATTCCCGTCCGGCCACCCGCCGATGACCAGCTTCCTCGGCGCCCCGGTCCGGGTGCGCGACCAGGTGTTCGGCAACCTCTACCTGACGAACAAGCGGAGTGGTACGGAGTTCGACACGGACGACGAGGCGGTGCTGCGTACCCTGGCCGCGGCGGCCGGTGTGGCGATCGACAACGCCCGGTTGTACGACGAGGCGCACCGCCGGCAGCGGTGGCTCGCGGCCAGCAACGAGCTGACCCGCAGCCTGCTGTCCGGTGCCGAACCGGCCGCGGTGCTGGAGTCCTTCACCGCCACCGTGCGGGAGATGGCCGACGCGGACCTGGTCACCCTGGGGGTGCCCGTCGGAGACAGTGGCGAGCTGGTCCTCGAGGCCGCCTCGGGCACGCAGACGGAGCGGGTGCGCGGACTGGTGCTGCCCGCCACGGCGCTGGCCGCGAAGGTCTACACATCCGGGGAGACGATCATCAGCGAGGCCGTGAGCGCCGACCCGCGCGCCGAGGGCGGCAGCGCCTCGGTCGTGGAGCTGGGGCCGGCCTTCTTCGTGCCGCTCGGCACGCGGGAGCATGTCCGGGGAGTGCTCCAGGTGGCGAACCTCCCGGGCAGCGCCCTGTTCAGCGACGCCGTGATCGACATGGTCACCGGGTTCGGCAACCAGGCCGCGCTGGCCCTGGACGTCGCCGAGCACCGGCGGGACACCGAGCGCATGGTCGTGCTCGACGACCGCGACAGGATCGCCCGGGACCTGCACGACCTGGTCGTCCAGCGGCTGTTCGCGGGTGCGCTGTCCCTCCAGTCCGCGCTGGGCCGGGTCTCCGACCGGCCGCAGGTGAGCGAACGGGTCCAGCGAGTCGTGGACGACCTGGACGACACCATCAAGATCATCCGCTCCACCGTCTACGCCCTTCGCGAGCACGATCCGGCCCGTCGTAGCAGCGGGCTGCGCGCCCAGCTGGTGGCGGCCACCGAACGGGCCACCGAATCGCTCGGCTTCGCCCCCGCACTGCGCATGACCGGGCTGCTGGACACGGCCGTGTCCGCCGAGCAAGCCGAGCAATTGCTGGCCGTGCTCGGCGAGGCGCTGTCCAACGCCGCCCGGCACGCGCACGCCACCACCGTCGATGTCGGCGTCGAGGTCACCGACGCCACCCTGCACCTGAGGGTGGCCGACAACGGCCTGGGAATCGACCCGGCGGTCACCCGCCGCAGCGGCCTGGCGAACCTTCGCCGACGCGCGGAGGAGATGAGCGGCACCTTCGACCTGTCCGCGAACCGGCCGGGCGGCACGGTCGTCGAGTGGATCGTCCCGCTCTCCCCCACCTGACGCGCCCAGCTCCGGACCGGCCCGGTGAACGCGGACGCGCGGGTGAGCGGGCGTAGGGGCCTGCCGCATTGGCGAGTGCGGCCGGGAAGACGCCGTCCTGCTCCTTGATCATTCCGCCAACGCCGTCACCTGGAATAGGGCCGAACTACCCCGGCCACAGGGCCCGTCGGTGCTCTCATCCCCACGGCGCCGGAAGCGCCGCCTCCCCCGCCGTCCCAGGGTCTCAGCGCCCTTCCTGCCGCTGCCGGTCCTGGACCTGGGTGGCGATGACGGCGGCCTGGATGCGGCGCTCCACGCCCAGCTTGGCCAGCAGGCGGGAGATGTGGTTCTTCACCGTCTTCTCGGCCAGGTAGAGCCGCTGGCCGATCTGGCGGTTGGTGAGCCCTTCCCCGATCAGAGCCACGATCTCCCGCTCCCGCTCGGTCAGGCCCGCCAGTCCGTCGGGCCGCTGCTCCTCCTCCCGGCTGCCGCGAAGCCGGGCCATGAGCTTGGCGGTGGCGCTGGGGTCGAGCAGGGACTGGCCCTTGGCCACGGCCCGCACGGCGGACACCAGGTCCGAGCCCTGGATCTGCTTCAGCACGTAACCGGAGGCACCGGCCATGATCGAGTCGAGCAGGGCCTCCTCGTCGTCGAAGGAGGTCAGCATGAGGCAGGCCAGCTCGGGCATGCGCGATCGGAGCTCCCGGCACACGGTCACCCCGTCGCCGTCGGGCAGCCGGACGTCGAGCACGGCCACCTGCGGGCGCGACGCGGGGACACGCGCCAGCGCCTGTTCCACCGTGCCGGCCTCGCCGATCACATCGATGTCCGGCTCGTCGTCCAGAAGGTCGCGCACACCGCGCCGCACCACCTCGTGGTCGTCCAGCAGGAAGACCCGGATCGGGTCGCCCGCGCCGGGCCGCTCGCTGTCCGCCATCAAACCGCTCCCTGGTTCCGCGTTCCGTACCGGTGCCCGCCTGTGGCCGGGATCGGCTCTCCGCGCTGAGATCCTTCTCGTTCCGGGGCCCAAGGGCCAGGGCCGGTCGGCCCTGTTGTCCACCCCCTGGAGCCCCGGGGCCAAGAGCCGCATGCGGGAGATCATGAGCCTGGCCCCCACCGGGACAAGCGGGGTCGGCCGGACCCGGACCAGGGCCGAACGGCCCTGGCATCAGGTGTTCCGGTGCCATTCCAATGACCTGATCGAGCCCGTCCCCGGCCCCCATCCGACGCCATGGACGGGCAGCCGCCCACGCCCGGAAGGGACGACGCTCATGCCGCACCGGCGCACCGGCATCGGCACCCCCCCCGTCCGTCCCGGCCGGGCCGCGCCGGAGCGTCGAGTTGGACAATGACGAGGCCCTGCGTCTGCTGGGCACCGCGTCCTTCGGAAGGGTCGTCTTCACCCGCCACGCGCTGCCGACGATCCGCCCGGTCAACCACGTCCTGGACAACGGCGACATCGTCATCCGCACCCACGAGGGCGCGGCCCTGACCGCGCGCGCCGGGCAGGCCGACGGGCGCGGCGTCGTGGTGGCGTACGAGGCCGACTCCATCGACCCCGACACACACCTCGGCTGGAGCGTCGTGGTCACCGGATCCAGGGCCGGGGGCGAAGGTCCCTGGTTACAGCACGCTCAGGACGCCGACTTATCGCTCTCGCGGCCGTCGACGTATGTCGTCACCACCTCGATGTCCCCGATGCGCGACATGTCGACGCGCCGGGGGTCGTCGCCGAGCACGACCAGGTCGGCCAGCTTGCCCGGGGTGAGGCTGCCCAGGCTGTCCTCCCAGTGGCAGGCGAAGGCGCCGGCGACGGTGTAGGCACGCAGGGCTTCGTCGACGGTGATGCCCTCGTCCGGGCCGATCAGCCGGCCGGACTCGGAGGCGCGCTCGACCATGAACTGGATGGCTCGCAGCGGGGATCCGTCCGTGACGGGGCGGTCCGAGCTGCCGACGAGCGTGATGCCGTGGTCCAGGAACGCCCTGCCCCGGTAGAGCCACGGGGCCCGCTCCTGACCCATGATCGCCGCGTAGTCGTCGCCGAAGTAGCGCAGGAAGTTGGGCTGGACGACCGCGCTGACACCGAGCCGTGCGAAGCGCGGGAGCTGGTCGGGGCGGATCAGGCCGGCGTGCTCGACTCGGTGCCGGGCGCCGGGGCGCGGGCGGAGTCGCTGGGCCCGTTCCAGGGCGTCCAGGGCGACATCGGCCGCGCGGTCGCCGATCGCGTGGACGGCGAGTTGCCACCCGGCGAGATGGCCGTCCACGATCGTGTCCGCGAGCACATCCGGGTCGTCCTGCAACTGGCCGGAGTGGTCCAGCCCTTCGTACGGGCTGCCGAGCGCGGCGGTCCGGGCCATCATGCCGCCGTCGGTGTAGATCTTCAGCGCCCCCACGGAGAGCCGGTCGCCGCCGAACCCGGTGCGCAGGCCGAGGTCGAGGGCTCGGGGAATCCCATCGGCCTCGTGTGCGGCGACCGGGCGCAGCCGGTCCGCGGAGACCATGAGCTGAACGCGCAGCGGCAACAGGCCCTTATCGGAGGCGAGTTGGTAGGCTCCCAGCTCGACCGGACTGTGGCCGAAGAGGGTGCCCCCGATGCCCGCTTCGGCGCACGCGGTGACGCCCTCGGCGAGACAGGTGTGGGCGGCCCGTCCGATCGCCCGGGCCAATTCCTCCTGGGAGTACGGCAGGCGCAGGGCGCGGGCGGCGCCCATGGCGCCCTCGGCGAGGAAGCCGCTGTCGTGCGGGGTGCCGGCGGGGAGCAGATCGAGAACGGCGGTGTTGACCACGCAGCCGTGCCCGGAGTCATGCAGCATGAACACCTTGTGACCGTGGCTGACGGTGTCCAGTTCGGCGGCGGTCAGATGACGGCCGAGGGCCCGCTGGTCATAGCCGGCGATGCTCACCCAGGCCCCGGGCGAGCCCTTGCGGGTGACGGCCTCCTCCACGACGGCGAGCACCTCGTCGATCCCTGTACGGCCCGTGATGCTCGGGGTCTTCTCCTTGAAGCCGGTCCAGGCCAGATGGACATGGGCGTCGATGAAACCGGGCAGTACGGTGGCGCCCTGAAGGTCGATCACCTCATGTGCGGGCAGCGAGGTCACCGCCTCGTCCAGACCGACGATCCGGCCCCGCCAGATGCCCAGGTCGTGGGCGACGGGGTGGTCGGGGTCCATGGTGAGGAAGCGGGCGTTCGTCAGTCTGGTACAGAGCATCTGACAGGGCTCTCCTGGACGCAGGTGGTTCGCTACGGCGGCGGATCAGCCGTCCGCGGATGCCGCGAGGGACCGCGGGCGCATATCGGTCCAGTGGGCCTCGATGAACTCCAGGCACGCCTCTCGGGTGTTCTCGTCGAAGACCACCGTCCACCCCCCGGGCACCTCGGCGAAGGACGGCCAGAGGGAGTGCTGGTCCTCGTCGTTCACCAGGACCAGGAAACGGCCTTCGGGGTCGTCGAAGGGGTTGGTACTCATGCTCGGCTCCTCCTCGGAACACTGACCTTAGGTTAGGCTGACCTAACCGACCGGAGCTTAGCCTTTGCCGCTTCCCTCTCACAAGGAGTCGTTCATGCCCCTGGTCACGGCCGACATGGAGCACGCCTTCGCCGCGTTCGGGCTGCATGGCACTCCCGGCACCGAGGAGTTCTGGGCCGCGGTCGGCACGCCCGTGTCGGCTCCGGCCGAGGACGGCGGTTGGGCGATCCTGTTCCTGTGGCGCGGGCCCGAGGCGAGCGTGGGTTTCGAGAGCTGGTCGGAACCGGTCCCCCTGCGTCGTTGGGGCGATACGGACTGCTGGTACGCCACGGTCCGCGTGCCCGCGCGGCTGCGGGTGACGTATCAGTTCCTCGTGGGCGGCACCGCATGCGCAGACCCGTTCAACCCGGTCGGCGCGGGCGGTGACCGGTCCATCGCCGCGACCCCGGACGCCCCGGCCCAGCCGCACTGGCCCGCCATGGGTGCGGACGCCGTACTGCCCGTTCCGCTCACCCGGGTCCGCTGGAACAGCGGTCGGCTCGGCGGGCGGCGCACCGTGCGCGTCCATCCGGCGGGCGGCGGCGGGCCCGTGGTCCTGCTCCTGGACGGGGACGACTGGCTGTATCTGCACCCCGCCATGACCGCGTTCGACTCGGCCGTCGCCAGTGGCGAGATGCCCCCGGTCACGCTGGTCTTCCTGCCGTCCAAGGACAGGGCGGCCGAGTTCGGGTGCCGGCCCGAGCTGTGGGAGGGGGTCCGGGATGAACTGCTGCCGCTGGTGGCGGACACCGGCGTGCCCGCCGACCCGGACCGGTTGGTGGTCGCCGGGCAGAGCCTCGGCGGGCTGAGCGCGATGTACGCGGCGCTGGAGTTCCCAGGTCTGGTGTCCCGCGTCGCCTGTCAGTCGGCGTCCTTCTGGTGGACCCCCGGCGCCATGGACCTGGCGGACCCGTTGGGCGGCCCGGTGGGCGGCACCATCGCCGCCCGCCTGCGGAAGCGCCCCGACCTGTCCGGTCTGCGGATCGCGTTCGATGTCGGGGAGCACGAGACCCGGATGCTGCCCCATTGCGAGCCGGTCGAGACCCTCACCGAACGGGCGGGCGCGACCGTGCGGGTTTCCCGGTCGGCCTCGGACCACGACCGGGCGGGCTGGCGGCACGCGCTGCTCCGGGACGTCGCCTGGGCGCTCGGCTGACGGCCTGGTTCACCGCGCCACCGCCGCGCAGTAGTCCTCGTCGGTGGCGAGGAGGTTCCGGTGGGTGTCCTCGACCGCGATGACGCCGTCGTCCAGGACGAGGACCCGGTCGGCGGCGTCCAGGAGGGCCGGGCTGCTGGTGATCACGATGGTGGTGCGGCCCCGGCGAAGCTTCGCGACGCCCCGCGCGATGAGCTGTTCGGTGACCGCGTCGACGGCCGTCGTCGGGTCGTGCAGCACGAGGACTTCGGTGTCCGCGGCGAGGGCGCGGGCCAGGGACAGCCGCTGGCGCTGCCCCCCGGAGAGGTTCGCACCGCGGTCGCGGACGCCGTAGTCGAGCCCTTCGCCGTGCAGGGCGACCACATCGGTCAGCATGGACGCCTCGACGGCCTCGGGGACCATCCGGCCGGCGCCCGACGGGTCGATGTTGGTGCGCAGGGTGCCCGCGAAGATCTCCCCGTCGTACGGATTCACCAGCATGTGCTCGCGGACCGCCTCGACCGACAGGTCCGCGAGCTCCCGCCCGCTGATCCGCACGGCTCCCTCGTACGCGCCGGGTGGCACCTGAACCGCCAGGATCGACGCGAGTTCGGCGGCCGCGCGGGGCTGGTAGGCGGCGATGGCCACGAACTCGCCCGCGGACACCTTGAATTCCAGATTCCGCAGCTCCCCGTACCGGACGCAGTCGATCTCGAGGTCTCCCCCTTCGACCGGGCGCTCCGGCCCCGGGGTCATCACCGGCGGCGCGGTCAGCACCAGTGCCATCCGCTCGGCCGAAGCGCGCGCGATCATGATGTACTTCGGCATCTCCGCGAACATCTTGAGCGGTTCCATGATGAACTGCGCCAGTCCCACCGCCATGACGAGTTCCCCGACGTTGATCAGGCCGTGGAACGCCAGCCAGCCCGCCGTCAGGGTCACCGCGCCGGCGAGGATCGCGTTGAGGGCCAGCGCGGCCCCCGCGTACGCGCCGTTCACCTTGGCGACGGTGATCGCCTGGTGCTTCGCCTCCGCGCTGACCTTCCGATAGGACCGGAACGCCGCGTGGTTGCCGCCGAAACCGTGCAGCGGGCGCAGGCCGGTGATCAGGTCCGCGACCTTGGCCCCCGCACGCGCCACCCGGGCCTGCTGCTCACGGGTGCTGGTGCCGATCCGTTTGGAGAGCACGCTCAGGATCGACAGGATCGCGACGGTTCCCACGAGCACCAGCAGACCGAGCCGGATGTCGGCCAGCCCCAGCGCGACCGCCGCGACCAGCACCGCCACCAGCGAGCTGATCAGCAGCGGCACCACCTCGATGATGTCCGCGGTCTGGTCGGCGTCCTCGGTGGCGATGGTCAGTACCTCGCCGGACTTCAGGTCGGTGTCCCTGGCCACCGGCTGGAGTCCGCAGGCGGCCACCTTCACCCGCCAGCGGTGCGCCTCGGTGGTGTTGGCCTTCTGGAGGACGCGCATCCCGAACCGCCACGACAGCGACACCGTCGTGATGATCACCGCCAGCGCGGCGATGGACAGGCCGAGCGCGCCGAGGTTCCGGTCCCGCATCGTGTGCTCGACGATCAGGCCGAGCGCGATGGGGAAGGCGGTCTCACCGGCCTGGTACAGGCCCATCAGAACGGTGCCCGAGGCCATGGCGCGGACGTTGCGGCGCAGCGCGGTGCGGAGGATGTCGGACCCCGGTCGGGGCCGCTGGGTGTCAGGAGTTTTCATCAAGGTAACGGGCAATCGCTTCCGGGGTGCGCAGGGTGAACAGGTCTCGGATCGTGATCACGGGGCCGTACTCCCGGCGGAGCAGCCCGTTCAGCCGTACCGCCACCATGGAGTGCCCTCCCAGGGACACGAAGTCGCTCACCGCGCTCACCTCGTCGTCGTCCAGATCGAGTGCCTCGGCGAAGAACTCGCACACCACGGTCTCGGTCCCGGTCTGCGGCCCCCGCTCCCCCGCCGTGGTCAGCGCGCCCAGCGGTTTGGCCTCCGGCAGCGCCTTGGTGTCGGCCTTCCCGTTCACCGTCAGGGGGATGCTGTCGACCTGGGCGTAGTGCGTCGGGCGCAGGAAGTCCGGCAGCCCGGCGCCCGCCTCGGCGGCGACCGCCGCCAGGTCGGCGCCGTCCAGGACGAGGTAGGCGGCCAGCCGGTAGGCGCCGTCGACCTGCGGATCGGGCTGCGCGACCGCGGCGGCGAACCGCACCGCCGGGTGCGCCGCGAACGCGGCCTCGACCTCGCCCGGTTCGACCCGGTGGCCCCGGATCTTGACCTGCTGATCGGTGCGGCCCAGGTACATCAGGTTCCCGTCGGGCCGGCGGACCACCAGGTCCCCGGTGCGGTACATCCGCTCGCCGGGTGCGCCGAACGGGCACGCCACGAAGCGGTGCGCGGTCTGGGCGGCCTGGCCGAGGTAGCCGCGGGCGATGCCGATGCCCGACACATACAGCTCACCGGGGGCTCCGTCCGGCAGCGGCCGCAGCCATGGATCCAGCACGTACACCTCGGTGTTGTCGATGGCCACGCCCACCACCGGGTCCTGGCATTCGAAGGTGCCGACACCCAGGGTGTTGATGGTGTACTCGGTGGGTCCGTACAGGTTGTAGCCGACCGTCCCCTCGGTCTCGGCGAGCCGCCGCCACAGCGCGGGGGTGACCGCCTCGCCGCCGAGCAGGACGAGCGCCGGCCGCCGTGCCGGGTCGTCCAGCAGGCCCTCCGCCACCAGCTGCTGCGCGTAGGTGGGGGTCACGTTGATGACGTCGATGCCGTGCTCGAGGCAGTACTCGGCCAGCCGGGGGGCGTCACGGCGCAGCTCCTCGTCACAGATGTGCACCTCGTGGCCGTCGGCGAGCCACAGCAGCTCCTCCCAGGACATGTCGAACGCGAACGACACGGTGTGCGCGATCCGGAAGACCCGGTGGCCGTGTTCGGCCAGCACCGGCGCGAAGATCCGGCGCTGATGGTTGATCAGCATGTTGGTGAGCCCGGCGTACTCGGTCACCACGCCCTTGGGCCGCCCGGTCGATCCCGAGGTGTAGATCGTGTACGCGGGGTGCCGCAGGCGGTTGGGGTCGTCCGGCGCGAACGTCCGATACGGCTCGGCCTCCGGCAGGGGCCGGTCCAGCTCGATCAGGTCGCCCGTCAGCCGGGGCGACACGGCGCTCACGGTGAGGATCACGTCCGGGCGGGCGTCCGCGACGATCGAGGCGATCCGCTCGTCCGGGTGGTCCAGCTCCAGCGGCACATACGCGGCGCCGGCCCGCAACACGGCGAACAGCGCCACGATCGAGTCCGGGGAGCGCGGGATCGCCAGCCCCACGGTCGCCCCGGGGCCGATGCCGCGCCGGACGAGCACACCCGCCACGGCGCGGCTGCGGTCCCTGAGCGCGGCGAAGGTCATGGCCGAGCCATGGGCGACGAGCGCCACCCGCTCCGGGGCGCGGTCCGCCGCCTGATCGAACCGGTCCACGACGGTGTCCGTGCCGATGTCCGTACGCTCGCCAGGCGAGGGCCGCGGCCCCACTCCCGGCAGCGCGCCGACCGGTCCGGTCGAGCGGGCCAGGTCCTCGAGCACCCGCAGGTAGTCCGCCAGGAGCCGCCGCGCGTTCGCGGTGTCCTCGTCGCGGTACTCCAGTTTGACCGTGAGCCGGTCGCCTGGCGTGACGACCCAGGTGAAGGGGTAGTGGGTGGAGTCGTCGGCCTGTACCGAGGTGATGCCGTGCCGGTCGTTCATCTCGGCGAGCCCGTCCAGGTCCAGGAAGTTCTGGAGCACGAAGAGGGTGTCGAAGAGGGTGTCGTGCCCGGTGGCCCGCTGGATCTCGCCGAGTCCGAGGTGCTCGTGGTCCATGGCCTCGACCCTGGCCGTCTGCACGGCGGAGAGGTATTCCCCGACGGTGTCGTCCGGCCGGGCCCGGGTCCACATGGGCACGGTGTTGAGGAGCACCCCGACGATGCCGTCCAGCCCCTCGCCCTCCCGGCCGGAGACGGTCACGCCGAACACGGCGTCACCGCGGCCCGTGTGGGCGCCCAGCAGGAGGCCGAACGCGCCGGTCAGCACCGAGTTGAGTGTGACGCCGTGCGCCCTGGCCGCCTCCCGCAGCAGCTCCGACCCCTCGGCGGACAGCGTGTGCACGAGCGCGTGCGGCAGCTCCTCCGAGAGGGCCGGCGCGCGTCCGGCGAGCAGCGTCGGGCCGGGGAGACCGGCCAGCTGCTCCGCCCAGAAGCGCTCCGACGCGGCGGTGTCCCGGGCGGCGAGCGCCCGGGCGTGGTCCTCGAAGCTCGGGGTGGCCGGGGCCGGGTCGAACGGCTCGCCCGCCACGACGGCCCGGTAGGCGTCGAACAGGTCCCGCAGCACGATCGCGCGGGACCAGCCGTCCCACAGCAGCAGGTGGTAGCTCAGCAGCAGGCCGTCGCGGCCTTCGGGCAGACGCACCACGGTCAGCCGGATCAGCGGCGGTTCACCGGGGTCGAATCCCGTGTCGCGGTCCCGGGCGCGCAGGGCCTCTGCTTCCGCGTCCGTCGACAGCCGCACCGTGTGGACGGCGACCCGCCGGCCCGGGGTGAGGACCTGGACCGGGTTTCCGTCGTCGTCGGTGGTGAAGCCGGCGCCCACCACCGGATGCCGCGCGATCACCCGCGCCATGGCCTCCGACAGGGCGCCGGTGTCCAGGCGCCGGTCGAAGGTGAACCAGCTCTGCGCCACGTAGTGTCCGGCCGAGCCGGCCATCTGGGCCTGGAAGTACAGGCCCCGCTGGAGCGGGGTGACCGGTGCCGTGCGCTCGGCCGTCGCGGAGGCGTCCGCGATGTGCTCCAGCGCGCTCCGCCAGTGCTCGGTGATCTCCTCGGGGATGCCATCGGCGAGGGTGAAGGCGGCGTGCAGGCTGCCGGTGGCCGCGTCGGTCCACGCGTTGACCTCGACGGCGTACGGACTGCCCCCGCCGCCGGTGAGGTGCGGCGCCTGGGACTCACCGCCCCGGCCGAGGTAGTTGAACAGCACCTGCGGACGGCCGACCAGCAGCGGAGCGGTCTGCGGGTTGAGGTATCTGAGCAGGCCGTAGGTGAGGTGCCCGCGCTCGTCGGGCTGGCGTTCGGCGAGCTCGCGGGCCGCCGCCACGGGGTCGGTGTGTGCCGTGAGCCGCACGGGCGCGATGGAGGTGAACCAGCCGACCGTACGGGCGTAGTCATGGTGGTCCAGCGCCGGGACCCGGCCGTGCCGCTCCAGCTCGATCGCGAGATCGGTGGGCGACGGCTGGATGTGGGTCAGCGCGGTGCGCAGCGCGCCGCACAGCAATTCGGTGAGGCCGACGCCGAGTGTGGTGGGCGCGGTACGCGTAACGCGGTCGCTCACATCGGGGGCGAGCACGACGGTGGTCTCGCGCGACTCGCCGAGGGTGGGCAGCAGTTCAGGAGCCTGGAGCGTGGTGGCCCAGTGCCCGAGGTCGTCGATCGCATGGGTGGACTGGAGGGTGAGCGCTTCGGCGTACTCGGCGTACGACGTGGTCGGCGGTGCCAGGGGCTGCCCGCGCAGGGCGGTGGCGAGGTCGTCCAGCAGGATCAGCCAGGACACCGCGTCGACCGCGAGGTGGTGGGCGGTGACCACCAGGGTCCGGCTCGCCGCCAGCCATGAGAACGCGATGATGTGGCCGGATTCGGGATCGAGCCGTCCGGCCGCTTCGTTCGCCGCCTTCGTCGCGTCGGTCGTGTCCGCCCGTACGACGGTGATCTCACGTTCGGGTTCGGTGCGCAGCTCCCACACCCCGTGCTCGACGCGCAGCCGCAGCCGGAGGACCGGGTGGGCGGCCACCACGGCGTTCGCCGCGCGCTCGATATCGGCGAAGGTGACGCCCTCGGCGGCCACCAGCGTCCTGGCCTGGGCGAACCGGGCGAGCGAGCCCCCGATTTCGCGCTGCCGCAGGATGATCGGTGTCGGCGTCAGCGGGCCGTCTCCGCGGCGGGCCGGCGTGGCGGCCGACTCCCGTGGCGGGCGCGTCGCCACGTTCCCGGCGAGCGCGCGCGGTGTCCGGTGCAGGAACACGTCCCTGGGCGCCATCGGCAGATGGAGCGCCCTGGCCCGGTTGACCACGGTGATGGCGACGATGCTGTCACCCCCGGCCCGGAAGAAGTCCGTGTCGGCGTCGACGGCGGAGCCGGGCAGGGCCTCGGCGAAGATGTCGACGAGCGCGGCGAGCGCGGAATCGCTCCCGGTCGGCGGGGTGTGGTCCTGGTCCTGAACGGGCTCTGCGACCCGCCCGGCCAGGGCCTTCCGGTCCAGTTTGCCGTTGACCGTCAGCGGCAGGGCCGCGACCGGCAGAATCCGGGCGGGCACCATGTGCGCGGGCAGCTTCGCGGACAGCGGGCGGGTGATATCGCGGGGCACCCGGCCCACGATGTGTGCGACCAGGTGGTCACCGGTGTCCGCCACGGTGACGGCCGCGTCGACCACGCCGGGGAGTTCCCTGATCGCGGCCTCCACCTCGCCCAACTCGACGCGGAATCCCTTGAGTTGGACCTGGTCGTCGACGCGGCCGGTGAACTCCAGCTCGCCGTCGAGGGTGCGCCGGGCGAGGTCGCCCGTGTGGTACATACGGGAGCCGTCACCCGCGAACGGGTCGGCCACGAACCGGCCCGCGGTGAGCCCCGGCCTGCCCAGATAGCCGAGCGACACCTGGTCACCGGCGACGTAGATGGCGCCCACCCGGCCCGGTGCCACCGGCCGGAGCCGGTCGTCGAGCAGGTAGGTGACCAGCCCGGGGATCGGGCCGCCGATGGGGCTGGCGCCGTCGCAGGAGCCGAAGTCCTCTTCGGTCAGCACCCGGTGGGTGACATGCACGGTGGTCTCGGTGATGCCGTACATGTTGACCAGCTCGGGCGAGCCGGAGCCGTACCGCTCGACCCAGCCGCGCAGCCGCCCGATATCCAGCGCCTCGCCGCCGAAGATGATCCGGCGCAGTGCGGTGACCGGCTCATCGGCATGCCGGTCGGCCTCGATGAACTGGTAGAACGCCGAAGGGGTCTGATTGAGCACGGTGACACCGCGTTCGCGGACCAGCCGGTGGAAGTCGACCGGGGAGCGCGTCAGGCCGTACTCCGGCACCAGCAGCTCACCACCGTGGACCAGCGCGCCCCACAGCTCCCAGACCGCGAAGTCGAAGGCGTACGAGTGGAACTGGACCCACACGTCATGCGGGCCGAAGTCCATCTGGGGCCGGGTGTTCGCGAGCAGCGTCACCACGCTGGAGTGCGGAACGACGACGCCCTTGGGCCGGCCGGTCGATCCGGATGTGTAGATCACATACGCGGGGTCGTGCCAGCCGGGCCCGGGACCGGTCGTCTCCCCCGTCGGCGGTTCGTCCCCCCGCACGAACACCTGGGCGCTCACGCCCGCTCGGTCCAGCATCCGGGTGAAGCGGTCCCGCTGCTCGCCGTCCACCAGAACCACCTGCGGAGCGGAGTCGGCGAGGATGTACTCCAGCCGTTCGTCCGGGTGGGCCGGGTCCAGCGGTACGTACGCGCCGCCCGCCGTGACCACCGCGACCAGGGCGAGGACTTGTTCGAGGGAGCGCGGGACGGCGACGGCGACGCGAGTGCCGGGCCCGACACCGGCCGCGCGCAGCGCCGAGGCCAGTTCGTTCTTCGCCCCGGCCAGTTCGCCGTAGGTCAGTGACCGGCTGCCGCCGTCGAGGCCGCACTGGGTGACGGCGGTGGCGGCCGGGTCGCGGTCCGCGGCGGCGTCGAACAGCGCGCCCAGGGTCACGGGACTGACCGGCGCGGGACGGGTGGCGTTCCCGGGAGCCAGATCGTCGACCAGGGCGTCCGGTCGGGTGAGCAGCCCGGTGAGGGTCCGGGTGAACGTGTGCAGGATCGTCCGGGCGCTCGCCTCCCGCAGCAGTGCCCCGTCGTAGATCAGGTTGAAGCGCGGACGGCCGTCGGCCACGCGCTCGACGACCAGCGTCAACGGGTAGTGCGGGGCGCCCTCGTTGGCGATGTCGGTGATGACCAGTGTGTCGCCGGGGCGCCGCAGCGTGGCCGGATCGGTCGCGACGTCGAACACCACCAGGGTGTCGAAGAGCGTGCCCGCCCCGGCCTGGCGGCCGATCCTCGCCAGCGAGACATGCTGGTGCGGAAGCACCGCGCTCTGGTGTTCCCGGACGGCGGTGAGGAGGTCGTGCGCCGTGGTGGTGGCGGCCCAACGGGCGCGTACGGGGATGGTGTTGATGAACAGGCCCACCATGTCCTCGATGCCGGGCACGTCCGCGTCGCGGCCGGACACCGTGGAACCGAACACCACGTCCTGGCCGTGCAGGAGGGAGCCCAGCGTCACCGCCCACGCGCTGTGCACGGCCACGCTCAGCGGCACCCCGGCGGACCGTACGGCCGTGTCGATGTCGTCGGCCGGTTCCACGGCGGTGTCGGCGAACCGGTCGGACGAGGTGTGCCCCTCGGCGACGAGCGAGGGGCCGGTCAGATCGGCGAGTTGCTCGCCCCATACCCGGTCGCTCTCCTCGGCGTCGCGACCGGCGAGCCGGCGCACATAGTCGGGGAAGCCGCCGACGGGGTACGTGGTCCCCGGCGTGTGGTACTCGGCCAGCAGCGCACGGAGCATCGGCGGCACCGACCAGCCGTCGGCGATGATGTGGTGCACGGTCTGCACCAGGATGTTCCGGCCGGAGCCCGCGCGGATGAGCGTGTACCGCATCAGCGGGCCGGTCGCCAGGTCGAACCCGGTGCGCCGGTCCCGCTCGGCGTATTCGCGGATCTCGGCGTCGGTGATCCCGGGGCGGTCCAGGGTGGTGAACGGCGCTCGAACACCGCCCTCCAGCACGGAGACCACACGCCCGTCGGCCAGGGCCACGAACCGCGCGGCCAGGTTCGGGTACAGCGTGAGCAATCGGGTGGCCGCCGAGGCGAGCCGGTCGGCGTCCGCCTCTCCGTCCAGCTTCAGCAACTGCTGCTCGACGTAGGAGCCCGCCGAGTCGTCGTCGAAGACCGAATGGAAGTACAGGCCCTCCTGCAACGGGGTCAGCGGCAGGATGTCCCGCAGCGCCGGGCCGTCCAGGGCGTCGACGTCCGCCTGGGTGAGCCGGACCAGGCCGAAGTCGCTGGGAGAGTGGCCGCCCAGGTCGAGCCCGGCGAGGGCGGTCAGTGTCTCCCGGAAGTACTCGCCGATGGCCGTGATGTCCTCGTCGGTGAACATCCCGTCGGGCCAGGAGACGGTGGTGACCAGCTCGTACGCACCGGTCGGGGCGGGTTCGGCGATGGCGTTGAACTCCAGGGCTCGCGGCAGGCGCATCCTCGGGTCACGCCTCTCCCCCAACTGGCCCGTGGACCCGGACAGTTGCCAGTCCCCGGACTCGCCCGCCTCGAAGCGGCCCAGGTAGTTGAAGAGCACCTGCGGTGCGGGCGAGTCGAACCCGGTGCGGGTCAGATAGCGCAGCGCGCCGTAGGAGACGCCGTTGTCCGGCACCCGGGCGAGGTCGTCCTTGACGGCCTTGAGCGCGGCGGTCAGGTATGCGGGGGCGGTGAAGTCGGCCGCCGCGCCGGGGTCCACGGTGACCGGGAACAGGGTGGTGAACCAGCCCACCGTGCGCGACAGTTCGGGCTCGAAACCGGCGGAGCCCGCCACGAACTGCCCCTCGCGGCCGTGCCCCTCGAGTTCGATATGCGCGAACGTCTGGTCCTGTCCGAGGTCGCGGCGCCACCGGGCGAGAGTGACGGCGAGCGCGGTGAGCAGTACGTCGTTGACGCCCGCGTGGAACTTCGCGGGTATCTCCCCCAGCAGCGCGGCCGTGACCTCGGGGCCGACCGGGAGGGTCCGGACCCGCTCGCACGCGACGGTGTCGTCGCCGGACAGCGCGCGCCTGCCCACCGGCTGGTCCGTACCCGGCAGCGGGCGCCGGTAGTAGGCGCTGTCCGCGTCGTACGCCGCGCGCTCCAGCAGCTGTGTCCAGCGCCGGAACGACGTGCCCACCGGCGGCAGTTCGACCGGGGCGCCCGAGGCGAACTGGCGCCACGCCGTGGCCAGGTCCTCCATCAGGATCCGCCAGGACACGCCGTCGATCACCACATGATGGGCGACCAGGACCAGCTGCCGTGCCTGGCGCCGCCAGACGGCACGCAGCATCACCCCGCCCGCCGGGTCCAGTCCGCCGGTGGCGAGCGCGACGCACTCCTCCAGCGGCCGGTCGCTCTCCTGCCAACCGGCGGCGGCCGGTCCGGCCTCCGGGATGTCGAAGCTCCAGCTGTCGCCGCGTACCAGCTTGGCGCGCAGCATGTCGTGGCGCCGGACGAGGACGGCGAGGATCTCGTCGAGAGCGCCGGCGGTCAGGCCCGCCGGGGTGTTCACCACCACCGACTGCACAAAGCCGTCGATCGCGTCCGTGGTCTCGCCGAGCCACTGCACGATGGGCGATCCCACGACCGGACCGGTCGCGACATCGCGGTGGTCCCCCGTGGAGACCTCCTCACGGCTCGCCACCGCCGCGAGCGCGCCCACCGTGCTGTGGGTGAAGATCTGCCGTGCCGTGACATGGAGACCGGCGTCGCGCAACGCGCTCAGCAGCGAGATCGCCAGGATGCTGTCCCCGCCGAGCTGGAAGAAGTCCTGGTCGACACCGACCTCGTCGCGCCGCAGCAGTGCCGCGACCGCCGCGCACACCACACGCTCGTTCTCCGTGGTGGGCTGGATGAGCGAGCCCTGGCCGATCGCCGGCTCCGGCAGCGCGCGCCGGTCCAGCTTGCCGTTCGCGGTGAGCGGGAACTCCTCCATCACCACGATATGGGCGGGCACCATGTACTCCACCATGTGCGCCCCGGCCCACTCCGTGACCTCGTCCGCGCGCAGGTCCTTGCGCCCGGCCACCGGGATCACATAACCCACCAGGTAGGTGCCGCCCGCGGCGTTCTGCTTGGCGACGACGCAGGTGTGCCGTACGCCGGGGTGCTCCGCGAGACCGGCCTCGACGTCCTCGATCTCCAGCCGCATACCGCGGATCTTGATCTGGTTGTCGGCCCGGCCGAGGAAGTCCAGCGATCCGTCCGGGTGGAAGCGGGCGAGGTCACCGGTCCGGTACAGCCGGGAACCGTCGTCGGCGAAGGGGTTGGCGACGAACCGGGACGCGGTCAGACCGGGCGCGCCCGCGTATCCGCGCCCCAGGAGGAACCCTCCCGCGTAGAGCTCGCCGCCGACCCCGACCGGGACCGGGCGCAGTTCGTCGTCCAGCACATACAGCTGGGTGTTGGGGTTGGCCCTGCCGATCGAGGTGGACAGGCGTTCCGCCGCGCCCCGGTAGATCACATGGGAGACGCCGATCGTCGTCTCGGCCGGGCCGTAGCCATGGTACAGGGGGATGTCCAGCTTGCCGCGGAACCGCTCGTAGAGCTCCGGAGTGAGCACCTCGCCGCCGCACCACACATGCCGCAGGCTGTCCAGGCGGCCGGAGTCGCCCGCCATCTCCAGCAGCACGTCCAGCATGGACGACACCAGGTAGGTGAAGGTGACCCGCTGCTCGGCTATCACGCCCAGCAGATGGTGCGGGTCGCGTTCGCCCCCGGGCCGCAGGACCACCAGCCTGGCGCCGCAGACCAGCGGCAGGAAGATCTCGTTGATGGAGATGTCGAAGGACAACGGCGCCTTGAACAGCGACGCGTCGTCGTGGCCGAAGCCCAGGATCTCGTTCACCTGCCACAGCAGGCGCTCGCTGATCGCCTCGTGCCGGATCATCGCGCCCTTGGGCCGCCCGGTCGAACCGGATGTGAAGATCACGTATGCCAGGGCCGCGCCGGGGACGGTGATTCCGGTCCCCTCGGTGGGGTGGGAGTCGAACCTCCAGTCGCCGAGGTCGACGGCCACGGCTTCCGGTTCACCCGGGTCGTGTTCGCCGGAGTGGTTGAGCTGCACGACGACCCCGGCGTCCTCGATGACGACGGCGCGGCGTGCGGCGGGCCACCGCGGATCGAGCGGCACGAACGCGGCCCCCGCCTGGACCACGGCGAGCAGCCCGATCACCATGTCGGCCGAGCGGTCCAGCGAGATGCCGACGACCTGCTCGCGATCGAGTCCGCGGTCGATCAGATGGTGGGCCAGCTGGCTCGACATGGCGGCTGCCTGACGATACGTCAGCGTTCGGTGCTCGTCGACGATGGCGACGGCGTCCGGCCTGGTCCGCGCCTGCTCGCGGAACATCTCCACGATGGTCGGGCGGTCCCGGTCGGCCTGCGTATCGTTCCACTCGGCCAGCGACTCCAGCCGCTCGGCCGTGCCGACCGGGCCGATGGTGCCGATGGGCCGGTCCGGGAAGTCGGCCAGGTCGTCGAGGGCGCGCTGGGCATCGGCGAGCGAGACGCCTGCCGGGGCGGCGATGCTCCGGCCGTCGGCGCCGACCCGCCAGCCGGCGGGTCCCACCCCGCCGTTGTCGACCCACCCGAGGACATCGGCGAACAGCGTGCCGGGGGTGAGGTCGATGCCCTCGGGGCTTTCGCCCGTCGCCCAGTACGACAGCCCGATGGCGCACGCTTCGGCGATGGTCCTGTCGGGGTAGCCGCCGACCCGCCGCCGTACGCCGGCCAGTCGGTCGGGGGTGAGCAGTGCGAGACGAGCGCTCGGTTCCATCATCGAAGACTCAGCGTCCCTTCCACGGCACGAAAGTTAGCCCAACCTAAATTAGGATTACCTAACCGACCTCTCGCCAGGCCCGCCACAGTCGCGCGTACCGACCGCCCTGAGCCACCAGCGCCTCATGGGTCCCCTGCTCCACGACGCGTCCGGCGTCCAGCACGGCGATCCGGTCGGCCGCCACCGCCTGGGTCAGCCGGTGCGCCACGAACAGCGTGGTGCGGCCCGAGCACGCGGCCAGCACGGCCCGCTCCAACTCGGCGGCGCCTTCGCTGCCGGCCTCCGCCGTCGACTCGTCCAGCACCACGACCGGCGACCGGCTCAGCACCAGCCGGGCCAGGGCGAGCTGGGCGACCTTGGTGACGTCCAGGCGCTCGCCCCCCTCCCCGACCGGGGTGTTCAGCCCGTGCGGCAGCGCCTCGACCCATCCCTCGGCGCCGACCGTGCGCAACGCGCCCAGCAACTCGGCATCGGACGCCCCGGGCGCGGCGAGCCGCAGGTCTTCGGCGAGCGGGCCGGAGAACACATGGGTCTCCTGCGTCAGGATGCTCACCAGGGCCCGCGCCCCGGCCTCGTCCAGACCGGCGAGGTCGGTCGGTCCGATACGCACCGTTCCGGACTGCGGGGTCCCGACGCCCGCGACCAGCGCGGCCAGGGTCGTCTTCCCCGCGCCCGTGGCGCCCACCAGCGCGAGCGAGCCTCCGGCCGGGATCGTGAGACCGACCTCCCGCAGGACCGGCTCCTCGGTGCCGGGGTAGCGATACGTCAGGCCCGCTACCGTCACCGGCAGGGGCGCGGCGCCCGCCGGGGCGACGGCCGGGTCGCCCACCAGCCGGTTCTCGGCGTCCTCGGCCAGCACTCCGACCAGCCGGGTCAGGCTCGCGCCCGACTTCTGCGCCTCGTCGAAGGTGAACATGATGAGGCCCAGCGGGGTGAACAGCCGATGGAACAGCAGTGGGGCGGCCGACACCTCGCCCAGACTGGCGGCGCCGGTCTCCAACAGGGCGTAGCCCACGAGGAGGATCAGGACCAGTCCGATGAACTCGGCGCGGTTCTCCCGGCCGACGAACCGGCCGAAGAACCGGAACACCTCGATACCAAGATCGCGCACCCGCCAGGACTCACGGGTGACCTTCTCCCGGAAGGTGTCCTCGAGGCGGTACGCCCGGACCGTGTCGATCCCGTTCAGGCCGCTGATCAGCGCCTGCGCCCGGTCGGCCTGGGCCGCCCGCTGCTTACGGTAGAGCGGGGCGGACCGGGGGAGGTACCAGCGCAGGGCCAGCGCATACGCGGGCAGCGCGGCGGCGCCCGCCAGCCCGAGCCGCCAGTCCAGCCCGAACATGCCGGCCGTGGCGATGGCGACCAGCACTCCCGCCGAGAACACCGTGGGGATGGCCGTGCGGATGCCCTTGGAGATGACGGCCACGTCATCGCCGACCCGGGACAGCACATCTCCCCGACCGACCTGCTCGATCCGTGCGCTCGGCATCCCGAGCACCGCCCGGACGGCGCCTTCGCGTAGCCGCGCGAGCAGATCCGCGCCCAACCGCCCAATCAGATAGGTCGACACCGCGGTGGCGGCCGCTCCGAGCAGCGCGGCGGCCGCCATCAGGGCACCGATCACGACCAGCACCGACTGCGACTCGCCCTCAACCACCCCGTCGACCACCCGGCCGAGCAGCAGCACCGGCAGCACCTGGAGCGCCGCCCCGGCCACCGTGGTGAGGACGGTGGCGGCCGTCAGCCATGGCACACCGCGGCAGTGTGCGGCGACCCAGCGGGTGGCCTCATGTCCGGTCGCGGTGCGCAGAGTTGCCGGGGGGACGCGCGTATCGGTGGCGCTCACGTCCTACTCGGCCGACTTGACGAGCTCGTCGATGGCGTACGGCATCGACAGCAGCGTGCCCTGGGAGATGGCCGCGCCGACCGCTGGGCCCTCGCTGTCCGGCAGGTACGACACGTTCCCCTTCTTCACGGCGTCCAGGTTGGCGAAGAGCTTGAACTTCTTCAGCGCTTGGGTGTCCGCCTTGTCGTTGATGACGAAGACGTGGTCGACGTCGACCAGGTCGACGCGTTCGGGCGAGAGCTTGGTGTAGAACTTTCCACCCGCGATCTTGTCAATCTCGGTCCGGTAGGTGAAGCCGATGCCCGTCACCAGCCGTCCGCGCACATCGGTGGAGGTGAACGGCGCCACGGAGTTCTCGTACCAGGACAGCACCACGGCGGTCTGGTCGGCGAACTCCGGGTGCGCCTTCCCGGCCGCTGCCAGCTTGCCCTGGATGTCCGCCACCTTCTTCTCGCCCTCCTTCGCCTTGCCGAGTGCCTTGGCGATGTGCAGCGCGTTGTCCTGCCAGGGCGCGCTGAAGGGCTCCTTCTCCTTCTTGGTGCGGGCCACCGTCGGGGCGATCTTGGAGAGCTTGTCGTAGGCGGGCTTGTCGATCTCGGAGTAGACCGCGACGATCAGATCCGGGCGCAGGGCGGCGATCTTCTCGTAGTTGGGGCCGGAGTCGCCGTTCTTCATGATGACCTCGGGCCTGGCGCCGCCCCACTTGTCCTTCACCCAGGGCCACTGGGTGTTGATGTCGGGGCTCCGGCCCGCCGGGTTCGGGTACTGATCGACCATGCCGACGGGCTTGATGCCGAACGCCAGGATGGCCTGGTCGTCCGTGTAGCCGACGGAGACGACCCGCTGGGGGGCCTTGCTGATCGTCGTGGATCCGAACGCATGCTCCACGGTGACCGGGAACGAGCCGCCGGCGCCGCCCGAGGTGGTCTCACTCCCCTTGTCCTCCGAGCCGGAACCGCATCCCGCGAGAAGGCCGGCGGCGAGGGCCGCGGCGGACAGTATCGCCGCCAACCGCCGCCGGGGCCTTCTACGCGTCGTGTCGTGGAGGAGCATCCGGGATCCCCTTGCTTTCGCGCTGTCCACTCGACCCTGTCTTAGGGCAGGCAAACCTTACCCTGAGCAGGTGAGGTTAGCCTAGCCTCACTTGCATAACCTGAGCGGGATCTAACCGAGTTGGACGTGAGCACGGCCGATCGGCACGATGAGCGGCCGGTCCCCCACCGGGTCGTCGATCACCATGGCACGCAACCCGAACGCCTCGTGCAGCAGCTCGGCGGTGATCACCTCCCGGGGGTGTCCCTGCGCCAGGATCGCGCCCTGTTTCATCACGATGAGGTTGTCGCTGTAGCGCGTGGCCAGATTGAGGTCGTGCAGCACCATGACCACGGTGCACCCCGACTCGTGCAGATCGTCCACCAGATCGAGCACATCGATCGCGTGCGCCAGGTCCAGATAGGTCGTCGGCTCGTCCAGCAGCAGCAGATCGGTGCCCTGAGCCAGCGTCATCGAGATCCAGACGCGCTGACGCTGCCCGCCGGAGAGTGAGTCCACCGGACGGTCGGCCAGGTCGGACACCCCGGTCATGGCCAGCGCGCGCGCCACGATGGCCGCATCGTCCGACGACCACTGGCGCAGCCAGCTCTGGTGCGGATGGCGGCCCCTGGCGACCAGGTCGGACACGGTAAGCCCCTCCGGGGCGACCGGCGACTGCGGCAGCAGACCGAGCTTCTTCGCCACGTCCCTGGTCCGGAGCCCCACGATGTCGTCACCGTCCAGCAGCACCGTTCCCCTGACCGGCCTGAGCAGCCGCGACAGGGTGCGCAACAGGGTCGACTTCCCGCAGCCGTTGGGGCCGATGATCGTGGTGACCACCCCCGGCGGGATTGCGACGTCGAGATCGTCGATGACGGTCCGGGCGCCGTACCCGACCGCGATACCCCTGGCTGCCAGCCGTGAGGTGTCATCGACCGCGCACTCGGTCCCGGTGCTGGTCTGAGTGACCACAAGGCCCCCTTGTTCAGGCTCATCCGACTTCTTACCAGCTACCCGCGGTTCGCCCGCACCAGCAGATAGACGAGGAAGGGGCCGCCGACCGCGGCGGTGACCACGCCGACCGGGAGGTCGACCGGCAGCGCCGTGCGCGCCACCAGGTCCGCGCCGATGAGCAGCAACGCGCCCACCACCCCCGAGGCGACCATCGGCGGCGTCGGGCACCTCGCCACGCGCATCGCCACCTGCGGCGCCACCAGCGCGACGAACGGCACCGGGCCGGCCGCGCTCACCGCCACCCCCGCCAGCAAAACCGCGCAGAGCAGCAGGACCGCCCGCACCATCGCGTACCGGACCCCCAGGCCCGCGGCGACATCGTCGCCGAGGTGCATCGGCTTGAACTGGAACGCGACACATGTCACGACCGCCAGAAGGACGAGCGAGCACCACAGTGCCACCCGCACCTCCGCCCATGACCGGTTGTCCAGCGAGCCGATCAGCCATGCCTGGGCCCGGGCCACATCCCTGATGTCGGCCGAGGCCAGCAGCCACGTCGTGATCGCCTCCATCACGGCGCTCACCGAGATGCCGATCAGGATGAGCCGGAAGCCGTCCAGCCCGCGCCGCCACGCCAGGAAGTACACCAGCAGACCCGTACCGAGACCACCCGCGAGTGCCGCCGCGGACAGCCCCACGGCGTCGACGATCGCCGTGGCCGCCCCGCCCGACACCGTCACCAGGAACACCGCGACCGCCCCCGCACCCCCGGTGATCCCCAGGATGTCCGGGCTGGCCAGCGGATTGCGCGCGATGGACTGTGTAATCGCCCCGGACACCCCCAGCGCGACGCCCACGACGAGCCCGGCCAGGGCGCGCGGCATCCGCAGGTCCATGATCACGAACTCGTCGACCCGCTCGCCCCGGCCGAAGATCGTGGCCGCCACCCGGGGCAGTGCGATGGGGAAGTCCCCCACGCCGATGGACAGGCAGAACACCAGGAAGGCCGCCGCCGCCAGCAGCAGCGTGACCAGCGCGACCCAGGGCCGCCAGACGAAGGACACACGGCCGAGCCGGACGCCCGGCGCCACTGATGGCTTCACCTCGGTTCCGTTCATACGCTCTTGAACTTTCCGCGCCACACCAGAACCGCGAAGAAGGGGGCGCCGAGGAAAGCGACGAGGACACCCGCGTCCAACTCGCCCGGCCGCACCACCAAGCGTCCCGCGACATCGCAGAGCAACAGGACGATGGCGCCGAGCAGACCCGCGTACGGCACCAGCCACCGGTAGTCCGGCCCGGTCAGATAGCGGGCCACATGCGCCACCATGAGCCCGAGGAAGGCGATGGGGCCGCACGCCGCCGTCGCCGCTCCGGCCAGCAGGGTGACGGCGGCGATGCCGATGGTCCGGCTCAGGGCGATGTTCACCCCGAGCGCCCGCGCCACATCGTCACCCAGATTGAGCAGATTGAGCGCGGGCAGCGTGATCAGCGCCAGCACCAGCCCGATCCCGATGAACGCGGACACCGGCCAGATGACGTCGAATCCGACGCCGGCCGGCGAGCCCGCGTTCCAGAACCGCAGCGCGTTCAGCGCCGCCTTGTCCGACAGCGAGACGGCCGTGGTCATCGCCGCGAGGAACACCGTGATCCCCTGCCCGGCCAGTGCGAGCGTCAACGGATTGCCCGCCCCCCGGCCGATGCTGGCCAGCCCGAACACGACGACACCGGCGACCGCCGCCCCCAGGAAGGCGAACCAGACGTACTGGAACGGATCGGCGAACCCGAACACGGCGATCACCGTCACCACCGCGAACGAGGCACCGGCGTTCACGCCCAGCAGGCCCGTGTCGGCGATCGGGTTGCGCGTGTACCCCTGGATCAGCGCTCCGCCGACCCCCAGGGCGATGCCCGCCACGATCGCGAGCACCGTCCGGGGCATCCGCACGGTCCGCACGATGAGCCTGATCTCGGTGAGCCGCTGGTCGGCGTCCGGACCCCCGAACAGCCCGTGCCACACCTCGGCGGGGCTCAACGCCCGCGCGCCGACAGCCAGCGACACCGCCCCCGTGATCACAAGGATCACCACAAGCGTGCCCAAACCCACAATTCGCCTGTGACGGACCTGCGTTGGCCCCCTGGGCGCGGTGCGCTCGACTTCGATCGTGCCCATGTCGACGTACGTTATCCCTTTGCTTCCAGGCGGGGGCGCGGCGGTGTGCGGCTGAACCGGGTGGGCGGATCAGCGGGCGGTGCTGCCGGTTCCGTCGGCGACCGTCCGAGCCTTGCCGGAAGCGGACGCGAGGCCCCGGCCGAGGAGCGAGTCCAGGATCTCGCCGACCCTGATGGCGGTGTTGGACAGCAGGGACGATGTGATGCCGTGTGTGTGCTCCGTGCCGCCTTGCAGATAGATGCCGCAGCGCAGATCGGCATCGGTCGCGATGCGGTAGTCACGCTCGACGCGGACGCGGCCGTCCTCGTCGCGGAGGCAGCGGTCCGCGACCTCACCGAGCACGCCGACGGGGTCGGCGGGGCTGTAGCCGGTGGCGAAGACCACGACATCCGCGTCCAGGAGGGTCTCCTCACCGGTGACGAGGGACGAGACGGCAGCCCGGACCTTGTCGGGGGTCTCCTTGACGTCCACGAGCCGGGACACGTTGAGGAAGCGCAGGCGCTCGGTACCGAGGACCTTCTCCTGGTACATCTGCCGGTACAGGTCGTCGATCAGGTCGATGTCCACCACGGAGTAGTTGGTGTTGCCGTGGTAGTCCATCAGCCGGCGCTTGACGTTCTCCGGTGCGGTGAAGAACTCGTCGACGGCCCCGGGGTCGAAGATCCGGTTGGCGAAGCTGCTGTCGTCGGCGGGGCTGTAGCCGTAGCGGGAGAAGACCGCGCAGACCTCGGCCCGGGGAAAGCGGCGGTGCAGGTAGGCGACGTTCTCCGCGGCGCTCTGCCCGGCTCCCACGACGATGAACCTGGAGGGCGACGTGCCCTCCAACTCATCGACCTTCACCATCAGTTCGGAGTTGTGCCAGACGCGGTCGCCGCGCTCCACACCCTCCGGCAGCAGGGGACGCAGACCGGTGCCGATGACGAGGTTGCGCGCTCGGTGGACGGCGAGCCCCTCCCCCGAGCGAACCGTCACGTCCAGATGCTCCACGGCGCCGTCGCGCAGGACGGGCGTCACGCCGACGACCTCATGACCGTAGGAGACCATGTCGTCGACCTTGCCGGCGGCCCACTCGAAGTAGTCGTGGAACTCCACCCGCAGCGGGAAGAGGTTCTTGTGATTGATGAAGTCGATCAGCCGTCCCCTGCTCTGGAGGTAGCACAGGAAGCTGTACTCGCTGGCGGGGTTCCGGAGCGTCACCAGGTCCTTGAGGAAGGACACCTGCATGGTCGCGTCGTCGATGAGCATGCCTCGGTGCCAGCCGAAGCGCGGCTGTTGCTCGAAGAAGTGGGCGGTGACCGCCTCCTCCCTCCCGACGCCTTCGTTGTGCTCGCTGAGTGCGATCGCCATGGCCACGTTGGACGGCCCGAAGCCGATGCCAATGAGGTCGTGGATCAAAGGGGCGTCGCCAGGACGAGCCTGTGCCATGTCACTCCCATCGTGCGGCGGCGGCCGCCATGCGGGACGGCCGACCCGGGGTCGAGCATCAGGAAGTACGGAAGTCGGGCACGCCGAAGAGCCACGACCCAAAACTTAGGTAAGGCTAAGCTCATGCCATCCGGCTGTCCAGAGTCAAACCGACGGCCGGAGGGCAAACAGCCGGACGCACACGGCCGCCAAAGGCTGTCCACGGACACTCCGTTGACCACTTAGGTAAGCCTTGCTTTACTAGCCACGACCATTCTCTGCGCTGAGGAGGAACTCCATGCGGGTCGTCATGTTCGGTTACCAGACCTGGGGGCACCGCACCCTGCAAGCCCTCCTGGACTCCGAACACGACGTGGTACTCGTCGTGACCCACCCCAAGAGCGATCACGCGTACGAGAAGATCTGGAGCGACTCGGTCGCCGACCTCGCCGAGGAGCACGGCGTCCCGGTGCTACTCCGCAACCGCCCCGACGACGACGAACTGTTCGAGCGCCTCAAGGAGGCCGATCCGGACATCATCGTGGCCAACAACTGGCGGACCTGGATCCCGCCGCGCATCTTCGGCCTCCCGCGCCACGGCACGCTGAACGTCCATGACGCGCTGCTGCCGAAGTACGCCGGCTTCTCCCCGCTGATCTGGGCACTGATCAACGGCGAGCCCGAAGTGGGCGTCACCGCGCACATGATGAACGATCAACTCGACGCCGGCGACATCGTGCGTCAGGAGGCGGTTCCGGTCGGGCCCACGGACACCGCCACCGATCTCTTCCACAAAACCGTCGACCTCATCGCCCCGGTCACCCTCGGCGCGCTCGGCCTCATCGCCGCCGGGCAGACGGAGTTCACCAAGCAGGACCGGTCCCGGGCCAGCTTCTTCCACAAGCGGTCCATCGAGGACAGTCGCATCGACTGGACCTGGCCCGCGGAGGACCTTCAGCGCCTGGTCCGCGCCCAGTCCGAGCCGTACCCCAGCGCCTTCACCTTCCACAAGGGCAAGCGTCTCGAGATCCTGGCCGCCGTGGTGTCCCAGGGCCGGTACGGCGGCACTCCCGGACGCATCTTCTACCGCGAGGGCGACGGCGTGGCCATCGTCGCCGGAGCCGACGCGCGCAACGGCCGCAACCACGGTCTGGCCATCACACGCGTACGGACCGAGGACGGCCGGGAGTGGGCCGCGACGGAGTACTTCACCTCGATGGGCGGCTACTTGACCAGCCACCCGTGACACGCCGTCCCCGGCGTGACCGGCACCCGCGTCATCGTGCGCCGCGAGCGGCCCCACCCCGAGGTCCGGATCTCCCTGTTCGACCAGGACGGGGCCGCGCCACGCGTCGCTAATACCGCGCGCTGGTTTCGGTCGGCCCGCGGGCAGACGGGCACATATGTCGCAGCGGCCGCCATATGGAATGCTGGCGATTCTCCGCAAAGCCGCTTATTCGCGATTTCATTAGCCTTTTATTTTCAGTGGTCCATCCAATGATATCTGGTCTATCGCGCATCTCGAATGGCGTGTTCCATGACGTCGCCACACCTTCGCGCCGGGTAACGGAATGGCAAAATGGAGCGGGGTCCATTGATCGACGGAAGGCTCTGACCTACGGTTAATCCGATCGTTCTTCGACCGAACCATTAGAGGGAGTTGATACCAATGGCGTCAGGATTGCTCCGTAAGGTGGAGAAGGTTCAGCAGGCACGCGAGCAGGAAAAGACACTCGCGAACAGCCACGCCAGGCAGGCCGTGCGAGCCTAGCACTATGGATCTCGGCGACCTTGTTTCGCCCTTGGCCCAGGACGAGTTCCTGGGCCAATCCTTTGGGCGGAAGTTTGAGATATTCGAAGGCCCGAATGGCCGTTTTTCGGACCTACTGTCCTGGTCGGCCCTCAATGACATTCTCAGGTATCATCGCCTGGACTCGCCGCGGTTGAGACTTATGCGCGGCGGTAAGCCGATCGAGCCCGAATCCTACGCCACCCTGATGCGGGGCACATTCGAAGGCGAGCAATACCGACAATTGCGCCCCGGGGCGTTCGCGGAGCAACTGCATTCGGGCGCGACCTTGGTCCTGGACAGCGTCGACGAGTTGCACGGTCCCGTGTCGGACCTCACTGCCGCGCTGGAGCGTCGGCTTCGCGTTCCCGTAGCGGCGAGTGCCTACGCCTCATGGGGAGCCACGGACGGCTTCGGCGTCCACTGGGATGATCACGACGTCCTGGTGGTTCAGGTCGCCGGTCGCAAGCGATGGAGCGTGTACGGGCCCTCCCGCCCCTGGCCGCTCCATCGAGACGTCGAACCCAACCGTACGCCCCCGGCCGAGCCGCAGGCGGAGTTCGTCCTCTCCGATGGCGATGTGCTGCACGTACCGCGTGGATGGTGGCACGCCGTCGCCGCGGTTGACGAGCCGACCCTGCACGTGACATTCGGCATCACACAGCCCACAGGGATCGACCTGGTGACGTGGCTGGCCGATGAGATGCGCGCGGATCCGCGCTTTCGTCAAGATCTGCCTCGTTATGCTGGCGATGAGGCCCTGATCGATCATGTGGCGGCACTCCGCACGGCATTGCTGGACGTACTCGACGACAAGAGCGTGGTGACACGGTTCTTCAGCAGCCAGGATGCCAACGCTCCCCTTCGGCCGCGTCTCAGCCTGCCCAATGCCGCTACGGCAGACGTAATTCCGGGCGATAACGCATTTCAAGTGGTCTTCTTGGCACCACGGGCGATGCTGCGTGGAGAGGACGACGCGGTCACTCTCACCGCAGATGGCCAGGAATGGACATTTGACAGCGTAGCGCGCCCGCTTTTGGAGCGACTGCTGGATGGCAGCAGAGTTGAGCTTCAAGAGCTGGTGGCTCTGGCCGAGGGAGCACTGGACCATGCGACGGTTCGCACTTTTGTCGCGGAACTCGTGAAGGTCGGTCTGGTCGCTGTAGAAGCCTCTTGAGCGCGGGCCGACCGCGTCAGCCGCGACGTGCCCCTTCTCCGCCTGAATCCATGGAGAAGGGGTATATCGCGTTTCCGCCGGCGTAGCCTGCTGATGGGACTGCCCGGATTCGGGTGAGTGCGCTTATGCGCGGGATCACCGGGTACGCGGCCGCGCGCATGCTGGGACCTATGGGACCTAGCAGGGCCTGCGAGGGGCAACAGCGGCGGGTGCCGCCCGGGCGGGATCGGCGGCTTCCTCCGCGCGGCCGACCCGGAGCCCCCCGATCGCCGATGAGGCACACGCGGTCACCGCTCGCGTTCGCTGCGCGGTCGGCTTTGCAGGAATGAGTGCGCGTGTTATCCAATGAAAGTGCGTGGTCGGATCTCGGAGCCCCATCGCATGGATTCGGGCGTGTCTGCGGCATGTGCCGGGTCGGCCAGTGAGCTGGAAGAACCGCATGGACTCACCGTCATACCCCTCGTCCTCGGCGTCGTTCGACCTGGTCGGTCGCGCTTTGGAGGGCTACATCCGGCAGCACGGACCAAGCGCTGCCGATGGGTCCGCCGGGCCGGAGAACGACCAGGGCGACTCCACGGCCCACCGCCCCGGACGCACCGGCGATGCCCAGGAGCAGATTCTCGGCGCTGTCCATCTGGACCGGGATCTGCGCATCACTCGCGGCAACCTGGACGCCCCGGCGTTCGAGGGGCTGACCGTGGAGCCCGGGAGCGCCTTCGTCGATCTGCTGCCTCCCGGGGACGTACCGACGGTGACGCGCCGGCTGCGGCAGGTCATCGAGACGGGAGAGGCGCACGTCGCCCGCGTCCAGCGCCTGCGCCGGGACGACGGCTCCGAGCTCGTCGTCTCCATGAGCATCCTGCCCGCCGCAACGCCTCAGGACGGCCTCACCGTCTCGCTGATCGCGATGGCCAAGAGGCTGCATCAGTACGCGTCCGAGACCGCGATCGGGAGGTCGCTGGACATCGGCGAGACCGCGCAGTCCCTGGCGCAGTCGCTGCTGGCCTGGGGGGACGTGGTCTCCGTCGACCTCGACTACGCCGTGTGGTCCGGCGAGGCCGTCATCGAGCGGGACCAGGGGCGCATGCGGCTGCGGCGCGCTGCCCTGGTGCCGGACCGGGTGTGGCCCGCGGGCTATCTGACGCCCGGCGACGACCTTCCCCGCGAGGCCGCCCGGCTGCTGTCCCTCGCGGTCAAGGGTGACGACGTCGCCCAGGCCGTCGTCATTCCCGACCGGGAGACGATCGAGTGCGCACTCGACAGTCCACGGCTGGTGAGCGCCCTGGTCCCCACTGACCGGCCGGTGAGTGTGGTGTGCGTACCGCTGGTCGTGGATGGTCCCGGGGACAAGCCGCCCGTCGTACTGGGTGTGGCGGAGGTGTGGCGGCGTCCGGACCGGCCCTTCCACGACAGCGAACTGCTCGACCTGCAGGAACTGGTGGCCAGAACGGCCCACCACGTCGATCTGGCCCGTCAGCACCAGCGCGAGCACGCCCAGGTGCTGGCGTTGCAGCGCCGGCTGCTGCCGCGGGGCCGGGATGACACCATTGAGGTCGCCACTGTCTACCAGCCCGCCACGCCTGACAGCGCGGGCGTTGGCGGGGACTGGGTGAACAGCTTTCCGCTGCCCGGCGGCCGTACCGCACTCGTCGTGGGCGACGTCGTCGGGCACGGCCTGGGCGCGGCCGCTGCGATGGGTCAGATCAGCATGGAGGCCCGGGCACTGCTCTCGGCGGGGCTGGCGCCCGACGAGGTGCTGGGGCACCTGGACGAGACCGTCACGATGCTGGATGACGCGGACACCGGCGTGGCGACCGGCTACAGCGCGCTGGGCTCGACGTGCTGCATCGCGGTGTACGACCCGGTCAACCACCAGGTGGTGGTGTCCAGTGCGGGCCACCTCCCGCCGGTGCTCGTCCTGCCCGACGCGACCGCTGAGACGCTGACGGTGCACCCCCACCCCGGTCTGGGTGCCGAATTCGCCCTGCGGGAACCGTTTGATGTGCACACGTTCGACGCGCCCCCGGGCTCGCTGCTCACCCTCTACACCGACGGCCTGGTAGAGGATCGCACGGTCGCCATCGACGAGGGCGTCGGCATGCTGCGGCGGGCGGTGAGCCGGGTGCATCCGTGGGATGACCTGCAACGGGCCGCGTGGCGGGTGGTCACCGAGCTGGCTCCGCGGGGCCGACAGCGCGACGACGTGACACTGCTGCTCGCCCGGATGACCGGCCGCCGCGAGCGGGACACCGCGGCCTGGCGCCTGCCCGCCCGGGACGACGCACCCGCCCACGCCCGCTCGTCGGCTTCGGCACTCCTCCAGCAGTGGTGTGTCAGGGAGGAGACCCGTGACAGCGCCCTGCTGCTGATCAGCGAGCTGGTCACCAACGCCGTGCGGTTCGCCACCGGGCCCGTCAGCGTACGGCTGATCAGGACCCGTCAGGGCCTGCTGTGCGAAGTGGGCGACACCGGCAACGGCCGGCCGCGGCTGCGGCGCGGTGGCCCCTTCGACGACAGGGGGCGCGGTTTGCGCGTCGTCCACAAGCTCACCATGCGCTGGGGGGTGCGGTGGACCGACGCCGGCAAGGTCGTCTGGGCGGAACTGGCGTGGTGACGGAACTGTCCTGGTGGCGGCGCGGGCGTGGTAACGGCCCGGGCGTTGCCGTCGCGCCCGGCTCGGCACGGTGACCCGCCGCGCCGGACCGGGCACCACAGGTCACCCAAAGGTACGGCTCGCGCACGGAGCGTACGCTCTCCGCGGTCGCTTCCCGCGCGGGCTACAGCCACTCCCCCTCCACGGCCGTGGCCGTGAGCCCCGGCGCCGCCGCGTACAGCACCGTGCGGCTCCCCGCCTTCTGTCCGGCGTCGTGCGCCCGCCGCAGGATGTCGAAGACGGCGGCGCCGCCGCGGTTTCCGCTGGTGTAGCTCTCCTTGCTGTGCGCCAGGAGCCCAGCCGGCCATGAGTCGGGCATGGTCTGCTCCATGTACTCCAGCACCCGGGTCCCGCCGGGGTGCGCGAGCAGCAGATCGGGGTGCCAGGGCCGGTCATCGTCCTGGTGGCGCAGGCGCAGCCACTCCCACATCGCGGTGACCGTGTCCTGGACGGCGCGCGGCCCGCGCCGGTCCATCACGAAGTGCGTGCCGTCGGCGCGCGTCTCCAGCCGGTGCAGGTCCTGGGTGCCGGGCAGGGTGTGGTGCCAGGCCGCGTCCAGTCGCAGTACGGACTCCGGGCGGGGGCGGCCGGTGACCACGGCCGCGACCGCGGTGTCGGCGAACAGCAGGCGAACGATCAAGGATTCCAGGCTGTCGTCCGCGGGCTGGTAGGTGGTGCTCAGCGCCTCGGATATGACGACCAGGACCACCCGGTCCGGATCGTCGGCCACCAGGTCGGCCGCCAGTGCCAGGCTCCGGGTCCCGGCGATGCAGGCCCACTGCGTGGCCGGGAGGAGCAGCGTGTCACTGTGCAGCGGGAGCCGGTTGGCCAGTGCCACGTCCAGGCCCGGCAGTGCCGGGGTGGTGGAGTTGCTGGTGATCAGGCAGTCGACGTCGGCGGGGTCCAGTCCGGCGATCTGCAGGGCTCCGCGCGCGGCCCGCTCGCCGTACTCCCGCACGGCCGCCCAGGCCGGTGCGGTGCGCTCTTCGACGGTCTGGGGGGCGGGTATCGCTTCCAGAGCGGCGATCACGCGTTCCACGTTCTGCTCGGTGAATCCGTCGCGGGCCAGGGCCTCCCGGGCCGGTACGGGGCCGGGGGTGCGCAGGCCGCTCCCGCTGGCGGGTGCGGCGGCGGTCTCCAGCGGCACCATCCACCTGCGGGAGGTGATGCCCGTACTGGCGGCGATGCCGTCGATCCGCGGCAGCCACGGCGCACCGGGGTGCCGGTCGCGCACTTCCGCCAGGATCTGGCTGGTCTCGACGGCGTTCTCACCATGTATCACGGCAGGAGGGCACAAATAAGCGGTCAAAGTCCACACCTCTCTCCACAGAACTACGGAATGCCATGAGCGCTATGACATAGGTCACCTCGGCGGTTAGCGCTCCGGTCGGCGCATTCGCCACCCCACTTAGGGCGTCACCACACCATCCGCATAGAGAATGCACTTAAACGGACATTCCTTCTGTGACTCACGCAACTCGGACGAGTCCAGATATATGTGAGACGAAGCACATCGCGTCTGCGCGATACCAGCGCTCCGATGAGGTCCGTGGTCAACTCGCTGTGAAGTTCGGGGTGTTGTTCCGCATCTCAGGCCGCGGACGAGGCCGTCGCGAGTACGGCGGTCAGGGCGCGGCCAGGTACGGCCCTTCCAAGTCCGGGCGCGGGGTCACTTGTGCACGCCCTTCCCAGGGATGGCGTCGATGAGTTCCCGGGTATAGGGGTCGGTCGGATGGTCGAAGATCGCCTCTGGGGTGCCCTGCTCGATGACGCGTCCCTTGCGCATCACCAGGACGTGATGGGAGACCAGCCGGACCACGTCCAGATCGTGGCTGATGAACAGGTAGCCGAGGCCCAGTTCGCGCTGGAGCTCGACCATGAGGTCGAGGATCTGCTCCTGGACCAGCACATCCAGCGCGGACACGGCTTCGTCCATGACGATCAGCCGTGGCTTGAGCGCGAGGGCGCGGGCGATGGCCACGCGCTGGCGCTGGCCGCCTGACAGTTCGTGCGGGTACCGGTCGGCACAGGATGCGGGCAGGGCGACCTGGTCCAGCAGCCCGGCGACGGTGGCCCGGTGATCGGTGCGGCTGCCACCGATGCCGTGAACGCGCAGCGGCTCGGCCACGATCCTGGCGATGGTGTGGCGTGGGTCGAGGGAGGCGTAGGGGTTTTGGAAGACCGGCTGGACGGCGCGCCGGAACGGCAGCAGACGACGGCCCTTCAGCCTGGTGATGTCGATGTTGCCGAAGTGCGCCGCGCCGGAGTCGCAGTCCTCCAGGCGCAGGGCGATGCGGGCGGTGGTGGACTTGCCGGACCCGGACTCGCCTACGATGGAGACGGTACGGCCCGGCAGCACGCTCAGGCTGACGCCGTCGACGGCGCGCAGCGGCTCGCGGCGGCCACGCAGCCGGTATTCCTTGGAGACGCCGCGCAGCTCCAGCAACGGGCGGAGGCCGTCCCGCGGAGCGTCCGCCGTCACCGGCGTGACCTTGACCCGAGCCATGCTGGGGGCCGCTGCGAGCAGTCGGCGCGTGTACGCGTCCTGGGGATCGGCGATGACGGCACCGGAAGGGCCGGTTTCGACGACGCGGCCGTCGTGCATCACCACCACACGGTCGGCACGTTCGGCGGCAAGGGCCAGGTCGTGGGTGATGAGCAGCACCGAGGTGCCCATCTCGCGGGTGAGTTCGGCCATCTGGTCGAGCACCAGCCGCTGCACGGTGACGTCCAGTGCGGAAGTGGGCTCATCCGCGATCAGGACATCCGGCCGGCAGGCCAGGGCCATGGCGATCAGGACGCGCTGCCGCATGCCGCCGGAGAATTCGTGCGGGTACTGCTTGTAACGCGACTCGGCCTCGGCGATGCCCGCCCGTTCGAGGAGGGCGATCGCCTGCTTCCGTGCCCGTTCGCCCTGGGCCCGGCCGTGCACCTGCAGCGCCTCGGCGATCTGTGCACCGATCGTGGTGACCGGGTTGAGGTTCGTCATAGGGTCCTGCGGCACCATGCCGATCCGTGCTCCGCGGATCTGCCGCATGGTCCTCTCCGCGGCGGTGGTGACGTCCAGATCATCGAGCTGGATGGTGCCGCTGGTGATCCGGCCGTTGTCCGCCAGCAGCCGGTTGACGCAGGCCGCCAGGGTCGACTTGCCTGACCCCGACGCACCGACCACGGCGACCGTCTCCCCCGGCGCCAGGTCGAGGTCGACCCGGTCCAGGGCGGTGAAGTCACCACCGGCGGTCCGGTAGACCACCGAGAGGTCACGGATGCGCAGCTTGGGTCCGCCGCCGTGCGGGGTGCCGGCCATCGCGCTGGCCGCGGCCGTGTGGGATGCGGTCATGGTGACTCCTGATCGTGCGAGGGGGTGCCAGAGACGGATGCGCCGGTTGCGTGGGACCAGCCGAGTGGGGCGGTGGGGAGGGCACCTGCCTGGGTGAGGCCGCGCACAACGCCTAGGTGGGCGCGGTGTGCGAGCACATCAACGGACACCAGGTCGGCCCGGGCCCTCCGAGTCCCGTGCAGGCGGGTGGCCGCGACGGCCAGTACCAGGGGGCGGTCGGTGGCGGCGGCCAGATGGGTCCCGGTGAAGCCGCCGTGGCCCGCCATGGGGATCGGCCCGTCCGGTGTCGGCAGGTCGAACAGGCGGAAGCCGAGGCCCTGTTCCGGGTCCCGGGGGTCGGCCACGGCGGTGAACCGGGACCGGACCTCCGCCGGAACGAAGGCTTCGTCATGAACGAGGGCGGCCCCCAGCGCGAGCAGTTCATCCAGCGGCGCGAAGAGCCCCGCGTGCCCGCTGACCCCGGCCAGCGCGTGAGTGGCGTTGCCGTCACCCGCCGTCCCCCGGACCGTCGTGGTGCGCCAGCCGGTGAAGTCGGCCGTGGTGAAGGGCACCGGGTACGGCTGCCCGGTTTCCACCATCAACGATTCAATGCCGTCATCGTCGGCGGACGCCGCGGCGGACGCGGGATCGACGGGCCCGTACTGGGTGCGGGCGAGGCCGAGGGGCTGGGCGACCCACTGCTGGAACGCCGTGGCCAGGCCGGTGCCGGTGACCCGTTCCACGATGCGGCCGAGCAGTTGGAAACCCACATCGGAGTACGCCCGGTGGTGGCCGGGCGGAGTGTGCAGCGGAAGACGTTCGGCCAGGTCCAGCGCCGTCTCACGATCGGTGGTCTCGCAGTACAGCGGCCACCAGGGGGTCAGCCCGGCCCGGTGGGCAAGCATGTCGGCGGCGGTGACCCGGTCCTTGTCCCCGCCGCGGAAACCGGTCAGGTGCTGGCTGACCGGGGCGTCCAGGTCGAGCCGACCAGCCGATACGAGCCTCATGATCACAGCGGTGGTGGCCGCCACCTTGGTCACGGAGGCCAGGTCGAAGAGCATCCGGGTGGTCATGGGCTCACCCGGCGCGGTGCCGTCCGGCCGCAGCGCCCACCCCGCGGCGGCCAGCACGGTGCCCGTGGCGGGAGTGGCCACCCCGAGGCACACCCCGGCCGGCCGCTGTCCGGGGTCGCCGGTGTCAAGGACCTCCTGAGCGGCCCCGGTGAGGTTGACGTTCATGACGTCCCGCCGGTGACGACCAGCCGACGGGGGCGCACTCGCGGTACACCGGGCAGGGCCAACGGCCGCGTACCGGGAGCGATCTGGCCCAGCACGCGCTCATGCGCGGCACCGGTGCAGCTGGCGACGCTTCCGGGCAGGCCGTGCAGCGTGCTCCAGCCCAGCAGCGCGAAGGCGATGGCCTCCTTGGCGTCGGACGGCACGCCGAGCGCGTCACTCGTGTGCACCACGAGGCCCGGCAGGCGGTCCGTGATCGCCTTCATGAGGGACGCGTTGCGCACGCCGCCGCCGGAGACGTACATGACGTCCAGCTCGGCATCGCGCACGGTCCGCGCGACGACCTCCGCGGTGAGGGCGGTCAGTGTGGCGACCACGTCGCCCAGGGGGAGTTGGCGGTCGCTGCGCTGCAGTGCCTTCTCGACGTACACCGAGTCGAAGAGCTCCTTGCCAGAGCTCTTGGGCGGGGTGAGCGCGTAGTAGGGCTCGGTGAGCAGTTCGGCGAGCAGGTCCTCGTCGACGGTTCCGGACGCGGCCAGTCGGCCGTCGCGATCGAAGTCGTCCTCGGTGTCCGGGTCGGCGGCGACCGCGGCGTCGATCAGTGCGTTGGCCGGTCCGATGTCCCAGGCCACGGGGTCGGTCCCGGGGGCCACGACGGTGATGTTGGCGATGCCGCCGAGGTTGAGGGCACCGGCGCGCAGACCGCGTTCCACCGTCGGCGCGAGCAGCATCTGGTCGAGCAGCGGCACCAGCGGTGCGCCCTGGCCTCCGGCGGCGATGTCGGCGCTGCGCAGGTCGGAGACGACGGGCAAGCCGGTGGCCTCGGTTATCCAGGCCGGCTGCCCCAATTGCAGCGTGCCGCGGGCAGAGGCGCCCTCCACCCAGTGGTAGAGGGTCTGTCCATGGCTGCAGACCGCGTCGGCGGGCGCCTCGGCGAGCGCCGTGCGGGCGGCCTGGGCGAAGGCCTGCCCGATGCGGACGTCCAGCGCGCACACGTCCGCCGCGGTGATGTGCCGCGGGGGCAGCGCGGCGACGAGGTCGGATCGCAGCCGCTGTGGATAGGGCACCGAGCCGTGGTGGGTGAGGTCGCCGCGCAAGGTCGTGCCGTCCAGGGCGAAGTCGACGACGGCGACGTCGATGCCGTCGTGCGAAGTGCCGGAGATCATGCCGAGTACCCGCATCAGTGTCCTTCCAGGACGGCGCCGAGCCGGCCAGCGGCGGCCGCGAGCGCGGCCCGTGCCGTTTCGCGGTCGCAGTCCATGGCAATCATGGCGATGGCGGTCTTGGCATGCCAGCCCGCGGCCTCCAGCACTCGGCGGGCGGTGCGCTCGTCGGCGCCACTGGCGGTGGTGACGATGCGAACGGCTCGGTGACGGAGCTTGTCGTTGGTCGCCTGGACGTCGACCATGAGGCTGCCGTACGTCTTGCCCAGGCGCACCATGACGAGCGTGGACAGCATGTTCAGCACCATCTTGGTGGCCGTGCCGGCGCGCAGCCGGGTCGAGCCGCGCACGGTTTCCTCGCCCACGACCACCTCCAGGGGGAGGTCGACCGCCGCGGACAGCGGGGCGCCAGCGTTGCAGGACAGGCCCACGGTGAGGCAGCCGAGTTCGGTTGCCCGCCGGACCGCGCCCAGTACGTAGGGCGTGCGGCCGCTGGAGGCGATGCCCACCACGGTGTCCAGCGCCCCGGCGTGGAGGGTGTCGATGTCGGCCCGGCCCAGCTCCGGATCGTCCTCGGCGGCCTCGACCGATTCCGTGATGGCCTGCGGACCGCCGGCTATCAGGCCGACGACCTGTCCCGGCGGGGCGCCGAAGGTCGGGGGGATCTCCGAAGCGTCGAGGATGCCGAGCCGGCCGGACGTTCCGGCCCCGGCGTAGATGAGGCGGCCGCCGCCCGCCATGCGGGTGGCCACGGCATCGACGACCGCGGCGATCGCGGACGCCTGTTGCCGTACCGCGTCCGCGACGGCGGCGTCACCGTCGTTCACCAGGCGCACCAGGTCGGTGGTGGGCAGCGCGTCGAGCATGGGGCCGATGCCGTCCATGCGCTCGGTCACCAGCGCGTCCAGCGGGGCGGTGGGTGGGGTGGAGGGAATCACCGGCGGACTCCCGAGCGGGGGTCGACGACATCGCGCAGGCCGGCACCGAACATGTTGAGTCCGATGACGAACACGATGAGCGCGATACCGGGCCCGCTCAGCAGCCAGGGCGCGACGCTGGAGAGGGCGCGGGCGTCGTAGACCATCACGCCGAGCGACGCGGCGGGCGGCGGAGTGCCGAAGCCGAGGAAGCTGAGAGAGGCTTCGGTCAGTACGGCCCAGGACAGCGTGAGGGTGACCTGAACCAAGATGATCCCGCGGATGTTGGGCAGGATGTGCGTGAACAGGGTGGCCAGTCGCCGTTGTCCGGTGGCAGTGGCGGCGATGACGTAATCCGCGCTGCGCAGGGTCAGCACGGGGCCCCGTGCGACGCGTACGAAGATCGGCAGGTACACCACGGCGATGGCGAGGGCGACCGTTCGCCAGCTTCGGTCCAGGGTCGCGGCCAGGGTGAGCGCCAGCAGCAGCGACGGGAACGCGAACAGGACATTGGTCAGCACGCCGATCGCCCGGTCCAATACCCCTCCGAAGTAGCCGGCGAGGATGCCGAGGACGACGCCGAGGCTTCCGGAGAGGGCGACGGAGACGCTGGCCACGAGGAGGGAGCTGCCCAGTCCGGAGGCGACCCGGGAGAGGACGTCGCGGCCGAACTGGTCGGTGCCGAACCAGTGGGCACCGCTGGGGGACTGCAGGGCGGCCTCGACGTCCTGGGCGGCTGGGTCGTACGGCAGCGCGCCCAGTATCCCCGCGACGGCGACGATGACCACGAGCAGGGTCAGCACGGTGCCGATCAGCCCGGACCGGTTGCGCAGGAGTGCGCGCAGCAGGGATTCGCGGCGCGCCGGTGGGGCGGGGGCGACGGATTCCATGAGAGTGCTCATCGCGACCACACCCTCGGGTCGACCATGCGGTAGACGAGGTCGGTCACCAGGTTGACCAGGACGAACAGCACCGCGATGACCAATACCGTGCTCTGGACCACGGAGTACTCCTTCTGTCCCATGCCGAGCAGCACCTGCCGCCCGATTCCCGGCAGGGAGAAGATCTGCTCCGCCACGACGGCTCCGCCGAGCAGGAACCCGAACTGCAGACCGCTCATGGTGACGATGGGAATCAGGGCGTTGCGCAGCACGTGCCGCACGTGGAGGGCGTGTTCGGGAACACCCTTGGCCCGGGCCGTTCGGATGAAGTCCTCACCCCGGATGTCGAGGATCGCCGTCCTCGTCGTCTGCATGATCGGTGAGGCGATGCTCACGCCGAGGACCAGCGCGGGCAACACCATCTGCTGGATGTTCATCAGTGGGTCCTCGGTCAGGGGCGCGAACGTCTGGCCGTTGGGATTCCAGCCGAAGGAATTGGCGAGGATGCTGGCGAGGACGGTTCCGGTGAGGAAGACGGGCGCGGACAGCACGAGCAGGCTCGCGGTCTGGGCCACACCGTCGCGCAGGGCACCGGGCCTGGAGGCTGCGATCATGCCGCCGGGAATGCCGATCACCAGGGCCAGCACGATCGCGAGAACGGCGAGCTCCAAGGTGACGGGCAGGGCGTCGGCGGTCATGTCCGCGACGCTCTGGCCCGCGTTGGAGGAGTAGCCGAGGTTGCCGGTGAAGACCCCATGGAGCCAGGACAGGAACTGCTCGGGCAGCGGCTTGTCCAGTCCGTAGTAGGCGTGGAGCTGGGCGAGCTGGGACTTGGTGAGGTCACCGGCGTCGATACCGTAGGAGGAGGTGATCTGGTCGCCGGGCAGGACACGGAGCAGTGTGAAGGTCAGAACCGACACGCCCAGCAGGGTGAGGAGGGCCTCACCCAGTCGGCGTGTCACCGGGTGTCCCCCGAGATGGATGAGCGTGGACTTCATGCGAGCGTCGTCTCCCACAGGCTCTGCAGGCTTCCGTCAGTGACCGGCTGGAAGCCGTGCACCCGGGTGTTGGTGGCGATGTACTGACGGCCGCTGTACAGCCAGACCCACGCCGCCTTGTCCTCGAGTTCGCGCGAGATCTTCTGGTAGACCTCCCGGCGCTCGGAGATGTCGGTGGTCGCGATGCCGTCGGCGAAGAGCTTGTCCAGGTTCTCCGAGTGGTAGCCGGCGACCTTGTTGAAGTTCCCGCTGCTGGTGAAGTAGCGGGTGTACGTCGTGGCCGGGTCGGCGCCCGCGCCGTTGAGAGCGATCGCGGCGTCGAACTTGCCGGCCAGCCAGCGGTCGACGTAGGCGCTGGAGTCCAGCGTCTCGATCTTCATCGTGATCCCGGCGCTGGCGAGCTGGGACTGGATGTTCTGTGCCTCGTCGGACGCGCTGGAATAGAGTCCCTGCGGAACGATCGCGGTGAAGGTGAACCCGTCGGACTTGCCGGCGGCGGCGAGGTGCTTCTTGGCGGCCTTGAGGTCACGGGACGGGCAGGGGCGTGCGTCGGGGTCGGAGGCGTAGCCGGGTGAGGTGATGGGGCCCACGACATCGCCCTGTCCGAGGGCGGCCGTCTTGACCACCTGCTTGCGGTCGATGGCGCACTGGATGGCGAGCCGCACGTCCGTGTTCTGGAACGTGCTGGAGTCGGGGCGCATCTGCAGCGCGTGGTAGTTCAGCTGGTCGACCGTCTGGATGGTGACGTTGTCGGACTTGGCGGTCTTGGTGGTGACATAGTCATCGAAGATCGCCATGTCGACGGCGCCCGAGCGCAGTGCCGAGACCATCGAATTCTGGTCCTCGATGACGCGGAACTCCAGAGCGCTGAGTCCGGGGCGCGAGCGGTAGAAGTGGGGGTTGCGCACCAGGCTGATGGACTGGTTGGGCTTGCGGCTCTTGTAGGCGTAGGGGCCGGAGCCGAGGGGCTTCTTCTTGAGGCTCGCCAGCGGCTTGTTGGAAGGCAGGATCGCGGTGTTGACGCTGCTCAGCGCGGCGAGCAGCGAGGCATCCGGCTTCTTCAGCTTGATCACGATCCGGTGTGCGTCAGGGGCGCTCACGCTCTTCACCGCGGACAGCGAGGTCCTTGCCACCGCCTTGGTCGCGGGGTCGAGGACCTTGTCGATGCTGTATTTCACATCGCTGGAGTCAAGGGTCGATCCATCGGTGAAAGTAAGCCCGGACCTCAGGGTGAACGTGTATGTCTTGCCGTCCTTCGAAACGTCGGGCATATCCGCGAGGCCGGCGCCCGGGAGGAGATGGTTGTCCTGCTCCAGCAGCGAGCTGTACACCTGGCCGAGCACTTGCTGTGACTGAATGGCGGTGGCCGTCCAGGGCAGCAGCTGGCTGGCGTCCGCGCTGATGCCGAACACCAGGGGCCCGTCAGCGCCCTTGGAGGAGCCGGAGGTACCGGAACACGCGGTCGCGGTGACCACGGTGGTTACTACGGTGCCAGCGGCTATCAGGTGCCTGGTCGTGCGGCGGTGTCGTGTAGGCATGTGCTTCCTCCTGGGGATGCGGACCAGCATCTGGGATGTGCCCGCTGCTTCCGGCATTGGCGAGCAGACTAGACACAAAAACTTCCACGTGCATTATCGGTCGTGTAACTTCTTTCCATTGCCCTCCTCGCCGTCCGCCAGTGAACAGCGCGGAAGCCACGACGTGGGAAGATATGGATAGTTCGCCGGACGATGTCTCGGCCAGCCCCCTGCCCGTGAGGCCCAGCTGACCCTGGCCGCAGGCCAGTACAGGGCATGGAACAAGGGAGATCCAGAGATGGTCGATGATGTGACGATGCGGCTACGCCAGGCCTTGCCCGGGCTACGCCCAGCCGAACGCCGCATCGCGGAGCTTACATTGGCATCCCCGGCCACTGCAGCGGAGATGACCATCACCACCCTCGCCGAGCGGTGTGCGACCTCGCCGGCCAGCGTCATCCGGCTGTGTCGCACGCTGGACTATCCCGGATACCCGGCGTTCCGCATAGCTCTCGCCCGCGCCGCCGCCGACGAGCAGGGCAGGCGCCTCAGCTTCGGCGTCGAGGACGCCGACATCGAACCCGACGACGGCGCCCGCGACGTGGCGCGCAAGCTCGCCTACCACGAGACCAGGGCGATCGAGGAGACGGCCAACGCGCTGGACGTGGTGGAACTCGACCGGGTGGTGGACGCCGTCGTCCAGGCACCCGTGATCGACATCTACGGCTCCGGATCGAGCACCCTGGCCGGACAAGACCTGATGCAGAAACTCCGCCGCATCGGCTACCAGGCCAACTGCTGGATTGATTCACACCTCGGCATCACCAGTGCCGCGGTGCTCCGCCCGGGCAGCGTCGCCATCGGGTTCTCCCATTCCGGACGCACCTCGGAAACGCTCGCCGCCCTGCGAACGGCCTCGGCGGCGGGGGCCCACACCGTCGCCGTGACCAACTTCCCCGATGCCCCCCTGGCGAAGGCGGCGGACTCCGTCCTGACGACCACGTCACGAGAGACCCGGTTCCGCTCCGGCGCGATGGCCAGTCGGATGGCCCAACTGACCGTGGTGGACATCCTGTTCCTCAGGGTCGCGCAGCGTGCGCCCGAAGCGGTCACCGTCTCCCTCACCGCGACCTACGACGCGATCACCAGCAGGCATGAGCGCGCGAGCGAGGCCGGTTGAGGCGCGGTACCCCCGCCACCCGGTTCGAGGGCGTCCCGGTGGACACGACGGCCGTTGCCCCGCCCCCGGCGGTCATCACTACGATCGCTGGTGGTGCGTGGTTGACCGGAACCACTTCAGTTCTTCCTCGACCCGGAGGATCCGTTCCCGGAGGGCTTCTACCTGTGATTCCCGTTCTGGAAGGCGCCCCGCCCATGGCGGCCGCCATCGACGTCCTGCGCAAGAGCCTGCTCGACGGGCTGAACCCGGAGGCGGGGTCGCCGCGCTCCGTCGTCCCGGTGCCACAGGGCCAGCTCCTGCTCATGCCCGCGCACTGGGGCAGTTACGCCGGAGTGAAGGTGGTGACCGCGGCACCGGGCAACGCGGCCCGTGGCCTCCCCCGCATTCAGGGCAACTATCTGCTCCTGGACGGCGAAACCCTCACACCGCTGGCCCTGCTGGACGGGATCGCCCTCACCTCCGTACGCACCGCGGCCGTGTCGGCGGTGGCCGCCGACGCACTGGCCGGGCCGGACGCGAGCCGGCTTGTCCTGTTCGGAACAGGGCCGCAGGCCCGGTCCCATCTGGAGGCCCTGAGCTGCATCCGGCCGATCCGGGACGTCGTCGTCATCGGCCGGAACGCCGACCGCACCCGCGCTTTCGCGGCCGAGGTCGGGGCGCGGGCAGGCACCGCGGACGACATCGCGGACGCGGACATCGTCGCGTGCTGCACCACGGCACGCACCCCGTTGTTCGACGGCGCCCTGCTGCCGGCTTCGGCGACCGTCGTGGCCGTCGGCTCGCACGAGCCCGACGCCCGAGAGGTGGACGAAACGGCGGTCGCCCGCTCCACAGTGATCGTCGAAGCGGTCTCGGCCGCACTTCGCGAGGCCGGCGATGTGGTCCAGGCGATCCAGTCGGGCGCCGTGGATCCCGGCGAGCTGGTGGGCCTGGCCGATGTCGTGTCGGGCAGGCACGAGATCGCCCCGGACCGACCGCGCTTCTTCAAGAGCGTGGGGATGGCCTGGGAAGACCTGGTGCTCGCCGCGGCCCACTACGAGGCGGCCGGGACATGAGCGGACCTCCCGGCGGGACCATGGGGCGGGCTGTCACTCCTTGGGGCTGTCACTCCTGGGGATGGCCGGTGGGCACGGTGAGGCGCATGACCCACCGCCATTTGGCGATCTTACGTTGGCGGGCGAAGCCGAAGCCCGCGTACAGCCCCTCCGGCCCCGTGTGGAAGTAGGCCCCGCGCTGCGCGGGCCGCCCCTCGGACTGCTCCGGGTAGGCCTCGACCGTTCCCCCGCCCGCCGCCGCGATCGCCTCCAGCGCCGCGGCGACCGCGGCGCGGGCGACCCCCTGCCCGCGGCGCCGGGAGGCGGTTCAGATACAGCCGATCCGCCAGTCGGGGAGGTGATCGAGCTCCCTGCCGTAGGCGGCGTGGTTCTTGATGGTGGGGAGCTCCGCGGGAGGGCGCAACCGCCCCACACCCCGTTGTGCCGCTCCACCAGGGCCGCGAAGTCTTCCCAGGTGTCCGGGGTGAGGAGTCGGGTCGAGCACGGGGGTGTCCGCCCTTCCGGCACGGCTCCATTATCGAACATCGTTCGAACGGCCACAAGGGAACGGGGTGCGGTGTGCGCTCGCGGTGCACGGGAGGGACACGAGCTGCCACGGTCCGCCGGACGACCTCAGCTCCGCATGGCCTGAGCCTCCTTCGCGGACGTCTCCAGCCGGTTCCAGTAATCCCGGTACCACGCCTGGTCGCCGCCATCCATGTTGGTGTTGTCCGCCCGCAGGCCGACCTTGCCGTCGATCAGCTCGCGGACGATGTCGACGTGGCCCGCGTGGCGGTTCGTCTCGGCCGTCATGTGCAGCATGATCCGCTGAAGCGTCACGTCTCCGCCGTCGCCCCACCAGGGGACGTGGCCCATCGCGTCGAGCGGCAGCGCCGCGATCGTCGCGTCCGCGTGCGTCCGGGCGCGGTGGTAGAGGCCGAGAACATCCTCGCGTGACTCATCGGTGGTGGCCCACATGTCCGAGTTGGGCTCGGCGTCCTCCTCGTCCCAGGGGAGGGATTCGTTGTGCGGGCGGCCGAAGGTCGGGCCGAAGTATCCGAGCTCAACGCTGGCGAGGTGCTTGACCAGGCCGAGAAGGTTGGTGCCTGTCGGCGTCAGGGGGCGGCGGATGTCGTACTCGGACAGTCCATCCACCTTCCAGATGATGGCTTCGCGGGCCGCATTGAGATAACGGTGCAGGTCGTCCTTGGGATCATTGGGCTTCATGGGGCTGAGTCTCGCATCACCCGCCGACAGTCGTCGCGTGAGTTTGCCAGCCGCCGTCGACCCGGGGTGCTCCAGGACCGCGCGCAGGGTGTTCCGCAGTGACTTGATCTTCTCGTGGCCGGGCGCGACACCGTAGCGCACCAGCCCGTACGGACAGGGCAGCCGGTCCAGCACATCCACCGACACCTCGGGGACGGCCTGCTGCTGGACGAGCGCCCAGCGGTCCAGGTCGGGGAGGTAGCACAGGGCGCCCTTGCCGGTGTAGACGACGTCGAACCGCTGCCCGCCGATGGCCAGCACATCGCGGCCGGCCACCTCGCCGGGGTCGTCCCACTCCCACGGGACGAACCAGCGTGACGGGTCGCACTCACCGTCGATCCCGTAGAGCCGGCTGGCGAGGTGGACCGGTATCCGGGCGTCCCAGTTCGACCGGTTCGCCGGGGCGATGTCCTAACCGGCCCGCACTTCGGTGTTCTGGCCCGCGTGCAGCAGCCACCTCCCATCATCCTGCTTGGTCATGACGTAGAGCGGAGCGCCTTCTGAGTCGCCTTCTGCCGAGTGGTAGACCTGGCGGACCTTGACGGCCGCCACGTCGGGCCGCAGGAACTGCGTGTGCACCGCTTCGTAGGTGACCTCACCGTCCCAGTTCGCGTTGGGCAGTACGGTGCGGGTGAAGTCGGCGATCGCCTCGAGGCCGATGAGGACCTTGCCGTGGGCGGTCGTCCAGACGGCATCGGGGCGGAACAGCGCGAGGAAACCTTCTGCGTCCTTGGCGCGCTGGGTGCGCTCGACGGCGGCAACGACCTGTTCGATGGCTTTGATGTCCGCGGTTTCGGTATTCATGTGGATCACTCTGGAACTTAAAGCAGGGTTGAAGTCAAGGCCCAAAGCCCTGTGGCTCAAGAAGGAGTCCCCACGATGCGTCTCCGCGCGACCAGTTCCAACGTGGCCCAGACCGCGATGGACTCCACGGCCAGCAGTGCGACGAGGACGAACAGTTGGACCGCCCCGGCCTCGACGGGTGAGGATCCGCCGAGCAGCATGCCGACATAGGCGCCGGGGAGCGTGACCAGTCCGACCGTGCGGGTCTGGTCGAGACCGGGAATCAGCGCGTCGGAGGCCGCGGGGCGGGCGATCTCCAGGCGGGCGTCGCGGTCCGGGAAACCCAGGGCCAGGGCTGCCTCCACCTCACCCCTGCGGGCGGTGAGCTCATCGAGGGAGCGTCGTCCGGCGAGGACCGTCGCCGTGAGCGCACCGCCGGTGAGGATGCCCGCCACCGGAATCAGGGCGATGCCTTTCGGCGGCAGCAATCCGGTCAGCAGCAGCGCGGCGAGAACGGGAAGCACACCACACGCGATCGGTACCGCCGCCCAACGCCAGCTGGGGTGTGGGGTGATGCGGTGGCCCGCGGTCCACGCCGCTACGGACAGCATCAGGACGACGAAGCCGAACGTCAGCGGCAGGAATCGCACGACGACGCCGACGGCAAGGGAGACCACAGCGAGTTGCAGCGCGGCGCGTGCCCCGGCGATGGCGATCTCCCTGCCATAGCGCCGGGCGCCGCGGGCATCGCCGAAGTTCGCCCGGGTGGCTATGGCGACCGCGGAGACGAGGAGTACCGCCATGACGACGCCGAGGGTCGCGTTGACGGGCAGTAGCATCAGCGCCGCCTCTCAGTGACGGCACGGGTCAGGGCACGGACGGTGTTCCCCCAGTCGGCCACCAGACCAATGTCGCACTGATCGAAGACCTGTGCGTCGGGATCGTGGTTGGCCGGTTCATCCGCGACGTCCACGGTGCGGTGTGGTGACTTCTCGTCGGCCGTGGCGCTACAGCCCCGTACGGCGGGCCGTCGCCCACACAAGCAGCGCGGCGAGGCTGAATGACGCGCCGAGAACGGTCACGGCCGGCCAGCCCGCCGTCGCATAGGCCAGGGAGGAGCCGAGGGCGCCGAGGCCGCTGCCCGCCGAGTAGAAGACCATGTAGCCGCCGATGATCCTGCTGCCCGCGTCGGGCCGCACGGCGTGGATCAACGTCTGGTTGGTTACGTGGACGGCCTGCACGGCGAAGTCCAGCAGGACGGCGCCGATCGCCAGTGCCCACAGCGATTGCCCGGTCAGGGCGATCGGGAGCCAGGAGAGCGTCAGCAGGGCGAGGCCGACACCGGTCGTGCGCGCGGCGAGCCCCCGGTCGTTCCAGCGCCCGGCCACTCCTGCGGCGATGGCCCCGGCCGCCCCGGCGAGCCCGAACGCCCCGATCGCGGTGTGCGACAGCGACCACGGCGGACCGCTCAGGGGCTGCGCCACGCCGCTCCACAGCGTGCTGAAGGCCGCGAACACCAGCAGGGCGAGCGCACCCCGGATCCGCAGCAGCGGATGGCGGACGAACAGGGCGACGGTCGAGGCCACCAGCCGCCCGTACGACACCTCGCGCATCCGGGCGGACGGCGCGCCCGGCGGCAGCACACACCGTAGCGACGCGGCGAGGACGGCGGTGGCGCCCGCGGACCCCAGGTAGACCGCCCGCCAGCCGGCGAGGTCGGCCAGGACTCCGGCGGCGGCGCGGGCCAGCAGGATCCCGGTGACGATACCGGCGGTGACCGTCCCCACCGCACGGCCCCGCCGGGCGGGCGGGGTCGCCGCGGCAGCCGCCGCGACCATCGTCTGGGCGACAACGGCGAGCAGCCCCACCACGGCAAGCGCACCGAGCAGCACCGCCACATCCGGCGCCAGCCCGGCCACCAGCAGTGCCAGGGCCAGCAGCCCCAGCTGCCCGGTGACCAGCCGTCGGCGGTCAAGCAGGTCACCGAGCGGCACCAGCGTCAACAGGCCCACCGCATAACCGACTTGGGTCACGGCCACGATCACGCCGAGCAACCCCGAGCCGAGCGCGAACCGCTCGCCGAGAGTCACCAGCAGCGGCTGGGCGAAGTAGACCGTGGCGACGGAACTGCCGCAGGCGAGGGCGAGCAGGGGCACCAGCCCGGCGGGCGGCGATGCGTCCGGCCCGGACACCGACACGGACGCCGACACGGACGCCGCCGTGGCGGGCGCCTGGCCGCCGCCGGTTCCGCCGCCCCCGCCGACCGCACCGGAGCGCTCGACCGCCATACCGACACACCTCCCACTCGGTTGCATCTTGCTACCGGCGCGCCACGGTAGCCGGACGGGGTAGCATGTTGCAACCAACCCTGGAGGGGTCCGGGGAACCGGAGGACAAGGAGCACGGATGGTCGTCCGCACCCGTTTCGACACCGACCCCTGTCCCGTCGCCCGGACGGTGAACGCCATCGGGGACTGGTGGTCGCTGCTGATCGTGCGGGACGCCTTCGACGGCAGCCGCCGCTTCGGCGAGTTCCACCGCAGCCTCGGCATCGCCAAGAACATCCTGGCCGCACGGCTGCGCGCGCTGGAGCAGGCCGGAGTGCTGCGCGGCGAACCCGCCCCAGACGGCGGGTCCCACCGCGAATACCTCCTCACCGACAAGGGCCGCGCCCTGTTCCCCGTGATCGTCGCCCTGCGCCAGTGGGGCGAGGACCAGTGCTTCTCCCCCGGCGAGAACCACTCCCGCCTCCTGGACCGCCGCACCGGCCGCCCCTTGCGCCCCGTGCGGATCCAGGCGGCGGACGGGCAGCCGGTGGAACCGCAGGACACCGTCGTGGAGAAGGTGCCACAGGCGGAATAACAGAGCCGTTGCCGCATCCGAGTCCCGCGCACACACCGTCGGCCATACGATGCGGTCACACGACCCCGCCTCTCCGCCACGGTGGCCTTCATGGACAACCCGTACTCGCCCATCCCGGAGCTCAATCTCCTCCGGAAGTTCGACGACCGGTTCGGGACGCACAGCTACGCGGACGGCTTCGAACTGCTCGACTACGACGACAAGAACGAACTCAAGGGCTGGCTGGACGACCCCAAGAACCCCAGCCACGCCGAGTTCTTCGAGCAGCTGATCCCCTTCGCCCACGCCACCTGCAGCGGCTCGAGCTACGCGCTGTGGCGACTCGATGACCGGGCGGACCTCGCCGACCTGCCCGTCGTGTTCCTCGGCTACGAAGGCGACGTCTGGATCCACGCGCGCAACCTACGGGAGCTCCTCCGGCTGCTCCCCGTCGCACGCGACGTCGCCTACGAGGACGAGGACCTCGACGAGCTCTTCCCCGCGCGCCAGCAGTACCTGACGTGGCTGGAGCGGAACTTCGGTCTGACCGCGCCCGGCCAGGACGAGGAAGTGGCCATCGGCAAGGCGGCCATGTGTGCGTTCGGCCCGCCGTTCGCCACGTGGCTGGCACAGTTCACCGACCAAGGCGTGGTCGATGACCTCGTCAGGCTCCTCGACTGAGACTCCGACCCGCTGATGCGGCCCCGACCCCGCTGACCAGCACCAGACCCGGACGACGCCACCGCGGACCCCCTCGTTACCGTTGACGAACGCGGTCCACCGCACCGTCGGCAGCGATCACCAAGGGGGCGCCGTACCACGTGGAGACGGAGACGATGACCGAGGCACGTGGCTACTGCACCCTCTGCAAGTCACGCTGCGGCGCGATCTACACCATCGAATCCGGGGCGATGGTCGGTGTGCGTCCGGACCCGGACCACCCCACGGGTACCGCGCTGTGCCCGAAGGGCCGGGCGGCGCCCGAGCTCGTGCACAGCCCGGCCCGGCTGATCCGGCCGCTGCGCCGCACCACGCCGCGAACCGACCCCGATCCGGGGTGGAAGGAGATCAGCTGGGAAGAGGCGATGGCGGAAATCACCGACCGGCTGGCGGAGTTCCGGGACACCACCGGACCGGAGTCCGTCGCCTTTTCGGTGACCTCACCCAGCGGTACCCCGATGAGCGACGCCATCGACTGGGTGGAGCGGTTCATCCACCTCTACGGCAGTCCCAACATCTGCTACGCGACCGAGATCTGCAACTGGCACAAGGACTTCGCGCACGCCTTCACCTTCGGCAGCGCGCAACCGACACCGGACTTCGCCAACACCGATCTCACGGTGCTGTGGGGACACAACCCGGCCAAGACCTGGCTGGCCCGGTCGGCTGCCCTGGCCGAGGCACGGGCGCGGGGCACCCGCCTGGCCGTCATCGACCCGCGCCGCTCGGCGGGTGCGACGCAGGCCGACCACTGGCTGCGAGTACGGCCCGGCACCGACGGCGCCCTGGCACTCGGACTGGCCGACCTGGTTCTCCGCCGCCACGGCGGCGACCAGGAGTTCCTGCGTGCCTGGACCAACGGACCGCTGCTGGTGCGTGAGGACGACGGCCACTTCCTGCGGGCGGACGAGCTGACCCCCGGCGGTGTCGGCCACGTGGTGTGGGACGAGCACGGCCGTGGGCCCCAGCCCTACGACACCGCCCGGGCCGCCGCCGCCCCGCGGCGATTCGCTCTGCGCGGCACCTACCGGGTCCGCACTCGCACCGGCACGATCACCTGCCGGCCGGCGTTCCAGCGCTATCTCGACGCCGTGGCGGCCTGGCCGCTCCAGCGCACGGCGTCGGTGACGGGGGTGGAGCCCGACACGCTCATCGCGTTCGCCGACGACCTGGCGGGCGCACGCTCGGTCAGCTACGCAACCTGGACCGGCGTCGGCCAGCACGCCGACGCGACACAGACCGAACGCGCCATCGCCACCCTGTACGCGCTCACCGGGTGCTACGACGCACCCGGTGGGAACGTCGTCCTGCCGCAGCAATCACTCACCAAGATGGCCCTGCCGCCGGCGCCCGAGCAGGTGGCGAAGGCACTGGGCCTCGATGAGCACCCCCTCGGCCCCCCGGCATCCGGCTGGGTCACCGCACGGGCCCTGTGCAGGTCGATCATCGACGGGGATCCGTACCGGGTGCGGGCCCTGGTCTCCTTCGGCGGGAACCTGCTGCTGTCCCAGCCCGATCCGGTGCGCACGGCCGAGGCCCTGCGGCGGCTCGAATTCGGCGTACACATCGACCTGTTCGAGAACCCCACAGCGCGGTTCGCCGACATCCTCCTGCCCGCCAACACTCCCTGGGAGCGAGAAGGGCTGCGGGCGGGCTTCGAGGTCTCGCACCGTGCCCAACAGCGCGTACAGCTACGGCCCCGCATGCTCGACCCGCTCGGCGAGTCCCGCTCCGACCTCGACATCGTCTTCGACCTCGCCAACCGCCTGGGGCTCGGAGATGACTTCTTCGGCGGTGACATCCAGGCGGCGTGGAACCACCAGCTCGAGCCGATCGGCCTCACCGTGGACGAGCTCCGCGCGGCCCCCGGCGGCATGGACGTGCCGCTGACGATGCGGTACCGCAAGTACGCCGAGACCACGCCCGACGGGCAGGTCACCGGATTCGCCACGCCAACCCGGCGGGTGGAGCTGTACTCACAGCGGCTGCTCGACCACGGCTACTCCCCGCTGCCCGAATCCGCCGGACCACCCACCGAGCCCGACTTGCCACTCACCCTGAGCTGCGCCAAGAACGGCTACTTCTGCCACAGCCAGCATCGCGGGCTGTCGTCACTGCGCAAGCGCTCCCCCGAACCCCTCGTCGACATCGGCGAACGGGCCGCCGCGGACCGGGACATCACCGAGGGTGACCTGGTGGAGATCACGACGCGCAACGCCGCCGTGCGGATGCGTGCCCGGATCGACCCCGGCCTGCACCCCGATACGGTGGTCGCCGAGTACGGGTGGTGGCAGAGCGCTCCCGACCTCGCACTACCCGGATCGGACCCGCTGGCCGACGGCGAACGCAACTACAACCTGCTCATCGACGACACCTCGCACGACCCGATCAGCGGCTCGGTACCGCTGCGCTCCACACCCTGTGACGTCCGCCGGATACCGACCGAAACATGGTCCGGGCAGCGCGAGTTCGTCGTGGAGTCGGCCGACGACGTGACCGAAGACATCCGGGAGCTGCTGCTCCGCCCGGTCGGCGGCGGCCCGCTGCCGGAGTTCCGGCCCGGCCAGCACATCACCCTCGCCGAGTCCGGCGCCCCTGGCACCACCCGGGCGTACTCGCTGACCGGCGCGGCGCGGAGCGACGGGCTCGGAACGTATCGGCTCGCGGTCCGGCGGATCGACGGCGGCACGTTCTCCCCGACCGTGCACCGCGACTTCACCGCCGGAACCCGGGTGTTGATGACCGCGCCGTCCGGCCTGTTCGCGATCCCGGTCGACCACGACCAACCGGTGGTGCTGCTCGCGGCCGGTGTCGGTATCACCCCCTTCCTCAGCTACCTCGAGACACTGGCGTCCGCCGGAGGCTCGGTCCCCGAAGTGGTCCTGCACTACGGCAACCGCAACCGCAGGACCCACCCCTTCGCGGACCGGTTGCGGAAGCTCGACAGGGCCGTCCCGCGGCTGACCGTGATCGACCACTACAGCCGCCCGGATACCGGGGACGTGATCGGCGTGCACTACTCGGCCTTCGGCCGAGTCGCCGCCGAGCACATCGACGAGGAGCTGATCCGCCGACGCGCCCGCTTCTACCTCTGCGGTCCCCAGGCGATGATCGACGCCGTGACCGCCGGGCTGACGGCTCGCGGAGTCCCGAAGTTCGACATCTTCGCCGAGCGATTCCAGCCCGCTGTGCGAAACGTCGACATCCCGGCGGATGCCAGCGCGACCGTACGCTTCGTCCGCTCGGACCGCGAACTGACCTGGACCCGGGCAGACGGTACGCTGCTCGAACTCGGCGAGAAGGCGGGCCTGACGATGCCGAGTGGATGCCGCCTGGGCCAGTGCGAGAGCTGCGCCGTCACCGTCCTGAACGGTGAGGTCGCCCACCTGGTGGCCCCGCCCGACGACCTGCCCGGCGATCACGTCCTGACCTGCCAGGCGACGCCGGTCACGGACATCGTGCTCGACGTCTAGGAGTACTCGGCCAAGAGGTCCGTCACCCGGCCAGCTCGGCATCGTGCCTCCCTGCGTTTGTGAGGATGCTGTGGGTGACGGGGCGTAGGGCTTCCCGCTTCCCAAGCCCCTCTCTACCCTCCGGTGTCCATGGCAATGGACAACGCCCAGCAGCCCCAGGGGCACGACGATCACAGCCGCAGACGCTTCCTGACGGCGACGGGAGGCGCCGTCGCCGGAGTCGTCGGCGGGGGAACGTTCGGTGCGTTGGTAACCGGCAGCAGCACGGCCGCGGCCGCCCCCGGCAAGCGCGTCGCCGTCCTCGGCGGCGGTGTCTCCGGCCTCAGCGCCGCCCACGAACTCGCCGAACGCGGCTACGAGGTCACGGTCTACGAGTACTACGACGCCCTCGGCGGCAAGGCCCGCTCCATGGACGTCCCCGGGACCGGAACGGGCGGCCGCAAGCCGCTCCCCGGCGAGCACGGCTTCCGCTTCTTCCCCGGCTTCTACCGGAATCTGCCGGACACCATGCGCCGTATCCCCTTCCCCGGCAACGCGAACGGCGTCCACGGCAACCTCCGCAGCGGTACGGAGGCGTTGTTCGCACACGCCTCGGGCCGCCCGGACCTGCACTTCCCACTCCGCCGGGCCACCACGCCGCCCGCCCCAGGTGACCTCACCCCGTCCTGGATCCGCGACCAGATCCTGTCGGTACTGGACCTCGCCACTCACCTGCCCGCCAACGAGGCCGTCTACTTCGCCGACCGCCTCCTGGTCCACCTCACCAGCTGCGACGCCCGCCGCGAGGGCCAGTGGGAGAAGGTGGCATGGTGGGACTTCATCCGGGCCGGCGAGATGAGCCGCGAGTACCAGGTGCTCCTCGGCATCGGCCAGACCCGCAACCTCGTCGCCACCCGCGCCGAGATCGCCTCCACCCGCACCGTCGGCCGCGTCATCATCGAGGCCCTGCTCCTGTGGGGCCTGCTCGGCCGCGGGATGGACGGCGACGCCGACATCGACCGGGTGCTGAACGCCCCGACCAGCGAGGCGTGGATCGACCCCTGGGAGAGGTATCTGCGCTCCCTGGGCGTCGAGTTCGTGCTCGGCACCGAGGTCCGGGAGGTGGTGTACGACGGCGGCCGGGTGACCGGCGTACGGGTGGCCGCGCGCGACGGCGGCCGGCAGCGCACCATCACCGCCGACCACTACGTCTCCGCCCTCCCGGTCGAACACGCGCGCATGACCTGGGGCCCGGCCCTGCGCGCCGCCGACCCGCAGCTCGGGCGGTGCGATGCGCTGAAGACGGACTGGATGACCGGCGTGATGTTCTACCTGCGCACGCCCACCCCCGTTGTGCACGGCCACATCAACTGCCTCGACTCCCCCTGGGCGGTCACCGGAATCGGCCAGACGCAGTTCTGGGACGTACGGGACTTCTCGCGCGACTACGGAGACGGGCAGGCCAACGAGTGCCTGTCCGCGATCATCTCCGAGTGGGACAAGCCCGGCGTCCTGTACGGCAGGACGGCCCGTGAGTGCACCAAAGACGAGATCGTCGCCGAACTGTGGGCCCAGCTGAAGGACGGGCTGAACGACTCCGGCAAGACGACGCTCCGGGACGAGGACCGTCTGGGATGGTTCATGGACCCGGCGGTGACGGGCCTCGGCGGCCCCGATCCGCAGAACCGCGAACAGCTCCTCATCCATCCCACCGGCACCCTCTACCACCGCCCGTCGGCGAGGACGGCGGTGCCGAACCTCTTCCTCGCGGGCGACTACGTCCGTACGGACGTGGACCTGGCGACCATGGAGGGCGCCAACGAATCCGCGCGCCGCGCCGTCAACGCGCTCCTGGACGCGGAGGATTCGGACGCCGAGCGGTGTCACATCTGGGAGTTGTTCCGGCCGCCGGAGATGGAGCCCCTCAAGCGGGTCGATGAGGTGCGCTACCGGCTGGGGCTCCCCAACACCTTCGACCTGGGGTAGCAACCGACACCGAGCATTGGGCCCGGGGCGGCACCGCGCTCGGCGGGCTACCAGCCCCGCAGCAGCCGGTGCATCGCCTCCGCGGACTCGGCCATGGCGGCCAGCGAGCAGGATTCGTCGGTGACATGGGCCTGGTCCGGATCGCCCGGTCCGTACACCACCACCGCCGGATCGCCGAGGCGGCCGGTCAGCACCGAGGCGTCGGTGAAGTAGGTCGCGTACTCGGCCGGGCGGGCCGAGGAGCCGGGGGCCAGGAGCTCCCGGGCGGTGGCGGCGGCCGACGGGTCGGTGGCGACGCCGGGCAGGTCAAGCAGCGGTTCGAGGGCGATGCCGTCGCCGCACAGCCGGGCGATCTCCGCGATGGCCTCGTCCCGTCCGAAGCCGGGAACGGTGCGCACGTCCAGCCGCATCTCTGCGCGGTCAGGCACCAGGTTGGGCTGCTCGCCCGCGTGGAAGGTGCCGATGTTGACCGTGGCCGGGCCGTGGGTCGGGCTCACCGGCCAGTCTTCGTGCCCGTGGATCCTGGTCGCCGCGGCGGCGAGTGCGGCGATCGCGTTGCGGCCGAGCTCCGGGCGGGAGCCGTGCGCGGAGACCCCACGGGCCGTCGCGGCGAGCCACAGCACGCCCTTGTGGCCGAGTACGGTCCGGTTGCCGGTCGGCTCGGCCACGATGAGCAGGTCGGTGGGGGTGAGCGACGCCGCGTCGATCTCCTCGGCCCCGTGGCAGCCGGTCTCCTCGCCGAAGGTGAAGACCAGCTGTACGGCGGTGTCCCGCGGGCTTTCCCTGGCGGCCCGGACCGCCGCCTCGACCTGGCAGGCCACGCCCGCTTTCATATCGCTGCTGCCGCGGCCGAGCAGCCGGCCGTCGCGCAGCTCCCCGCCCATCGGATCGAACGACCAGTCCGACGGGTCGGCGGGCACGGTGTCCAGGTGTCCGGTGAAGGTGACCGGCACCCGTGGTGCCGCGGGCCCGAACCGGGCGATGACATTGGCCCGGCCGGGCACCGGCTCCTCGACCCGGACGTCGAACCCGGCGCCGTCCAGCCGGTCCGCCACCAGTGCGGCGGCCGGGGCCTCCCGGCCGCCCCGGGTGTCGGTCCGCACCAGCCGCCGGGCGAGGTCCGTCGCACCGCGCCAGGTGTCGGCGTCATCCATCGGGGTCCTCCTGGGGTCGCGCGTCATCCGTCGGGGCCTCCTGGGGTCGTGGTGAGTCGCCGTCATATGGGGTCCGGGGCGCTTGCGCGGCCCGAGTGCTGTCGCGCACCACCAGGGTGGGCACGAGGGAGATACGGGCGTGCGGACCGCGTTCGGCGTCCTTGGCCAGGCTCGCCGCGGCCAGCAGCCGTACCGCCTCCGCGGCGATCCGGTCGCGGGGCTGATGGACCGTGGTCAGGGCGGGTTCGGCGAGCCGGGAGAACTCGATGTCGTCGTAGCCGGTCACCTGCACCTGCCGGGGCACCGCGAAACCGCGGGCCCGGCAGGCGCGGGTGGCCCCGAGCGCGATCAGGTCATCGGCGCAGACGAGCGCGTCCGGCAGGGCGTCCTCCGCGATCAGCCGGGCCACGGCGGTCTCGCCCCACTCCACGCTGTAGTCCCCGAGCAGCACCTGGTCGGGCTTCACCTCGATGTTCAGCTCCTCGGCGCGCCGCCGGAACCCGGCGAACCGCTGCTCCGTGGAGGAGTGGGTCATCAGCGAGCCGATGAACGCCGCCGACCGCGCCCCGCCGTCGTGGAGGTGGTCCATGACCTGCCGCATCGCGGCCACGTCATCGACGCCCACCCAGTCGGTGGTGGTGCCGTCGACGAACCGGTCGAGCTGGACGAGCGGCAGCCGGTCCGCGGTCTGCTGCACGGCCGGTCGGCTGTCGACGCCGTGGCTCGGGCTGACGATGATGCCGTCGACGTTGCGCGCGGCGAGCGAGGCCAGCCGACGCGCCTCGATCCGCGGGTCGGAGCGCGCGTCGCACAGGAACAGCTCCTTGCCCTCCTTGCCCAGGGCGTGTTCCACGCTCTCCACCAGGGAGGTGAAGAACGGGTTGGTGATGCTGGGCACGACCATCCCCACGGTGTCGGTGCGGCTGTTGCGCAGTGCCCTGGCGATGACATTGACCTGGTAGCCCAGGTCGTCGGCGGCGCGGCGGACCTTGCGCTCGACCGCGGCCGAGACCTGGCCCCGGCGGGAGAGCACCCGCGACACGGTTGCGGTGGAGACACCGGCCCGCTCGGCTACCTGAGCGATCGTGACCCGTTGCAATCGATTACCTTCCTGCCGGGAAACATGGCGGTCACATGGCGATCACATGGCTCCAACACCGATGTGACCTCATGCGTTGGATCAGCATAGAGCCTTGACACGGCAGCTGACCCCTGCCTACCGTCCTCCGCAACTCAGCTGTAATCGATTGCATTGAGGTGGCGCGATGACGACATCCGGGAGCACGAGCGGCCTCGGGGTGTTCCCGTCCAGGCCGAACGCGGTCAAGGAGCTGTTCGGCACCCCGAAGGTCGTCATCGGCGTGGTGCACCTGCCGCCGCTGCCCGGGAGTCCGCATTACGAGGGCGCCCCGCTGGACGAGATCTGCGCCTTCGCGGCCGAGGAGGCGCGGGCCTATCTGGAGGGCGGCTGCCACGGGCTGATCGTGGAGAACCACTGGGACATCCCGTTCCTCAAACCGGGCGAACACGGTTATGAGACATCGGCGGCGATGGCCGTGGTGACCGACCGGGTGCGGCACGCCGTGCTGGCGGGGGCCGGTGGCAGGCTCGGGGTCAGCGTGCTGTCCAACGCCGCCGAGTGCGCCATCGCATCCGCCTGGTCCGGCGGCGGCGGCTTCGTACGGGTCAACCAGTGGGCCAATGCCTATGTCGCCAACGAAGGCATCATCGAGGGCCAGTCGGCGCACGCCAGCCGCTATCGCAGCCGGATCGGTGCCGGTCCGGTCAAGGTCTTCGCCGATGTGCACGTCAAGCACGGTTCGCACGCCATCGTCGCCGACCGCACACTGGCCGAACAGACCGAGGACGCCGAGTTCTTCGGCGCCGATGTGCTGATCGCCACCGGCTCCCGGACCGGGGACGCCGCCTCGCTGGAGGAGGTCGAGGGCATCTCCGCCCACACCACCCTGCCGGTGGTGATCGGCTCCGGTATCACCGCGGGCAACATCGGCGGCCTGCTGCCCGCCTGCGACGGGGTGATCGTCGCGTCCTCGGTGAAGGACAACGGCCGCTGGTGGGGCCGGGTCGACCGGGCGAAGGTCCGCGAGCTGACCACCGCGGCGGCCAAGGCCGGAGTGGAGCTCCCGTGATCGTCTTCTGCGGGTACGCCAACATCGACCTGACCGTCGGTGTGCCGGTGCTGCCCGCGCCCGGTGACCGCGTGCAGGCGACCGCCATCCGCCACGGCCACGGCGGGATGGCCGCCAACGCCTCGGCGGCCGCGGCCCGGACGGGCGCCGACGCGTGGTTCGCCGGTGTGGTCGGACCGGAGCCGCGGAGCACGGCGTTCCTCGCCGCGCTCGCCGCCGACGGGGTCCGCACCGACTGGACCGCCCGCACCGGCACCCTCACCACCGCCGTCGTACTGCTCACCCCGGACGGCGAACGCGCCGTCATCAGCCAGGACGACGAGTTGGACGCCCGGCACATCACCCGTACGGTACGGGCCGCGTGCGAGGCCGGGGCGGACTGGCTCTACCTCGACGGCTACCGCTTCCCCGGGGCCGCCGCCGCGCTGGCCGAGGCCGCCGCGGACGCCCCGCCCGGGGTGCCGGGACCGGGCCTGGTGGTGGACCTCGACGGCTGCGACCGGGCGGAGGCACTGCGCGCCGCGCTGTCCGCGGCCGATCACGCCGTCGTCGGCCGGCCGCTGGCCGTCGCGCTGCTGGGCGGGGAGGCCGCCCTGGCCCGGGCCGCCGCCGAGCACGACGTCCATCTGGTCGTGACCGACGGTGCGCGGGGCTGGACCCTGCTGACCCCGGCCGGTGAACGCCACGACGGCAGGGCGATCGAGGTGGACACGGTCGACGCCACCGGCGCCGGGGACTGCTTCACCGGTGCGTACTGCGCCGAACTCGACCGGGGCCGGTCCGCGCTGGAGGCGGCGCGCTTCGCCGCCGTCGCCGCGGGACTGTCCTGTACCCGGCCCGGCGCCCGTGACGGGCTGCCCGACCGGCGGGCCATCGACTCCTGGCTCGCGGCCCATCCCACGTCCGGGGCCCCGGAGGCCGAAGCCACGGAGACCGAAACCCGGGGTCCCGGAACTCCGGATCCCGCAACCCCACAGCCCGGAGCCCTCGAGCCGACCCGCCCCCAGGAGGACAAGGAGAGCAGATGCGCCAGAAAGTGACCGCCGTGGTCGCGCTGGGCCTGCTGCTGACGACCGTCGGCTGCGACACCCAGGCCCGCCGTGAGATCGCGGCCGAGAAGAAGGCCTCCGAGCAGGGCCCGCCGCCGCCCGCGGAGGTCGCCCGCTCCTGTACCGTCCGCGGCCACGCTCCGAAGATCGGCATCGTGCCCATCAACCTCCAGGCGCTGTTCTTCAACCAGATCAACTCCGGCGCCCGGACCGTGGCCCGCAAGGCCGGGGTGAAGACCCAGATCGTCAACGGCAACGACGACTCCGCCACCCAGTCCAACGCGATCGACGACCTGGTGGCCAACCACTACGACGCCATCATCGTGGACGCCGTCGACACCGAGGGCATCAAGCCCGCCATCCGCCGGGCCAAGGCGGCGGGCGTGCCGGTCGTGGCCGTGGACGCCACCGTCGACGACCCCGCGGTCTCCACCCAGGTCGGCGTCGGCAACGCGGAAGGCGGCCGGCGGATCGGCGAGGCCCTGCTGAAGACGGCCGGGAACCGCGGTGGGATCGGCGTCGTCGGCGCGCTCAACAGCACCATCCAGAACGAGCGGCAGAAGGGGTTCGCCGATGCCGTCACCGCCAAGGGCATGAAGATCCAGAACGTGGTCGACGGCCGCAACATCCAGGAGAACGCCCAGACCGCCGCCGAGAACCTGCTCACCCGCGACCCCGGTCTGAAGTACGCCTACGCCACCGGCGAACCCGCCCTGATCGGCCTGGCCGCCGCCGTGGTCAGCCAACACCGCACCAAGGACCTCAAGGTCGTCGGATGGGACCTGTCCAGCCAGGCCGTCGACGGGCTGCGGGCCGGCTGGATCACCGGTGTGCTGCAGCAGAACACCTTCCGGTTCGGCTACGAGGCCATGAACTCCGCGATCGACCTGGCCTGCGGCCGCACCACCCGCCGGCAGGTACCCGTTCCCACCCAGCTGGTGACCCCGGACAACGTCAAGGACTACCTCTACTACCTGGAGAAGTGATGGGCGAGAGCGCTCTGGTCTCCCTGCGAGGAATCACCAAATCGTTCGGCGCCGTCCGCTCGCTGCGCGGCGTCGACCTGACCCTGGCCCCGGGTGAGGTGCTCGGCCTGGTCGGCGACAACGGCGCCGGGAAGTCGACCCTGATGAAGGTCCTGGCCGGTGCGGTCCAGCACGACAGCGGGCAGATCTCCATCGACGGCCGCGACGTCCGCTTCACCAGCCCCGCCGACGCCCGCCGCGAGCGGGTCGGCATCGTCTATCAAGACCTGGCGCTGTGCGACACCCTCGATGTGGCCAGCAATCTGTTCCTCGGCCGTGAGCCGCGCAGAGGCCCCTTCATCGACCGCGCGACGATGCACACCCAAGCGGCCGAAACCCTCTCCGAACTGCACGTCCGGGTGAAGTCCACCTACCAGGAGATCGGCGAGTTGTCCGGAGGGCAGCGGCAGGCCGTGGCGATCGCCCGTGCGGTGTCCTTCCGCCCGCGCGTGCTGATCCTGGACGAACCCACCGCCGCCCTCGCCGTCGCCGAGGTCCGGCAGGTGCTGAAGATGATCCGCGATGTCGCCGCCCAGGGCGTCGGCGTCATCCTGATCACCCACCGGCTGCAGGACCTGTTCGAGGTCTGCGACCGGATCACCGTGATGTACGAGGGGCGCAGCGTCGAGGACGCCCCGATCTCCGATCTCGACATCGAACGGCTCGTCGCCATGATCACCCGATCCGGCGCCACGAACGACGGGTCCGGCACCCCCGGCACGCCCGGCTCCGAGGAGGTGGCCTGATATGAGCGCCGACACCGCGATGCGCACCACCACCGCCGTACTGGGCCGGCCCCCGAGCCGCTGGCAGCGTGCCAACAAGGCCACCCTGGCCATGCTCGGCGTGGGCGCCGCGCTCTTCCTCGGCTTCGGTATCGCCGCCCCCAACTTCCTGACCTTCACCAACCTGTCCAATCTGGCCACCCAGGTGGCGATCACCCTGATCGTGGCCGTCGCCATGACCTTCGTGATCAGCACCGGGCAGATCGACCTGTCCGTGGGATCGATCCTCGCGTTCACCGCCACCTGTACCGCCGAGATGCTGCAGGCCGGCTGGGACTCCTCCGTGGTGATCGTGGTGGCGCTGCTCGCCGGGCTCTTCTGGGGTGCCGTCAACGGGTGGCTGTCGGCCTATCAGAGGATCCCCCCGTTCATCGTCACCCTCGCCACCATGTCGGTCGTCCGCGGTCTGGCACAGCTGTGGACCAAGGGGTTCTCCGTCCCCATCGACGCCCGGCTCTTCGTCGCCAAGCTCGGCGACGCCTCCTTCCTCGGGCTGTCGGCACTGGCCTGGATCGCCCTGGCCACGGTCGCCGTCGGAGCGGTGCTGCTGTCGAAGCTGCCGTTCGGCTCCTACGTCAACGGCATCGGGTCCCAGGAGGAGTCGGTACGGCGAGCGGGGGTGAACACCGCCAGGATCAAGATGATCACCCTGATGCTGACCGGTGTGGCCGCCGGTATCGCCGGGCTGCTCACCGCGGCCAGGCTGGGCTCCGGCTCCGCCAACTCCGGACAGGGCTTCGAACTCACCGTGATCGCCGCGGTGGTGCTCGGCGGCACCAATCTGTTCGGCGGCCGGGGCACCGTGCTCGGCACCGTCATCGGCGCCCTGATCACCGGGGTCATCGCCAACGGCCTCAATCTGCTGGGCGTGAGCCCGTTCCTCACCCCCATCGTCACCGGTCTTGTGCTGCTCGCCGCGATCTGGCTCAATCTGCGGGGCCGGGCGATGGCCGATCTGTTCGCCCATCTGACGGGCCGCTCATGAGCGGCCCCTCCTCCCGCACCGTGACCACGGTGACCGGGCCCGTGCCCAGCGGCGGGCTCGGCCTCACCCTCACCCATGAGCATCTGCGCAACGACGTCCGTAAGGCCGTCACCGCCCCGGCCGACCCCCGGCTCAGTCCATTGCGGGACGCCCGTACCACGCCCGAACTGGCCTGGCTGCTGCGCGAGCAGCCGTACGCCTGCCTGGACCACTGTGTGCTCGACGACACCGAAGGGATGCTGGCCGATCTGCGCGCGTTCGCCGCCGCCGGGGGCGGCACGATCGTCGACGTCACCCCGGGCGGTCTGGGACGCGACCCGGCGGCGCTGCGCGCGTTCTCCGAAGACAGCGGCATACGTGTGGTCATGGGCAGCGGCTGGTACCTGGAGCCGTACCATCCCCGGCCGCTGTCCCCCGCGGACGAGCGCCCGCTCGCGGCAGCGCTGCTGGCCGAGTTCACCGAGGGCGCCGAAGGCACCGGGATCCGGCCGGGCGTCATCGGCGAGATCGGGGTCTCGCCGCGGTTCACCGAGGGTGAGCACACCGCTTTGCGCGCCGCCGCGCGCAGCCAGCGCGAGACCGGTGTGCCGCTCTATGTCCATCTGCCCGGCTGGCAGCGCCGCGCCCATGAGGTCCTCGACCTGGTGCTGGGAGAGTACGGGGTGGCACCGGCCGCCGTGGTGCTGTGCCATATGGACCCCTCGCACGCCGACCCTGACTATCAGCGGTCGGTGGCCGACCGCGGCGTCTGGCTGGAGTTCGACATGATCGGCATGCCGTTCCGCTACCCCGGCGAGGGGCAGTCCCCGGCCCCCCATGAGACCGCGCACGCGATCGCCGGGCTCATCGCCCGCGGACACGGCGACCGGCTGTTGCTCAGCCACGACGTGTTCCTCAAGAGCATGCTCACCGCGTACGGCGGCAACGGTTTCCGCTATGTGCCGGAGCTGTTCCTCTCCCGGCTCGTCGAGCACGGCGTGCCCCGGGGGACCGCCGAGGGCCTGCTGCACACGAATCCGGCCCGGCTGTTCGAGCGCGCCGCCGCGAGCTGACGACGTCCCACCGTTTCCACCACTTCCCGTTCGAAGGAGCACCCCGTGAGCCGCGTCCTGATAGCCGGTGAGAGCTGGATCTCCCAGTCCACACACATCAAGGGGGTCGATTCGTTCACCACCAGTACCTATGTGACCGGAGTCGAGCCGCTGCGCCAGGCGCTGGAGGGCCGCGGGCACGAGGTCACCCACCTGCCCGCGCATCTCGTACCCGGGCAGTTCCCCGGCGATGCCGACGCGCTCGCCGCCTACGACGTCGTCATCCTCTCCGACATCGGGGCGAACTCCCTCCAGCTCTCCCCCGAGGTGTTCGAGCGCGGCACGCCGGGGGCGGACCGGATCGGCGCACTGCGCGGATGGGTCGGCGACGGCGGCGGGCTGCTGATGGTCGGCGGCTATCTCTCCTTCACCGGCTTCGAGGGCAAGGCCGCCTACCGCAACACCGCGCTGCACGAGGTGCTGCCGGTCGAGCTGCTGCCCGAGGACGACCGCGTCGAACTCCCCGCGGGCGGCCGTCCGTCGGCCGTCGGTACCGGCCATCCCGCCCTCGGCGGGGTGACCGGCACATGGCCGCCGCTGCTCGGCTACAACCGCGTCCGGCCACGTGCGGGCGCCGAGGTCCTGGCCACGCTGGGCGGCGACCCCCTGGTGGCGGTGGCCGCATACGGCGCGGGACGGTCGGCGGTCTTCACCTCCGACTGCTCCCCGCACTGGGCGCCCGCGGCGTTCTGCGAGCAGTGGGACGGCTATGCCCGGGTCTTCGGCGGCCTCGTCGAATGGCTCTCCCGGTGAGCCGGTCGAAGCGGCTCCTGGAGGACGCCGACCCGGTCATGCAACGGGCGCTGGGCATGCGCTTCGTCACCGAGGTCACGGCAGGCACGATCAGCGACCCCGACTACGCCGACTACCTGGAGATCGAGGCCGCGTTCGTGGAGACGGCCACCCGGCTGCACGGACTGGCCGTATGGGACGCCCCCGGCCGGACGGCGCTGGAGCGCAACGCCCGTGCGGTGCACGCGCTGACCACCACCCAGGCGGACTACTTCCGCGAGGCCCGCGCCGCCTGGCCGGTCCCCGCCCGCCCGGACGCCGCCCGGCGGGCCGAGGTGCTGTCGCGGTACGCGCTCGGCGTGGCGCGGGAAGGAGGTTACCCGGCGGTGATGACCCTGCTGTTCGCCGCGGAGAGCCTGTACCTCACCTGGTGCACCCGGGCGCACGAGCGCGGCCACGTCCCCGAGGGCGCGATCAGCGCCTGGGTGGCGCTCCACGCCGACCCGGCGTTCCGGGACGGGGTACGGGCTCTCGCGGCGGAGGTCGACGCCCTGCCGGAGGACATCCCCCAGGAGCGGCTGGCCCGCTGGTTCACGGGCATGCTGGAGGCGGAAATCTCGTTCCACGAGGCGGTGTTCGGAGGGGAGGCGGGGTGACGTCGCTCATGCGCCGGTGGCCAGTTCCTCGAACTCCGTGATGTTGTCGAGTTCGGTTCCCATGGACACATTGGTGACGCGTTCGAGGATGACCTCGACGACCACCGGCACCCGGTGCTCGGCCATGAGCTTCTTGGCCTCTTCGAGGGCGGGCGCGATGCGGTCGGGCTCCCGGACCCGGATGGCCTTGCAACCGAGCCCTTCGGCGACCTTGACGTGGTCGACGCCGTAGCCGCCCACCTCGGGGGCGTTGACGTTGTCGAAGGACAGTTGCACGCAGTAGTCCATGTCGAAGCCGCGCTGCGCCTGGCGGATCAGACCGAGGTAGGCGTTGTTGACCACGACATGGAGGTAGGGGATCTGGAACTGGGCGCCGACGGCGAGTTCCTCGAGCATGAACTGGAAGTCGTAGTCGCCGGAGAGGGCGACGACGGTGGCGTCCGGATCGGCGGTCGCGACACCCAGGGCGGCGGGCACGGTCCAGCCCAGGGGTCCGGCCTGTCCGGCGTTGATCCAGTGCCGGGGGCGGTAGACATGGAGCATCTGCGCGGCCTGGATCTGGGAGAGGCCGATGGTGGAGACGTAGCGCGTGTCGCGCCCGAAGGCCTGGTTCATCTCCTCGTAGACCCGCTGCGGTTTGACCGGCACCTGGTCGAAGTGGGTTCTGCGGAGCAGGGTGGCCTTGCGCCGCCGGCAGCTGTCGGCCCAGCCGCCGCGATCCTCGATGGCTCCGGCGGCCCGCAGTTCCCTCGCTGCCTCGACGAAGAGCCCCAGCGCGGCCTTGGCGTCGGAGACGATGCCGTAGTCGGGGGCGAAGATCCGGCCGATCTGGGTGGGTTCGATGTCGACGTGGACGAAGGTACGGCCCCGGGTGTAGGTGTCCAGGCCGCCGGTGTGGCGGTTCGCCCAGCGGTTGCCGATGCCGAGGACGAAGTCGGACTCCAGCAGGGTGGCATTGCCGTAGCGGTGGGAGGTCTGCAGCCCGACCATGCCCGCCATGAGCGGGTGGTCGTCGGGGATGGCGCCCCAGCCCATCAGCGTGGGCACCACCGGCACCCCGGTCAGCTGGGCGAACTCCACCAGCGACTCGCTCGCGTCGGCGTTGATGACGCCGCCGCCGGCGACGATCAGTGGCCGTTGGGCGGCCTGGAGCAGGGCCATGGCCCTGTCGATCTGCGCCCGGGTGGCGACCGGCCGGTGGACGGGAAGCGGCTCGTAGGTCTCCGCGTCGAACTCGATCTCCGCCATCTGGACGTCGATCGGCAGGTCGATCAGCACCGGGCCGGGCCGCCCCGAACGCATGAGGTGGAACGCCTGCTGGAACGCGCCGGGCACTTGCGCGGGCTCCAGCACGGTCATCGCCATCTTCGTCAGCGGCCCGGCGATGGAGGCGATGTCGACGGCCTGGAAGTCCTCCTTGTGCAGCTTGGCCACCGGCGCCTGGCCGGTGACGCACAGGATCGGGATCGAGTCCGCCGAGGCCGAGTACAGACCGGTGATCATGTCGGTGCCCGCGGGGCCGCTGGTGCCCACGCAGACCCCGATGCTCCCGGCCCTGGCGCGGGTGTAGCCCTCTGCCATGTGGGAGGCCCCCTCGACATGCCGGGCGAGGACATGCGTCAGGCCGCCGTGGGTGCGCATCGCCGAGTAGAAGGGGTTGATCGCCGCCCCGGGCAGGCCGAAGACATGGGTGGTTCCCTCACGCTTGAGGATCTCCACCGCCGCCTGGGCCGCGGTCATTCGGGCCATGAGGATGCTCCTGTCGATGAGTGCATCGGGAGGTGTGGGTTCAGTCGGTGGCGCGGCCCGCCAGCCGCTCGACACCGCGCAGCAGGGCGGAGTGGTCGAGCCCGCCGTCGCCCCCGGCGCGGGCCGAGGCGACCAGTTGGGCGACGAGGCCGCCAACCGGCAGAGGCGCCCCGACGGCCCGCGCCGCGTCGGTGACGATGCCCATGTCCTTGTGGTGCAGGTCGATGCGGAAGCCGGGCCGGAAGTCGCGGTCGAGCACCGCCCGGCGCTTGCGTGCCAGGACGGTGGACCCGGCCAGCCCTCCGCCCAGGACCTCGAGTGCCGCTTCCAGGTCCACTCCGGCGTTCTCCAGGAAGACCACGGCCTCGGCCAGGGCCTGCAGATGGACGGCCACCATCAGCTGGTTGGCGGCCTTCACGGTCTGCCCTGCCCCGTGCGGGCCGACGTGCACGATGGTGGTGCCCAGTGCCTCGAACACCGGCCTGGCATCGGCGAAGTCGGCCGGGTCGCCGCCGACCATGATGGACAGCGCCCCCTCGATGGCGCCCGCCTCGCCGCCGGACACCGGGGCGTCGAGCGTGCGCAGCCCCTTGTCCCGCGCGGCGGCGTCCACCTCCAGCGAGGTCCGCGGGGTGATGCTGCTCATGTCGATCAGCAAGGTGCCGGGCCCGGCGTGTGCCAGGACGCCGTCCTCACCGAGGACGACCTCCTTCACCTGCGGGTCGGCCGGGACCATGGTGATCACGACCTCGGCTTCGCGCACCGCCTCGGCGATGCTGTCGGCGCCCCGGCCACCGGCCGCGGCGAGGGTGTCCACGGCCGCGCGGCTGCGGTTGTAGCCGGTGACGGTGTGTCCAGCCTTCACCAGGTTGGCGGCCATCGGGCCGCCCATGATGCCCAGGCCGATGAAGGCGATCTTCCGGGAAGTGGCGCTCATCGTGGGTTCCTTCGTGTCGGCAACGGGTCAGGTGCGGGGGTGGCGGTCGCTGCCGCGCCGCTCGCGCGGGAGCCAGTCGAAGCTGTCCGCGCTCGGGCCCCCGGGCTTGTACTCCAGGCCCACCCAGCCGTCGTAGCCCACGGCCTGGAGACGCGACAGCAGCCCGTCGAGGTCCAGGCGCCCCGTGCCGGGCGCGCCCCGCCCGGGTGCGTCGGCGAGCTGGACATGGCCGATGCGGTCGGCGTGGGTGGCGATCGCCCCGGCCACGTCGTCCCCGTTGACGGAGAGGTGGTAGAGGTCGGCCAGGAGACGGAGGTTGCGGCTGCCGGACTCGGCCGCCACCCGGTCGATGACGGCGATCGCGTCCGCCGCGGTGAGCAGTGGGTACGCCGGGGCGCCGCTGACCGGCTCCAGCAGGATCGTGCCGCCGATGCGCTCGGCGGCCTTGGCCGCCAGCGCCAGGTTCTCCACCGCCAGGTCGTCCTGCTCCCCCGGGGCGGCGCCGTCGACCCGGTTGCCGTACAGCGCGTTGAACGAACGGCACCCCAGTCGCTGGCCGATCGCCACGGTGGCGTCGATGTTGTCGCGGAACTCCGCGGCCCTGCCCGGCCAGGACACCAGGCCGCGGTCGCCGCCGGGCATGTCCCCGGCGAAGAAGTTCAGCCCGGTCAGGCGGACACCGGCGGTACGCACCGCGCGCACGAAGGCGTCGGCCTCGGCGTCCGTCGGCACGGCCGTCGCGTAGGGCCACCAGAACTCGACCGCGTCGAACCCCGCGGCCTTGGCGGCGGCCGGACGCTCGAGCAGCGGCAGTTCGGTGAAGAGGATGGACAGATTGACCGTGTGGGGAAGTCGGTTCTTCATCGGTTCTCCCGGCCGAGGCGAAATTCTGCCATACGGATATTATTTTCTGCAATGCGGAAGAACAACCCCTCGCCCACCACTCTCCGGGGCCGGGCGGGGCAGGCGCGGGCGCAGTCGGCGCGGCGAAGCATGGCCACCCTTGACAGGCCCCCTTGAGGACCTATACATCTGTCGATCGAAAATTGAATTCCGCATGGCGAAAAATGTTTCGATCCCGTTTCGCCTGGTCCCGAGGCCTTGACCAGCGCCCTTGGCCAGCGGTAGGCGTCCCGCCGAAGCGCCGCCTCCCCCATGCCATGCGCGGCGTCCCCACGGCCCCGTCCCGACCGCGTCCCGCGAGACGACGTGCCACCCGCCCCGGACGGCCTCGCCCACCAGTGGAGTTACGGCCCGGCCCAGGAGGTTCTCGACGTGAAACCCATCCATCTGCTCGGCGCGATCCCGTTCCTCGGGATCCTCGGGGGCATCTTCTTCGCGAACCGGGTGACGCCCTACGTCCTCGGCATGCCGTTCAACCTCTTCTGGCTGGTCATGTGGGTCGTGCTGATCTCGGCGATCATGGCCGTCATCTACCGCCTGGACCCGGCGAACCGTGAGGAGCAGAGCTCGTGATCGCCCTCGCCATCATCTTCGCCTTCCTCCTCGCGGCCCTGGGCCTGGGACTGCGCGCCCGCCGCGGCAGGGACATGGATCTCGAGCAGTGGTCGGTGGGCGGCCGTGGCTTCGGGACGGTCTTCGTCTTCCTGCTGCTGGCCGGCGAGATCTACACGACCTTCACCTTCCTCGGCGCCTCGGGCTGGGCCTACGGCAAGGGCGCGCCCGCGTACTACATCCTCTGTTACGGCTCACTGGCGTACGTCCTGTCGTACTGGCTGCTCCCGGCCGTGTGGCGCTACGCCAAGCGGCACCGGCTGATCTCGCAGTCCGACTTCTTCGTCGCCAAGTTCAACAGCCCGCTGCTCGGCGGGCTGGTGGCCCTCGTCGGGGTCGTCGCGATGGTGCCCTATCTCGTCCTGCAGCTCAAAGGGCTGGGGATCATCGTGTCCATCTCCTCCGACGGCCGCATCTCCTCCAACTGGGCCATCGTGGTCGGCACGGTGGCGCTGACCCTCTACGTCACGATCTCGGGCATCCACGGCTCCGCCTGGACCTCGGTGCTGAAGGACGCCATCATCCTCGCGGTCGTCCTCGTCCTGGGCATCTATCTGCCGATGCACTACTACGGCGGCATCGGGGAGATGTTCCACGCGGTGGACAAGGCGCACCCCCAGCTCCTCACCCTGCCCTCCAGCGGCATGAGCGCCTCGTGGTTCTCCTCCACCGTGCTGCTCTCGGCGGTCGGCTTCTACCTGTGGCCGCACAACTTCAGCGCCGCCTACAGCGCCCAGAACGAACGCGTCTTCCGCCGCAACGCCATCTTCATGCCGCTCTACCAGCTCATCCTGCTCTTCGTCTTCTTCGTCGGCTTCACCGCCATCATGGTGGTGCCCGGCCTCAAGGGCGCCGACGCGGACCTGTCCCTGCTCCGCATCACCACCGCCACCTTCCCGTCCTGGTTCGTCGGCATCGTCGGTGGCGCCGGGCTGCTCACCGCGCTGGTCCCCGGCTCCCTGCTGCTGATGACCTCCGCGACCTGTCTGGCGAAGAACGTCTACCGCCTCGCCCGGCCCCACACCAGCGAGGAACACATCGGCCGGCTCGCCCAGCTGCTCGTCCCCGCCCTCGCCCTGATCTCCCTCTACTTCACCTTCAACGGCGGCAGTTCGATCGTCTCGCTGCTGCTCATGGGCTACGCACTGGTCACCCAGCTCTTCCCCGCCCTGCTGGCGAGCCTCGCGCCACGGCAGTTCGTCACCAAACAGGGAGCTGCCGCGGGCATCGTCGTCGGGGTGACCACGGTCGCCGTCGTCACCCTCTCCGACGCCACCGTGGGCAGCCTGCTGCCGGGACTCCCCCAACCGGTGAAGGACCTCAACGTCGGCGTCATCGCCCTCGTCCTCAACACGGTGGTCATGGTGGCCGTCTCCGCCGTCACCCGCGGCATGGGCCCCGCCCCCGGCACCACCACTCCCCTACGACCCGAATCCGAGGCCACGGCCGGTACCGGCTGAGGAGACCGCCCGAACCGATGGCGGTGGTCGCCTCGTCTTCGAGCTCACGGAACCGCCGCTCGCGGACCCGTCGCGCGAGCTCGGGATCGACGTCGCCCATGGACCGCCAGCGGAGGCACCGTGCGCGGGCGGGGCGGGAACCCGGCCGTCTGGTAGCACTCCTCGATGAGCCGCATGGTGGTCAGGGCGTCCTCCGCGTCGAGGGCCAGTGGTGCGCCGTCCCGCACATGAGCCGCGAAGGCTTCGAGTTGGAAGGTGTACGACGACCTGCGCCCGAGTTCCTCCGTGCGCTCACCGGCGGCTGCGCGCACCACCACCCGGTCGTCCAGGTGCGGCTGTACGAAGTTCATCGCGGTGGCCTCGCCGCGTGTGCCCACGACCCGGCAGCTCATCTGCCACGTGTCGTACGCCATATGGCAGTTGGCCGTGCCGGTGGCCCCACCCGGGAACTCCAGGTCGGCGTGCAGCCACTCGTCGACACCGTCGGCCCCCGCTCGCTCTCCGCCCCGCGCGGTGACCAGCCGGGGCGGGCCACCGGCCCAGGGAGCGAGCATGCGCAGCGCGTGCAGGCCGTAACACCCGAGGTCCATCAGCGCTCCGCCGGCCAGCGGCAGCGACCAGCGGATGTCGCCGTCCGGCGGAGCGGGCATGGCCACCATGGCCTCCACGTGCCGGAGGTCGCCCAGTTCCCCGCTGGCCAGCAGCTCGTGCAGGCGCCGGGTGACCGGGTGGAACAGATAGTGGAAGCCCTCCATGAAGGCGGTGCCCGCCGTGGCCGCGGCATCGCGGACCTCGGCCGCCTCCTCGGCGTCGCTCGCGGACGGCTTCTCGGTGAGGACGTGCTTGGCGGCCTGGAGGGCGGCCAGATTCCACGGCCCGTGCAGGCCGTTGGCCAATGGGTTGTAGACAACGTCGATCTCGGGGTCGGCGATGAGCTCGGCGTAGGAGCCCGCCACCCGCTCCACGCCGTGCGCGGCCGCGAAGTCCTCGGCGCGCCGCCGGTCGCGGGCGGCCACCGCGACGAGGCGGTGACCACCCGCACGAGCGGGCCCCACCATCGAGAGTCCGGCGATCCGGGCGGCGCCCAGAACGCCGATCCGCAGCGGTTCCTTCGTCATCCCCTAGGTACCTCGTCACGTCGTACGGGCCCTCCTGGCGTGGCCCGTCGGGAGCTGCCAGTGTTGAGAACCCCAACCCGTCATTCAATGCTTGGTGATACATCAAAAATCCATCATCAGCCGTTGGGGATCAGCACCGCCCGTCGTGGCGCATGATGGAGGCGTCCGTCCCGTCAGAAGCGAGGTGTCGCGTCCCGATGAAGCGCAAGACCAGAATCCTCCTGGCGGGCCTGGCTTCCGTGGGCGGCGTCGTCACCGGCGCGGGACTGCTGCACAACCGGCGGCCTGACCGCAGGGAACACCTCTACGTCACCCTCTACGGCGAGCCCGGCTATATGGGCCGCAACGAGAGGCTGACCTGGACCGGCGGCAAGCGCGAGATCGTCCCGTTCACCCGGGTGCGGCTGCCGCGCATCGGCTCGATCAGGCTGGAGCGGCTTGTGTACCGCTTCCAGCCCGACGTGCGGCTGCCGAACATGCACTTACTGTGGCACGCCCTCACCGAGCGCCCGGACCGCACGGATCCCGAGGCCGGTGTGGCCAGCTTCGTCGCCATGCACCAGCTCGCCGGCATGTTCTCGGTGGGTCTGTGGGAGCCGGTCCGTGAGTCCGAGGCGCGGTCGGGAGTGCGGCTCTGGGCCGGGCGCCCCGGGGAGCGGCCGCCCGCGCACCACGAGGATGGCCTGTCGGGCAGGGCGACTCCCGGCGCCGATCCCTGGCACGATGTCCTGGCCAACGCGCCCGACCTCGGCTCCTGGAGCACCCGCACCCGCTACCTGGAACTCGGCTACCACGGCGGGAACGCCCGCCGCGGCTGACGGATCGCCTGCCACCGCCGACATCAGCGACTCGCCGACATCAGCGGCTCGCCAACGTCAGCGGCTCGCCGACATCAGCGAAGGGACGAGGCACCGGCTGCTTGCACTTCGCCAAGTGTGCGCCGGGCGACTTCACCGAATTCCTCGGTGTTGGCCGTATCGGACCAGCGCTCATAGGCGATCTTCAGGGTGAGCGCGCCCAGCTCCGCGGCCACCCGCGAGGTCAGGTCGGGAACGCCGCGGCGCCCCAGCGCTTCGGCCATCGAAGCGGTGAGGCCGAGTCCCTTCAGCGCCTCGCGCTCCCGCAGCTCCGGGTTGGCGGCGATCACCGCCCGCCGCCGGGCGGTGAATTCGCGGCGAGCGGCCGTGAAGGCCTCGCTCCCGACCTCATCCAGGGCATGGGCCACCGCTTCGAGCGGGGTGGCCGAGACCGGCGCCGCGGCGATCGCCTTGGCGAGGAGTTCGGCCATCGCGCCCCCGCCGAAGAGCACTTCGCGCTTGTCCTGGAAGTGGCGGAAGAAGGTGCTCTTCGTCAGTCCGGCGCGCTCCGCGATGTCGATCACCGTCGTGTTCTCGTAGCCCCGTTCCGCGAACAGATCGAGGGCGGCGGCGACAAGTCGCTCTGATGCGTTGGGTTGCCAGCGGGCCATGGGAACAGGATACGGCACTTGGTCCCGTCACTGGTGTACGGTGATGGGACCAAGTCTTATCACCCTGCGTGCTGGAGGTTTCCCATGAGCCGAGCCGTCATCTATGAGACGTTCGGAGGCCCCGAGGTGCTGGAGCTGCGAGAGGTCCCGGAGCCGCACGCCGGTCCGGGCGAGGTCCGCGTCCGGGTAACGGCCGCCGGTCTGAACCCCATGGACTGGATCCTTGCCTCACAGCCAGAGGCGGCGGAGCGGTTCGGCGTCACCCTGCCGTCCGGCTTCGGATACGACCTCGCCGGAGTTGTGGACGAGGTCGGCGAAGGCGCCACGGGCTTTGCCGTGGGCGATCGCGTCTACGGAGGCGTGCTGGGCAGGGCCGTCGCCGATTTCGTGGTGGTCAGGACGCCCGCCCGGGCGTCCGAGGCGCTGTTCCACACGCCGGAGGGCATCAGCGACGAGGTGGCGAGCACACTGCCGGTGGCCGGTCTGACCGCAGCCGCCGCGCTGGCGGCGGTCGGCCTGCGGTCCGGCGACACCGTCCTGATCGGCGGCGCCGCCGGTGGCGTGGGCGTGTTCGCGGTACAGCTCGCGAAGCTCGCCGGTGCCAGGGTGATCGGGACCGCCTCGGAGGCCACGTTCGACTTCCTGCGACAGTGGGGCGCCGAGCCGGTGACCTACGGCCCGGGGCTCGCGGACCGGGTACGGACACTGGCTCCCGGTGGCGTGACCGCGGCGACCGACCTGTTCGGCACCGAGACGGCCGAGACCGCGCTCGCGCTCGGCGTACCGCCCGAGCGGATCTCCACGATCGCCGCGGGACCCAACCCTCCCGGCGGCGTGCGCGGGACCGGCGGCATCGACGCGGGACCTGACGCCCTGGAGCGGATCACCGACGCGATCCTCGCCGAGGAGATCACCGTGCCGATCGCCGCGGCGTTCCCGATCGAGCGGATCCGCGACGCCGTGGCGCTGCAAGCCGGACGCCACGTCCACGGCAAGATCGTGGTCACGCTGTGACCACGGGCTGGCCGGGTGCGGGGCGCCCCCGCGGGCGGTCGGCGGAGCCGGGCGGTGGCGCCCCGGCCGCGCCACGGCCCCGCCGAACCACCGTCAGTGGCTGACCAGCTTCCGGAACTTGCGCACCAGCCTGACGATGACCCAGCCGATGAGGCACCCCAGGAGCAGCAGGAACAAGAGAGCCTGCCACAGGGGCATGTTCTTCTTTCCGCTGGACGAGCCGCCGTCGTTGCGCTTGGAGGTGTAGCCGCCGCCCTTCGACTTCTTATAACCACCGCTCTTGCTGACGCCCCCGCCGCCCTTGCTGACGCCACCACCGCCGCTGCTGCCACTGCCTCGCTTCGACGACAGCGCGGCGTATGAGACGGAGTCACGCGCCGACGCGGCCTGGGCGGTGGCGGGCGCCACCGCGAGCAGGGCGCTGATCAGGAGTGTGGTTGCCAAACGCATGAGGGATCCCCGTGATGGTGAGTCGGAAAGTCAATCGCGGCAGGGTGCAGCGTCGCACCCTAGGCCATGGACGGGTGGTGTCGGAACCCGTGAACAATCCCACTCGCCAGCACCTTCGGTGGAGGACTTCGCGCTCCCACTGGCCGGGCGGCTGGGTGTGCGGTCGCCGCCCGCGCCGTGCCTTCCCGGACGTACCCGCCCGCCGCCTGAATCCACCGCGGATGTGGATGTTGGATTTTGATCGTTGACATGGAGGACAGCGGCGCATACGTGTCGAGCCATGTTCCCTTGTGGTTCATTGTGTTGACACCTGTCCGCACGCGTGTGACGGTTGCGGGGCTTGCTCCTGGCCTGGATGTGCACTGTTCGTTCTTCAGCGGAAGTGGGACTCATGAGCTCAGGAATACGGCGCCGCAGCGTTCTGTCCGCGGCCGCCCTGGGAAGCGCGTCCGGTTCGCTCGCTCTCTCCGCTCCGGCGTCGGCGCTGCCGAAACCCGGCGCCGAAGCACCGGCGGGTGCGCTGCCCGCCGAGGACGGTTACGAGCTGTGGCTGCGGTACCGGCAGGTGGAGGACTCCGCTCAACTCAAGCGCTATCGCGCCGCCTTGGCGGCCCTGGTCTGGCAGGGCGGCGGCCCGCTCCAGCGGTCGGCGGTGGACGAGCTGGTCCGCGGGCTCACCGGGCTGCTCGGCACACGGGTGCGGCCACGCGCCAGCGCCCCCGCACACGCGGCACTCGTGGTGGGCACCCCGGCGAGTTCCGCGCTGATCCGGGAGCTCGTCCCCGCGGCCGACCTGGCCGAGCTGGGCGACGAGGGCTATGTCATCCGCCGGGTCACCCGGCGCGGCGGGGACTTCACCGTGGTGGCGGCCCACGCGGACCGTGGTGTGCTCTACGGTGCGTTCCATCTGCTGCGCCTGGTGCAGACACGGCGGCCGCTGGACCACGTCGACCTCACGGAGCGCCCGGCCGCCCCGCTGCGCATGGCCAACCACTGGGACAACGACGACGGTTCGATCGAGCGCGGCTACGCGGGCCGGTCCTTCTTCGACTGGGAGGAGCTGCCGCGGCTGGACGACCGGTACACCGACTACGCACGTGTCCTGGCCTCGCTCGGCATCAACGGCGCCGTGATCAACAATGTCAACACGCCCGCGGACTACCTCGCCGAGCCGTTCCTGACCAAGCTGGCCGCACTGGCCGGTGTGCTGCGCCGTTACGGCGTGGCGCTGTACGTCACGGCGAACTTCGCCGCACCCATCGACCTGGGCGGGCTGGACACCGCCGACCCCTTCGACCCGGGGGTGCGCCATTGGTGGACGGAGAAGGCCGAGGAGATCTACGGCAGGATCGAGGACTTCGGCGGCTTCCTGGTGAAGGCCAACTCCGAGGGCCGCCCTGGGCCGTTGGACTACGGGCGCACCCACGCCGACGGGGCCAACCTGCTGGCGGGCGCGCTGAGACCGTACGGCGGGGTCGTGATGTGGCGGGCGTTCGTACACGACACCGACGAGAAATGGGACCGGCAGGCGTACCTCGACTTCACACCGCTGGACGGGGAGTTCGCGGACAACGCCATCGTGCAGATCAAGAACGGGCCGATCGACTTCCAGGTCCGCGAGCCCGCCCACCCCCTCTTCGGCTCGCTACCGGGTACCAACTCCATGATCGAACTCCAGGTGACGCAGGAGTACACCGGGCACGCCACCCATCTGTGCTATCTGGTTCCGCAGTGGAAGGAGGTCCTGGACTTCGACACGCTCAAGGCGGGCGAGGGCAGCACCGTGGCCCGTGTGGTGACCGGCCGGGTGCACCCTTACGCCCACTTCGGGTTCGCCGGTGTGATGAACTTCGGCGATGCCAGGAACTGGACCGGCTCCCACCTGGCCGCCGCCAACACCCACGGCTACGGGCGGCTCTCCTGGAACCCGGACCTCTCCGCGCGGGACCTGGCCGCCGAGTGGACCCGGATGACCTTCGGCAACGATCCGCGGGTCGTCGAGACCGTCTCGGCCCTGCTCATGGACTCCTGGCGCACCTACGAGGACTACACCTCGCCGCTGGGCACCGGGTACATCACCCATCCACCTGACGGCTCGGTGACCGGACACTTCGACCCCAGCCCGACGACGACCACCCAGTTCCACAAATCGGACCGCGCGGGCATCGGCTACGACCGCACCGCCGCCACCGGCGACGGCTACACCGAGCTGTACGCGCAGCCGACGCGGGACGCCTACGAGTCGCTGGCGCACTGCCCCGAGGAACTGCTGCTCTTCCTTCACCATGTCCCGTACACCCACCGGCTGGACAGCGGCGGGACCGTGATCCAGCACATCTACGACACCCACTTCTCCGGCGCCGCGCGGGTGGCGGAGATGCGCACGGCCTGGGAGGGGCTGCGCCGCCGGGTCGACCACCGGCGGTTCACCGAGGTGCACCGCCGGTTCGGGGAGCAGCTCACCGAGGCCGCCACGTGGCGGGACACCCTGGTCGCCTACTGGTTCGAGCTGAGCCGGATCCGCGACGAGCGCCGCGGCTGGCTCCAGGCGATCGTCGCCCCGGCCGACACGGCGCTGCTGGGCGGGGAGCGCAATGAGCTTCCGGTGCAGGTGGTCAATGCGACGGGCACCGGGCTGCGCACGGTGACCACGCTGGATGTCCCCGAGGGCTGGCGGTCCGAGGAGGCGACCGCCTATGTGGCCTCGCGGGAGGACGCGACCGTGCGGATGGCGGTGGTGCCGCCGGCGGCCCCCGGGCTCGCCACCCTGCACGCGCGCCCGAGGTCGGGCGCGGTGGAGGTGCTGGACTCCTCGTTGCGCAGCCTGGCCAGGGCGGTGGTGGTCCCCCCGGCCGCGCGGTGCGTCCACGCGCTGGACGCCGGGCCCGACTCGGCGCCGGTGCTGAAGGACTACACCCGTCTGTCACCGGCCGACGGCTGGCATGAGGGCGCCGGGTTCGGCTGGGTCGGCAATACGCCCGACGCCACGGACACCGGGCTGTTCGATGTCGTCCGCCGGGACTACGTGCGCGACAGTGCCCCGGCCGTGCTGCGCCTGAGGCTGCCCGCCGGACGCTGCACCGCGCATCTGCTCACCGGTGACCCCAACACCCTCAACAGGTCGCTGACCGTCGGTGTGGACGGGGTCGAGAAGGCCCGGAGCGAACAGCTCGACGGCCGGGAGTTCACCTGGCTCCGGGTCCCGTTGGACGGCGGCTCATCGGGACACGTGGTGGATCTGGAGCTGTCCTCGCAGGAGGACGAGACCTGGCATCTCAGCGCCTGCGTGGTAGTGGCGGACGGCCAGGAGCGGGGCTAGCCGCGCTCGCTCACCGGGGCCCGTCGGCCTGCTGACGGGCCCCCGGTGGGTTCAGGCGACGAACCCGCCGTCGACCGGCAGGACGGCTCCGCTGATGTGGCTCGCACGGTCGCTCAGGAGGAAAGCCGCACTCGCTCCGACCTCCCGTCCCGTACCGACCTTGCGCAAGGGAGTGGCCGCGATCCGGGCCTCCACTCCGCCGGGGATCGCACGCCGGGTCTCGGCGAGCATCGGGGTCTCGGTCGGGCCGGGGGCCAGCGCGTTCACCCGGATTCCGAGCGGTCCGAAGTCATGGGCCGCGGTGCGGGTCAGGCCGATGACCGCGTGTTTGGTGGCCTGGTACGCGCCCATGCCGGAGCTGCCGCGGAGACCGCCGATGCTGCTCACATTGACGATCGAGCCGAAGCCCTGGCGCTCCATGACGCGTACCTCTTCGCGGACGCACAGCCAGGTGCCCTTCACGTTCACGGCCATGATCCGGTCGAATTCCGCTTCCGGGACGGCGTCGAGGCGCCCGCCCTGGGTCATCGCGGCGTTGTTGAACGCCCCGTCGAGGCGGCCGAACCGTGCGACGGTGGCGTCGACGAACGCGGTCACGCTCGCCGCGTCGGAGACGTCTCCGGTCGTGAAGGCCACGTCGTGTCCGGCGGAGGTGAGTTCCTCCGTGAGCGCGGCAAGCGGTTCCTTGGAGCGTGCGACGAGCATCAGCGCGGCGCCGTCTTCCGCGAGGACGTGCGCGGCATCGGCTCCGATTCCCGCGCTCGCCCCGACGAGGAGGAGGACTTTGCCGGTGAGCGGCGGAGTGTTCATGAGACCGTGCTCCTGTCGGTGTCCGTGACGCCGCGCAGCGCGAGCATCGCCCGGGCGTCGGCCGGTGTGGCGATCTGCCTGTCCGCGGCCTCGACGAGCGAGCGGATCTTTCTGACCTGCTGGGCGTTGCTCTCCGCGAGCCTTCCCCTGCCGAGCCACAGACTGTCCTCGAGCCCCACCCGCACATGGCCGCCGAGCAGGGCGCTGTGGGTGGCGAACGGCATCTGGTCGCGGCCCGCCGCGAAGGCGGAGAACGAGTACTCGTCGCCGAAGAGCTTGTCCGCGATGCGCACCATGTGGTCCAGGTTCTCGTGGTCGGCGCCGATGCCGCCGAGGACCCCGAACACGCCCTGGATCAGCAGGGGTGGCTTGGCCAGGCCCCTTTCGACGAAGTGGGCGAGAGAGTAGAGGTGTCCGATGTCGTAGCACTCGTACTCGAACCGGGTGCCGGACTCGCCGAGCGTACGCAGGGAGTGTTCGATCGTCTCGAAGGTGTTGATGAACGGGCGGGCGTAGGACGTGAGCACATGGGGCCGCTCCCAGTCGTGCTTCCAGTCGGTCACCCGGTCGGCCATGCCCGAGTACACGAAGTTCATCGAGCCCATGTTCATCGATGCGAGCTCGGGCCGGAGCCGGACGGCCGCCGCCAGGCGTTGCTCCATCGTCATCGCGGGCGAACCACCGGTGGTGATGTTGATGACGGCGTCGGTCCGCGCGGTGATCCGCCCGACGATCCGCTCGAAGACCTCGGGCTCGAAGGTGGGCCGCCCGTCCGGCTGCCGGGCGTGCAGGTGCACCACGGCGGATCCGGCCTCGACCGCCTCGAGTGCGGCGTCGGCCACCTGCTCGGCGGAGAGCGGGAGGTAGGGGCTCTGGGACGGCACGTGCACGGAGCCCGTCACCGCGGTGGTGATGATGACCTTCTCGGCCGCCCGCATCAGTTCTTCTCCTCGGTGGTGGTCATGTGTCCTCTCCCGTCGTTCGGATGGTGTGCGGGGGCGGGCGGTGGCGAGGGGGCGTCATCGGCGGCCGTCGGCTTCCCGGAACGCCGTGACCAGCCCGCGCGCGGTCTCCGCCAGCATCGATGTGTCATTGCTGAGCAGGACGAAGTCGCAGCCGTCGCGCACCGCCCGCGCGGCGCGCTCGGGCGCGCCGCCGAACGCGAGCCCGCAGCGCTTGCCCGCGGCGTGTGCGGCGTCCTGCGCGGAGACGATCAGCTCAAGCACCTCCGGTGAGGCGGGCGTGGAACCCATCGACAGCGACAGGTCGGCGGCGCCCACGAACACCGCGTCGACGGTGTCGAGTGCCAGGATCCGCGGTGCGGCGCTGATGGCCTCGGCGCTCTCGAGCTGCGGGATGCACAGCACGTCGTCGTTGCCGGTGGCCAGGTAGTCGGTGCCGGGGCGCAGCCCCCACGCTCCGGCGCGGCTGGTGCCACCGGCGCCGCGCACACCGTGGGGCGGAAACCGGCATGCCCGCCCGACGGCGGCGGCCTCCTCGACGGTGTCGACGTGCGGTACGAGGATGCCCATGGCCCCCGCGTCGAGGATCTTCTGGATCGTCGAGGCCGTCGTGTCCGGCACCCGCACCAGGGGCACCACGCCCAGCGCGGCGGCCGAGTTGATCAGCCGGTACGCGGTCTGGAGGTCCAGTGGCGCGTGCTCCAGGTCGATCACCACGAAGTCGAACCCGGCGTACGCCATGATCTCGACCGGCTCGCCCGAGGCGATCTTCAGCCAGGTGCCGACCGGGGTGGTGGCGCGGTCCGGTGCGAACAGCCCGGCGCCGGTGCGTCGTGGCGCGCTCATGGCATCGGGTAGTCGTCGGCGTTGAGCACCCAGCCGGGTTTCTCCGAGAAGTCGGTGCGCGGTGGGCTGAAGATGTCGATCAGCTGGTTCACCTCGGGGTCGTTGGCTTCGGAGGTGTGCACGGTGGGCGGCGGGATGATGGCGAGGGACGGGCTGCCGAGCCGTACGTGTTCGTCGTCGCGCCACTGGGAGCTGTCGCTCAGCCAGGGGGTGCGGATGTGGTGCACGTACTGGCCGCGCACGGCCAGCGACAGCTGCTCGAAGTCATCGTGGGTGTGGGGTGATAGCTTGTGCGGGTCACGCGGCCCGTCCAGCTCGGGCAGGAAGTTGACCATGAACGACCGGGTGCGGAAGATGCGGCCGAACCGCGCCGGGTCCTCCGGTACGTCGGCCAGCGGGTAGAACCGCACGGCGGGTCCGCCGACGGGCTCCGGCCACCGCTCCAGCGGGGTGACGCGCGGGTGGTCCGCCGCGTACGCCCCGGCGTTGGCGGCGCGGTCCCGCCACTCCGGTTCGGCGGCCTCGACCAGGCGGACCAGTGGGCCGTCGCCGTGCACACCGATCCGTGAGGCACCGGGTGGGACCACGACTAGCCCGGGCGCGTCGATGCGGGTGGCGCCGTCGCCGGTGACCACCGTGAAGGCGGGCGAGGCGCCGGTGACCACCACGGCGAGCTCACCGTCGAGCGTCCCGTTGTCGAGGGTGTCACCGGCCCGTGCCTCGGTGTGCACCAGCACCACGTTCTGGGCGCGGACTACCGCGGTACGGGCGTCCGGTGTCGCGGCGGCGGGCGGGGCGAGGCGGTGCAGATCGAAGTACTGGGCGGCGGCTATCGCGGCGCCGCCGTCCGGCCGTGGTGCGGTCGCCGTCGCGAGCGAGGAGCGGGGGTCGTCCTTTTCGTACACCGTGGTGTCCTTTCGCTCAGGTGTCGAGGTTGAGCAGATAGGCCGGGTTGTCGCAGGCCATGCCCCGCAGGTCCTTCTCCGGCAGTCCGAGGTCGAGCAGCACCCCGGCGACCCGCAGCCACGCGTCCACCGGTTTCGGGTTCACCGCCTGCCCGAAGTCCGAGGCCAGTACCGTGTGTTCGGGGCCGAGCGCATCGATCCAGGTCAGCAGCCGCTGGGGATCCCACTTCTGCAGCCCCTCGGGGTCGTACATGCCGACCTCGTGCTCGACGAACGCGCCGAGCGCGATGAGCTCGCGGCACAGGTCGGGGTCGGCGCCGATGACGAAGTCGGGGTGGCTGACGACCATCCGCGTCATGCCCCGGTCCTTCCCGGCCCGGAACAGCGTGCGGATGTACTCGGGGTACATATGGCCGCCGTTGACGACGGCCTCCTGCTCCTTGATCTCGTCGAGTATCGCGGCCGCCTCGGGCTTCAGCTCCCCGCTCTCGTCGACGATGTCGATGCGCTCCAGGGTCAGGGGCACGGTGGTGGTCGGGAACGCCCCGTCCTCGGGGTGGCAGTCGATGTGCCGGCCCGAGGAGATGGTCGGGAACCAGACGACCTTGCCGCCCATGCGCAGGCACATGCGCACCGCGTGCACATTGAGACCGCCGACGGTGCTGTTGAGGGCGATGCCGCCGTAGGCGGACGCGGCGACCCCGGCCAGGCGTCCCTTCATCGCGAGGATGTCCATCTGGGTGTTGTGGTGGTGGGACTTCGCGACCATGGCGCGCATCCCGATCCGGGCACCGTCCTGCGCGGCCTCGACATGGTCGAGGCGACGGGGAAACGGGCTGGGGCCGGAGTGGACATGCATATCGACCAAGCCGTCCAGGACGGTGGCGATGGCAGGACGTTCCCTCATAGGAAACCACCTCGGTTCGTAATGTGAATTCGCGTTTCACTGTAGACCGCACGTCAACCCCTTGCAGCAGTCTTGTGCGCCGCAAGTCATAACTTTAAGGTGGCCAACAGTTCGCTTCGTGAACACGCAGTTCGCAACGCGCCGCATGTGGCACCTCAGAGCTGCGGGCAGCCAGCAACCGATCCGGAGGACACGATGTCCCCACTGCCCCCCGCAGAGCAGTCGGCGGCCTTGGACGACGACGCCCGCCCGACCACCCCGCACGGTCCGGACACCCCGCACGGTCCGGACACCGCCAAGGCGCGCGCCGCGGTGCGTGGCGGGGCGTTCGCCTACTTCGTCGACCAGTTCGACATCTATCTGCCGATCGTGGTGCTCGCGCCCGCGACGGACTACTTCCAGTCGGCGCGGCTGAGCGCGAGCACAACAGCCCTGCTCGCATCGCTGGTGTTCGCGTCGACGCTCATCGGCCGCCCGCTCGGCGCGATCGTCTTCGGCCACTTCGCCGATACGGTCGGGCGCAAGCGCACCACGCTCGTCGCGGTCGGCGGCTTCGGCGTCATCACGCTGCTCACCGCGTGCCTGCCGGGCCACGAGACGATCGGGACCTGGTCGGTCGGCCTGCTGATCGCGCTGAGGTTCATCGACGGGATCTTCCTCGGCGGTGAGTACACCACCGCGGTGCCCCTGGCGATGGAGTGGAGCCCACGGCGCAAGCGCGGCCTGTACGCCTCGCTCATCACCTCGACCTCACCCGCCGCGTACGCGATGATCGCCGCGCTCACCCTGCTGTTGCTGCAGGCGCTGCCGTCCACCGGACTGCACAGCGCCTATGTGCAGTGGGGCTGGCGGATACCCTTCCTGGTCGGGGCGCTGCTGTCGGCCCTGCTGTTCCGCTACTACCTCACCCAGGTGCACGAGCCGCCGCCCGAGTACACCGGGGAGCGGCACAAACTGCCGTTGGCGCGGCTGCTGACGCGCTACCCGAAATCGCTGACCCAGGTGTTCGTGCTGATGACCGGCACCTGGCTGGCCACCAATATGGAGGCCGCGGTGACCCCCGGGCAGCTCAAGGAGCACCTTCTGCTGTCGAGCAAGCAGGTCACGCTGACCATGCTCGTGATCAACGCCTCCGCGGCGGTGTCCTACCCGCTCTTCGGACTGCTCTCCCAGCGCATCGGGAGACGGCGGTTCTACATCGGCTACGGCCTGTCGGTCACGGTGGTCGGCGCGGGTTCGTACGCACTGCTGATGGTGTCCGACGGCGGCCTGGGGACGGCCCTGGGCTGGGGCGTCATGATCGGTGTCTTCACCGTCGGCACATTCGGCCCGATCGCCGCGTATCTGACCGAGCGGTTCCCGGCGAGCGTCCGTTCCACGGGCTATGGCGTCGGATACAGCCTCGCGCTGATCGCCCCGGCCTTCTACCAGTTCTATCTGGAGCAGTTCAACGGCGTCATGCCCTCGCACCTCGCCCCGGCCGTCCTGATCGCACTCGCCGGTGCGCTGATCGCGTTCGGTGGCTTCCTCGGCCCGGAGACCAGGGACGTCGACATGGCCGACGACAGCACGATCCCGAAATTGGCCTGACCCGCCGCAGTCCGGACCCCGGCGCCCCCGGCCCGGCCCCCTGTGACCAGCGGGCCCGGCGCGGGGCGCCCTACACCGCCCGCTGGTCGAGGTCGTCGGGCCGGTAGTGGCCGCCGAGCTCATGGGTGAGCGCACGCGCGGTGTCGACGATGACGCTCAGCTCGGGGGTGTCGTCGGACATCGACAGGGTGTTGTCCGGGCCGACGATCGCGATCGTGGCACAGATGCCGTCCTCGTCGAAGACGGGTGCCCCCACCGCGACGACACCGGGAGTGCTCATCGCGGAACAGTGGCCCACCGTGCGAACCCGCTCGACGTCGGCGCGCAGGTCCTCCCGCGCCCGGCCGGACAGATTCGCCATCAGCCGCTCCATCGACAGCTGGTCGGCGTGGTACGCGAGGAAGACCTTGCTCTGCGCCGAATCCAGCGGCAGATGACTGCCCACCCGCACGGACACCACGACCACGGTGGAGATGTTCTCCTCGACCCGGGAGACCACCGGCCCGGTGAGACCCCAGAGGCTGAGCACCACGGTCGTCTGCGTGGCGCGAGCGAGCGCCCTCATATGGCGCGGGGCGAGGTTGATGACACTGCGGTGGCCGATGGCGAAGGCGCCCAGCTGCAGCAGCAGCCCACCGGGCACATAGCCGCCCTCGGCATTGCGCTCGAGCAGCCCCGCCGCGGCCAGGGAGGTGCAGTACCGGTATGCGGTGGTGCGGTTCAGGCCCAGCCGCTCGGCGACCTCGACGGCGGTCACTTCCGGAGTGGCGGGCTCGAACAGCGACAGGATCTGGCTGACCCTGCTCACCGCCTGGATGTCGGCTTGGTCGCCCCGGTCCACGCGCGCGGCATCGGACGACCTCGTCGACTTGCTCATGGGAGCCTCCGCCGGATGGTGATCGAGGGTCTGATACGCATGTTCACGAAGTGAACCTGATGGTCAGACTACCCGAGTCGGCTGGTCCGCCGCCGCGGCCTCGCCGCCCTGCCGGAGTCCAGCCCCCACCGACCATGGAGTTGCACACGCCGCGCCTGGCATAGTGCGGGAACGTGCCCGGGCAGCCGGTGGCATGGCCCCGGCCCGGTTCGACGGTTCGATGGTTCGACGAGGAGATGACACAGCATGGCGGACCAACTGGAGCTCTCGGCCGCGCTCTCACGGTACGTACGGGAGTTATCCCTGCGTGAGGACGCCGTCCTCGCGGAGCTGCGCGAGGAGACGTCCCAACTGCCCGCGGGCAGCGCGATGCAGGTCATGCCCGAGGAGGGCCAGCTGCTGACGCTGCTGGCGGGCCTCACCCCGGCGCGCCGGATCCTCGAGATCGGCACGTTCACCGGGTACAGCACCCTGTGTCTGGCCCGCGCCCTCGCACCGGGCGGGAAGCTGGTCACCTGCGACATCACCGACCGCTGGGCCAGGATCGGCGCGGACCACTGGCGGCGGGCCGGTGTCGGGGACCTGATCGACGTCCGCGTCGGTGACGCGGCGAAGACCCTCGAGGCCCTTGTCGAGGAGCAGGGGACCGGTTCGTTCGACTTCGTGTTCATCGACGCCGACAAGCGGGGTCTTCCGGACTACTACGAGCGGTCGCTGACCCTCATCGGCGACACCGGCCTCATCGTGGTGGACAACACCCTGTTCTTCGGCCGGGTCGTCGACGCCGAGGCGAGGGACGCCGACACCGAAGGGGTGCGCGCGTTCAACGCGCTGGTCCGCGACGATCCTCGGGTGGAGATGTCCCTGATCCCCATGGCGGACGGCATCACTCTGATCCGCAAGCGGCGCCTCACAGCCTGATCTCCTCGGCGACCTCCAGTCGGTGTCCGCGGTGGGCGGTCGGCCTACGGCACCAACGCGATGCCCCCGTCGACGCGCAGATTGATTCCGTTGATGTAGCCGGCCAGCGGGCTGACGAGAAACCCGACCGCCGCCGAGATGTCGTCCGCGGTGCCGAGCCTGCCCGTCGGGTTCGGGGCGTACTCGGCCACCACCAGCGGCTCCAGCTCCGTCCATTGCTCCGGCCAGCCTCGTGCGGCCGCCCCGTCCTCGAACATCTGCCGCATGCTGTCCGTCACGATGACACCAGGGCTCACCGTGTTCGCGGTGATGCCGGTTCCGGCCAGCTGCCGGGCCAGGCTGGTCGTCATGTTGACCACCGCCGCCTTCGCCGCCGAATACTCGACCATGTTCGGCAAGGGAGTGGTCGCGGCCCGGCTGCCCACATTGACCACCCTCCCCCATCCGCGCTCGCGCATCCGGGGCACCAGGGCCCGGATCATCCGCACCGCGGACACCACGTTCCCGTTCATCGCGTCCAGCCACAGCTCGGGCTCCGCGGTTTCCCAGTCGTGCTCGGCGAAGGGGCCCGCGTTGTTGACCAAAATCTCCACGCCCCACTCCCGGGCCCGCTCGGCCACCGCCCCGGCGGAAGCCTCATCGGCGAGGTCCCCCAGCACGACGTCCACCACACCGCCGACAGCACGAAGCCGCTCCGCGACGTCGCCGACGCGCGCGGGGTCGCGCCCGTGCACCAGCACCGCGCACCCCTCGTCCACCAGCCTCCGGGCCACCGCGGCGCCGATACCGCCGCTGCTCCCCGTCACCATCGCCCGGCGTCCCGTAAGGTTCAGATCCATGTTTCCGCACACTAGACGACGGCTCTGACAGCGGCGGCGACTCCGCGTCGCTCTGCGTCGCTCTGCGTCGCTCTGCGTCGGTCCTACTGGATGCGCTGATCACGGACCCCTGAACGCAGCGTCTGCGCTCCTATCACGGACAGCAGCTGCAGCTTCTCGTAGCTCTCACTGCCGGGAATGGCGGTGTAGACGATCAGGAGGTGCGACTGGTTCGGATCGAGCAGCGTCTGGCAGTTCAGCTCCAATGCGCCGACCTCCGGGTGGATGAAGTGTTTCACCTCGTGCGGCCGGAGGCCGACCTCGTGGTCGTTCCACACCTGACGGAACTCTTCGCTTTGAGCGAGCAGCAAGTCGGCGTAGTGGGCCGCGCGGGAACCGGGACCCCGCAGGGTGGCTGCCCCGCGCAGGCCCGAGACGAACATGCGGGTGAGGAACGGATGGTCTTCGGGGGCGTAGAGCCGTCGCGTGGCGGGGTCGGTGAACCATCGGTAGCCGAGGCTGCGGGCCGGGCCGCGGTAGCCGGTCAGGTCGCCGGTGAGCGCGATGCCGAGCGGGGTCTGCCGCAGCGTCTCGCCGAGCTCGGTGACGATCTCCGCAGGGGTGTCGTGCAGGCGGTCGAGGATGCGCAGCAGGCCGGGGCTGATGTGCTCGCTGTCCGCGCCCCGTGGGGGCGGGGTCTGTCCGGCGAGCCGGAACAGGTGGTCGCGCTCGTCGAGGGAGAGGTGGAGTCCTTGCGCGATGGAGGCGATCATCTGCTCCGACGGCCGGGGGCCGCGCTCTCGCTCGAGCCGCGCGTAGTAGTCGGCCGACATGTGGCACAGCGCGGCCACCTCCTCCCGCCGCAGCCCGCTCGTCCTGCGGCGGCGTCCCCGCGGGAGACCGACGTCTTCGGGTTGCAGCGACTCCCGGCGGCGCCGGAGGAACTCCGCCAGTCCGGTCCGATCGATCACCGTGGGCGCCTCCGTCACCGTGCGTGCCTTCCCTTCGAGGCTCATTTCTACCGCCCGCGCCTCCCGACATCCACGGATCGTCAATCCCCCCTTCACGGGTTGCCGCCGCTACGTCGCCCGCCGAGGCTCAGTGACACAGCGCCGCCGTCTGCCACGACGGTGGAGGCGGAACAACACAACCCAGGAGTGGGCACATGCCACGCAACCCCGTCGACATCACCGTCCCCGACCTGTCCGGCAGGCGCGCCGTCGTCACCGGAGCGAGCGATGGCATCGGCGTCGGCATCGCCACGAGGCTCGCCGCGGCCGGGGCCGATGTGCTGCTGCCCGTTCGCGACCCGCGCAAGGGCGAGGCCGCGCTCGCCACGATCCGTCAGACGGCGCCTCAGACGAACGTGTCGCTCCGCGGGCTCGACCTGTCCTCGCTCGCCTCCGTCGCGGCCCTCGGCAAGACCCTGCAGGAGGAGGGCCAGCCGATCCACATCCTCATCAACAACGCCGGCGTCATGACCCCACCGGACCGGCAGACCACCGCCGACGGGTTCGAGCTTCAATTCGGCACCAACCACCTCGGCCATTTCGCCCTGGTGGCCCATCTGCTGCCGCTGCTGCGCGCGGGCCACGCACGGGTGACCTCACAGATCAGCGTCGCGGCGAACCAGCGCGCCATCAACTGGGCCGATCTCAACTGGCAACGCTCCTACGACGGCATGAAGGCCTACAGCCAGTCGAAGATCGCGTTGGGGCTCTTCGGCCTCGAACTCGACCGGCGCAGTCAGGCCCATGGCTGGGGCATCACGAGCAACCTCTCCCATCCCGGGATCGCTCCGACGAACCTGCTCGCCGCCCGCCCCGAGATCGGACGGGCCAGGGACACCCTGGGCGTACGGGCGATCCGGGCGCTGTCCGCGCGGGGGATCCTCGCCGGGACGGTCCACACCGCGCGACTTCCCGCCCTCTACGCCGCCACCTCCCCCGACGCCGAGCGTGGCGGGTTCTACGGTCCGCGCGGGCCCGGGCACCTGGGTGGCCCTCCCGGCGGGCAGAAGCTCTACTCGCGCCTTCGCGGCACCGAGGAGGCCCAGCGCGTCTGGCAGGTCTCCGAAGAGCTCACGACGGTGCACTTCCCCAGCACCTGAGCGGTTCGGGGCTTCTTCGTCCGTGGCCGCCGCCCGCCGTCGGCCCCATCAGACGACGCCCTGGGCGGTCATGGCCTCGGCCACACGGAGGAAGCCCGCGGTGTTGGCGCCGAGCACGTAGTCGTCGGCGTTACCGCCGTAGGTCTCCGCGGTGGTGCGACACCGCGCGTGCACCTGCCGCATGATGGTGGCGAGCTGCTCCTCGGTACGTTCGAAGCTCCAGCTCTCACGGGCCGCGTTCTGCTGCATCTCGAGTGCGGAGGTCGCCACCCCGCCCGCGTTGGCGGCCTTGCCGGGGCCGAAGAGGATCCGCGCGCCGCGGAAGATCTCGACCGCCTCGGGTGTGCACGGCATGTTCGCACCCTCGGCCACGGCCAGCACACCGTTCTTCGTCAGTGTGGTGGCGTCCTGCTGGTGCAGCTCGTTCTGGGTCGCACACGGCAGGGCGACCTCGCACGGCACGTCGAACACCGACCCCCGGGTGGAGAACCGCGCGGCCGTCTTCACCTCGGCGTAGGCGGAGATCCGCGCGCGGCGCACCTCCTTGATCTCCTTCAGCAGCTCCAGGTCGATGCCGTCCTCGTCGACCAGGTAGCCGGAGGAGTCGGAGCAGGCCACCACCCGGCCGCCGAGGGTGTGGACCTTCTCGATCGCGTAGACGGCCACGTTGCCCGATCCGGAGACCACGGCCCGCCGTCCGTCGAAGTCCTGGCCGCGCGTGGCGAGCATCTCCTGGGCGAAGTACACCACGCCGTAGCCGGTGGCCTCGGTGCGGGCGTGCGATCCGCCCCAGCCGACCGGCTTGCCGGTCAGCACGCCGGACTCATGGCGGTTGGTGATCCGCTTGTACTGGCCGAAGAGATAGCCGATCTCACGGCCGCCGACTCCGATGTCCCCGGCGGGCACATCCGTGTGCTCGCCCAGATGCCGGTGCAGCTCCGTCATGAACGCCTGGCAGAAGCGCATGACCTCGCCGTCCGAGCGGCCCTTGGGATCGAAGTCAGAACCGCCCTTGCCGCCGCCTATCGCCATGCCGGTCAGCGCGTTCTTGAAGATCTGCTCGAAGCCCAGGAACTTGACGATGCCGAGGTTGACACTGGGGTGGAACCGCAGCCCTCCCTTGTACGGGCCGAGCGCACTGTTGAACTCCACCCGGAAGCCGCGGTTGACCCGCACCGTCCCCTGGTCGTCCACCCATGGGACCCGGAACATCAGCTGCCGTTCGGGCTCGCAGAGCCGCTCCACGATCCTGGTGCGCAGATACTCCGGGTGGGCCTGGAGCACGGGTCCTATCGCCTGCAGAACTTCGTGTGCTGCCTGGTGGAACTCCGTTTCTGCCGGATCCCGTCGTTGGAGATCGCCGAAGACGGCCTCGAGGTGGGCGCTGACGTCCATGTGCGCTGTCTCTCCGTTCGCATGCGAGCCGGCCGGGCGCCGGCGCCGAGCTGTGCTTCAGGCGCTCAAGTGCGGCCGACAGCGTACTTCAGCCGGCGTGGATGGCATGGTCGGGTGGGTGGAGCCACGTCACCTTTCCGGATTCGTCGCCGTCGCTAGAGCCGGCTGCTGGAGCGGGACCCCGGCCGCACGGCGGACCGTGCAGGCGGCCCGTCTGGGCGGGGTCGGCCGCGTCACGCTCGGCTTCGCGGGCACCAGCAACTGCTCCGCGATGCCGGTGCTGACGCGTGCCGTCACCTCCGAACACCCCGGTATCGAGCTGGTGCTGGAGGGCCAGGCCTATGCCGGGGAGGCGCTGGGGCGGATCGCCGAGGGGTCGCTGGACCTCGCCTTCGTGGCGCTGCCCGTACGCGCGGGGACCGGCGCGCGGGTGTCCCTCTCGTACCACCTGTGCACCACGCTCTTCGCCGGGACCGCGCCGATCGTCGCCCAGTACCTGCTCACCGCCTCCGGTTCAATGCAGCCACGGTGACGGACCACACACGGAAGCAAATCCCCCACCACGAGCGGCGCCCGGCGACCTGACGGGTGCCCGAACGACGTCGGCGATCCCGAGCCGAGCAGGAGGCTCCGAAGTCGGCGTTATGCGGCGGGGTTCGGGGACAGGACTCGGGCGAGCCAGGCGGTGCGGGTCCGGCGGGCCGTGGCCGAGATGTGCGCCTGCGGGTACAGCGCGTCGAATCCGTGGAAGCCGCCCGCCCAGACGTGGAGTTCGGCCTGACCGCCGGCCGCCCAGATGCGGGTGGCGTAGTCGGTGTCCTCGTCGCGGAAGACTTCGGCCGAGCCGGTGTCGATGTAGGTGGTGGGCAGGCCCGAGAGGTCGTCGGCCAGCGCGGGTGAAGCGTACACGGGTACCTCGTCGTGGGTGAGGTCGCCGAGGACACAGCGCCATCCGAACTCGTTCATCTCGCGCGTCCAGACGCCGGGCCCGCCTGAGTACTGGCGGCTGGAGGTGCTGGCACTGCGGTGGTCGAGCATGGGGGCGATCAGCAGCTGCGCGACGATCGCCGGAGTGCCGAGGTCGCGGGCCAGCAGGGTGACGCCCGCGGCGAGGCCGCCGCCCGCGCTGGCGCCTGCGACGACGATCCGGGCGGGGTCGATGCCCAGTTCCGCGGTGTGCTCGGCGACCCAGAGCAGTCCCTGGTGGCAGTCCTCGACCAGGGTGGTGCCGGTGGCCTCGGGTGCGAGCCGGTAGTCCACGGAGACCACGACCGCGCCGAACTCGTCGAGCCATTCCAGCGGTATGTCGATCTGTGAGAAGCGGTCGCCCATGACCATCCCGCCGCCGTGCATCCAGTAGACGCAGGGTGCGGCGCTGGTGCGATCGGTGTGCGCGGGGCTGAAGACCGACAGGGGGATGGGAGCACCGTCCTTGGCGGGCACGGTGACTTCGCGCCGGTCGACGTGCCGGTGCGCGAGGAGGGTTTCGATGGGCATTGACGGGAGCTGGCGCAGTTGCGCGAGCACTTCGGGACTGAGCTGGGCCATCAGGGGCGTGTCCGCGAGCAGCTCACGCAGTTCGGGGTCAAGGCCAGGTCGTGCCATGGTCATGGTGCTGCCTTTCGTGGGGACCAGGGAATGCTGACGGCGGGTCAGAAGGCGGCCTTGCCGCGGACCGGCACGTAATCGGTGTACTCGGACTCCTTCACCAGCAGTCCGTCGATCCGCGCCACGATGGCCTGGGCGGCCTCGCCGGCGAAGATCCGGTGGTGGTCCTCCTCGCTGGTCCAGCCCTCGGTGACGTGGATGACGTCGGGGTCGGACGCGGAACGGGAGACGAGGTAGACGACGCAGTGTTCGCTCGCGCCCGGGCTGCCCTCGTTCAGGCCGGTCAGCAGCAGGTCGACCAGCCGGTCGCCCATGTGGGGCTTTGCGGTGAGGGTGGCGTTGAAGCCGTAGTTGGCGATCATGGGTGCCCCTCTTCTGGGGTGATGGAGTGCGGTGATTCCATTTAACCCATGTGACCTGCGAAAACGTTAGAATGATGCTCGCTCGCCCTTGCACGATCGTCTCGGTCACGGGAGCCGCGGTGCCGCGTGGTGCCGCGATGGAGACATGTACTTCGAAGAGCTCCGCACCTGCGGACCGGGCCGGGAAACGCTCCCCGCCCTGGCAGTTCGGCCAACAGCCGTCCGGGGAGAGACGGCCTCCGTGGACGGCCCTACCCGCGCCCCTCGCCTGTTGGGCGGGATGGAACACCGGGCGAGTCGCCGACGAGCGTACCGCCGCCGACTCGCCACAGGCTTTCGGACATTCGCGTCGTCAGAACGGTGTATTCAGGCTCGGGTAGTCGACATAGCCTCGTTCAGCGCCCGCGTAGAACGTTGCCGGGTCGTGCTGGTTGAGGTGGTGCCCGGTTCGCCAGCGGGTCGGAAGGTCCGGGTTGGCCAGGAACGGGCGGCCCACCGCGACGACGTCGGCGATACCGCTGGCCAGAAGGGACTCGACCTCCTCCAGTGTGGTGACTTCGGCGAAGCCCGTGTTCAGGATGAAAGTGCCGCCGAACTTCTCGCGTAGGTGCGCGGTCAGCGGGGAGTCAGGTGCGGCCAGGTCGCTGAGGTAAGCCAGGTCCAGGTCCTGGATCCCGTCGAGCAGTGCGCTGTAGGTCATCCTCGTCTCGTCCTCGTCATCCTCCCGGAGCCCGTGGATGTTGTGGGCGGGACTGATCCGGATGCCGACCCGGTGCGCGCCTATGGCCGCGGCGACGGCGCGGGTCACTTCGACCGCGAACCGCGCCCGGTTTTCCGCGTTCCCGCCATAACGATCGGTTCGCAGGTTGGTCAGCGGTCCGAGGAACTGGTGGGGAAGATAGCCATTGGCCGCGTGCACCTCCACTCCGTCGAGGCCGGCCGCCACCGCGTTCCTCGCGGCGGCCACGAACTCCGCGATGATCCCGGGTATGTCCTCCGTGCCGAGTGCCCGCGGCTCCGGATAGCGCTGCGGTCCGGTTGGTGTCACGATCTCGCCCGGTGCACGGACCGCGCTGGGCGCGACCGTCTCCAGACCTCCCTTGTTATCGGGATGCGAGATGCGTCCTCCGTGCATGAGCTGGACGACGATCCGACCACCGCTCCCATGGACTGCTTCGGCCGTACGCCACCATCCTTCGCGTTGCTCCGAGGAGTGGATGCCGGGTGTGGCCAGATATGCCTGCCCTGCCGCGCTGGGCTGTGTGCCCTCGCTGATGATGAGCCCTGCGGCGGCGCGCTGTTGGTAATACGTCGCGTTGAGTTCCGTCGGCACCGTCGACGGCGTCCGGTTCCGGGTCAGTGGAGCCATCACAAAGCGCTGGGGCAGGTCCCAACGCCCCACACGCACCGGCTCAAAGGCGATTGACATCATCTACTCCACTTCATGACTCTGAGGGTGTCGCGCAAGAGGTTGCTCATGCTGCGTGCCATGGCGCGGGACACGAGCAGGGCTCGGTGGCCCGTTCCGACACCGAGCGATCGGTCAGGACACCTTCAGGAGGAGCTTGCCGACCGTGAGCCGGTCCTGAAGGAGGCGTTGTGCCTCAGCCGCTTCGCCCAGGGTCGAGATCGTGTTCACATCGACGGAGAGAGTGCCTGCCAGCAGCTTCGCGTGGACGTCATCGACCCGGTCCTGAACTTCCTCACGGGTCCGTGTGAAGTCGGCGAACGACGGCCGTGAAATGGTGACCGACTGCCCGCCGAACTCATTCGAGTTGAAGGCCGGCACCGGCCCGCTCGATTCGCCGTAGATGGCCAGCGAGCCCCTGGGCCGCAGCGCCCTGACGGACTCCTCGAAGGTTTCCACGCCGACGCCGTCGTACACCACATCGGCCCCCCGGCCCTCGGTCAGCTCGCGCACGCGGTCGGCGAACCCCGTGTACTCCAGGACGTGGTCGGCGCCCACCGAGCGGGCGACTTCGGCCTTCTCGGGGGAAGACGCGGTGCCGATGACCACAGCCCCCCGCGCCTTCGCCAGCTGAGTCAGAAAGCGGCCCACCCCGCCCGCGGCGGCGTGGACGACGACCACTTCGCCGGCCCCGACCGGGTGCACGTCGGTGACCAGGTACTGGGCCGTGATGCCCTGTACCTGCACGGCCACCGCCGTCTCCAGGCCAAGCGCTTCGGGCACGGCGATGGCCTGCGCGGCCGGCACGACGGCATACTCCGCATACGCGCCGAGCACGTTGGCCCACACGACGCGCTGCCCGAGGGCGAGACCGGCCACGTCCCGGCCGGTCTCGGTGATCACACCGGCGCCCTCGAAGCCCGCCGTGAACGGCGTCGGAATGCCGTACATGCCCCGGCGCACCTGCACGTCGAGGAAGTTGACGCCCGCGTACTCCACTTTGACGACGACCTCACCGGGCCCGGCGGCCGGTCGCGGCGCGTCGACGGGACGCAGGACGTCGATGTCCCCGTACGCAGTCACCTGGATGGTCTTCATGGCACAGCTCCGTTCGATATGGAGTGGAAGGACCCGGACGAGGGGATCTCGAGCGGGCGGATCGGCGGTGAAGGAGGCTCAGTCCCAGAGCAGGCGGGCCGTGTCCTCGGTGAGGAAGTCGGGGTCTTCGTAGATGTGCAGCCGGGAGATGAGGCCACCGGAGAACTCGAAGACGTTGCAGTAGCGTCCCTCGTTGCGGGGGTGCGCCGGCCACGAGCGGCCGTCGGCGGACTCCCCCGCCACCAGGCCCTCGACGGCGAGACGGTCGCCCTCGACCGTGAAGACCATGCTGTCGAAGTCGTGCCGGAAGAACTTCTGCGTCTTGAGCAGACCGCTCGCGAGTTCGGCCAGCTCCTGGGGGCCACGGGCGGTGCCGTACTTGGGGAAGAAGACGCGGCAGTCCGTGGTGAACATGTCGATCAGCGAGCCCTCCTCGCCGTCGACCAGGCGGAAGTACTTCTTGGCGAGCTCGACCATCTGTTCACGCGACAGCGCGGTGGCGTTATTGACCATGCGGTACACAATACGGGTTCATGGTCGGTCGGTCAAAAACTCCGGAAACCGCTCGGACACCATTGGACTGATCGGTCAAAATTGCCTACGATGCGCCGTATGGCCAGGCCACGAAAGTTTGTCGAAGCCGACGCCGAGCGCGCCGCTCGTGACACGTTCCACCGCAAGGGGTTCGCGGGAACCTCCCTGAGTGACCTCGCGGAGGCGACGGGTCTGGGCAAGGGCAGCCTGTACAACACGTTCGGGAGCAAGGAAGAGCTCTACGCACGCGCCTTCCACAGCTACTGCGACGACGCCATCACCAACACAGCCCAGATCCTCGAACGCTCACAGCCCGGCCTTCACGGCGTGCTCGCCTACGTCGAGCGGATCGTCGAGGAGACGATCGAGGACCCAGCACGGCCCGGCTGCATGATCGCCAAGGCAACCTCAGAGCTCGGCTCAACCACCCCCGCGGTACGTGGCGAAGCGCACCGGACACTGCGGGCCATGGAAGACGCGCTCGCCACGCATCTCTCGCAAGCACGGGACAACGGCGAGCTACGACCGGACAGCGGCGATCCGGAGGACCTGGCCACGCTCGTCCTCGCACTGACGCGAGGGATCGAGGCTCTGGGTGCGGCGGGTTACGACGCCGACGCCCTCCTGAAGATCGGCCCCGTCCTGCACCAGCTCGTAGCAGCCGCGTCCAAGACACCGTGACCACTGCGGCCGACCTCTCCGACGACGACTTCCTCAAATGACGGCGTTGCCGCGGGCCGCCGGATCTTCCTCACCGGCACCTGTCCCCTGACCGACGATGGCTCGACGGCAGCGATCGGGAACTACACGGGCACTGAAAGCCGTCGAGAACATGCGGCCCGCTCTCGCTGCCGCAGGCGCGTCACTCCAGAACGTCATCAGTCACCCTCGCGCTCGGCCGGGCGCTGACCGGCCATGCGGCCTTCCGCTGACCCGGGCGTCCCACCCCATACCCTCACCCCCTCTCCATTGGCATAATGGTCTGACGTTAAGACTCCAATGAAGACTCCAGAGAAGACTGCAGCGGAAGGACCAGCACATGGGGCGCGGGACGGTTGTCGTGGGTGGGGGGCAGGCCGGAGTCCAGGTGGCCCTGGAGTTGCGGCGTCGCGGGGAGCGTGAGGGGATCACGGTGGTCGGCGAGGAGCCCCGGGCTCCCTATCAGCGTCCGCCGCTCTCCAAGGAGTTCCTGGCCGGTGACTACGACGTCGGGCGGCTCGCGTTCCGGAAGCCGGAGTACTACGCCGAGGCCGGGATAGACCTCCTCACCGGCGAGCGGGTCGTCGACACCGGCGACGGCGTCCTCGTCACCGACCGGGGGCGCGAGTTGCCCTACGACCGGCTCGCCCTCGCCACCGGGGCCGCCCCGCGCAGGCTCGCCGTTCCGGGGGCCGGACTCGGCGGCGTCCATCATCTCCGCGACCTCACCGACGCGTTCGGGCTCCGGGAGGAGCTGGCCCGGGCCCGCCGTGTGGTGGTGGTCGGGGGCGGATTCGTCGGTCTTGAGGTGGCGGCCGCCGCACGGGCGCAGGGCAAGGAGGTGACCGTGGTCGAGGCGGCGGACCGGCTCCTGGGGCGGTCCGTCGCGCCGGTGGTCTCCGAGTTCTACCGGCGGGCCCACACCCGGCGGGGCACGGTGGTGCGTCTGTCGGCCTCCGTCACCGGGTTCGACGGGGAGTACGGCCGGATGACCGGTGTGCTCCTCGACGACGGCTCGCGGCTCCCCGCCGACCTCGTCCTCGTCGGCGTCGGCGCCGTCCCGCGCACCGACCTCGCCGAGCGGCTGGCCCTCGAGGTGGACGGCGGGATCGTGGTGGACGCGTGTTCCCGGACCAGCCGGCCCGGTGTCGTGGCCGCCGGTGACTGCACCGTACGGCCGCATCCGCGCACCGGGGACGGCAGGATCCGGCTGGAGTCCGTGCCCAACGCCCTCGCACAGGCCAATGCGGCCGCGGCCACGCTGCTCGGCCAGGAGGAGGCGGACACCTCCGTGCCCTGGTTCTGGTCCCACCAGGGAGACCTGACCCTGCAGATCGCCGGGCTCTCCACCGGCTATGACCACTGCGTCGTGCGCGGCGCCCCGGACGAGGAGCGGTTCTCCGTCCTGTACTACCGGCGGGGCGAACTGCTCGCCGTCGACGCCGTCAACCGGCCCGCCGACTACATGGCCGTACGCCGCGCCCTCACCGTCGGCGCCCATATCCCCGCGGACGCCGCCGGTGCGGAGGTGCCGCTCAAGACCCTGTTCTGCCAGCGGACGGCGGTCTGACGCGGACGCCGGATGCCGGACGCCGATGGGCCGGGCAGCTGAACGGCTGCCCGGCCCATCGTGCCAACTCCGGCCAGGGTCAGCGCCCTTGGGCCGTCAGCAACGCGTCCAGCCGAGGGTAGACACGCCGGGCGTTGCCCTCCAGGACCTGACGCAGGTCCTCCGCGGCGAGCCCGGCCGCGCAGATGTACTTCTTGGTGTCGTCCCAGGCCACCCCCGTCGCCGGGTCGGCGCCGCGCACCGCGCCGAGCATCTCCGAGGCGAACAGGAGGTTGGCCGCGGGGATGACGCGGGTGAGGAGGTCGATGCCGTCCTGATGGTAGACACAGGTGTCGAACCAGACGTTTCCCAGGAGCGCTTCGGCGGGGTCGGACAGCCCCATGCGCATGGCGAGCCCCCGGTAGCGGCCCCAGTGGTAGGGGACGGCTCCCCCACCGTGCGGGATGACGAACCGCAGCCCCGGGAACCGGGTGAACAGGTCGCCCTGCAGCAGCTGCATGAAGACCGCGGTGTCGGCGTTGAGATAGTGGGCGCCGAGGGTGTGCGCGGCCGGGTTGCAGGAGCTGGAGACATGGATCATCGCGGGCACGTCCAGCTCGCACAGGGCCTCGTAGAGCGGGTACCAGGACGGGTCGGTCAGCGGCGGTGACGTCCAGTGCCCGCCTGACGGGTCCGGGTTGAGGTTGCAGCCGACGAAGCCCGCCCCGGTCACACAGCGGCGGAGTTCGGCCACCGCGTCGCCGACCCCGCCGCCGGGTGTCTGCGGAAGCTGGCAGACGGCGGCGAAACGCTCCGGGAAGAGGGACACCACCCGGGCGACCAGATCGTTGCAGGCGCGCGCCCAGTCGCGGGCGGTCGCCGTGTCGGCGACATGGTGCTCCATGCCGGACGCCTTCGGAGAGAAGAGCATGAAGTCGCCGCCCCGCTCGCGCAACACCTTCAGCTGGTGGTGCTCGACGCTCTCCCGGATGGCCCGGTCACTGATGGCCGCGGGAGCGGGGGCGGACAGGGACGGGTCCTCCAGACGTGCCAACTGGGCGTCGCGGTAGGACTGGTGGGCGGGGGGCGCGGTCGTGTAGTGGCCGTGGATGTCGATGATCAACGGTCGGTTCCCCCGGCCGCGGACCACTCGGTGTGGTCGATGTACACCAGCCCCCTGGCGGCGAGGCGTTCCCGCATCCGGTTGACGTCGAGGCCGAGTTCACCGCTCTCGTACCGCTTCCGGGACAGCGCCTCCTTCGCCTCCCGAGCCCGCGCGGCCTCCGCCACGGCGGTGGCACGCGGGCGCGGGACCACGACCGCTCCGTCGTCGTCGGCGACGACCACATCGCCGGGCCGGATGTGCTGCCCGCCGCACACCACCGGCACGTTGACGTCTCCAAGGGTCTCCTTGACGGTGCCGTACGCGCAGATGTGCCGGGCCCACACCGGGAAGCCCATCTCACGGAGTTCGGCGACATCCCGGCAGCCCGCGTCGATGACCAGGCCGCGCACCCCGCGGGCGGCGAGGGAGGTGGCCAGGAGTTCGCCGAAGTACCCGGCCTCGGAGGGCGAGGTGGGGGCCACGACGAGCATGTCGCCCTCCCGGCACTGCTCGACGGCGACATGGAGCATCCAGTTGTCGCCGGGCGGCACGCTCACGGTCACGGCGGTGCCTGCCGCCCGCGCGCCCGGCCACACCGGGCGCAGGGCGGGGTCGAGGAGCCCGGTGCGGTCCTGCGCCTCGTGGAGGGTGGCGACGCCGTAGCCGGCGAGCGCGTCGACGGTGGCGAGGTCGGCGCGAGGCGGATTCCGTACGACGGTGCTCATACCGCCGCCCAGGGGAGCAGGGACACATGCACGGCGTCCTCTCCGGTCTCGCCGCCGACGGTGCGGATGGCCCGGTCGGTCTCGGAGAGCGGGAAGCTGTGGGTGGCGAGCTTTTCGAGCGGGAAACGGCCGGACGCGAGCTGCTCCAGGGCGAGTTCGCAGGCCCGGTAGCTGTGTCCGCGGGCGCTCTTGAGGGCGATGGACTTCTCGGTGAGCTTCTTCAGGGGGAAGTCGGGGAACGCGGCGAGCTCGCCCTGGACCACCATGACGCCCTCACGGCGCTTGAGGGCGTCGATGCCGAGCAGTACCGGGGCGGTACCTGCGCCCGCGGTGCAGTCGAGGACGACGTCCACGCCGCGTCCGCCGGTGAGCTCGAGGACCCGCTGGAGGGGGTCGTCCTCGGTGACGTCGACGGTGTGGTCGGCGCCGAGCTCACGGGCCAGGGCCAGGCGTGCGGCGTCGCGCGGGGTGCCGGTGACGATGATGGTGGAGGCGCCGGCCTGCTTGCAGGCGACGACCTGCGAGAGGCCCTGCTGACCGGGGCCCTGGATGAGGACCGTGGAGACGTAGCCGACTCCCGCGGTGACCAGCGCCCACTCGATGCCGTTCGACAACGGGGTGACCAGGCCCGCGAGTTCGGGGGTGACCCCGTCGGGAACGCGGTGGGTGACGGCGTTCCACGGCAGGTACAGATACTGCGAGAAACCGCCCCACAGGTGGTACGGATTCTCGGCCGAAGTGTACCCATAGCGCCGGGCACCGGGGTTGGTGCGCCAGTCGGTGGCCTCGCAGTGGCGGTACTCCCCGGCGTGGCACCAGGCGCAGCGGAAGCAGCCCACATAGTGCTCGACGAAGACGCGGTCGCCTTCGCGCAGGCCCTTGCGGGCGGTGAACTCCGCTCCCGCGCGGGCGATGACCCCCACGTTCTCATGCCCCATGATCACCGGATCGGGAAACGGGGGCTTGCCGTACATCTTGACGTCGGTGCCGCAGATCCCGGCGACCTCGACCTTCAGCAGCGCGCCGTCGGCCGGTATGTCGGGCATCGGGAACTCACGGAGTTCGGTGGTGGAGGGGGCGGTGCGGACGGCTGCCAGCACGTGATCTGCCATGAAGCGACTCCTCGCGCTCTGAGGTTGTCCCGCCGGTCACCGTACTCTATGGACTGATGGACTGACCATGGTACCTTTCGGGTCATGACAGCACCCCTGCTCAGGACCTGCACCCGCACCCAGGGCAATAACGAGGCGCTAAAGACGGGGGAGGTGTCCCCCGACGGCTTCGGGTTCGACTTCGAGGAGGTGCCCGTCCTCGTCCACGGCTTCCGCCGCATGGTCCGTGAGCTCGCCTTCGACATCAGCGAGATGGCGCTCACCACGTATCTCGTCGCGAAGGCCCACGGGGCGCGGTTCACCGCCGTGCCCGCGTTCCTGGTCCGCGGCTTCCACCACGGTGCGATCCTGCGTGCCGCGGACCGTCCGCTCACCCCCGGTGAACTCGAGGGCGGGCGGGTCGGGGTGAACCGCGGGTACACGGTGACCACGGGCGTCTGGGCGCGTGCCGTGCTGCGCGACGAGTACGGCGTGGACCTGTCGAAGGTGACCTGGGTGCTCTCGGGCGACGAACACGTCGCGGAGTACCGCCCGCCGGAGAACGTAAAGCCGCTCGGCACCGGCCGCACCCTCGAAGAGGCCCTGCGCCAGGGGCAGTTGGACGCCGTCATCGGTGTCCCGCCCCAGGAGGGGCTGGTCCCGCTGATCGGCGATCCCGAGGCGGCCGGGTTCTCGGCGCTGCGGGAGCGCGGACTGTACCCGATCAACCACCTCGTCGTCGTCAGGGACGAACTCCTCGCGGCCCGTCCGGACCTGGGCGCCCAGGTCTTCGACGCCTTCGCCCGCGCCAAGCGGCTCTACACCCGGCGGCTGCTCGGCGGGGAGATCGAGGCCCCGACGGCGGTGGACACCACGCACCGCCGGGTGGCCGAGCTGACCGGAGCCGATCCGCTGCCGTACGGCCTCGAACCAAACCGGCGGGTCCTGGAGGAGCTGCTGCGGCACGCCGTCGACCAGCGGATCCTGGAGCGGTCCCGGCCGCTGGACGAGCTGTTCGCGCCCGGCACCCGCGACCTGGTCGGCTGAGCCCGAGGGGAGACACATCATGCGCATCGCGATCGCCGGGGACCACAACGGGTTCGCTCTCAAGTCCCTGTTGTGCTCGGAGCTCTCCGCCTCCGGACACGAGGTGTCCGACCTGGGCACCCATACCGCCGAGGAGGTCGACTACCCGGCGCTGTGCGTCGAGGTGTGCACCCGGGTGAGGGACGGGCGGGCCGGGCGGGGCATCGTGCTCGGGGGCAGCGGGCTGGGCGAGACCATCGCCTGCAACAAGCTGCCGGGCATCCGGGCGGGCCTGTGCCACGACGTGTGGACGGCCGGGATCTCCCGTGGCAACAACGACGCCAACGTGCTGGTGCTGCCCGCGAAGCGGCTCACCGACGACCAGGCCCGCGAAATCGTCTCCACCTGGCTGGGCACCCCGTTCAAGGGCGGCAAGCACGCCCGGCGGGTGGCGCAGATCGCCGCACTCGAAGGGGGCGGCTGAGCCCTGCTGGGAGCGCCGCAGTGGCCTTGGCCCCGGACGCCCTAAGGCCAAGGCCACTCCGGCCGGTTCAGGCGCGGGCCAGGAACTCCAGGATCCGCTCCGAGGTGTTCCGCGGGTCCCGCTCCCCCGGAGGCACTCCCCACCACTCCGTACGGGGCAGGCATTCCCGCAGGTAGTGCGCGGCCGACGGGGCGTGGGAGGTGTCGTCGCCGGGGACGATCAGCGCGGGCACATCGAGGGTGAGCAGGTCCTCGGGCTCCACGCCGGGCACGGTGTCCCGGTCGAAGAGGTGGGCGGCGCTGCCGGCGACCAGCGTCCGGTACCGCTCGGGGCCACACGCCGCGTACGCGGAGGCGAAGCCGTCGTCGTGCCGGAGCACCGCCGCCCAGGGGCCGACCCGCGGGTCCTTCGAGAAGCCGTCCTCGGTCGCCCGGGCGAGCTCCGCCACCCCGCCGAGCCCGGCCTCGCGCACGAACGCGAGGTGCCGCTCGAACCGCTCGTGCTGCTTGCGCCGGTAGTGGACGCCACCGGCCGGGGAGTAGAGGACCATCCCGGCCACCCGCTCCGGGTGCGCGGCGGCGAGGGCCGCCGCGGTGGAGCAGCCGACGCAGCCGCCCATCAGATGCGCCCGCCCGAAGCCCAGGTGGTCGAGCAGGGCCACGCCCTGGCGGACGTAACCGTCCCAGGCAAGGCGCTCCAGACGGCCGCCGGACCGCCCGGACTCGCGGCGGTCGAAGGTGACGCAGGTGAACCCGGCCGCGAGCCGGGCGGGCAGCCGGAGCCGCCGGTGGATGCCGGTGGCGTACCAGCTGTCGAGGGTGGAGTCGAAGCCGCCCGGGGAGAACATCAGCAGCGGCGGGCCGTCCCCGGTGACCTCGTACCGGGTGGGGATGCCGTCGAGGACCGCGGTGGGCACGGGGTCAGACCTCCTTCGGTACGGGGATGCCACCGGCGATCTGCCGTGCCGCGCGCACATCCCCGGCGTAGGCGGTGAGGGCGTCCAGGGCGGTGGCGGCGACATGGGCGTAGGTGTCGGGCGGGGTGTCGAGGGTGTCGGCGGCGTAGCCGATGGCGGCGTGGGCCATGCGCATCCGGCCGTCCAGCCAGGGCCCGCCGCCGAATCCGCCGACCACGGGGACGGAGACCGCCTCGGCGACGGCGGCGCCGACCACGGGGCCGGAGTTGGTGAAGTTGAGGAGGGCGGCGCCCGCCTCCTCCAGCCGTTTGGCCTCGGCCACCAGCTCCCCGCACATCTCCTCGGGCACCTGGTCACCGGCGGCGGGCACGGCCCTGTACTCGACGCCGTAGCGCAGCGCGGTCTGCGGTGTGATGCCGAACTGGGCGAAGACGGGGATCCCGGCCCGGGTGACCGCCTCGACGGCCGCCAGATGGTCGGCGGCGCCGTCGAGTTTGACGAGGTCGACTCCGGCCTCCTGGACGTAGCGGATCGCGGCGTCGAGGGCGGCGGCGATGCCCCGCTGCAGCGGGCCGAATGGAAAGTCGGCGCTGACCAGGGCACGTTGGACGCCGCGGCGGACCGCCTTGGTGACGGTCAGCATCTCGTCCATGGTGATCTCGAACGGGGTGGCGTGGCCCCACAGGTTCACGCCGACCGTGTCGCCGACGGAGACCAGGTCGACACCGGCCCGGTCCGCGATGCGGGCGAGCTGGTAGTCCCAGGCCACCACCCCGACGATCTTCTGCCGGGCGTCCTTCATGCGCTGCACGTCCCGCAGCGTCACCTTCTCGGGCATATGCGGCTCCAGGTCAGACCCTCAGGGCGGTGAGCAGTTCGAAGACATCGCTCTCGTCGGCGGAGAGCAGCAGGACACGGGCGTAAGGGCGCAGCGCGGCGACGGCGTCGTCGGCCTCGAAGCCCTGGCCGAGGACCACGCCCGCGGTGGTGATCCCGTACCGGAAGCAGTGCCGGCCGATGCGCTCGGCGGTGTCACGGCCGCCGTCCTCGGTGGCGAGGACGACGACCACGTCGGCGCCGATCAGCGCGGCGGTCAGGGGAAGCGGGCCGCCGCCGAGTTCGCGCAGCTCGCCGACGGCGTCGGCGCGCAGGAACTCGGCGTGGGCCCACCGGTGGGCGGCGAGGCGGGCCGCGACCTGAGCCGCACGGTCGTCGAGTGCGACGACACGGGCGGCCCGGGCGGGCGCGATGGGAACGTCGATGCGGTAGCGGGCCTCAGCGGCGGAGGCGGCGCGGGCGCTCTCGCTCTGTCGGCCGGTGGCGAGGCTCATCGTCACACCGTGTGCTGGGCGGTGCCGGGGACGGCCTTGACCGCGTCGCGGCAGGAGTCGAGGAACGACTCGGCCTGCGGCAGCACGACGGCCGCGGAGCGCACCCTGTGGTGCTCGGGGTCCACACCGGGCGGGGTGACGCCCTCGTCGCGCAGCGCCACGGCGGCCTTCCTCAGCTTCTGGCGGGCCTTGATGATGCCGCTGTCGGCGGGCACCAGGCGCTCCTTGGAACGGTCGACGATGGGGCCCATCGACTCCTGGAGAGAGGCGTCCTGCATGGCGATCCCGGCGACTCCGGAGTAGGTCTCGCCACGCTTCTGCGCCTCGCGGTCGATGAGGTAGTCGTTGTCCATGTTGGCCATCGGCCGGTAGGTGCCGGGGATGTTCTTGCTGTGCACACCATGGCCGTCGACCATGGCCTGCCGCTCGGTTTCGGTGAGGGGCCGCACCGGGTGGTAGTCGAAGGAGTAGGTCCAGCAGTTCTCGTCGTCGATGGGCACCCAGAAGTGGCCGTGCACCGGGTGGTCGCCGCGCGGCGGCACCATGGTGAAGGCGGGCATGACCCACGGGGTGATCCGCCAGTAGTACGTGCCGTCCTCGGCGTTGCGGCGCGCTCCGACGAACAGGCCGCCGTCGCTGTCGGCGACCTCGAAGAACGGCTTGGTGTCGTTCAGGTTGTACTCGTTGCCCTTCGCGCCCTTGAAGAGCGGGTCGGTCTTGAGGCCGCCGGAGTGGAGGAAGGTGACATGGCTGGAGTCGATGCCGCCCTCGAACGCCTGGAGCCAGTTGCACTGCTGCCAGCGCTTGGAGGTGTAGGTCTGTTCGGCCGGCACATGGGTCCACTCGAACTCGGGCAGCGGTGGCTGGGTGGCCGCGTCGCCCATATAGGTCCACAACACGTCGCCGATCTTGACCAGCGGGTACGAGGTGAGCTTCACGTTCTGGCAGAAGCTGGAGTTGTCGGCCTCCGAGGGCACCTCCAGGCACTGCCCGGACACGTCGTACTTCCAGCCGTGGTACGGGCAGCGCAGGCCGCCCTGCTCATTGCGGCCGAACCAGAGGGAGGCGCCGCGGTGGGCGCAGAACTCGTCGACGAGCCCGTAGCGGCCCTCGCTGTCCCGGAAGGCGACCAAGCGCTCCGAGAGGAGCTTGACCCGCACCGGCGGGCCGTCGGTCTCGGGGAGTTCCTCGGCCAGCATGGCCGGTATCCAGTACTGGCGGAACAGCTCTCCCATGGCCGTCCCGGGACCTGTCCGGGTGAGGAGCTCATTGATGTCTTTGCGGAGCACAGCCGTTTCCCTTCCGATACGGACAACCGACCCGGCTGACGGGGCGAATGCTTCGGTGGTGAGGTGACGCCGGAGCCCTCAGGGCTGTTCCGGGGGGATGTCGACGGTCAGGCCGTCGAGTTCGGGCGTCATGGCTATCTGGCAGGAGAGCCTGCTGCCGGCCCGCCGGTCGGCGACGGCCAGGTCCAGCAGGTCGTCCTCCATGTCCCCGGGAGGCCCGACGAGATCGGTGTAGCCGTCGCGCACCCACACATGGCAGGTGGCGCACGACTGGTTGCCGCCGCATTCCGCGACGACGCCGGGAACGCCGTGGCGAACGGCGACCGACATGACGGAGTCTCCCGTGGCCGCCTCGACGGTGAGCTCAAGCCCGCCGTCACCGACGAAGGTCACCTTGGGCAAGGTTCGTCCCTCCCAGCTCGATGGTCTGTCCATTAGACCAGAGCTCCGGAACGCGATACAAGAGCGGTGCCGGTGGCCGACCATCACCGGCATGGCCCGCCCCGGCCGTGCTCGGCCACGGCGGGCCGGAGTGACGGCGAACCGTTGACGCATACATGGGGTCGACTTATGGTGAGCGGGCTCACAGTAGCGGCCTTATGGTTTTACCAATCCCCTTGAGCTGCGCTTTTGCCCACCACCCCAGCTGTCACCGTCGACCAGAAAGGACTCAGGATGGCCGAGAACGCGATCGTCAATGACAACCTCGCCGCCAAGTTCGCCACCGAGAAGGAGTCCCCGTACACCCGCTGGGTCGCGGCGGAGGGCCTTGACATCATCGCCGCCCACTACGTTCCGGACCTGCGCACCGTGGATCTCAAGCCATGGCAGCGGCGCGGCGGGCGCGGCGTGTTCATCAACCACGAGGCCACCCGCACCTCCAACGACTGCTACGTGTGCGAGATCCCGGCCGGCGGCAAGCTCGCCCCGCAGCGCCAGCTGTTCGAGGAGATGATCCTCGTCCTCGAGGGCAACGGCTCGACCCGGGTGTGGAACGACACCGGTGCGTCGGTCACCTTCGAGTGGCGGGCCGGCTCGATCTTCGCGATCCCGCTCAACACCCACCACCAGCACTTCAACGGGTCCGGCGGCAGGGCCGCCCGCTTCGTGGCGTCCACCAATCTGCCGCCCGTCCTGAACCTCTACGCCGACCCGGACTTCGTCTTCGGCACCGCCCGCGACTTCCCGGACCGCTTCGACGGCGAGCCGGACTACTTCTCACCCAAGGGCGAGCAGAAGGGCCTCCTCCTCGACACCAACTTCGTCGCGGACGCGGTCAACCTGCCGCTGATCGAGGCGAAGGAGCGCGGCGCGGGCGGCGGCCACATCCGCTTCGCGATGGCCAAGGGGTCGATGAACAGCCATATCTCCCAGTTCCCCACCGCCACCTACAAGAAAGGCCACCGGCACGGCCCCGGCGCCCATGTCATCATCCTCTCCGGCGAGGGCTACAGCCTGATGTGGCCCGAGGGCGAGGAGCCGCGCCGCTACGAGTGGGGCCCCGGCACACTGATCGTCCCGCCGAACATGTGGTTCCACCAGCACTTCAACACCGGTACGGAGCCCGCCCGCTATCTCGCCTTCAAGCACGAGGTGGTCTCCGTGCGCAACGCCCAGGGGGTGCCCAAGGCGTGGATCAGCCAGCGGATCGGCGGCGACCAGATCGACTACGCCGACGAGTCCGCCTATGTGCGGGAGACCTTCCGCGAGGCGCTGGCCAAGCACGGGATGGAGCCGCGGATGGACGAGGTGTACGAGGCCGAGCTGGCCACCCTGCCGCCGCTGCCGCACCCCCGCCCCCAGGGCTGATCCATGCCGCACCCGCACCCGCACACTCAAGAACACGGGCACGACGAGGTCCGCCTCGTGCACTCCTCCTACGTACCCGCCCACGACCACGAGCACGACGAGGACCCGGGCCGCATCGAGGACAACCCGATCTGGCGGCAGGACAATGTGACCCTGTGCAGCGTCGGCATCGACATCGGCTCCTCGGGGACCCAGGTGCTGTTCTCCCGGCTCTTTCTGCGCCGCATCGGAGAGGAGCTGACCAGCCGCTATCTGGTGGTGCGCCGGGAGACCCTGCACCGTTCGCCGGTATGGCTCACTCCCTACGCGAGCGAGACGATGATCGACGCGAGTGCGCTGGGCGGGCTCGTCGACGAGGCGTACGGCGCGGCGGCCATCCGGCCCGAGGATGTGGACACCGGGGTGGTGATCCTGACCGGGGAGGCGCTGCGCCGCCACAACGCCTCCGCGATCGCCTCGGTGCTCGCGGCCAAGGGAGGCGACCTGGTCACCGCGACGGCGGGCCACCACATGGAGGCCCGACTCGCCGCCTACGGCTCCGGAGCGGCCCGTGCCTCCTACGAGGCGGGCACCCGGGTGCTCACCGTCGACATCGGCGGCGGCACCACCAAGCTCGCCCTGGTCGACCACGGGCGGGTGGAGGCGACGGCGGCCGTGCACATCGGCGGCCGCCTCCAGGTGACCGGGCCCGACGGACGGATCGAGCGCTTGGCACCGGCGGGCCGGGACCACGCCCACCGCGCCGGCTTTGACTGGGACCTCGGAAGCCGGGTGTCGGACGCCCAGCAGGACGCGGTGGCGGCGTCGATGGCGGACCTGCTGGTCCGTGCCCTGCTCGCCCCGCACGAGGTGAGGGATCTGTATCTCACCGATCCCCTGCCGAACCTCGGCCGGCTGGACGGGGTGGTCTTCTCCGGCGGGGTCGCCGAGTACGTCTACGGCCGTGAGCACCGCGACTTCGGCGACCTGGGCCGACGGCTCGGCGACCGGCTGCGGGCGGCTGCCGGGGAGGGGGCGCTGGGGGTGCCGCTGCTGCCCGCCGGTGAGTGCATCCGCGCCACCGCGGTCGGCGCCTCGGAGTACAGCGTCCAGCTGAGCGGGAACACCGGGCATATCTCCTCGCCCGACGCCCTGCTGCCCCGCCGCAACCTGGCGGTGGTGTGCCCCGCTTACGCCCCCGGCGAGGAGGTGGACGCCGCCGCGCTCGCCGGGGCGATCCGCGGGTGCCTGCGCGAGGCGGACGCCGAGGGCCCGGACCGGGACGTGGCGCTGGCCCTGGCCTGGCACGGGCCGCCGTCGTACGAGCGGCTGCTGCCGTTCGCCCGCGGCGTCCGGGACGGGCTGGCCGCGCGCACGGCGGCCGGCCGGCCGGTGTACGTGGTCCTCGACGGGGACGTGGCGATGACCCTGGGCCGGCTGCTGACCGATGAACTCGGCCTCCCCGGTGAGGTGCTGGTGCTCGACGGCATCACGCTCCAGGACTTCGACCACGTCGACCTCGGCCGGGTGCGGCACCCCTCCGGGACCGTGCCCGTGACCATCAAGTCCCTTGTCTTCGCGGAGCGGCCGACGGGTGCTCCGACGGGTGCTCCGGAGGCCGCCCGGGGCGGCCCAGATCGGTAACGAATCAATAAAGTCCTGTCCGATGGTTAGACCATAATACCTCGGTCTTGTTTCATGCAGGGACAAGCACGGTGGCCGGAAGGTAAACCGGCCGCCGGCACCCCCCACTCCCCAGACCATCCCTCGGCCCTGGAGTGTGTGATGCGTCATGGCGCTCTTACCGCCGGCCTGCTGGTCGCCGGTCTGCTGATGTCCGCGTGCGGTCCCTCGCCCACGACGACCGCCGCCAACGCCCCCCGGGAGAAGTCCAACCCGTACGCCGCCTACGAGGGCCTGAAGGGCGGGAAGCGCACCGCGAAGCTCCTCGCCGACGCCCGTGAAGAGGGCGGTGTGCTCGACCTGTACACCTCGAACACCGATATCCAGGACCTGGTCGACGGCTTCAAAAAGGCCCACCCCGGCATCAAGGTCCGTGCCTTCCGCGCCAACTCCGAGACGGTGCTCCAGCGCACCCTCCAGGAGAACCAGGCGGGCAAGCCGCAGAACGACGTCATCGACACCAACGACCTCGAACTGCGCGCCCTCGACTCCCAGCACCTCCTGCGGGCCTACACCGGCCCCTCAGCGAGGGGTCTCAAGCCCGAGGCCAAGGGCCTCGGCAACTGGACCGCCGAGCGGTTCAACGCCTTCGTCGCCGGCTGGAACACCCGGGAGATCCCCAGGGGCGGGCAGCCCGAGGACTTCACCGGATTCGCCGACCCGAAGTGGAAGGGAAAGCTCTCGGTCGAGGTCGGCGACTGGGACTGGTACGCCGCCATGCACACCTATCTCACCGAGAAGAAGGGAATGACCGAGGCGGCGGCCGACGCCCTGTTCAAGAAGGTCGTCGCCAACGTCAAGGTGGCCAAGGGCCACACCGTGCAGGGCGAGATGCTCAGCGCCGGCCAGTTCGGCCTGGCCCTGTCCGTATACAGCCACACCGTAGACAAGGCCGCCCGCAAGGGCGCGCCCGTCACCTGGAAGCCGGTCGTCGAACCGGTGATCCTCCGGCCCAACGGGATCGGGCTCATGGCCAGTCCGCGGCATCCGGCCGCGGCGCTGCTGTGGACCGACTACGTCCTCGGCGAGGGCCAGAAGGAGATCGCCAAGTCGCTGCGGATCCCCGCGGCGCGCCACGTACCCGGATACGACGAACCCGTGCCCGCCGGTACGGAGACCTTCACCCTCTCCAAGACCGGCGAGACAGAAACCAAGAAATGGGACGCGGCCTACGACGCCCTGCTGCGGGGCGCCCCGCAGGCCGACTGACCTGTCCCTCCCACCGATCTGGAGCTCTAATGAGGAGCCGTACCCCGATCTTCGCGGCAGCCGCGCTGCTGTCCGCCGGTGCCCTCAGCGGCTGCGGCGGCGCCCTGCCGAACGCGGCCGCCGGCGGCAAGGAGAACGCCGTCTACGCCGAGATCGCCGCCCTGCCGAAGGAGAAGCAGCGGGAGAAGGCCCGCGAACTGGCCAAGGACGAGGGCGGCACGTTCACCCTCTACACCTCGATGACGGCCGACATCGCCACCCCCGTCGCCAAGGCCTTCGAGAAGGACACCGGCATCCACGTCACCGTCTTCCGCGGCAACTCCGAGACGGTCCTCCAGCGCACCCTCCAGGAGTCGCAGGCCCGCAGGGCGGGCGCGGACGCGGTGGAGACCAACTTCCGCGAAATGGTGGCGCTCTCCGACAACAAGCTGCTCGCCGCGTTCCACGGCTCCGCACTCGACAAGGTGGAGAAGACCGGCAAGTTCGCCACCTGGACCGCCACCCGCCTCAACATCTTCCACCCGGCCTGGAACACCCGCCTCATCAAGCCCGGTGAGGAGCCGACGAGCTGGGAGGACCTGGCCGACCCCAGGTACAAGGGCCGCATCACCCTGGAGGTCAGCGACAGCGACTGGTTCGAGAACGTCACCCACTACTGGCTGGAGCGCGGCAAGTCCGAGGCCGAAATAGACCAGCTCTGGAAGAAGATCGTCGCCAACTCCAAGGTGGCCAAGGGCCACACCACGATGATGCAGTTCCTCACCTCAGGACAGACCCCCATGGAGGCGATGAACTACACCTACATCACCACCCGCTCGGCGGCCAGCGGCGCACCGGTCACCTTCCTGCCGAAGAGCGGGAAGTCGACGGTGCCGGCGTTCCCGCGCCCCAACGGCGTCGGCATGCTCAAGTCCGCCCAGCACCCGGCCTCCGCCTGGCTGTTCTACGACTGGATGCTCACCGAGGGTCAGAAGGAGCTCGTGGGGCTCCACCTGACCCCTTCCACCAAGGTCCCCGGCGACAAGAGCCTCGACGGCCTGACCCTCGTCCCGTTCGACGTCAAGGGCCTCAGCCACGACCAGGGCACCTGGGACAGGAAGTACGACGCGCTGCTGCGCGGCGTCGACACCGTGGGGAAGTGACCCGATGGCCCTGATATCCGCCTCCCGCAAGGATCCCGCCGCGCCCTCACAGGACCCGCCGCCGCCGTCCAGGCCAGGGCTGCTGACCCGGCTGCGGCGCAAACGGCTCTCCGCGCAGACCCTCCTGGTCGGCGGCGCCGTGATCGTCGTCGGCTATCTCGCGGTCGTACCGCTCGGCTATCTCATCCATGACACGTTCCTCGACGCCGACGGCTCCGGCGTCTCCCTCGACGCCTTCTCCCGCGCCTACGGCGGCAACTCCCAGTCGGGGGACATGCTCCTCAACTCGCTGTGGTTCGCGCTGGGTTCGGCCGCCCTCGCGCTGATCCTGGGCACCACGCTCGCCTATATCCAGGTCCGTACCGACACCCCGTTCAAGAGCCTGTTCTTCGCCGCGTCCCTGGTCCCGCTGATCGTCCCGGGCATCCTGTACTCCACGTCCTGGATCTTCCTCGGCGACCCGCAGAGCGGACTGCTGAACGCGCTGCTCTTCAAACCCCTCACCGGCACCTCACCGGTCAACATCTACAGCGTATGGGGCATGATCTGGGTCCAGGGCCTCCATCTGTCCCCCGTCGCGTTCCTCCTGATGGTCGCGGCGTTCCGCGCCATGGACCCCTCGCTCGAGGAGTCCGCGGCGATGTCCGGGGCCTCCCGGCTCACGGTGCTGCGCCGCATCACGGTGCCGCTGGTGCGGCCGGCCCTCATCTCCGCCGCACTGCTGATGTTCGTCCAGTCCCTGGAGAGCTTCGAGGTACCGGCCCTGCTCGGGCTGCAGAACGGCATCTACGTCTTCACCAGCCGCATCTACTTCGTGCTGCGCTCCTACCCCACGGACTACGGTGCCGCCGGCGCCTACGCCATCGGTCTGCTGCTCATCGCCGCGGCCGGGGTGCTCCTCTCATCGTGGCTCCAGCGCTCCTCGCGCAACTTCCAGACCGTCACCGGAAAGGCGTTCCGCCCCCGCCCGGTCGAGCTCGGCCGGGCCCGGCCCGTCGTGGGCGTCGCGGTCATCGTGTACTTCCTGATCACCGTGGTGCTGCCGGTCGCGGTGCTCGTGTACGCGTCGCTGCTGAAGTACTACGCGGCGCCGTCCGCCGAGACGCTGTCCTCGCTCACCTTCGACAACTACCGGCAGGTCTTCGACATGCCGCTGGCGTTCACCGCGCTGAAGAACTCGCTGATCCTGGGCCTCGGCGCGGCCACCGTGGTCATGCTGCTCACGGCGGTCGTCTCCTGGGTGGTGCTGCGCACCAAGGCGCGCGGGCGGCGCCTGCTCGACCTGCTCGCCTTCACCCCCATCGTCATCCCCGGCCTGGTCCTCGGCCTCGCCCTGGCCTTCGTCTACCTGCGGATGCCACTGCCGATCTACGGCACCCTGCTGATCCTGCTGGTGTCGTACTGCACCCGCTACCTGCCGTACGGCATGCGCTACTCGTCGGCGGCGATGGCGCAGATGGCACCCGAGCTGGAGGAGTCCGCCGCGGTGTCCGGGGCGTCCTGGTTCCAGACCTTCCGGCGGGTGCTGCTGCCGCTGATGAGCAGCGGCATCCTGGCCGGCTGGGTGTACATCCTCGTCGTCTCCTTCCGCGAGCTGTCCAGCACGATCCTGCTGTACAGCCCCGGTAAGGAGGTGCTGTCCGTCCTGATCTGGGAGCAGTTCGAGAACGGGCAGTTCACCACGCTCGCCGCGCTCGGCGTGTGCATGGTGCTCCTGCTGGTCGTGCTCGTCGCCCTCGCCTACCGGCTCGGCGCCCGCTTCGGGCTCCAGGGCCAGGCCGACTCCTCCAACTAGCCCAAGGACAGGCTGATGCTGACTGTCGAATCCCTGAAGAAGTCCTACGACGAGGCGCCGGGAAGGGCGGCCCGCCGCAAGAAGAGGGACACCACCCGCACCTATGCCGTCGGCGGCGTCGACTTCGAGGTCAACGACGGCGAACTCTTCACCCTGCTCGGTCCGTCCGGCTGCGGCAAGACCACGACACTGCGCTCCATCGCCGGTCTGGAACGCCCCACCGAGGGCAAGGTCGCGCTGGGCGGCCGGGTCCTGTTCGACTCGGCGCAGGACGTCAACCTCCGCCCCAACCAGCGCGGTTTCGGCATGGTCTTCCAGTCGTACGCGATCTGGCCGCACATGACCGTGGCCAAGAACGTCTCCTTCCCGCTGGAGGTCATGCCGCGCGCCAAGCGGCCCTCCCGCCAGGAGATCGACCACCAGGTCGCCGAGGTCCTGGAGAGCGTGGAACTCGGCGCCTACGCCCAGCGGTCGGCGACCAAGCTGTCCGGTGGCCAGCAGCAGCGCCTGGCCCTGGCCCGCGCCCTGGTGACCCGGCCCGAGCTGATGCTCCTCGACGAGCCGCTGTCCAATCTGGACGCCAAGCTGCGCGAGACCATGCGGTTCGAACTCAAGCGCCTGCAGCGGGAGTTGAACCTCACCGCGATCTATGTGACACACGACCAGGCCGAGGCTCTGGTGATGTCGAGCCGGATCGCCGTGATGAACGAGGGCCGCGTCGAGCAGATCGGCAAGCCCCGGGAGATCTACACCCGGCCCGCCACCCGCTTCGTCGCCGAGTTCATCGGCACCTCCAACTTCCTGGAGGGCAAGGTCGTCGCCGTGAACGGCGGCGAGGTGGAGGTGGACACCCCGCACGGCCGGCTGGTGGCCGCCGATCCGCCGCGCAAGCCCGTCGTCGGCGACCCGGTGCTCCTCTCCATCCGCCCCGAATGCGTGGACCTGTCGCGCGAGCGGCGCGGTCTGCCCAACGAGTGGACCGGCACCGTCCGGACCCGCGCGTTCCTCGGCGATGTCGTCGACCACATCGTGCAGATCGGCGACACCGAGATCCGCAACCGGTCCAACCCGACGCTCTCCATCCCGCCCGGCACGGAGGTCCACTTCTCGGTCACGCCGGACAAGGTGACGCTGGTGCCGGTCGGCTGACCGGCCCCGGCCGAACCACCGCCGTCCCGACCGACCACAGAGGAGGACCGTGCGTCCGACGCTTCCGGAGGTACTCCGGCAGCGCGACTTCGCCCTGTACTGGGCCGGAGTGGTGCTGTCTCAGATCGGCACCCGCGGGGCCGTGGCCGCCAACCTGTACCAGGTGTACGAGCTGACCGGGTCGACCGCGCAGGTCGGCCTGGTCGGCCTCGCCCAGGCCGTGGCCCTGCTGGCGCTCTCCCCGCTCGGCGGGGTGTACGCCGACCGGCTCGACCGGCGGCGGCTGCTCCAGGCCACCCAGGCCGTGGCGCTCGTGGTGTCGCTGGCGCTGGCCGGTCTCACCCTGACGGGCACGGCCACCGTATGGGCGGTGGCGCTGTCCTCGCTGCTCGCCACGGCGGCCGCCACCTTCGACCAGCCGGCCAGACAGGCACTGATCCCGGCGCTCGTGCCGCGCGAACGGCTCGTCGACGCGTTCGCGCTGCTCAACCCCTCGCGGGAGCTGGCCGTGCTGGCCGGTCCCGCGCTCGCCGGTGTGCTGATCGCGGCCGGCGGGCCGGCGGCCGTCTATGTGTTCGACGCCTTCACCTACGCGGCACTGGTGGCCGCCCTCGCGGTGCTGCGGGTACCGGCGCTGCCGGGTGCGCGGGGGAAGCCCGCCGGGCTCCTGGCCAGCCTGCGCGAGGGGGCCTCGTACGTGGCCCGCCGCCCGGTGGTGTGGCAGCTGATGGGCCTGGACCTGGCCGCCACGGTGAGCGGGGCCTACCGGGTGCTGCTGCCCGCGTTCGCCGCCGATGTGCTCCATGTCGGCGCCACGGGCTACGGGTTGCTGTCCGCGGCCCCCTCGGCCGGCGCGCTGCTCGGCTCGGTATGGGTGTTCCGGCTGGTGCGCACCGCCCGCGCGGGGCGCCTGGCGCTGTGGGGCACCGCGGTGTACGGCCTCGCGGTGACGGGGCTCGCCCTGTCCGGCACCTTCGTCCTCGCCCTGGCGGCGGCGCTGACGCTGGGCGCGGCGGACGCGCTGGCGACGACGGTCCGGCATGCCGCCGTGCAGGTCGAAACGCCGGACGAGCTGCGCGGCAGGGTCTCGGCGATCTACCAGATGGCCTCACGGGGCGGGCCCGCGCTCGGCGACGCCGGGATGGGGGTGCTCGCCGGGGCGATCGGCCCGGTGACCGCGCTCGCGCTCGGCGGGCTGGTCCCGGCGGCCGCGGCCGGTCTGGCCGCCGTCCGGGGCGGCCAGATTCGCGCCTTCGACGTACCCAAAGAGGCGCCGTCGGCCGCTTCTTGAGCAATCTGTCAGTTCCGCGTCAGAGGGAGAACTTCCCCATGAGTGTGCACACCTCCACCCAGACCACCCATTACCACGTGCAGAAGCGGCGACGAGCCCAGTTCCTCGAGGACTGGCGGGCCAACCACCGCACCGTTGTCGCCCTCGAGGACGTCCCGATGCGGGAGACGGAGCGCGGCAGCCGCATCGGTGTGTACGTCGGTGCCGACGGCGACCGGACCACCCGCACCATGGACGCGCTCGCCCACGAGATCGACCCGGGGGTCACCACGACGGTCCACCGGCACTCCTGGGACGCGATGCTCTTCGTCGTGGCCGGTCGCGGCTGGATCGAGATCGACGGCCACCGTGTGGCGTACGGCCCGGGAGACTCCCTGCACATTCCGGCATGGGCCTGGCACCGCGGCGGGAACGACGCCGGGGAGACCGTGCGCTATCTGTCGTTCTCCAGCGAGCCGCTGCTGGAGACCATGGGCATGGCGATCATCGAGGACGCCGGGCACACGCCGGTGGCGGAACTCCCGCCGCGTCCGCCGTACTCGGCGGGCCGGGACGGCTCCGACCCGTACGCGGCGCGGCTGCGGCGCCTCGCCCGGGACCAGGACGCCCGGCGCTCCGGCCGTCTGCACACCGACTGGGACGAACTGGAGCTGCGGAACACCCCCCGCGGCACCCGCACCACCTTCCTCCTGGACCGGGCGATCGGCTACCAGGCGTCCGGCATCACCATGGCCATGTTCGAGATCGGCCCGGGCCGGGCCCAGTCCATGCACCGCCACCCGGGCGAGGCCTGGCTGTACGTGGTCGAGGGATCCGGCGAGAGCTACCTCGGCCCGGAGCCGGAGGGCGGCGACCGCCACCCGTGGAAGAAGGGCGACATCATCGTCGTCGACCACTTCCTGTGGCACCAGCACATCAACACGGACCCGGAGCGTACCGCCAAGGTGGTGCGGATCCATATGTTCGACAGCCTCCTGGAGACCATGCGGGCGCTGTGCGACCCGCTGGTGCTCTTCGAGGAGCCGCCGGAGCACATCCGCGACGCGCAGGCCGGGGATCCGTCGACGATCGAGTGGCCGTCGGTGACCCGGCCGACGTGGCCGTGAGCGGGGTGACGGGATGAGTGCGCTCCCGCATGGTGTGGCCGGTGTCCACGCGCTGCCGGCCGACCACCACGACGGGCCCTGGGACGCGGTGCTCATCGACCCGTCGGTCAAGGAGCGGCTTCTCGCGACCGCCGTCCTGGTGCTGCGGCACGGGCGGCGGCTCGCGGGGACGGCGGTCGCCCCGCACGGTCTGGTGGTGCTGGCCGGGCCGCCGGGGACGGGCAAGTCGACACTGGCGCAGGGTCTGGCGCAGGCCGCCGCCCGCACCCTCGCCCCGCACGGGGCGACCACGCTGGTCGAGGTCGATCCGCACGCCTTCCCCAGCGAGCTGCTGGGGGAGAGCCAGCGGCAGGTGTCCCGTCTCTTCCGGGAGACGCTGCCGGAGCTTGCGGCGCGCCGGCCGCACACCGTCGTCCTGGTCGACGAGGTGGAGGCGCTGGCCGTCCGCCGGCACTCGGCGTCGTTCGACACCAACCCCGTGGATGTGCACCGCGCCACGGACGCCGTGCTCAGCGGCCTCGACGCGCTGCGGGCCGAGCGGCCCGGGACACTTCTGGTGGCGACGACGAACTTCGCCGACGCGGTGGACGACGCGTTCCTCTCCCGCGCCGACCTGGTGATCCGTACCGAGGTCCCGGGCGAGGAGGTGGTCCCGGAGATCGTCGCGGACTCGCTGCGCGAACTCGCCGCCCAGTGGGCGGAGTTGAAGGCGCTCGCGGCGGACGCCTCGGTGCACCGCCGAGTGGGTGAGCTGCTGCACGGGCTCGACGGGCGCCGCATCCGCAAGACCGTCCACGGGGCGCTCGCCCTGCGGGTCGCCACGGCACGCGACCCGTCCCTGCTGACGGCGGACGACCTGGTCGCGGCGGCCGAGGAGGCGGCGGCGGTGCTCCGCTGATCGTCGTCATACGGAGGAGGCCCGGAGCGCGTCGCGCTCCGGGCCTCCTCCGTATGACGTGTGACCGTGATCAGCCCTCGTACTCGGGGGCGTTCTCCAGATAGTGGACCGTGTCATAGCCCAGGTGCTTGAAGATCCGGTTCTGGGCCGAGAAGACCTTCAACGGCGTGCCGTCGTGGGCGAAGAGCTGGCAGATGTGGTTCTGCGGCACATACAGCGTGTCGCCCTTCTTGATCTCGTGCCGGGTCGGCTCGAGGGCGACGCGCGCGTAGTACTTCTCCGCGATCTCCGCCTCGACCTCCCACTGGAGCGCGTAGCCACCGCCGTCGAGGATGTAGAGCACCTCGTCGGCCATCTTCCAGTACTTGCCCGACCGGCTGCCGGTCGGGATGTCCAGCTCATAAGCGTCGACGGAGAACAGCCGGGCGTCGGTGCGCTCGGGCGAGGTGAGCACGCGCTGGCGGCCGAGCGGGGTGGTCTCCCAGGTCGTGTCGGCCGGGGAGATGACCTTCTTGCGGTCCAGGACGCCCGGGGTCCACACCCGCGACCAGTCCTCGCGGGGGCCGAACTCCTCCGGGCGGTCGATCGGGCCGCTGCGGCCCTGCTGCCACAGACCCATGAACATCCAGGTGCTCTTGGCCTTCACCACCAGCGCGGTGGCCTGCTCGTCGTAGGGGTTGAAGTGGCGGTGGACCGAGTCGGTGTGGACGAAGACGAAGTCGTCCTTGGCCCAGTCGTAGCGCTGGTCGTCGTGGATCTCGTAACCGCGGCCCTCGAGGATGTAGAAGGCGGCCTCGTTCTGGTGGCCGTGGCCGTGGTTGCTGGACCGCGGCGGCAGCTGGACGAAGTGGACCTGAACGGTCTGGGTGAGGAACTCCTCGTCACCGGGGCCGATCCGCCACCAGGTGCGGGACTTCTCGCTGTCGCCGGAGTGGGCGACCTTGGCGTCGTCGACCACCACCGTGTCGTCCCGGACACGCTTGGAGGCCAACTGCCGGGTCCGGAACTCGCCGAGTCCGTAGGTCTCAGAGGTGAGGCCGCGGACGAAGGTGCGCCCCTTCTTTGCCATGAAGTCCTCCTAGAGGGCAGCTCAACAGGCTAACGGTCTGACCATAATACCGACTGGGCAGAGTGCCAACCCTTCCGCACGGGGCGATTGCCGGAGCGGCCGCCGTATCCGCCGCCCCCGCCTCCGTATCCGCCACTCCCCCGCCGCCAAGGCGCCGCCAGGGCATACGAAAGCGCCCCGAACTCCTGGAGTCCGGGGCGCTGTTGGGAATGTGATTCAGTCCTTCACCCGGTAGGCGGTCCGCTCCAGATGAGTCCGCATGATCCCGGTCGCGGCCTCGGCGTCGCGGGCGGCGATCGCCTCGACGAGCTCACGGTGCTCCTTGGTGCCGCGGCGGCCCATCTTCGGCTCGATGGCCTGGGCCTCCCGCAGACTCATCAGCATCGGACCGTGGAAGGACTGCACAAGCATCTCGATCGCCGGATTGTGCGTACAGGCGGCGAACCGGATGTGGAAGGCGGTGGAGAGCTCCATGGTGTACTCCCCCTCCTTCATCGCCTCCGCGTGGGCGTCGCACATGGCACGCAGATCGGCGATGTCCTCCTCGGTGGCCCGCTCCACGACCAGCGGCACCACACCCAACTCGAAGACCAGACGGGCCTCGGTGACCTGGGAGGCGGTGAGCGGGGAGAGGGTGAGCAGATCGGCCAGGCCCTCGCTGACCCGGCTCGAGGTCGGCGCCGTCACAAAGGCACCCCCGCGCGCGCCGACTCTGATCTCGACGAGGCCATTGGCCTCCAGGATGCGCAGCGCCTCACGGATGGTGACCCGGCTGACGCCGAACTGCACACACAGCTCGCGCTCGCTGGGCAGGCGATCGCCCGGCTGAAGCCGCTCCTCCTTCAGCAGGCGCCGGATCTGCTCGACGATCACCTGGGAGACACGGCTCGAGGAGACGGCCTTGAACAGCTCCTGCGGGACGGCCGCCCGCCCGGACTGCGCCTCGTTCTCCGAAGTCTGACTCGCTCGGGTTGACATAGGGGCATTCTCCCATGAGAGGGCGACGCTTGACCTCATTGTGACCAACGGAATAACGTCATACCAATAAACCATTGGCGAAGGCCCTCGGGGAGATCCTCCGCCCGTCCCCTCCCCTGTGTGACCGAAGGAGCAGCCCCGATGACCCGCCGCCTCCACCTCTCCTTCGCCTGCGGTGACTACGACCGTGTGCGCGCCCTCCAGGACGGCCGTGTGCGGCCGGAGGGCATCGACCTCACCTTCCTGCCGCTGGGTGTGGAGGAGACGTTCTACCGGCAGCTCCGGCACCGCGAGTTCGACATCAGCGAACTGAGCCTGTCCAGCTACGCGATGACCCTCGACCAGGACGATCCGCCCTTCGTCGCCCTGCCCGTCTTCCCCTCCCGCTTCTTCCGCCACCAGTCGATCTACGTCAACGCCCGCAGCGGCATCGAGCAGCCCGCGGACCTCGTCGGCAAGCGGGTCGGCACGCCCGAGTACCAGATGACGGCCGGCGTGTGGCAGCGCGGCATCCTCGCCGAGGAGTACGGGGTGCCCGTCGAGTCGGTCCACTACTTCACCGGCGGCATCGAGCAGCCCGGCCGCCCGGAGAAGCTTCCGCTGGACCTCCCCGCCACGGTGAAGATCACGGCGATCGGCCCGGGGCAGACCCTCTCCCAGATGCTCGCCGACGGTGAGCTCGACGCGATCTACAGCGCCAGCCAGCCGTCCTGCATGGGCCGCGACCCGCACATCCGGCATCTCTTCGAGGACTTCCCGGCCGTCGAGCGCGACTACTACGCCCGTACCGGCATCTTCCCGATCATGCACGTGGTCGCCGTACGCGGAACCCTCGTGGAACGACACCCGTGGATCGCCCGCTCACTGACCAAGGCCTTCGAGGAGTCCCTTCGCATCGCCTACGACGACCTGCGGTACCGCAGCGCGCTGAAGGTCATGCTGCCGTGGCTGCAGCAGCACGTGACCGCCACGGCCGAGGCGCTGGGCGAGGGCTGGTGGGACTACGGCCTGGAGAAGAACCGCACCACGCTGGAGACCTTCGCCCGCTACCAGCACGAACAGCACCTGGTCTCCCGCCGCCGCACGGCGGAGGAACTGGTCGCGGCGTCCGCCTCCGACACCTTCGTCCTGTGACCTCCGCGCCCGCTCCCCAGGAGCTGATCGCGCTCGGCTGCCGGATCCTCGCCTTCCGCGGGCTGGCCGCCGACATCCTCGGCCATATCTCCCTGCGCCGCGGCGACGGTGCCCTCCACGTGCGGTGCCGGGGCCCCCACGAACGGGGGCTGCTCAACACCGAGGCATCCGATGTCCACCCCGTCCCCCTGGACGGCGAACCGGCGCCGCCCGACGGATACCGCGTCCCCAACGAACTCCCCATCCACCGCGAGATCCTGCGCGCCCGCCCCGACGCGGCGGCGGTCGTCCACGTCCACCCGCCCCATGTGGTGGCAGCCGACCTGGCCGGGCTGCCCCTGCGCCCCATCGTCGGCGCGTACGACATCCCGGCCCTGCGCATGGCACTCGACGGCATCCCCGTCTACCCGAGGGCGGTCCTGGTGACCCGGGCCGACCTCGGCCGGGAGGTGGCCGCGGCCCTCGCCGACCGCCCGGTCGCGATCCTCCGCGGCCATGGCATCGTCGCCACCGGGGACTCCGTACAGCAAGCGGTCGTACGGGCCCTGTCGGTCGAATCGCTCGCGGTGATGACCCTCCGCTCGGCCTCCGGCCCCACGCTCCCCTCCCCTCTGCCACCGGAGGACATCGCCGAACTCCCGGACCTGGGAGGCGGGTTCAACGACACGCTGGTGTGGAACAGCCATGTGGCGGCCTTGGAACACGCGGGCCTGGGGCTCTGACGGCGCGCAGCGGTCACCCCGCGCGCGGCACGCCCCGAGCCGGTTCCGCCACGGTGGCCGCCTCCGTATCCGTCCGGCCGGGGAAGGCCGCCGCGTGGTGGTGGAAGGCGCGGCGGACCGCGGGGAAGCGGCGGGGATCGCGGCTGGGGTGGACGCGGTTGGTGAGCAGCACGTAGTAGCGGGCTTCCGCCCCGTCCGCTGCCGGTTCCACCCACAGGCTCGTCCCCGTGAAGCCCGTGTGGCCGTACGAGGACGGCCCCATCGCCGTACCGACCGGCGACCCCACCGGGTCCCGCCCCTGCCAGCCGAGGCAGCGGCGCAGCGGCAGACCCTCCGTATGGCAGGCGGTCATGCGGGCGAAGCCGGGCGCGCTCAGCAGTCCGTCGCCGCCCGCCGCCAGCGCCCGGCCCAACCGGTCCAGGTCGGTCAGCGGGGCGAACAGACCGGCGTGGCCGCAGACTCCGCCGAGCACCACCGCGTTCTCATCGTGCACCTGGCCGGTCACCAGGCGGCCGCGCCAGGTGCACAGCTCCGTGGAGACCGCGCGCTCACGGGCCGCCGGGCCCGGTGCGAAGACCGTCTCGCGCATGCCGAGCGGTTCGCACACCTGCCGCGCCACCAGCTCGTCCAGGCCGGTGCCGGTGGCCCGTTCGAGGATCAGGCCGAGCAGCACGAAGCCCGCGGAGGAGTACTCCACCACCGTGCCCGGCGCCCCGCGGAGCGGCAGCCCGCGGAGGGCGGTCAGCAGCCCGTCCCGGTCGGGGTGGGCGCGCCAGAGCGGGGTACCGCCGGGCAGCCCCGAGGTGTGGCTGAGCAGCTGGGTGACGGTGATGTCCGCCTTGCCGCGCAGGCCGCGGTACTCCGGCAGATAGGCACCGACCGTGTCCTCCAGCCGTAGCGCTCCCGTCTCCGCCAGCCGCAGTGCGGCCAGGCCCACGATCGGTTTCGTCACCGAGGCCAGATCCCACAGCTCGGTGCCGTTCAGCTCCGCCCCGCCCCAACGGCGGGTGCCCAGGTGTCCATGGGTCTCCGGCCCGGCCGGGGTGCCGACCGACCAGGCGGCCGCGGAGTAGATCCCGGCCCGGCGGCCGGCCGCCAGGAGTGCCGCGAGCCGTGCCGGCCGGTCCGCCGGGAGCGGGCCGGCCGCTCCCCCCGGCTCCGCGCCCCGTCTGGTCCGGCCGCCCGCGGCCCCGCTCACCGCCGCCCCCGTACGATCCCCAGCGCCCCCGCCCCGCCGCGCAGCGACGCCGACACCGCCCCCGCGGCGGCCCGCACCATCGGCCCCAGCACCGCCACGCTCTCCTCGTCCAGGGTGAACGTCAGCCCGACGATGCCGACCGCTCCGGCGACCCGGTCACCCGGCCCCAGCACCGGGGCCGCGATGGCGCGGACGTCCTGCTCCGCGTATTCGTCATCGACCGCGTAGCCCCGCTCGCGCACCGCGGGCATGGCGGCCAGCACGGCCCCGGGGTCCCGCACCGTCCGTGGCGTACGGGCCGGGAGCGGGTCGGCGCCCAGGAGCTCCGCCGCGGTCGCGGGCGGCAGGGCCGACAGCATCGCCCACCCCACCGCCGAGCAGTACAGCGGGACTTCACCGCCCGCGGCCAGCGGCACGCGGTACGTGGACGAGGGGTCCGACTGCGTCACGTGCACCGCCACGGTGCCGTCCCGCACCGAGAAGTGGGCCAAGTGGCCGGTGCGCAGCCGCAGGTCGTCCAGGACCGGGCGGGCGAGACGCAGCTCGCTGCTGGCGGCCAGCGCCGTGGCGGCGAGCCCGAGCAGGCGCGGCCCGGCCTGATAGGTGCCGCCGGGGCCCGGGACCGCGTACCCGGCCTCGGCGAGGGTGTGCAGCAGGCGGTGGACGGTCGGTTTCGGCAGTCCCGTACGGGCGGCGAGGTCGGCCAGGCGGTGCGGGGCGTCGGGCTGGACCAGCGCGTCCAGCACCGCGAGTGCCTTGTCCACGGGACCCGTCGCGGCGGCGGGCGACTCCTCGCGGGGGGCGGCGGAGGTATTGACCGGCTTCGGCATGTCGCTTAGCTTAGCGCATCAACGTTCCGTCTCCCGGAACGAATGCACTGTTCGATGGAACATCACGCGGAGGGCAGATCGTGACTCCTCCATCAATGTCGCGCCGTAGCGCCCTTCGGCTGGGCGGGCTCGCGCTCCCCGCCATCGCCGCGCCGGCAGCGCTCACCGGATGCGGTACGGCCGTGGGCGCGGGCGGCGACGGCGCGCTCCGGGTGGCGCAGCCGACCGACCCCACCACGCTCGATCCACACAAACAGGGCGACATGGTCACCATGAACGTCCTGATCAACATCTTTGACACCCTCACCACCCGGGATGTCCGCGGGCGGCTCGCCGCCCGGCTCGCCACCTCCTGGGAGCCCCGCTCCAGGACCGTGTGGCGCTTCCGCCTCCGCGAGGGCGTGCGCTTCCACAACGGGGAGGAGTTCGACGCCCACGCCGTCAAGTTCTCCATCGAGCGGGTCCTCGACCCGAAGACGCGGTCACCGATCGTCGAGCTGCGGTACGTGACCTCGGTCCGCGTGGTCGACCGCCACACCGTGGATGTGCACACCACACTGCACGACCCGATCCTGCCCGCGAAGCTGTCGCTCTTCGGCGGGGTGATCGTGCCGCCGAAGTACCTCGCCGACGTCGGCGACGCCGCCTTCGCGAAGCGGCCGGTCGGCACCGGGCCGTTCATCTTCGAATCCTTCCGGCGCGACCGCGAGCTGCGGCTGCGCGCCAACCGCCGCCACTTCCACGGCTCCCCCGGCCCCGAACGCCTCGTCTTCCGCGCACTGCCCAACCCCGCCTCCGCGCTGGCCGCGCTGCAGAGCGACGAGGTCGACCTGGTCACCGGGCTCACCCCGGACGCCGCCCGGCAGCTGTCCGGCTACGCGGGCGTGGAGCTGGAGAGCCACCGGGGCGTGCGGACCGCGTACCTCAATCTCGACACCACTTCCGGGCCGCTGCGCGACCGTCGCGTGCGGCAGGCGCTCAACCACGCCGTCGACGTGCCGCTGCTCATCAAGGCGGTGCTGGACGGCAAGGCGCGCGAGGTGCCCGCGATGCTGCCGCGCGGCGTCGTCGGTTTCGACGGTTCGGTGGAGCCCTTCCGGCGCTCGATACGCACCGCGAGGCGGCTGCTCGCCGAGGCCGGTCACCCGCACGGCCTCACCACGACGCTCGCCGCCTCCAACGACGACGCCCAGGTGGCCGAGGCCATCTCCGGGCTGCTCGACCGCGCCGGGATACACGCCCGGGTCGATCTGATGGACCCCGGCACCTTCTCCGCCCGGCTGACCTCCGACAACCGGCACGCGCTCGGCCCCATCTACCTCGCCGCCTCCACCGCCTGGACGCTCGACGGCGCGTCCATGGTGCAGTCGAACGTGCGCCATGACCGCCGGCAGAGCCGGTGGGTGTCGAAAGAGGCGGACCGGCTCATCGACGCCGAGGAGCTGTCCATGGACCCCGAAGACCGGCAGCGCGCGTTCACCGCGCTCCAGCGCCTGATCAAGCGCGAGGCCCCGTTCGTACCGCTCTACCAGCAGGACATCATCCTCGCCCGGACCACCCGGGTGCGCTGGACACCGGTGGTCAACGGCTCGCTGGCCATGGAGAGCGCGGAGGTGCGGGCATGACGGCCACCTCGGTCCAGCCGCCGGTCACGGTACGGAAGCCGAAGTCCGGCCTGCTGCGCCATGTCCTGGTCCGCCTCGCCACCGCCGTCGGTGTGCTCTTCGCCGCCGCCACGCTGGCCTTTCTCCTGGTACGGCTCTCCGGCGACCCGGTCAAGCAGCTGCTGCCACCGGACGCCACCGCCGCCCAGGAGGCCACGCTGCGCTCCCAACTCGGCCTGGACCAGCCCCTGATCGCGCAGTACGGCGACTTCCTGTGGGGGCTGCTCCGGTTTGACCTCGGCGACTCGCTCGTCTACCACGAGCCGGTCAGCCAGGTGATCGCCGACCGGGTCCCGGCCACCCTCGAACTCGCCGCCGGTGCCCTGGTGCTCAGCCTCGTCATCGCCATCCCGGCCGGGATCTACGCCGCGACGCGCCGTGGCCGGGCCGGTGACACGGGCGTGATGACGGCGGTGCTGCTCGGCCAGTCCACCCCGCCGTTCTGGGTCGGCATCCTGCTGGTCCTGCTCTTCTCGGTGCGGCTCAAGGTGCTTCCGGCCTCCGGCTACGGCACCTTCGCGCATCTGGTACTGCCCGCCGTCACGCTGTCCGTCTACTCCATCGCGGTCATCGCCCGGCTGCTGCGCTCCTCGCTCATCGACGTCCTCGGCTCGGACCACATCCGCACCGCGAAGGCCAAGGGGCTCGGCCCGGCGAAGGTGGTGCTCGCCCACGGGCTGCGCAACGCCTCGCTGCCGACCGTCACCGTGATCGGCCTGGAGTTCGGCGGGCTGCTCGGCGGGGCGATCCTCACCGAGCAGGTCTTCTCCTGGCCGGGCATCGGACGGCTGACCGTGGAGGCCATCTCGCACCGGGACTTCCCGCTGGTGCAGGCCGCCGTCCTGTTCTTCGCCGCCGCCTTCGTCATCGTCAACCTGCTTGTCGACCTCTCCTACAGCCTTCTCGACCCGAGAGTGCGGGCACAGTCATGACCGTCGTACGCAACCGGCTCGCCCTGGCGGCCCTCGGCGTCCTCGCGCTGCTGGTGATCGCCGCTGTCTTCTCGCCGCTGCTCGCCCCGGACGACCCGGCCAAGCAGCAGCTCCTCGCCCGGCTCACGCCCCCGGCCTGGGAGGGCGGCGGCAGCCTCGCCCACCCGCTGGGCACCGACCAGCTCGGCCGCGATGTGCTCTCCCGCGTCATCTACGGCTCCCGGGTCTCACTCCTCGTCGGCATCGGGGCGGCGCTGCTCGCTGGTGTGGTGGGGGCCCTGTGCGGGCTGTTCGCCGGGTTCCGCGGCGGCTGGCCGGACCGGATACTGATGCGGTTCGCCGACATCCAGCTCGCCTTCCCCTCGCTGCTGCTGGCGCTCGCCATCGTCGGCTTCCTCGGCTCAGGACTGTGGAACGTGGTCCTGGTGCTCGGCTTCACCGGCTGGGTGGCGTACGCCCGCGTGGTCCGCTCCGAGGTGCTGTCGCTGCGCACCCGGGACTATGTGACCCAGGCCCGGGCGACCGGGGTCACGGACCTCACCATCATGCGCCGCCATCTGCTCCCCAACGTCCTGCCGCACCTGGCCACCATCGCCACGCTGCACATCGCGGCGGCCATCGTCGCCGAGGCCTCGCTCAGCTACCTCGGGCTCGGTGTGCCCAAGGAGACCGTCACCTGGGGCTCGATGCTCGCCGACGGCCAGCTCTACCTCGGCACCTCGTGGTGGGTCGCGGTCTTCCCCGGACTGGCGCTGATGCTCACCTCCCTGGCCATCAACATCACCGGCGACGCGCTGCGCGACGTCGCGGACCCGAAGGCGTACCGCCGATGACCACAGATGCTCCCGTGCTCGAGATCCGCGATCTGCACGTCGACTTCCGGCTCGCCACCGGCCCCGTGCACGCCGTGCGCGGGGTGAGCCTGACGGCACACGCCGGAGAGACCCTGGCCGTCGTCGGGGAATCCGGCAGCGGCAAGTCGGCCACCATGCTCGCCGCGCTGCGGCTCAACCCCGAGCCGCCGTGCGCCTATCCCGGCGGCCAGATCCTCCTCGACGGCCGCGATCTGCTCGCACTGCCGGAGAAGCGGCTGCGCGAGGTGCGCGGCAACGACATAGCGATGATCTTCCAGGACCCGATGACCAGCCTCGACCCGCTGCAGCGGGTCGGCAACCAGGTGGCCGAGGTGCTGCGCAGGCACCGCGGGGCCTCCCGCGCCGGGGCCCGGGAGGAGGCGGTACGGGCGCTGGACGAGGTCGGCATCCCGGATCCGGAGCTGCGGGCCCGGCAGTACCCGCACGAGCTGTCCGGCGGGCTGCGCCAGCGCGTGATGATCGCGACGGCGCTGGTGGGACGGCCCCGGGTGCTCATCGCCGACGAGCCGACCACCGCCCTGGACGTCACCGTGCAGCGGCAGATCCTGGACCTCCTCGCCGAGCTGCGCGCCCGGCACGGCATGGCGGTGGTGCTGGTCACCCACGACCTCGGGGTGGTCGCGGAGACCGCCGACCGGGTCGTGGTGATGAACGCGGGCCGGGTGGTGGAGCACGGCTCGGTCGCCGAGGTCTTCGAGACGCCCCGCGAGCAGTACACCCGCGACCTGCTGGCCGCCACCCCGCGACTGGAGCCCACCTCATGACGACCACCGGGGCGAAGCCACTCGCCAACCGGCCCATGCTCGAACTCGACGGCCTGTCCAGGGAGTTCGCCGGTCCCGGCGCCACCCGCACCCTCGCCGTCGACGATGTCACGCTCACCGTCGAGGACGGCGAAACCCTCGCCCTCGTCGGTGAGTCAGGGTCCGGGAAGACGACCCTGACCCGGCTGCTGCTGGGGCTGCTGGAGCCCACCGCCGGGACCGTCCGCTTCGAGGGCCATGACCTCGCCGGGCTGTCACCGGCCGAGATGCGCGCGCTGCGGGCCGGGATGCAGGTGGTGCTCCAGGACCCGTACTCGAGCATGAACCCGCGCATGAAAGTCACCGACATCGTGGCCGAGCCGCTGGTCACCCATGACCTCACCTACCGCGGACGGCGCGCCAGGCCGCGGCTTCGGGAGCGGGTCGGCGAGCTGCTGGAGTCGGTCGGTCTCCCGGACCGGGTGCAGGACCGGTACCCGCACGAGTTCTCCGGCGGGCAGCGCCAGCGCATCTCCATCGCCCGTGCGCTGGCGTCCTCGCCGCGGCTGGTGGTGCTCGACGAGCCGACCAGCGCCCTCGATGTCTCCGTCCAGTCCCAGGTCCTGGACCTGCTGGCCGAGCTGCAGCGCCAGCACGGCCTGACCTACGTCTTCGTCTCGCACAACCTCGCCGTGGTCCAGCGGATCGCCGACCGGGTGGCGGTGCTGCGGCGCGGCAGAGTGGTCGAGTGCGGGGAGACCGCCGCCGTGCTGGGCGCGCCAGAGCATCCGTACACCCGCGAGCTGCTGGCCGCCGTGCCACGCCCCGACGCGTACCGGACCAGGACCGGCGGCGGGACTACCGGTGGGTGAGGACCAGCCCGGCGCCCCCGAGCAGCGCCACGTCGTCCGGACGGTCCGTCGCGCCCAGCACCACCCGCGGCGGGGCGGCCGTCGACCAGCCGCTGTCCCCCCGCAGCCGCTCCTCGACCCGGGCCCGGAACCCCTCGCCGCCCTCGACGGCCTCGCCGTGCAGCACGAACAGGCCGGGGGCGAAGAGCTGCTGGATGTTGACCAGGCCGAGCGCGAGGTTGTCGGCGTACTCCTCGACGATCGGCCGGCCACCGTCCCCGCGCCGCACCAGCCCCTCGAGCGTCATTCCGGTGCCCAGTCCCGCCGCCTGCGCCCGCCGCCGCAGCCAGCGCGTCGTGGCCACGGTCTTCCAGCAGCCGCGCGCCCCGCAGGTGCACGGCTCGCCACCGGCCAGCACCGTCATATGAGCACCGCTGCGGCCACCGTGCGGGGCCAGCAGCTCGCCGTCGAGGAACACCCCGACTCCCAGCACCTCGCCGGTGGACACCGAGGCGAAGGACCGAAGGCCCCGGCCCGCGCCGAACCACCGGTCGCCGAGCACCTGCAGCCGGGCCCGGTGCTCGATGTACACCGGCACCTCCAGCACCCCCCGCAGCACCTCGGCGACCGGGTAGCCGCGCAGCGCCGGAACGTCATGGACCTCGATGAACGTGCCCCGCTCCGGGTCCACCAGACCGGCCGCGGCCACCCCGACCCCGGTCAGCTCACACCCGTCGAAGCAGTCCCGGGCGGCCTGTCGCACCGCCGCGTCCACTCCGGCCGCCTCCCGCGCCGCCGGGTCGAACCCGGCCGCGGTGCGCCGCAGCAGCCTTCCGGAGCGGTCGACCAGCGCCGCGCGCACCTGCCCGGGCAGCACCTCCACCGCGCCCAGCAGCGGGCGTGCGGAGGTGACCGGGGGGTCGGGCACCAGGTGGAGCCGGGGGCGTCCGCCGTCGGGGGCGAGTGCGGCCATGCGCAGACTCTGCCACGGCATGAACCCAGGAGGTAGTACCACATTGCTCCGGCTGACCGAACTCACCTGGCGCGAGGCCCGGGCCGCGGGCGCGGACGCCATCGCCCTGCTGCCCATCGGCTCGCAGGAACAGCACTCCGCCCACCTGCCGATGGGCACCGACACACTGCTGGTCACGGCGGTGGTGGACCGGGCGGCCGAGCTGCTGGCGGATGCCGGGCCACCGGTCGTACGACTGCCCGCCCTGCCGTACGGGCACAGCCCGCACCACCTCTTCGCGGCCGCGGTGTCACTCTCGGCGAGCACCCTGGCGGCGGTCCTCGCCGACCTCCTGCGGTCCCTCACCGAGAGCGGCTTCCAGCGCATCATGATCGTCAACGGCCACGGCGGCAATGACGAGATCATGCGCCTGGCGGTCAAGGAACACGCCCTCCGTGCCGAGGGCACGTTCGCGGCCTGCTCCTACTGGAGTCTCGGCGAGGCGCCTGAGAACCCCGGCCACGCGGGCCGCTACGAGACCTCCCTCATGCTCGCCGCCCACCCGGACCTGGTCCGTACGCCCATCGAACCGCACCGCCCCACCGGCGCCCCGCCACTCTTCGACGCCCCGCCGCACCCCGGCCTCACCGCCGAGCGGCACGGCGAGTGGGCCCGGGTGGGCGGGATGACCGACGACCCGTCCACGGCCCGCCCCGATCCGGGCGAGCTGTCCATCCGCGCCACCGAACTGGCCCGGGCGATCCGGGCCTTCGCCGAAGCGACCGCCCCCGGTGCCATCTGAGGAGGACCTCGTACATGAAGGTCACACACATCGACGTCTGGGTTGTGAACCTCCCCCTCACCTCCCCGTTCACCAGCTCATTCGAGACCAAGACCGGCGAGACCCGCACCGTGGTCCGGATCCGGACCGACGAGGGGGTGGACGGCTGGGGCGAGACGATGTGGGGGCAGCCGGTGGCCGCGCTCGTCCGCAAGCTCGCGCCCGACCTCATCGGCACCAGCCCGTTCGCCCTGGAGGCCTTCCACCGCAAACAGCACATGGTGCCGTTCTTCCACGGCTACCTCGGCTACGCCGCCATCGCCGCCCTGGACGTCGCCTGCTGGGACGCCATGGGCAAGGCCACCGGCCACTCGCTCACCGACCTGCTCGGCGGGGCGGTACGCGACACCGTCCCGCTCACCGCGCTCGTCACCCGCGCCGACGGCGCCACCCCGGAAGCGCTCGCCGAGCACGCCACCCGGGTGGTGGCCGAGGGCGGTTTCCATGCGGTCAAGCTCAAGGGCACCGGCGACGTGGACGGCGATGTCGCCAACCTCCGCGCGCTGCGTGCCGCGCTGCCGGACACCGAGCTGCGCGTCGACCCCAACGCCGCCTGGTCGGTGCCGGATTCGGTGCGTGCGGGCATCAAGCTGGAGGAGCTTGACCTGGAGTACCTGGAGGACCCGTGCCCCGGTATCGAGGGCATGAGCCAGGTGCGGGCCAAGGTGCGCATCCCGCTGTGCACCAATATGTGCGTCGTCCGCTTCGAGGACTTCGCTCCGGCGGTACGGCTCGGCGCGGTGGACGTCGTCCACGGCGATGTCTACAAGTGGGGCGGCATCGCGCCGACCAAGGCGCTCGCCGCCCACTGCGAGACCTTCGGCCTCGGCATGAACCTCCACAGCGGCGGCGAACTCGGCATCGCCACCGCCGCCCACCTCGCCGTGGTCGCCAGCACTCCGGTGCTGGGCCGCGCCATCGACAGCATGTACTACCTGCACGCCGATGACATCGCCGACCCGATACCGCTCGCCGACGGCCGACTCACCGTCCCGCAGGGCCCGGGCCTGGGCGTACGCGTCGACGAGGAGAAGCTGCGGCACTACTCGGCGGTGAACGAGCGGGAGGGCGATCTCACGGGATGACGTCCTAGCCGGGCCGCGGGCCGCGGATCGGGCAGATGGCGAGCGGGGGCGGAGCTATTCCTTGACCGCCCCCGAGTTCGCCCCCCTGTACGAAGTAGCGCTGGAAGCAGAAGAACAGCGCCGCGACCGGCACGGTCGCCAGCAGGGCCGCCGCCAGCTTCAGCGGGTACTGCGTACCGCCGCCAAGACCGCCCGAGACAAACCGCGCGAGCCCGGTGGTCAAGGTCTCGTACAGACCGGACTGCGTGGCCACCAGGAAGTGGGTGAACTCGTTCCATAAGCCCTGGAACGACAGGATCGTCAGGGCGATCAGCGCGGGCCGGGCCATCGGCAGCACCACCGACCAGAAGGTCCGGATCACCCCCGCGCCGTCCACCCACGCGGCCTCCTCGACCTCCCGGGGAACCGATTCGAAGAACTGCTTCATGATGAAGATCCCGGCCGCGTCCACCATCAGCGGAAGGACCATGCCGGTGTAGGTGTCGAACAGCCCGAACGTGTTCAGCACCAGGAACTTCGGGATCAACAGCGCCACCCCGGGCATCGCCATCACCGCGACGACGAAGCCAAACAGCAGCGAGCGGCCCCGGAACCGCAGCCGCGCCAGCGCGTATCCCGCCATCGAGTCGAACAGCACCCGCCCGGCGGTGACCAGGACCGCGACCAGGGTCGAGTTGCCCAGCCAGCGCAGGAACAGCACCCCGCCCCCGGCCCGGCTCAGCCCGAACAGCCGCTGGTAGGCGGCGGTCGTCGGGGTGGTGGGCACCAGTCGGAGCGGATGCGCCGCCGCGTCCGGGTCCGTTTTGAACCCGGTCACCAGCTGGAGCGCGAACGGCAGCAGGTACATCAGCCCGGCCGCCACCACCAGGGCGTATCCCAGCACCCGCAGCGGCCGCGGGAACCGGCCGAGCACCGGACGCCCCCGCGCCGGACCGGAAGCCGTGGCCTTGGCCTTGGTGGCGACCGTGGCCGTGGCGTTCATCGATACCTCCCGGGGCGGGGCCCGCGCTCCCGCAGCGCCCAGCGCTGCAGCGCGGTGATGAGCAGGATCAGCGCGAGCAGGATGAAGGCGATGGCCGCGCCCTGCCCGAAGTCGGCGCCGTCGAAGGCCGTCGAGTAGGACAGGAAGGCAGGGGTCAGCGTCGTATTGCCCGGAGCGCCCTGGCCCATCACATACACCTGGTCGAAGACCTGCCAGGTGGCGATCGTGCCCAGGGTGAGGACGAAAGAGCACCGGCCGCAGCGCGGGCAGCGTGACGGACATCTGCTTCTACGTCGGCTTCGGCAGCCCGGGCACCTTCGGCCGCACGTTCCGCGGCATCGTCGGCCGATCGCGCGGGACTACCGCAAGGAGGCGGTGGCCACGGGCGTGCCGACGTGTTTCACGATGGCGTGGACGCGGCCGCGTGCCTGACCGTCCGCCGCGTCCGCACCGTGCCGGTGTGAGCGGTACCGTGCCGGTGTCAGCCGCCCGCCGGGTGAGCAGTTTCGGATAAGTCTTCCTCCGGTCCGCTCGCTAGCGTGAGCCCCATGTTCAACGCCATCACGCAATCGCAGATTTCCGTCCTCGACCAGGACGAGGCCCTCGACTTCTACGTCGGCGCGCTCGGCCTGGAGGTCGCCGCCGACGTCGACCTGGGCTTTATGCGCTGGCTCTCCGTCAGCGTTCCCGGTCATCCCGAGCGGCAGATCCTGCTGGAGAAGCCTGGCCCCCGGCGATGTCGGAGGAGACGGCGGAGCAGGTCCGTGAGCTGGTGACCAAGGGGGTGATGGGCGGCTGGCTCATGTTGACCACCGCCGACTGCCGCAAGACCTACGAAACGCTACTGGCGCGAGGCGTGGAGTTCACCGAGGAGCCCACCGAGCGCCCGTACGGGATCGACTGCGGCCTGCGCGACCCGTTCGGCAACCGCATCCGCTTCTCCCAACCGGCGGTCTGAGGCCCCCCGGTGGGCCACTTCACGGTCCCCGGCACGGTCCGGCTCACGCGGCGAGCACCTGCGCCACCGCCGTCGCGGGCAGGGGCGCCACCGGGATGCGTACCGGCGCGACCGGGCCATGGGCGGGCCACACGCGGTACGTGGTCTTGGCCGGGTCCACCAGGGGTGCGCCGAAGGTGATCCGCCCCTGGGCGTACAGCCTGTCGCACACCGGGGTGGGCAGCGCGACGTAGCAGCCTCCCCTGTTGGTGACGGTGTCGTACGGCTGCCAGTAGCCGTACCGGCGCCGTCCGCTCGCGCGCACGGTGCAGAACACCGGAGTGCGTGAGTTGGACATGGCGCGGAGAACACCGGCGTCGGCAGCCTCGAACGGGACCTCGGAATGGGAGCGGGAGGAGGGGCGGACCGGGGACATCAAGGCTGCCTTTCCGAAGGGCCGGGGCTCAAGATCAGCTACCCAATTAAAGCAGTGATTTGATCTCGATGGGGAACAACTCCCGTCCGAGCGGCGGGGCTTGGGCATGTCGGCACGGACAGCGTGTTTCCCCGGCCGCCGGTGGTGAAGCCCGGCGCGGGGAAAAAGCGGTGGGCGGGATGACGCCGGGGTTGCTAGCCTCCTGGCGAGCCCGTGACGTCCAGCCAGGAGGTGAGACCCGTGAACGCAGTTTTCGTAGGGGTGCTCCCCTCTTCAACACGGTCGGGCGATTGACATAGGTGTCGCCGGGAGCGCCTGGACCACAAGGCACTTCCGAAAGGAAACAACCTATGGATTCCCTGCGCTTCACCGCCAAGGCATCGTCCGACGGTGTCACCGAACGCGACTTCACCGTGGGTGAGGTCACCGGTGTGCTCTGGTCGCCCGCATCCGGCCCCGGTCGCGCGCCGCTGGTGCTCATGGGCCACGGCGGCGGCACCCACAAGAAGGCTCCGGCGATGGCGGGCCGTGCGCACCGCCTGGTGACCGGCTGCGGTTTCCACGTCGCCGTCATCGACGCGCCCGGCCACGGCGGCCGTCCGCGTACGGCGCACGACGAGCGGGAGGTCGCGGCGATGCGGCGGGCGACGGCGGCGGGCGAGCCGGTCGGCCCGATCGTCGTCCGTTACAACGCCCACCTGGCCGAGCGTGCCGTACCGGAGTGGCGGGCGACGCTGGACGCCCTCCAGGAGCTGCCGGAGATCGGCACCGAGGGGCCGGTCGGCTACTTCGGTCTGAACATGGGCACCGCGATCGGGGTACCGCTGACCGCGGCCGACCCCAGGATCACCGCAGCGGTCTTCGGCGTCTTCTGGCACGAGTCGCTGGCCGAGACGGCGAAGCGGATCACCATCCCGGTCGAGTTCGTGCTCCAGTGGGACGACGAGCACATCCCGCGCCCATCCGGTATGGCGCTGTTCGACGCCTTCGCCTCCGAGGAGAAGACGTTGCACGCCAACGCGGGCCGGCACAAGGAGGTACCCAGGTTCGAGGCCGACAGCGCGGTCCGGTTCTTCGCCCGGCACCTCGGCCGGGCCGTCCCCACACCGGCCTGATGTCGCGGGTATCGGCGCCCGGCCACGAGCGGGCGCCGGGCGCCGATACCGCTCCCCGTCGCGGAGGGTGCGGTCCGGCATCCGGGCGGCACCCTCGTCTATGCGTCACCGTCTCCCGTGGCCCGGCTGGTGGGCGAAGCACGCCGATAGCATCGGCGTCGACCGCCAGCGGACAGCCGACCCGTGAAGGAGCGCCGACGTGCGACTCAGCCCGCGAACCGTGCACGAGATCGATTCACCGATGGGCGCGACCTATGCCCTGGTGGCGGACCGCAGCGGTGAGCGTGCGCTACTCGATCTGGCCCAGGCCGCGCCGAGCTACCCGCCCGCGACCGAGATGATCGAGCATGTCACCAAGGTCGCCCACGAGCCGAACGGCGCCGCCTATGTACCGGCTCCCGGGCTGCCCCGGCTGCGGGAGGCGTTCGCCGCCGACCTCAGCCGCGCCTACCAGAGCCCGGTGGGGGCCGGCCAGATGGTCGTCACCGCCGGGTGCAACCAGGCGTTCTGCCTGGTCGCCCAGTCGCTCACCGAGCCGGGTGACGAGGTCATCGAAGTCCTGCCCTACTACTTCAACTACGACATGTGGCTGCGCATGAACGGTGTCGTGCCGCGGTACCTGGAGCCCGGCCCCGATCTCGTGCCCGACCCGGAAGCCGCCGCAGCGCTCATCACGCCGCGCACCAGGGCGATCGTGCTGGTCACCCCGGGCAACCCGAGTGGCGTCACCCTTCCGCCGGATGTGCTCGCGGAGTTCTACGCGCTGGCGAAGCGGCACGATATCGCGCTGATCCTGGACGAGACCTACCGCTCGTTCCGCGACACCGGGCGACCGGCACACGAGCTGTTCGCCGACCCGGACTGGGAGCGGACCCTGGTGAGCCTGCACAGCTTCTCCAAGGACCTGGCGATGCCCGGCTACCGGGTGGGCGCGGTCGTGGGTTCACCCGAGCTGAACCGCGAGGTGATGAAGTTGCTCGACTGCGTGGCGATCTGTCCGCCGCGCGTCGGGCAGGAGGCCGCCTGGGCCGGGCTGACCTCGGCCCAGGAGTGGCGACGTGCGCGGGCGGACGAGATCGCGGACAAGCGGCGCCGGCTGGAGACCTCGCTGGCCGGTCGGCCGGGCGGTTTCGAGCTGATCAGCAGCGGCGGGTTCTTCGGCTGGATCCGCCACCCCTTCGCCGGCCGCCCCACCGACGAGGTGGTGCGCGACCTCATCACCCGCTATGACACGCTCGTCCTCTCGGGCACCGCCTTCCTGCCCGACGACCGCCGGATGTTCCGGGTCAGCTTCGGCAACGTCGACCAGGCCGGACTCACCGAATTCGCCGAGCGCCTCGCGCTGATGGCCCGGGATCTCCGCGGCTGACCCCCGGCGGTCTGGTCATCCGCCGGGTGGGCCCGACGGTGTCGGCGTAGTCGGCGATCTCCTCGCTGGCGCCGGTGTTGTCTGGCCGCCCATGCTGCTCAGCTGGACGATCGCACCGGAGCGCCGGGCCCGCGCAGATCCGGACGCTGGAGCGCCAGCCCGGCGCGCCGCTGTTCGTACGGGACGGCAGGCCAACGGTCGTCGGCGCCGAGACCGCCAGTACCGGGGAGGGTCCGAGGGCGTCACGCCATGCCGGTGACCAGCAGGACGAATGCCGCGATGATGACGCCGACGCGCAGGTAGTGGAACCGGTCCCAGCGGCCGATCTGCTCCCTCCAGTCCGCCGGGACGGTGTCCCGGCTCCACTGGGCCACGCGGGAGTTGATCGGGACGAGCAGGGCGATCGACATCAGCACGCTGAGGACCAGCAGCGCGGCGGCCGTGACGATGAGCCCCGCCCCCGCGCCGCCCCGCGCCATGGCCGCCCAGCAGACGCTGAGCAGGACCGAGCCGATGTACCAGAACGGCATCACCCTGCCGAGGAGGCGCGCTCCGTCGCTGCGGGCCGCGAGCCCGCCGTCGTTCGGCAGCCGACTGATGATCGGGTTGACGAAGGCCGCCACCGCGAATTCGACGCCCACCAGCAGGCCGACGACCACGATCGTTGCGATGGCGAGTGTGTTCTGCATGTCCCCTCCTGAGTCTCCGAGCGCGCGACTGGCGCGTTTCCAGCGCGTCTCCAGCACGTTTCTAGCATCGCTAGATTTCCATGTGATGCTAGCCAGAGTGCCGCTCGGATGTCTAGCACTGCTAGAATCCAGGGCATGTCCGTACAGGAACGCAAGGAGCGCGAACGGGCCCACCGCCATCAGCTGATCGTCGCGGCGGCCCGGGAACTCGCCGAGGCCCACGGCTGGGACGCCGTCACCACACGTCGGCTGTCCGAGCGCATCGAGTACAGCCAGCCCGTGCTCTACAGCCACTTCCGCGGCAAGCGCGAGATCGTCGGAGCCGTGGCCCTGGAGGGATTCACCGAACTGACCGCCACGATGCGGGAGGCGGTGGCCAACGGGCCGGAGGGCCGCGCCGCGGTGGCCGCGCTCGCCGGGGCGTATCTCGACTTCGCCGAGCGCAACCCCGCACTCTACGACGCGATGTTCCTCCTCGACACCGGTCTGCCGTTCGCCGACGAGGCGACTCCGGCGCCGCTGCGCGAGGGGTTCGAGACGCTGCTCAACACGCTCGGCGCCCTCGCGGGGTCCGCCGAACCGGCCCTGTTCGTCGAGGTCTTCTGGTCGGCCCTGCACGGCCTGGTCAGCCTCACGCGCTCGGGCCGCCTCCCCCGGCAGGAGGCGTCACGGCGGCTCGACGTGCTGGTGGACCGGTTCGCGGGGCGGGGATGCCCGGATGCGCACACCAGGAGCTGCTAGCGTCCGGCACCGTGAGCGACAGCGTGTACGTGGGCAATGCGGGCAAGGACGCGGCACTGGACCGGGGATGGCTCCTCGGCCACTTCAAGGAGGTCGGCGATCCGCGCCACAGCGAGGCCGTGGAGATCAAATGGGGCGTCCACCCTCGTGGCGACGAACGGGCGGAGTGGGTGAGGGGCGAGGAGCGCACGGCCCTGCTGGTTCTCATCAGCGGCCGATTCCGCGTGGAACTCCCCGGCCGCGACGTCCTACTGGAGGAGCAGGGCGATTACGTCGTGTGGGGCCATGGAGTCGACCATTCGTGGTTCGCGGAGGAGGAGTCGGTGGTGCTGACCGTCCGATGGCCGTCCGTGCCCGGTTACGCGGTGGCGGAGCACGGTGGAGGGCCACCGCGGAGCTGAGCACGGCTGCGCGGCGGGCAACCGCAGCCACAACCGCCGGTCAGGAGACGGGTGCGTGGTGGTAGTCCGCGGCGGCGAATGCCTTGCCCAGTTTGACGAGGCCTTCCGGGGCATCGAGGCGTTCCATGACCGCCTCGATGAACACGAGCCGGTCGCGGTTGCCCCTGGCCGTCTCGAGCGCTGCCGCGAGGGTGTCTTCGGTGTCCGCCTTGGCGGTGGTGGCGAGGTTCTGTGGGTCGAAGGCCTCGACCAGCCGGTCGTACCGCCAGGTGGCGATGTTGTTGTAGCCCGCGTCCGCACCGAGGATGCAGCGCTCGACCGTGTAACCGTCGTTGTTGATCAGGAAGATGACGGGGTGGAGTCCGTGCCGCAGCACCGTGGAGAGCTCCTGCGCGGTGAGCTGGAAGGAGCCGTCGCCGATCAGCAGGACATGGCGGCGGCCGGGCGCGGCGAGCATGGTGCCCAGCAGCGCCGGAAGGGTGTAGCCGATCGACCCCCACAGCGGCTGGCCCATGAAGGTGCAGCCGTGCGGGAGCGGGAGTTCGGCGCAGCCGTAGTACGAGGTGCCCTGGTCGGCGATCACCACGTCGCCGGGCTCGAGGAACGCCTGGAGCTGTGCCCAGAAGCGCTCCTGGACCAGCCGGGCCGAGCGGACGGGCTCACGCTCCTGCCCCGCGGCGCGGCGCCCGAAGAGGGGGGTGATGGCGGCGGGCTTGTGGATGCCGGTGCTGACGAGCGCCAGCAGCGCGTCCTTCATGGACACGTGGGCGTACTGGCTGTCGCCGATGGCGGCTGCGGTCGGATGGAGTGCGATGACCCGTGACGGGTCGATGTTCTGGGAGAACCCGCCGGTGACCGAGTCGGTGAACTGGGTGCCAACGGCCAGCAGGCACTCCGCGTTCTCGATGGTCTCCCTGACGTAGGCGTCGCTGAGCTTGCCCGCGTAGCCGCCGATGAACTGGTCGTGGTCCTCGGGGAAGACACCCTTGGCGTTGCTGAGGCAGGCGACCGGGCAGCCGGTCCTTTCGGCGAGTTCCCTCAGCTGGCCCGTGAGGTGGTAGCGGTCGGCCTCGGGGCCGACCAGGACGGCCACCGACCGGGCCGCACGCAGTACGTCCCGCGCCTGGCCCGCGAACCGCTCCAGCTTGCGGGGGTCGCTGGAGGGTTCCAGCAGGGCCAGGGGCTCGGCCGGGGCCTCGATCGTCTCGTAGGCGACGTCCGAGGGCAGCATGATGTACACGGGGCGCTTGAGCAGCCAGCAGAAGCGCAGCACCCGGTCGATCTCCGAGGCGGCGTTGTCGCGGGTCAGCACCGCCTGCGCGACCGTGTACTCGCCCGCGCACTTCGCGGCGCGGGTGAAGTCGCCGTCGCCCGCCGTGTGATGGACCTTCTGCTTGCCCTCCACCACGAAGGTGGCCGGTGTCCCCACGATGGACACCACGGGCACCGATTCGGCGTACGCGCCGGCGATGCCGTTGAGGGCGCTCAACTCCCCCACGCCGAAGGTGGTGACGAGCGCGGCGATCCCGTTCAGCCGGCCGTAGCCGTCCGCGGCGTAGGCGGCGTTGAGCTCATTGCAGTTCCCGACCCATTCGATGCCGTCCATCGCCTCGACCTGGTCCAGGAATTCCAGCTGGTAGTCGCCGGGCACGCCGAAGACATGCCTGACCCCGATCTCCCGCAGTCGGCGCAGAAGGTAGTCACCCACGGTGCATATGCCCATGCCGCGACCTCTCATGATGCTCTGGATCCCGGATCGCCCGCCGCACACCGGACTGCCCGTCCGGCCCGCCAGTGACGATGCTGTCACCGGTGGCCGGCCCGGGCCACCGGGCTCCGGGACGCGCCCCGCCGAACGGGCGACGGCCGCGGCTCGGAGAGGCGGATGACCTTCGGGCCACCGCGCCCCTGGACACTTCTGGCGCGGGTGACCTACTTTGCTACTGGTCCGACCAGTAGCTAGGTCGCGTAAACCAGGTCTCCGGGAGGCTCACGTGTCCGCAACCGCCAGACCCCCGAATGTGGCGCAGACCCGTGCCGTGCCGTCCGGCCACAGCTCACGCCGTGCGGTCGTCGCCGGGGGCATCGGCAACTTCATCGAGTGGTACGACTACGGCGTCTACGCCGCGCTCAGCCCGGTGATCTCGTCGCTGTTCTTTCCGAGCGAGTCCACCGTGGCCTCGACGCTGTCGACGTTCGCGGTGTTCGGGGTCGGCTTCGTGGTCCGGCCGCTGGGCGGACTGTTCTTCGGGCACCTGGGCGACCGGCGCGGCCGGCGCACCGCGCTGGCGTGGGCCCTGATCCTGGTGTCGGCGAGCACCCTCGGCATGGGGCTGCTGCCCACGTACGCCGCCGCCGGGGTCGCGGCGCCGTCGCTGCTGGTGCTGCTGCGTCTGCTCCAGGGTTTCTCGGCCGGTGGGGAGTTCACCGGCTCGGCCACGGTGATGACCGAGAACGCCCCGGTCGGCCGACGCGGCCGGGTATCGAGCTGGCAGCAGTTCAGCGTCATCACCGGAACACTGGCCGGTGTCCTGGTCGTCACGGCGATCACCAATCTCGGCTCGGCCGACGCACTGGAGAGCGGCGGCTGGCGCATCCCGTTCCTGCTGTCGCTTCCACTGGGCGCGATCGGCTTCTACATCCGGTTCCGGATGGCGGACACGCCCCACTTCCAGGCCCTGCGGGAGGCCGGTGAGGTGGCCGAGCGACCGGCCACCGAGGCGGTGCGGACGCAGCGCGGCGCGATGTTCACCGCGTTCTTCTACACCGCTCTGCCCAACATCGGCTTCTATACGTTCCTCACCTACACCCCGACGTTCCTGCACAACGAGGCCGGTCTGAGCCTCGGCGACGCCTATCTGGCCAACGTCGTCGGGATGATCGCCTACGCGGTGCTGACCCTGGTCATGGGACGGGTGTCGGACCGGGTGGGCAGGCGGCCGATCCTGATCGCCCACGCCGCCGTGTTCTTCGTGGCGGCGATCCCGATCTACCTGCTGATGTCCCACGGCTCGTTCTGGGCCGCGCTGGTCGCCCAGCTCCCGGCGATGTGCATCATGGCGTGCTACTCGGGTCCGGGCACGGCGGGCCTGACCGAGTTGTTCCCGACCCGGCTGCGCTACTCCGGCATGGCCCTGCCGTACAACCTCAGCTCGGCGGTGTTCGGCGGGACCGCGCCGTTCATCGCGACGGGTCTGATCGCCTGGCTCGGCACCCCGCTCGCTCCGGCGTTCTGGGCGATGGCCGCCGCGATCCCGACGCTGATCGTCTATCTGCGGATGCGCGAGACGGCCTTCGAACCGCTGCGGGACCGATGAGCGCCGGGGAGGGAGTGCCCGCGGCGGTGGTGACCGGCTCGTCGTCGGGCATCGGGCGGGCCTGCGCCCTCGCGCTCGCCCGCACCGGCTGGGACGTGGTCGTGCACGGCCGCGACACGGACGGCGACCTGGCGCGGGTGGAGTCGGAGGTGCGGGCCGAGGGCCGTGGCTGCGTCGCGGTGGCGGGCGACGTCGCCGATCCGGCGACCACCCGGGCGCTCGTCGAGGCCGCGGAGTCGGCCTTCGGACGCGTCGACGGGCTGGTCAGCAACGCAGGGACCGGCATGACCCGCCCGTTCCTCGACATCGACGACGCTGGCTGGCACGAGCTGTGGGCGGTGCATGTCGAGGCCGCCGCCCGGCTGCTGCGCACCGCCCATCCGATGCTGGCCGCCACCCGGGGCGCGGCGGTGGCGATGTCGAGCCTGGCCGCGGGCCGGGCGCTGCACGGCCGGACGGGGTACGGCGCGGTGAAGGCGGGGCTCGAAGGACTCGTCCGCCAGCTCGCCGCCGAGTGGGCCGCCGCCGGGATCCGGGTGAACGCGGTCGCCCCGGGCACCATCCGCACACCGCTGGTCGAGCGCAACTTCGCCCGCGGGCTGCTCGATGAGCGGGGCGTCCTCGGGCGTACCCCGATGGGCCGCCTGGGGTCGCCCGGCGAGGTCGCCTCCGTGGTGCGCTTCCTGCTCTCGGCCGAGGCGTCCTATGTCACCGGGCAGACCCTCGCCGTTGACGGCGGCTGGTCGATCTTCGGCGGCTGGTCATGACCGCACCCCGGTCATCACCGAACCACGAGGCGGCTGGCCATGACCGCCCCGGTCATTCCCCCACCACGATCGGAGTGAACACCTTGGCGAGCGCCCCCGACGTACGGCAGGACGCACGGCCGACGGGGCGGGCCCGGTCCGCCGTGGCGGCCACCCGGGAGAGCCTGGACCGGATCCGTGACCGCGATCCCGCACTCCACTCCTTCCTCACGGTCTGTCCCGAGCGGGCGCTCGCCGACGCCGAGGCGGCCGACGCGGCACCGGACCGGCCGGGGCCGATGCGGGGGATCCCCTTCTCGGTCAAGGACACCTATCCGACCGGCCACGTCCGTACGACATTCGGTTCCGCGGTGTTCGCCGAGCACATACCGGTGCGGGACGCCCCCGTGGTCGCCCGCATCCGGCGCGCGGGGGGAATCCTCGTCGGCAAGACCAACACCCCCGAATTCGCGATCTACATCCGCACGGTCAATGAACTCCAGCCCGAGACGGTCAACCCGTGGGATCCGGGCCGCATCTGCGGCGGGTCAAGCGGAGGCGCCGCGGCCTCCGTCGCCGCCGGTCTGACCCCGGTCGCCCTGGGCAGTGACGGAGGAGGATCGGTGCGCATTCCGGCGGCCCTGTGCGGTGTGGTCGGACTCAAGCCGTCCCGTGGCGCCACACCGGCCGGTGGCGGGTTCATCGGCACCCGCCGGTTCTCCGTCCCCGGCCCCCTGGCGCTGTGGGTCGCGGACGCCCGTGCGATGTGGCACGCCATGCGGGGGCCGTGGGACACCGAGCGGAGCACCCGTACCTTCGTCGACCGCGACGCCGCGATCCGGTCCGCGCACACCGGGTGGCGGCTGCGCTGGATCGCCGACAGCGGCCGGGACGCCGCCCCCGAGGTGGTCGGGGCGGTCCGCTCCGCGGTGGAACGGCTCGCCCTCCTGGACGACGTCGAGGTGGACGACGGCCAACTCGGCCTGGACACCCCCCGGTTCGCCGAGCCCTTCTACGACGCCATGATGGCCGACCGGCTGGCCACCGGAGGGGACCGGATGATGGCCGACGCGGCCTCGCGCCATCTCCTCTCCGGCTACGCACGCCACCACTTCGAGCGGGCGGCCGAGGTCAGCGGCGCACGGTACTCGGAATCGCTCGGTTGCGCGGACGCCGCCGCGGACCACCTCGACACGCTGCTCGACGGCGTCGACTTCCTGCTGACGCCCACCACGGGAGTGATCGCACCGGAAGGCGCGGGCGGCCCGTCCGACGCGCTGCCCGAGGTCGCCCGCCGCGAGCTGGTCGCGTACACCTTCCTGGCCAACTACACCGGCTACCCGGCGGTCACGGTGCCGTGCGGGACGGTGGCGGGAATGCCGGTGGGACTGCAGGTGCTGGGCCGCCCGGGGGCCGAGGACCGGCTCCTGGACGTGGCCGACGCGGTGCAGCGGTATGTCTTCCCGCCGCGCCCCGCGCCGTGGCCGATCGCGTCGGCCACGGCCGGGTGATGCGGTCCCGACGGATGGGCTCAGAGGTCGCGCGCGGTCCGCGCATCCGGCTCGAGCAGCACCGCGAGCCTGCGCCGCTGGTCCTCGTCGAGGGCGCCGGAGTAGGCGTCGTACAGGGTCTGGCTGGCCAGCCGGGCCGCGGTGTCGCCGTCGCGGCCGGCGATCGCGTCGAGGATGCGGCGGTGGTCCGCGATGAACTCCCGCCGCATCCGCGACGCACCGGCCGACGGGTCGACGGCCCCGGCCACCAGATCGAGGGTGGCGTCCTGGATCACACCGCCCACGATGCCGAGCACGCGGTTCCCGGCCGCCTCCCGGACGACCATGTGGAAGCCGTCGTCCGCCGCGGCGAAGGTGGCGGCGTCGGTGGCGGCCTCCATCGCCTCGATCGCCGCCTCCATCCGCTCCAGGTGCTCATCGGTCCGCAGCTGCGCCGCGAGCCGGTTGGCGGCGGCTCCGGCGATGATCCGGTACTGGACGAGGTCCACCACCGGGATCTCCTCCATCCGCACCGCGCCCCGCAGCATCCGGGTCAGGCCCGGGGTCACCGAACCGCAGACCTCGGGCCCGCTCCGGCTGCCCGGACTGGTCCTCACCAGGCCCATGCTCTCCAGGATCCGCAGCGCCTCGCGGACCGTGGACCGGCCCACCCCGAAGTCCTCGACCAGCGTCCGCTCGGGCGGAAGGAAGTCACCGGGGGCGTACTCACCCGAGTAGATCGCCGACTCGATCTGCTGGACGACCGCCTCGAAGGCCCGCTTCTTGTCTACCTGCGTGAACATCGCTCCCCAGTCCCGTCGTCCCCCGGGCCGCGCCCCCACGGCCACATACTCAACCTAGCAGCTGTTCAGACCACAAATCCCCGCAGGGACGGACGTCCCGCGCGGATCCAGCCAGGAGCACATCGATGACCACGCCCGCTCTGCCCACGCCCGTCCTGCTGACCTTCGACATGGACGCCGAACTCCTCTGGACGGCCCGCGACCCCGCCGGGGCTGACAAGCCGGTCTGGGTGTCCCAGGGACACTACGGCCCGAAGGTGGGGCTGCCCCGGATCCTCGCGCTGCTGCGCCGCTACGACATCACGGCCACCTTCTTCGTCCCTGGACAGGTGGTGGAGCGCTACCCCGCCCAGATCGAGGCGATCCTGGAGGCCGGGCTGACCATCGAGCACCACAGCCACACCCACGCCTGGTCGGAGAGCCTGAGCGAGGAGCAGGAGGCCGAGGAGTTCCAGCTCGCCGCGGACGCCATCACACGGGCGACCGGCCGGGCGCCCCGGGGCTGGCGCTCGCCCGCCGCTGAGCTGACCCCGCACTCGGTGAAGCTGATGGAGAAGCACGGCATGCGGTTCTCCTCCAACCTCTTCGACTCCGACTCGGCCCATCTGCTTCAGGCCCACGACCGCACCACCGGCATCGTCGAGCTCCCGTTCGCCTGGGCCCTCGTCGACACCCCGGTCTTCATGTACACCAACCGCGTGGCGGGACGGGTGATGTCGGCGCCCTCGGCGGTCCTCGAGACCTGGACCCGGGAGTTCGACGGCCTGGTCGAGGAGCCGGGGACGCACTTCATGCTCGCCACCCACCCACAGATCATCGGACGGCCGTCCCGGATGTGGGTCCTGGAGCAGACGGTCCGGCACGTACTCGCCTCCGGGCGCGCGGAGTTCCTGTCCTGCGCCGATTACGCCGAGCGCGTTCGGCCGGGGCTCCTCGCGGAGCGGGACGCCGCATGAGCGCCGGTACCGCCCCGGGCGTCGCGGTGGTCACCGGCGGCGCCAGTGGCATCGGCGCCGCCGTGGTCGCGCGGCTGCGGGCGGGAGGCACCGCCGTGGTGGTGGCGGACCGTGCCCCGGCCACGGGGGAGGAGCCGGTGGACGTCACCGACACCGGGTCCGTGCACGCGCTCGCCGAACGGGTCGCCCGTGCCCATGGCCGCCTCGACCTGCTGGTGCACTGTGCGGGGGCGGTCGCCGTGGGAGCGGTCGACACCACGTCAGGGACGGCGGAGGAGGACTGGCAGCGGACCTTCGCCGTGAACGTGACCGGGGTGTGGACGGTCAGCCGGGCGCTGCTGCCCCTCATGGGCGAGGGCGGGGCGATCGTGGTCGTCTCATCCGCCGCCGGGGTGCGGCCGATCCCCGAGATGGCCGCCTATGTGGCGTCGAAGTCCGCGGCCGTGGGACTGAGCCGTTCGATGGCCCTGGACCTCGCTCCCCGGGGGATCCGGGTGAACTGTGTGTGCCCCGGTCTGGTCGACACTCCCCTGGCCAGGGCGGCTCAGGAACAGCGCTCGCCGGGCGAGCGGGGACTCGTGGACGAGCGGCGCGGCTATCTGATCGGCCGGGCGGGCACGGCCGGGGAGATCGCCGAGGCGGTGGTGCTGGCCGGGACCAACGGCTACCTCACCGGGTCCACGCTCGCCGTCGACGGCGGCCGATCGCTGCACTGAGGGACGCGGCTCCCGCGCCGGGAGGGAGCCCGCGGGGGTCAGCGCTCCTCGTCGTCCACGAGCGCGAGCAGCGGCTCCCGCTCGCTCTCCGCAACGTAACCGGCGTAGTACTCATAGAGCTTGCGCCGCGAGATGCGCGCCGCCGCCAGGCCGTCCCCCGCCCGGATCGCCTCCAGCACCTCCTGGTGGTGGCGGAGCGACTCCCGCATGAGCGCCGCGCCGTTCGGCGCATGGGCGACCTTGTCCGAGATCAGCGCGAGGACCGCCCCCCTGACCACCTGGTTGCAGACCTCGATGAGGGAGTTGCGGCTGGCCACGGCCACCGCCTCGTGGAACGCGACATCGGCCTTGCTGAACTGCTCGTACCCCGCCTCGATGGCGTCCGCCATGACGGCGATCGTCCGCTCCATGGCGGACAGTTCCTCCTCGGACCGCAGCCGGGCCGCCAGTGAGCTCGCCGAGCCGTCGAGGATCATGCGGAACGAGATCAGCTCGGCCATCGAGACGTTGTCGAACTGGACGAGCCGGGTCATCTGCTTGGTCAGACCCGCCGATGAGAAGGGCAGGATCTCCGGGCCGTTCGGGTCGCCGGGGCGCGATCGTACGAGACCTTCGCTCTCCAGCACGCGCAGCGCCTCACGCACGGTGGGACGGCTGGCCCCGAACTGCGCCACCAACACCCGCTCGCTCGGCAGCCGTTGACCGGGCTTGAGGTCACCGCGCACGATCGCCTGCTCGATCTGCTCGACGATGCGCTGGTAGAGCCGTACCGGCGAGACCTGCCGGAACTGTGCCCCGTCGCTCAAGGCTTCTCCCCTCCGGGCGTGGTCGGTGTCGTCTGCTCCCCCGCGGGCGCCCCAGCGGCGCCGTCCGGCCAGCGCGGTACCGCCTCGGCGGGCCGGTTCCGTTCGTACCACGCCGCCGCCCGCAGAACGCCGAGATCGTCGAATCGGCGGCCCGCGATCTGCACCCCGATGGGCCGACGGTCCGCGGTGAAGCCGCAGTTGACGGTCGCGGCCGGCTGGCCCGACATGTTGTACGGCGCGGTGAAGCCGATATGGGCCATGGTCTTCGCGTCCCCCGCGAAGGGCATCGGCTGCTCGGCGGGAAACGCCGCCACCGGCGCCACCGGCGAGAGCACCAGATCGTACGGGAGCGTCGCCGCCACGGTCCGCGCCTGGATGCCCATGATCTGCTGGTAGCAGCGGAGGACCCTGGTGCCCGGCACATCGGCGCCCCCCTGGCACCACCGGATGATGTGGGGGTGGACGCGCAGTCCGGCCCCGGGCTCCAGGGCGCGGAAGTCGTTCCAGGACCGCACCCGCCAGAACAGATCCAGGTCGTCCAGCAGCTCTTGGGTCATGAACGGCCCGACCGGCTCCACGACGGCTCCGGCCGACGCGAAGACCGCGGCGGCGCGGTTCACCGCGTCCAGGATCTCGGCGTCGCACGGCTCCCCGCACCCGGCGTCCAGCTGCACCCCCACCCGCAGCCCACGCACCCCGCCGTCCAGCGCCGACCAGTCGATGTCCTGTGGCGGCAGGCTCGACCAGTCCCGGGGGTCCGGCTGGCTCAGGACGCGCATGAACAGGGCAGCGTCCGCCACGGTGCGGGTGAGGGGGCCCGCGGCACGGCCCAGGTACGGGGTGTCCAGCGGGATCCTCCCGTAGCTGGGCTTGAGCGTGGCGAGGCCCAGCCAGGTGCCCGGCAGCCGGATCGATCCCCCGATGTCGGTGCCGACGTGGAGCGGACCGTATCCCCCGGCCGCCGCGGCCCCCGCGCCGGAGCTGGAACCGCCCGTCGTCCAGCCGGGGTTCCAGGGACTGCGCGAGATGCCGTGCCGGCTGGAGACGCCCGAGGAGAGCATGCCCCAGTCCGGCATCACGGTCGATCCGAGGACCACCCCGCCGGATTCGAGGACCCGCGCGGTGATGGGCGCGTCCGCCTCGGGGACGACCGGTGCGGTTCCCGCGTTGCCCGAGGGCATCGGGACGCCCCTGCGGGCGACGTTCTCCTTGAGCGTCACCGGCACGCCGTCGATGGGCCCGAGCGGTTCCCCCGCGGCCCATCGGGCCTCGCTGGCCAGTGCCGCCTTGCGGGACTCGTCCGGATCCCGCACCCAGAACGCGTTGAGCACGCTCTCGCGCGCCTCGATCACCGACTGGACGGCGTCGTGGACCTGGACCGGTGACAACGTGCGGTCGGCGAATCCGGCCACCATCTCGACGGCCGGCATGGCGGCCAGGCCCTGTTCCCTGAGCACCCGCACCCTCCTCCGCTCGCACTCCCCGGGGCGATCGGGTCCTTGAACCGCGCCCCTGATGAGTACAGCTTCCCCTTGACAAGTACAGCTTCAGTCGCCACGGTACCTGCCAAGCGAGCTTACTGGTCAGGCCAGTCATAGCGGAAGGTGGCGTCCATGACGCACAAGCGGCCGGTGCGGCACCCCGGAACGGTCGTCGCCGTGCTCGCATGTCTGTCGCTGGCAGCCTGCTCGGCCGGGTCCACATCGGTGGGGAAGAGCACCGGCAACGGCCTGACCATCGGCCTCACCGCCGAACCGGCCACCTTCGACTTCACCAGGACCGACGGTGCCGCCATTCCGCAGGCCCTGCTCGACAACGTCTACGAGACGCTGGTGAAACTGGACCAGTCCGGGAAGATACGGCCCGATCTGGCCACCTCGTGGAGCCTGTCAAAGGACCGCAGGACATACACGTTCCACCTGGTGCAGAACGCCACGTTCAGCAACGGCGCACGGTTCACGGCCGAGGACGCCAAGTTCTCCATCGAACGCGTCAACTCCGCCTGGACGGTGGCGCAGAAGGCCCAGATGAGCGTCGTCGACGGGGTGCGGGCGGTGTCGCCCACCGAGCTCGAGGTCACCCTGAAGAAGCCGAGCAACGACTGGCTGTACCGGATGACCACCCGCGTCGGCGCGATGTTCAGCCGTACCGGTGTGCGCGAGCTGGCCACCGAGCCGGTGGGCACGGGACCGTATGTGGTGCGGAACTGGAACCGCGGCGACTCGATCACACTGGCCCGCCGCAAGGGCTACTGGGGGCGCACACCGCACTTCGCTTCGGTCACCCTGAAGTACTTCAAGGACCCGACGGCCATGAACAACGCACTACTCACCGGCACCATCAATGTGATCGGCCAGATGCAGTCCCCGGAGTCCCTGTACCGGTTCCAGAACAACTCGAAGTACAAGGTCATCGAGGGCACGACCAACGGCGAGGTGGTCCTCTCCCTCAACAACGGTTCGGGCCCGATGAAGAACCCGAGGGCCCGCCGTGCGGTCCGCTACGCCATCGACCACAAGGCCCTGGTGGACACCTGCTGGGCGGGGCACGGCAAGCCCATCGGCAGCATGGTCCCGCCGACCGACCCGTGGTACCAGAACCTCACCGACCTCTATCCGTACGACCGCGACAAGGCCAGGAGGCTCCTGGAGGAGTCCGGCGAATCCGGCCGTACGCTGCGGCTGCGGATTCCGGCGCTGCCCTACGCCACCGCGTGCGGCACCGTGGTCAAGAGCCAGCTCGAACAGGCCGGGTTCACGGTCAAGCTCGACCAGCTGGAGTTTCCCGCGGCCTGGCTGACCACCGTGTTCAAGAACTCCGACTACGACCTGTCCATCATCAGCCATGTGGAACCCCGCGACATGCAGACGGTGTTCGGGGACAAGAGCTACTACACCCACTACGACAACCCGGAGTTCCGCGCGTTGCTGCGGAAGGCGGACCAGGGCAGCCAGGAGCAGCAGATCGCCTCCATGCGGGCCGCCGCCCGGCTGCTGTCCAAGGATGCCGCGGCGGACTGGCTGTTCCTGCTGCCCAATCTGATGGTGGCGGACGCGGACATCACCGGCCTGCCGGTGAACTCCGTCTCCGAGTCACTGGATCTCACCGGCCTGGGCCGGTCATGAAAGGCGGCCCCAACCGATGATCGTCCGTCTGGTCCAGCGGATCGCGATCCTCCTGGCCAGCCTCGCCGTGAGCTCCGTGCTGGTGTTCGCGTTCATGGCGGTGCTGCCGGGGGATCCGGCCCGGGTGGCCCTCGGCACCAGCGCGTCGGACTCGGCGGTGGCGCAGCTGCGCCAGGAGTTCGGGCTCGACCGGCCGCTCGTCGCCCAGTACCTCAGCTGGGTGCGCGGGCTGGTGACCTTCGCCCCGGGGAACTCCTACATCTCCCACGCGCCGATCGGCCCGCAGCTGGCCGACCGCCTCCAGGTCACCCTGTGGCTCGTCGGCACCGGAATGGTGATCGCCTGCCTTCTGGCGCTCCCCCTGGGCACGCTCATGGCGGTACGCCACCGCAAGCCGTCCGGGCTGGTCCTCTCGGCCCTGTCCCAAGTCGGCGTGGCCATCCCGGCCTTCCTCGCCGGTATCCTCCTGATCACCGTGTTCGCGGTGGGGCTCGGGTGGCTGCCGGCGAACGGCTGGACACCTCCGGATCAGGATCCGGTCCTGTTCCTCAAACAGCTGGTGATGCCCGCGCTGTCCCTCGGCATCGTGCAGGCCGCGGTGGTCACCCGCTATGTGCGCAGCGCCGTGCTCGATGTGCTCCGGGAGGACTATCTGCGCACCGCCCGCGCCAAGGGGCTCCGCCCGACGCGGGCCCTGCTGCGGCACGGGCTGCGGAACGCGGCGGTGCCCGTGGTCACCGTCCTGGCCCTGCAGCTGGCCACGCTGCTGGTGGGCTCCGTCGTCATCGAGCGGGTCTTCGTCATCCCCGGGCTCGGCAGCCTGCTGCTGGACAGCGTCGCCAACCGGGACCTCATCGTGGTGCAGGACGTGGTCATGATCATCGCAATGGCGGTGCTGCTGGTGAACTTCCTGGTGGACATGGTCTATCTGCTGATCGATCCACGGCTCAGGGGAGGTGGGTCATGAGTGTTCAGGAGCGGGAGGCCACCGTCGCCTCCGCGGTGTCCGCGGACCGCAAGCGTCGCCGCCCGGTCACGGGCAGCCTCCTGGTGGGCGGTCTCATCGTGGCGGCCGTGATCGGCATGGCGCTGCTGTCGTTCGTATGGACCCCGCACGACCCGACGCTGGTGGATCCCTCGGTGCGGCTGCAGGAGCCGTCGTCCGACTACTGGTTCGGCACGGACAAGTTCGGCCGCGATGTGTTCAGCCAGATCCTGGTGGGCTCGCGCACCACGCTGTTCGTCGGCTTCGTGGCGGTGGGGGTCGCCGCCCTGATCGGTGTGCCCCTCGGCATCGTCGCCGGAATGGCGCCCCGCTGGTGCGGCGAGCTGCTGATGCGCGGCAACGACCTGCTGCTCGCCTTCCCGGCGCTGTTGCTGGCCATCATGTTCGCGGCCGTGTACGGCGCCGGGACGCTGGTCGCGATGGTCGCCATCGGTATCGCGTCCATCCCCCATTTCGCCCGGCTGATCCGCGGCGGCACCTTGCAGATCATGCGGACCGAGTACGTCATCGCCGCGCGCGCGGCGGGCCGCGGGCCGTTCGCCATCGCCGTGCGGCACGTACTGCCCAACGTCAGCGGTCTCGTCATCGTGCAGGCGTCGGTCGGTTTCGCCATCGCCGTACTCGCCGAAGCCGCGCTGTCCTTCCTGGGCTTCGGGACCCCGCCCCCCACCCCGTCCTGGGGCCGGATGCTCCAGGAGAGCCAGGAGCTGCTGTCGATCGCCCCGCGGCTCGCCGTCTTCCCGGGCGTCGCGATCGCGGTGGCGGTGCTCGGGTTCAATCTGCTCGGTGACGGCCTGCGCGACCGTTTCGACCCCAAGCTGGAGGACCGCCGATGACCCCGGCACCCGGGACGGCACCGGCCGCCGCCACACAGGACGACGTCCTCGCCGTGCGGAACCTCGACGTCACGGTGGGCGGCCGCACGCTCGTCGAAGACGTCGGCTTCACCATCCGGGCGGGTGAGCGGGTCGGCCTGATCGGTGAGTCGGGGTCGGGCAAGTCGCTGACCGCCCTGAGCGTCATGGGCCTGCTGCCCGAGGGGCTGCGGGCCTCGGGTTCGGTACGGCTCGCCGGAGTCGACCACGATCTGGTGGGTGCCGACGAGGCGCGGATGTCCCGGGTGCGGGGCAAGGAGATCGCCATGGTCTTCCAGGAGCCCATGACCGCCCTGAACCCCACGATGAGGGTCGGGCGGCAGATCGCCGAGGTGCTGCTGATCCACCGGACCAGGCCGGACCGCGCCTCCGCCCGTGCCGCCGCCGTGGAACTCCTGGCCCAGGTGGGGCTTCCCGACCCCGGCGCCGCCGCACAGGCCTATCCGCACCAGTTCTCCGGGGGCCAGCGGCAGCGGGTGGTGCTGGCCATCGCCCTCGCGAACGACCCCGCGCTCCTGGTGTGCGACGAACCCACCACCGCGCTCGATGTCACGGTGCAGGCGCGGGTGCTCGACCTGATCGTGCGGGGTGTCCAGGACCGCAGGTCGGCGATGCTCTTCATCACCCACGACCTGGCCGTGGTGGCCACCGCCTGCGAGCGGGTCATGGTCATGTACGGCGGGCGGCTGGTCGAGTCGGGACCGGTCCGCGAGGTGTTCACACGCCCCCGGCACCGCTACACCCAGGGCCTGATCGGGGCGTCGGATCTGACCGTGGTCGACGACCGCGGCCGGCTGGCCACGATCCGTGGATCCGTTCCACCGGCGGGCCGGTTCCCCGCCGGCTGCGTGTTCAGGAACAGGTGCGACCACGCGACCGAGGTGTGCGCCACCAGACCCGAATGGATCCCGACCGGGCCGGACTCCGGCTACGCCTGCTTCCACCCGGTGCCCGGGAGCGCCGCTCCCGGCGCCACCACCCCCACCAACCAGGAGGCCGGCCGTGGCTGAGCAGCCGACCGGCGCCCCTCCCGCGCCCGAGCCGGGGACCGGCCCCACGGAGGCCATCAGCGTCCACGACGTCACACGCGTCTACCAACGGCCGCGTACCTCACTGCGCAGCGCCAGCCCGCCGGTGCACGCCCTGCGCGGTGTCAGCTTCGCCATCCCCCAGGGGCAGCGGTTCGGCATCGTGGGCGAGTCGGGGTGCGGGAAGTCCACCCTGCTGCGGATCCTGGCCGGGCTCGACCGTCCCACCAGCGGCAGTGTCGCGATCGACGGCCGGGACCTCACCGGGCTCCCGGAGAGACGGCTCACGTTCGTCCGCGAGCGGCTGCAGCTCGTGTTCCAGGACCCGATGAGTTCGCTGGATCCGCGGATGCGGGTGGGTGACATCGTGGCCGAGCCGCTGGTGGCACAGGGGCACGGAAACCGCCGGGAGCGGGTGGCCGAGTTGCTGGAGGCCGTCGGCCTGCGGGCCGACGCGGCGGACCGCTATCCCCACCAGTTCTCCGGTGGCCAGCGGCAGCGCATCTCGATCGCGCGCGCCCTCGCCCCCCGGCCGAAGATCATCGTGGCCGACGAGCCGGTGAGCGCCCTGGACGTCTCCGTACGGGCCCAGGTGCTCAACCTCATCGCCGACCTGGTCGACGAGCTGTCCCTCACGCTGGTCTTCGTCTCCCACGACCTGTCCGTGGTCCGCCATGTGTGCGACCGGGTCGCGGTCATGCACGCCGGGCAGATCGTGGAGACCGGGTCCACGGAGCAGGTGTACGAGGACCCTCGGCATTCCTACACACGCAGGCTGATCGCCGCCGTTCCGACCCTGGGCAGGGCACTGTCCGGAGTGTCGGCGGCCGACCTCAACCGGGAGCAGCGACCGTGACCACCCACGTCCAACCCGCCGATGGCGAATCCCCCGTGGGGAAGGAGTTTCCCGAGGGCCTTCCCGTCGGCGACCGCTGGGTCGGGGCACCCGCCACCGAGGACGTCCGCTTCCCCTACGACGGGACGCTCATCGCCCGGGCCCCCGTCGGGGACACCGGTCTCGCCCACCAGGCGGTGGACGCCGCCCTCGCGGTCCGCGACCGGGTCGGACGGCTCCCCTCGCACATCCGCAGGGCCGCGCTGCTCGCCACGCACGAGGCCATCGCCGCCCGGCGCGCGGACTTCGAGCGGCTGCTGGTCCTGGAGACCGGAAAGCCGCTGGTGGACTGTCGCGTCGAGGTGGACCGCACCCTGCTGACCCTGCTGACGGCGGCCGAGGAGGTGGCCCGGCTGCACGGGGAGACGGTGCCGCTCGACCTGCTGCCGTCGGGCGAGGGGCTGCTCGGCTTCTGGACCCGCAAGCCGATCGGTGTGGTGGTGGGCATCGCGGGGTTCAACTACCCGCTGCTGCTCGCCGCGCACAAGGTCGCACCGTCCCTGGCGGCCGGCTGCCCGGTCATCGTCAAGCCCGCGCCGCAGACGCCGCTGGCCACCCTGTGGCTGGTGCACCTCCTCCGCGAGGCCCTTGGCGCCGCCGACGCGCCGCACGCCACGGTCCAGTTGGTGACCGGGGGCCCGGCGGTGGGTGCCGCGCTGACCACCGACCGCCGGATCGGTGCGGTGTCCTTCACCGGTTCCGCCAACGTGGGCCACCGGATCGCCCGGGACGCGGCACCCACCAAGGTGCTGCTCGAACTGGGCTCCAACGCCGCCCTGGTGGTGGCCGCCGACGCCGACCTCGAGGCCGCCGCCGACGCGGTGGTGCGCGGCGGGTACTACGCGTCGGGCCAGGCGTGCATCAGCGTGCAGCGGGTCATCGTGGTGGACGCCGTGCGCGAGGAGTTCATGGCCCGGCTGACGGAGCGGGTGACCCAGGTGGCCGTGGGCGACCCCCGCGATCCGGCGACGCGCGTCTCGGCGCTCATCGACGCACGGTCGACCGAGCGGGTCCGCGCATGGCTGGACGAGGCGGTGGCGGCGGGGGCCTCGCTCGTGGCCGGGGGAGGTGTCACCGACGGGGTGCTCGAGCCCACCGTGCTACTCGATGTGGACCGCGCCCTCCCCGTCTGGAGCGAGGAGGTCTTCGCCCCCGTGGTCGCGGTGCGGTCGGTCCCCGATCTGGACACGGCCCTCGACCTGGTCAACGACTCGCGCTACGGACTGCACGCGAGCGTCTACACCAGCGCCCTCGACACGGCGTTCACCGCTGTCGACCGCCTGGAGGTGGGCGGAGTGGTCATCAACGAGGTTCCCGGATTCCGGTCCGATGTCATGCCGTACGGCGGTGTGAAGGACTCCGGGGCCGGACGGGAGGGCCCGAGGTTCGCCATCGACGAGCTCACCGTGACCCGTATGGCAGTGATCCGCCCGACGACGAAGAAGCCGTGAGGACCACAGTGCGAGCACAGGACCACACCGATGCGGTGGACGCGTACTCCCGGCTGTTCCGGCTCGATGGCCGCAAGGCCGTCGTGGTGGGCGCGGGCAGCGGAATCGGCCGCGAGAGCGCCCTGGCGCTCTCGGCCCACGGCGCCGCGGTGGTGTGCGCCGACCGCGATCTGACGGCGGCCGAGGAGTCGGCGTCGATGGGGCCCGGCCTCACCGCGTACGCCCTCGATGTGCTCGACGGCGGGGCGGTCACGCGTGCCGCGGAGGAGCTCGGCCCCGTCGACGTGCTCGTCTTCACCGCCGCGACGAATGTGCGCAAGCTCCTGCTCGACTACACGGCGGAGGAGTTCGAGCGGGTCGTGGCGCTCAATCTGCGCGCCTCCTTCGACCTGGTGCGGGCGTTCGGCCGTGGCATGGCCGAACGCGGCGGGGGAAGCATCATCGGCTTCAGCTCGATCCGCGCGGTGGCCGTCGAGCCGGGCCAGGGGGTGTACGCGGCCACCAAGGCCGGACTCGTCCAGCTGCTGCGGACCGCGGCGGCCGAACTGGGCCCCTCGGGCGTGCGGGTGAACAGCATCGCCCCGGGCGTCGTGGACACCCCGCTGACCGCGCAGATCAGGGCGGTGCCGGAGTGGTCGGAGGCCTACGCCAGCAAGAGCGCCCTGGGCCGCTGGTCCCGGGCCGGGGAGCTGGCCGGCGCCGTGGTCTACCTCGCCTCGGACGCGTCGTCCTTCGTCACGGGGAGCCAGCTCTTCGTGGACGGCGGCTGGACGGCGATCGACGGACGCTTCACACCGCCCAGCTGACCGGTGGCGTCCGCGCGGATCCGCGCGGCGGTGGCGAGCCACGGCGACGGCCCCGGTGTGGTACGGGGGGCGGAAACACACTTCTTGCCCCGGGGACACTGCGGCTACGATCCGCGGATGACTCGCAACGGCACAAAGGCCCGGCGGCTGGTCGTCGGCGGGGACACCTTTCTGTGGTCCCTGCGCCACACCCACCGCACACTGGACGACGGACGGCACACTGAGTGCTGCGAAACCCTCGTCCTCCGGCTGTTCCGGGCGAGAGGTGAACTGCGCATCGCGTTCCGCGGCGGCCCCGGCAGGACGGTGCCGGGCGGATTCCCGACGGCCTCCGGAATGGTCGGCACCGCGGAGGGCGGCTGGCTGAATCTGCACGAGCCCGGAACCGCCAGGGCCCTGCTCGACGAGGCACGGGCCCGCGGATGGCGCCCCGACGATCCCACGAGGCGGGAGCTGGACGGCTGGGCCCTGTTCGCAGGCGTGGAAGACCGTAGGGGGACGCGTTGAGGACGCGCACCCTGAGGTTCGGTGTGTACGCGGACGAGCAGGGGCTGGCGTGGGTCAGGGGACTCGTCGAGGCGGCGGTGGGTTCGCGGAGCGCCCGGATCGCCGGTACGTCCGTCGTGCGCGCCTTTCCCGGGAGCGAGCTGACGACCGCCGATGTGTATGACCTGCTGGCTGAGCAGTGGGCGGTGGAACATCCGGGTCAGAGCGGCGGCGCGCGGGAACCGGTCGAGTTGCGCGTCCATGTGGTGTGTTCCCTGCGGACGTGGCGGGCGGTCCGCAAGGCGGTGATCAAGGCGCTGTGCCCGGAGGGCAGTGCGCCCCACGTCTGCCGTGTTCCGTGGATGGCCGCCTGAGCCGCCCCACGGTCCCCCCTTTGACAAAACGGAACGTCGCTCCGTACATTAATCGGAACGACGATCCGTTTTCGGCGCTGCCCGGAAGCGGACCTTCCTCACCGCCTCCCCTCCCCAGCCGAACAAGGCTGGCGGCAGAGGCCATCGAAGAGACATGCGCAAGCCATGAATGAATCGACATACACAGCCGACGCCTTCGGCTCACCCGCTCCCGTCCTCTCGGTCAGCCCGGTGGCGCTGCCGGCCCCGGGCCGCGCCGTGGACCTGGAAGTGCGCGTCTCCGCGCCCGTGACCGGGAGCGACCTGCCGGTCATCCTCCTCTCCCACGGCCACGGCCACTCGAACCACCTCTCCTCCCTCAACGGCTACGCCCCTCTCGTCAACTTCTGGGCCGCGCACGGCTTCGCCGTGATCCAGCCCACCCATCTGAGCTCGCGGACGCTGAGCCTGGACCCCAGCACCCCCGGCGCGCCGCTGTTCTGGCGATCGCGGGCCGAGGACATGACGCACGTCCTCGACCGACTCGACGCGATCGAGGCCGCCGTTCCACAGCTCGCCGGGCGCCTCGACCGGAGCAAGGTGGCCGTGGCCGGGCACTCGATGGGCGCACACACCGCGAGCCTGCTGCTGGGTGCGCGGCTCACCGATCCGGACGACGGAACGGAGGTGGACCTGACCGAGCCCCGGATCACGGCGGGTGTGCTGCTCGCCGCGCCCGGCCGGGGCGGCGACGCCCTCACCGAGTCCACGGCCGAGAACTATCCCTTCTTCCTGACCACGGACTTCTCCAAGATGGCCACGCCCGCGCTCGTGGTCGCCGGCGACAAGGACGCTTCCGCCCATCTGACGGTCCGGGGCCCGGAGTGGCACACCGATCCGTACGTCCTCTCTCCCGGCCCCAAGTCCCTGCTCACGCTGTTCGGCGCGGAGCACGGGCTCGGCGGGGTCTCCGGCTATGACGTCGCCGAGACCACCGACGAAAGCCCCGAGCGGGTGGCCGCGGTCCAGCGGCTCACCTCGGCCTATCTGCGCACACAGCTCAGCCCCGGCGATTCCGCGTGGCAGACGGCGTACGACGCGCTGGCCTCCGCGTCCAGCCCGCTCGGACGGGTCGAATCGAGGTAGGCCGGGTCAGCCCCCGGCCCCACCACGGGAGTTCAGCGGAACCAGACCAGTACGGGGACGCGGATCTCACGGAGTTCGGGGAGCACGAGGTATTCGAAGACGACCGGCTCGCCACCGATCTGCAGGCTGTACCGGGAGCCCAGGTCGTCCATGGGGTCGCCGGGGGGCTGCCGGCCGCGGTCGATCGCGCCGCCGACCTCGAGAGCGAGCGCGCTCAGGAAGTTCACCACCTTCTTGGAGAGGTCAGGTGGCATCTCGAGCAGCGTCCGGGCGGGGATCTCCTCGGTCCACGCCGTCCAGCCGCCGCGCGGCCGGGGGTTCATCGGGTGATGCCCTCAAGCCGGTCGGCGAGGTCGTCCACGGAGACCAGACGGGTGCCGACGGCGGCGTTGGAGCGGCTTTCCGCGGCGCCGGGGGCGCGGTCGAGCATGGCCGCCTTCCACCACTTGCGCATGACGCCCGGAACGGTCTCCTCTTCGGCGGCCAGCACCTCGGCGTAGAACTGGGCCCGGCCCGCGCCGGTCAGCGCGTCGCCGATGCCGTTGATCGTGTTCGGGATCGCCGGGATCCTGCGGTCGGTGGGGTGTTCGGGCTGTGCGCTCATCTCCGAGTTCCCTTTCCGCGTCGCGGCGACGGTGCGGCTCCCGGTCGAGACGCCTTCGCTCAGGTCATTCTCTCGCAGGACGCGTGCCCTTGGGGGCGTAGTGGGAGATCAGGGTAGCCGGTGGCCCGCCTTCCGGGCGGCCCCGGCCACCGTGCGCCCGCGGGGAGACAGCGGCCCCGTATCACCGCGGCGGTACGGGGCCCCGCGGCGTCAGCGAGCGCTGCCCAGGTCCCGGTCGGCGTCGGCGCCCTCGAGCATGAGGGTGGTCTCCTCGATACGGCGGAACCGCCCGTCAGGGGCGAACTCGGCGAAGAGGTAGACCTCCGTCCGCACGGTGGAGCCGTCGGTCTTGACGACGTCGACGACATGGCGGTCCGCGTACAGGTCGCCCCGCGCGAGCTCGTCGAGCACCTGGACCGATCCGTCTGCCACGACCGTGCGCAGGTGGGCGATGTGGGCCAGGAACTCGCCACGGTCGTCCCAGCGGCCATCGGTGCGCTGGCGGTAGTCGGGGGCGAAGTGCCGGTCGGCGGCCTCGGCCAGTTCGAGACCGGGCGTGAAGAGCAGGTCGGTGAGGGCGGTGGCGATGTCGGTACGGGAGGGGGGCGTGGAGGTGGACGTGGCAGTGGCCATGACGGTGCCCTTCGGTTTGAGAGGTCGAAGACTGCGTGCGTCGAGCACGCACTTAGACCGTACCGCATACTGCGTGCGCCGCGCACGCTACTCTTGGAGCCATGCCGAACGATGTGGGACACGAGATCGCCGACGCGCTGGGAACGCTGCTCAAGCGCAGCACCCGTGAACAGATCTACCGACGCCTGACCGAGGGCCTGGGCGAGGCCGTGGACGAGGTGACCTACCCCGTGCTCAGCGGGCTCGCCCGCACCGGGCCGCGCAGCGCCGCCGGCCTCGCCGACGAGATCGGCCTGGACCGCTCCGGCGTCACCCGCCGCGCGACCCGCCTGGAGGAAGCCGGGCTACTACGCCGCGAGCCCGACCCCGCCGACCGGCGCGCCACGCTGCTCGCCCTGACCGAGGCCGGGCGGGCGGCGATCCACACCACCCGGCAGCGCCTCGCCGCGCATATCGAGGACTCCCTCGCGTCCTGGCCGCCCGGCGAGGCGCAGACCTTCGCCCGCCAGCTGCACCGCTTCCTCGACCACGGACCCTTCACCGCATAGGTCGGCCGCGAAGGCCGCCCCGGACCGCCTCCGCAGCGACGGCCGCCGCGGCGGAGGCGGTTGCGGTCTATGCGGATTCACGCAGCCGGAGTTCCGCCCTGACCACCAGTTCATCCCCGCTGAGCGGACTGCTCGTGGCCAGCAGCCGGGCAGTCTGCTCCACGGCGAGCGCGCCGAGCCCCCGGGTGTCCAGAGCGACGGTGGACAGCGGCGGCTCGACGAGCGAGCCGAGCCTGAGGCCGTCGAAGCCGATCACAGCGAGGTCGCGGGGAACCCGCCGCCCCAGTCGGCGGGCGGCGCGCAGCGCTCCGATGGCGATGATGTCATTGAAGGTGAACACGGCGGTCGTGGCGGGGTGATCGGTGAGCAGCGCCTTCAGCGCCCTCTCCCCGCCCTCAACGCTCTGGTCCGCCCGGCTGACCGATCCGGCATCCAGTCCGCACGCGGACATCGCGCTGACGAACCAGTCGTGGCGGATGCTCGGCTCGGACCGGCCCGCATGATCGAGCATTCCGATGCGCCGGTGGCCCGAGTCGACCAGATGCCGGATCGCGGCATGGACGCCTCCCTCACCGTCGATCCGGATCGAACTGAACCGCTCGGTGCGGCGCTCCCGGTCGATGAGCACCACGGGGAGCCCCCGCATCAGCTTGTCGACCTCGTCCTCCGGCTGCCTCAGGTACCCCACTACGGCGTCCACTTGGGAGGCGATCACCTCGAGCGTGCCCCGCTCCTCCTCGACGCGGTCACCGGTGTCGTACACGACGACGTGCCAGCCACGCGCCCGTGCCGCGTCCAGCGCGGCGGCGGCCACCTCGGTGAAGAACGGATTGAGGAGATCGGGGATCACCAGCCCGACGCTGATCGCGTCCTGCCGGACGAGCCCCCTGGCGAACCGGCTCGGCCGGTATCCGAGCTCGAGCGCGGCATCAAGGACGCGCTGCTTGGTGGAAACGCCGATCTCGCCCTTGTCATTGAGCGCCCGTGACACGGTTTGCCGGGACACCCCGGCGCTCCGTGCCACATCATCGATCGTCACTCGGCGAGAGCCGGTTTCCGACGACGCCATCACTTACCTCCGCGTAGTGGTCGACGCGGCCGCGTCGCGGGCGCACCGAGTATGCCCGGGGCCGAAGACGCGGTGCGACCTTCTTGACACTCGGCCGCGCCGAAGCGCACACTCCCAATCACTTCACAGCACCGTGAACGCTCCCGTGAGCGCTCACGTTACCGCTCACAGTCCCATGTTCCAACCAGTTGGCATCCGCCCGAGGTGTCAGCACCGGCCCCCGCCTAGCACCCGCAGCTAGTCGTTCTCTGGAACGGAAAATATGAGCACCACAGTCACGCGCACCCGCCTCGCGGCCGCCGCCGCCCTCAGTCTCGCGCTACTCGCCGGGTGTTCGTCATCCGCCGACTCCGATCCGGCATCCGCAGGCTCCTGTACGCCCGCGAAGGGGAAGGTGACCCTCCAGTACTGGAACACCGTTCCGGGGATGGACAAGGTCGTCGCCCTGTGGAACAAGAACAACCCGGACATCCGGGTCCAGATGAAGAACATCTCCAACGACCAGTACGGCACCCTGGGCAACGCCCTCAAGGCGGGGAAGGCTCCGGACCTGGCACAGGTCGGCTACGACCAACTCCCCAGCCTGCGTACGCAGAACGCCTTCGTGGACGCCTCCGCCTGCTCGGCCGCCACCGCGGCCAAGTCGCGGTTCGTTCCGTGGACCTGGTCGCAGACCAGCTTCGACGGCACCGGCGTGTTCGCCTTCCCGCAGGACACCGGCCCGATGGCGCTCTACATACGGAGCGACATCTTCAAGAAGTACGGCCTCCCGATCCCCAAGACCTGGGACGAGTACGCGGCAGCCGCGAAGAAGCTGCACAAGGCGAACCCGGACGTCAGCATGACGTTCTTCGATCCGAACAACGCCGAATGGTTCAACGGCCTCCTCTGGCAGAACAGCGCCGAGATGTACAGCTACTCCGGCGACAAGTGGCACGTCACCGTCGAGTCGGACCGGAGCAAGCAGGTCGCGGAGTACTGGCAGAAGCTGATCTCCGACAAGCTCGTGCGCACCGATCTGGCCCACGGATCGACCCAGATGTACGCCGCGTACCAGAAGAACCAGGTCGCCAGCTATGTCGGCGCCTCCTGGGGCTACAGCATGTTCCGCGACAACCTGCCCCAACAGGCCGGCAAATGGTCGATCGTCCCCATGCCGACGTGGGGCGCGAACGGCGCGTCCGGTGACTGGGGCGGATCGACGGTGGCCTTCATGAAGGGCAGCCGCCACCTGTATGAGTCGGTCAAGTTCAACACCTGGCTCAACACCGACCCGAAGGCCCTCGCACTGGAGAACAAGCTGGGCGGCCTCTATCCGGCGGCCAACGCCGGGCTGCGGCTTCCCGCGCTGTCACAGGGCGTCGCCTACTACAACAACGAGAAGATCTTCGACGTCTTCGCTAGCTCGTCCAAGAAGATCAACACCAAGTTCGCCTGGGGTCCCACACAGAAGACCGTGAACCTGGCCCTACAGGACGCGATGGCCAAGGCCGCGGCCGGGGACGGCTCGCTCACCGACGCCCTCTCCACCGCCCAGGCGGCAGCGCTCAAGTCGATGAAGGACCAGGCGATCCCGGCCACGGCGGGCAAGTGACTGCCACATGACCGACATCTCAACCCGTGTGCCCCGCGCGGTGTCGTCGCCCCCGGGCCGCCGCCGGCGCAACGGCGGCCGCCCCCGAGCGGGCACCATCGCCGCCTTCCTGACCCCCTTCTTCCTCCCCTTCCTGCTGTTCTACGTGGCACCCGTCGGCTACGCGCTCTGGCAGAGCTTGCGCGTGGTGCGCCGCACCGGCGGCCAGTGGGGGACCTCGTACACGACCTTCGGCGGATTCGAGCAGTATGCGCAGGTGTTCCAGAACGCCGAGTTCTGGGCCAGCATCGGCCGCATCGGGCTGTTCGGCATGGTTCAGGTGCCCGTGATGCTGTTCATCGCGCTGATCATGGCCTTGCTGCTCGACACCCCCCTGCTGCGGCTCAAGGCGTTCTTCCGGATCACCGCGTTCATGCCGTACGCCGTGCCCGGTGTCATCGCCGCCATCATGTGGTCATACCTGTACTCCCCACAGCTCAGCCCGGTCATCGACCTGTTCGAGAGCTTCGGCTGGCAGCCCGACTTCCTCGGCCCGGGGGCCGTGCTGTGGTCAGCGGCGAACGTCTCCACCTGGCTGTGGACCGGCTACAACATGCTGATCATGTACGCGGCGCTGCAGGCCATCCCGCAGGAGCTCTACGAGGCCGCGAAGCTGGACGGTGCGGGCCAGTGGACGATCGCCTGGCGCGTCAAGGTCCCCATCATCGCCCCGGCGATCGTCCTGACCACGGTGTTCTCGATCATCGGCACCCTTCAGCTCTACGCGGAACCGGCCGTGCTCCGGCAGATCTCCTCGAACATCTCGAGCACGTTCACCCCGAACATGCTCGCCTACGCGGTGGCCTCCGGGAACAACTACCAGCAGGCCGCGGCGATCTCCGTGGTCATCGCCGTCATCACTTTCGTCTTGAGCTTCGGGTTCATGCGACTGACCTCGAAGAAGGCCGGGCTGTGAGCAACCCATCCATCTCCCGCGAAAGCCGCGTCAGCCGGACGGCCGTGACGGCCCTGATGTGCCTGCTGGCCGTCTACTTCATGCTGCCGGTCTACTTCCTCATCGTCGCGGCGACGAAGCCGCAGGGCGACCTCGCCTCCACCAACGGGCTGGTCTTCTCCCACTTCAACCTGATCGACAACGTCCGCGTCCTGTTCACCCGGAGCGACGGCATCTTCGGCCGCTGGGCCGTCAACACCGTGATCTACGCGGTGCTGGGTGCGGCCGTGGGAACGCTGATCTCGGCGCTGTGCGGCTACGCACTGGCCAAGTTCCCCTTCCGCGGCCGGGAGGTGCTGTTCTCCGTCGTCCTCGGCGGCGTCCTCGTGCCCACCACCGCACTCGCCCTGCCGCTGTTCCTGCTGTTCTCGGCGACCGGCATCGTCAACACCTACCTCGCGGTGTTCCTGCCGAGCATCGTCAGCCCGTTCGGTGTCTACCTCGCGCGCATCTTCGCGAACGCCGCCGTCCCGCAGGAGCTGATCGAATCGGCACGCCTGGACGGTGCGAGCGAGTTCCGGACGTTCTTCTCGGTCGCGTTCAGACTGATGACACCGGCCTTGGTCACCATCTTCCTGTTCCAGTTCGTGGCCATCTGGAACAACTTCTTCCTGCCGATGGTGATGCTGCAGAAGGAGTCGCTGTTCCCGATCACGCTCGGCCTGTACCAGTGGAACGGCCAGACCGCCCGGGCCCCGCTGCTCCAGGAGTCGGTGATCACTGGATCGCTGGTGTCGATCGTGCCCGTGATCATCGTGTTCATCCTCCTCCAGCGGTTCTGGCGCACCGGGCTCACCGCCGGCTCGCTCAAATGACCGCCCGCCCCGCTCCCCGCTCCCCCACGCCCGCCAGCACAGAAGGTCAGAAGGTCCCTCTCGCCATGCGCAACTCCGCCGTCTTCGTGCCTCATTTCCACTGGGACCGCGAATGGTATGAGCCGTTCCAGGTGTTCCGGCACCGGCTGGTCACCGCCCTGGACACGGTGCTGGAAACGGCCGAAGCCGACCCGGACTTCCGGTTCACCGTTGACGGGCAGATGGCCGCGATCGAGGACTATCTGGAGATGCGGCCGGAAAACCGCGCCCGCGTCAGCGCCCTGGTCAGCGAGGGCCGGCTCGCCATCGGCCCGTGGCTCATCCTCCTCGACGAGTTCCTCTGCTCCGGCGAAACCATCGTGCGCAACCTTCAGCTGGGCTGGGCGGCCGCACAGGAGCTGGGCGGCGCGATGTCCATCGGCTATCTCCCGGACATGTTCGGCCACATCGCGCAGATGCCGCAGATCCTGGCGCGTGCTGGGATCGGCCATGCGGCGCTGTGGCGCGGCGTTCCCGGTTCCGTCGCGGGTCACGCCTTTCGCTGGCGTGCGCCCGACGGCTCCGAGGTGCGCACCGAGTTCCTCTTCGACGGTTACGACAACGGTCTCGACGTCCTGCTGGTGCCCGACAGGATCCGCCGCGCGCTGCGCGAGTACGCGCAGATGACCGCCGAACGATGGGGTGGAGATCCGGTGCTGGCCATGGCCGGAACCGACCACAACGCGCCCGATCCGCACCTGGCCGCGTGGCTTCGGCAGGCATCCAGCGCGGAGCGGGCCATCACCGTCGCGACGCTCGAGGAGTACATCCGCGAGCATGTGCGCGACGAGGTGTCCGAGGTCGTCACCGGTGAGCTGCGCAGCCATGTGCGCGGCAACATCCTTCCCGGTGTGCTGTCGGTGCGGCTCGGGCTCAAGCAGCGGATGGCCGTGGCCGAGCGCACCATCGACCACGCCGAGCGGATGAACGCACTGTGGACCCGGCGCGATGACGCGCCGTTCCTCGCCCTCGCCTGGCACAAGATCATCGAGTCGACCGCGCATGATTCGGTGGTCGGATCCGGCACCGACGAGACCTGCGACCAAGTCGCGGCACGGCTCGCCGAGGCCGCGCAGACGGCTCGTGCCGTTCGGGACGCGGCCCTCGCCGAGCCGGCCGCCCGGGTGCCGGGCGACGGCTTCCTGGTGGCCAATCCCCTGCCCTGGGAGCGAACGGCCCTGGTCGAGGTGGATGTCATGGTCCCGCGGGAAGAGTCCGCGCTGGTCTCGACCGCGGCCGACGGATCCACGCATCCCGTACAGCTGATCTCCCAGGCCCCGACCGTCCTCAGCGACGAACGTCTGGACGCGTCGCAGCTCGAACGGGTGCTGCGCCGCATCCACCGCCGCGAGCTGTTCGGCCGTCTGATCGACCACTACGACATCGCCCCCGGCTCACTCGTCTTCCACCTCGCCGAGGCGCCCGCCGGGCCGTTCGACCTGCTGACCCTGCGCCGCGAGGTGGCCGCCGCAGCGGCCGCGCATCCGGGTGAGTGGCGGGTGCGGACGCTGACCGAGGCCCGGGCCACCGCGCTGGTGCCCGTGGATGTCCCCGCGGGCGGGCTGACCAGTTTCCGGGTCACGGCCGGCGGCCGGTCCGGCGTCCCGGCGACGGCCCACCTCGCTCCCGCGACGGCCACGGCCGACACCGTGGCCAACGGGCTGGTCAAGGTCGCGGTCGCCGACGACGGCACCCTGGATATGACGGGGGCGGACGGCACCGTCCTGTCCGGGGTCGGCCGCCTCGTCGACGGTGGGGACCGTGGAGACAGCTACAACTACGCTCCCCCGGCCCGGGATGTGCTCGTATCGGAGCCGACGAAGATCACCGTCCGACTCCTCGAGAGCGGACCGCTGCGTTCCAGGATGCTGGTCACCCGCGTCTATGACTGGCCCGCCGCGCTCTCCCACGACCGGGATCTGCGCAGCGGCCACACCGTCCAGACGCCGGTGGACACGCTGGTGGAGGTGCGCGCGGGCGAGCCGTTCGTCCGACTGTCCACCTCGTTCCTGAACCAGAGCGCCGACCACCGGCTGCGCCTGCACGTTCCGCTGCCCCAGCCGGTGGACACCTCCGCGTCCGCTGGACAGTTCGCCGTCACCGGGCGCGGGCTCACCGCCGAGGGCGGCTGGGGCGAGTTCCCGATCCCGACGTTTCCGGCGAGTTCCTTCGTCTCGGCCGGCCCCGCCACCGTCCTGCTCGACCACACCGGCGAATACGAACTCGTCGACGGCGGCCGCGCACTCGCCATCACCCTGCTGCGCGCCATCGGTTCGATCAGCGTCAACATCCATCCGCTCCGTGACGAGCCCGCGGCGAGCGAAATCGCCGCACCGGGCGCGCAGGATCTCGGCATGCGCATCGAGAGCCGTTTCGCCATCGTGCCCTCAGCGGCGGGCTGGCAGGGGGCGAACGCGGTGGCTCTGGCCGAGGAGTTCCGCAACGACGCCCTCGTCGCCCGCGGGACCGCGCCCAGCACGGGCCCGCTTCCGCCCGCCACCAGCGGCATCCGGGTCGATGGCCGCGATGTGCACGTCTCAAGCATCCGCCGCGTCACCGACGACGCGCGCGGCACCGGAACCGAGGTGCGATTGGCCGCGATGAGCGACACCGCGTCGAACGTCGGCATCACCGGTGGGTTCACCGAAGCCACCACGGTGGACCTGCTCGGCCGGCCGGTCTCTCGGCCGGAGCCGGTGCGCGGCAGGCTCGACCTCGTCCTCGGACCGTGGGAAATCCGCACCGTCGTGCTCAGGTAATCAACGACGCCAGCAGGAAAGTTGTGACCTCTTGACTTCCAAGCCTTCCGCGTCTGTCTCGGACATCACACCTGGGCGTGGCGCGCTGCGCCCGGCACGCTCGTGGCTGCGCTCCGACGCCCCTTCTCTCTCGCTGAACGGGCCCTGGCGCTTCCGTCTGTCACCCACGGCATCGGTGGCGCGGGACTTCGCCGCCGAGGGCTTCGACGACCACAGTTGGGACAGCATCCCGGTGCCCTCGCACTGGGTGCTCCAGGGGGACGGGGCCTACGGCCGGCCGATCTACACAAACATCCAGTTCCCGTTTCCGATCGACCCTCCCCACGTTCCGGATGAGAACCCCACCGGCGACTACCGCCGCCACTTCCCGCTGCCTTCGGGCTGGTCGCAGGGGAGCGGTGTCGTGCTGCGGTTCGACGGGGTCGAATCGCTGTTCACGGTGTGGGTGAACGGTGTCGAGATCGGCAGCGCCAGCGGCAGTCGGCTCGCCCATGAGTTCGACGTGACCGGCGCGGTCCACCCGGGCGACAACGTCGTGGCGGTGCGCGTGCACCAGTGGTCGGCGGCCAGCTACGTCGAGGACCAGGACCAGTGGTGGCTGCCGGGCATCTTCCGCGATGTCACCCTCCTCCTCCGGCCGGCCGGAGCCATCGAGGACGTCTGGCTGCGGACCGGTTTTGACAACGGGCGGGGGCGACTCGACCCGGAAGTCATCGCCGGTCCGGCGGCGTTCCCCCTCACCCTGCGCATCCCCGAACTCGGCGTCGAACAGGTGTGGAACACCGCAGCGGAGGTGAAACGCCTCGACATCGCGGGCGTGGAGCCGTGGTCGGCCGAGCGGCCCCGTCTGTATGACGCCGCCGTGTCCTCGGCCGCGGAGCACATCACGCTGCGGGTCGGCTTCCGCACGGTCGAGATCCGCGGGGATCAGTTCCTGGTCAACGGCCGCCGCGTGGTGTTCCACGGGGTGAATCGCCACGAGGCCCATCCCGAGCGCGGCCGTGTCTTCGACGAGGCACACGCCCGCGACGACCTGGCCCGCATGAAGCGGTTCAACGTGAACGCCATCCGCACCAGCCACTACCCACCGCATCCACGGCTGCTGGACCTCGCCGACGAGCTCGGATTCTGGGTCGTCCTCGAATGCGATCTGGAGACGCACGGCTTCGACACGGTCGGCTGGACCGGCAATCCGAGCGACGACCCCGCATGGCGCGAGGCCTATCTGGACCGCGTCCAACGCACCGTCGAACGCGACAAGAACCATCCCAGCATCGTGATCTGGTCGCTCGGCAACGAGGCGGGGACGGGGAGCAACCTCGCGGCGATGTCGGCATGGGTCCACGCCCGCGACGCCGAACGTCCCGTGCACTACGAGGGTGACCACACCGGCGACTACACCGACATCTACTCGCGGATGTACGCATCGGTGGCCGAGACCGAGGAGATCGGCGCCCCGGGCGCCCGCTCGCCGCTGCTCGACTGCACTCCGGCCCAGAGCGCGCGCCAGCGCGCCAAGCCGTTCTTGCTGTGCGAGTACGCACACGCCATGGGCAACGGGCCGGGAGCCCTCGACCGGTACGAAGCACTCGTGCACACGTATCCACGGCTGCACGGCGGGTTCGTATGGGAGTGGCGCGACCACGGCATCCTGGCCACCACCCCGGCGGGGACGCCGTACTACGCTTACGGCGGTGACTTCGCGGAGGCGGTGCACGACGGGAACTTCGTCATGGACGGCATGCTGTTGAGCGACGACGCCCCCACGCCCAGCCTCCATGAGTACAAGGCGGTCGTCCAGCCGGTCCGCTTCGCCTTCGACGCGGACACGGTCGCGATCTCCAATCTGCGGCACTCGGCCGACACCTCCGATCTGCGTTTCCGCTGGCGCGTGGAACACGACGGAAACCCGGTGGCCCGCGGTGAGTTGAAGGTTCCCGTCGTCCCCGCGGGCGGGTCGGAACGGGTCCAGCTGCCGCATATCGACGTGTCGCCCGACGCCGAGACATGGCTCACGATCGACGCGGTGCTGACGGCCGCGACCGCCTGGGCGCCGGAAGGGCACGTGGTCGCGAGCGCCCAGCTGGACCGCTCGGTACGCCGTCCCGTCCCCGCTGTCCGCACGCGGAAGGACTGGCGTCCGGGCGATGGAACGCTGACGCTCGGCATCGCCGAGTTCATCAGCGGATCCCTGGTCAGGCTCGCCGGCCGGGCGGTGACGGGCCCACGGTTGGAGCTGTTCCGCGCCCCGACGGACAACGACGAAAGCCCCTCTGATGGGGTCGAGGGGAGCGACGCCAGCACTCCCGGGGTGGCCAACGCCGAACTGTGGCGGCGCGCGGGACTCGACCGGCTGACCAGCCGCCGCCTGTCGGTGTCACACGCCGCGGACGCCCTGTGCACCGTCGACAGGGTCTCCTCGGCGAACTCCGCCACATCGGTGACGGTCGAGTCCGTCTGGTCCCTGGAAGACGGCGAACTGGAACTGCGCGTGGAGATCGAGCCGTCCCGTGGCTGGACGGCCGTGTGGCCTCGGATCGGGATTCGCTTCGACCTGCCCGACGGCGATGCCGCCGTCGACGGCGCCGAGTGGTTCGGTCTCGGCCCGCTCGAGTCCTACCCCGACAGTCTGCGCGCGGCACGCACGTCCCGGTTCTCCTCCACCATCGAAGACCTCACGGTCGACTACGGGCGTCCCCAGGAGAGCGGGCACCGCTCCGGACTGCGCCGGCTGACGCTGACGAGCGGCGGAACCAAGGTACTGCGCCTCGACGCACTCCCGGATGCGCACGGCCGCCGCCCCGGCTACACCCTGAGCCGCCACACGCCCCAACAGATCGCGCAAGCCCGGCATGCCTTTGAGCTTCCCGAAGCGACGACGAGTCACCTCATCATCGACGCGGCCCAGCACGGGCTCGGCTCACGGGCCTGTGGGCCCGACGTGCACCCAGAGTTCGCGCTCCGCCCGCAAGCGCGCACGATCAGGCTTCGCCTCACGGCGGGCTAGGAGCGATTCGTCATCAGGAGAGCCAGTCGGCATAGCGGGTGGGGGCGAGGTCGGCGCCCGTGTCGGTGATGACGTCGCCCTTGACGGCGCCGAACATGCCCGCGGTGGGGTCGGTGACGACGGTGCGGTTGTCGCCCTTGTGGGACAGGGTGATCCGGCCCAGCTCATCCAGGGGGAAGACCTCGGGGCCCGCGACATCGCGAATGCCGCGCAGCGGGGGACCCTGGGCCACGTCCGCCACCGCGGCGGCCACGTCCTCGGCGGCGATCGGCTGGATCGGCGTGGCGGGCAGCCGGACGCTCTCACCGTCGGCGGTCCAGGACAGGATCGCGTCGATGAACTCCATGAACTGCGTCGCCCGCACGATCGAGTACGGGATCGGCCCGGTCGCGAGGATGTGCTCCTGGAGCACCTTGGCACGGAAGTAGACCAGCTCGGGCACGTGGTCCACGCCGACGATCGAGAGGATGACGAAGTGCCGTACACCGCCCTTCTGGGCGGCGGCCAGCAGATTGTCCATCGAGGTCTGGAAGAAGGCCGTGGCGGCTTCGTCGAAGGTCGGGGAGTTCGTCAGGTTGACGAGGACGTCGGCCCCCGCCGCGGCCTCCTCCAGCCCCTTGCCGCTGAGGACGTCCACGCCCGTGGATGGCGCGTGCGGCACCGCCTCATGCCCGGCGGCGTTCAGAATCCTGACGACGCGCGACCCGATCAGTCCGGTGCCGCCGATGACCGCGAACTTCATGACACGCCCTTCGTCGAGGTATGCCCGTGACAGATATGCCCGCGATGAGACGAATAACCGTATCCGGGCATTGCATGCAGCGAGCCCGGACACGTTCTCTCAAAGATCGACGAGCGGTGGCGGCAGCTCTATGCGCACGGTGGAGATGGCGCCGCGGGACTCTCCCGGTCCGGGTTGGCCGCGCGGCGCCCGCGCACCTACCCACAGACCCACATTGGGGAGAGGCATCATGGCCAAGAGCACCGTGCGGACCCCTGCCACTCCGGACGCCCTGATGGATCCGCTCCTCAACCACGGCGTGGCGTTCACGCGGCCGGAGCGGGACGAGCTGGGCCTCACCGGGCGGCTGCCGTCCGGAGTGCTGACGCTGGAGCAGCAGGCGCTCCGCGCCCACCAGCAGTTGCGGGCCCAGGACGGTGACCTGGCCAAGAACGTGTACCTGGAGCAGCTGCACGACCGCGACGAGACCCTGTACTTCAAGGTGCTCACCGAGCACCTTGTGGAGCTGTTGCCGATCGTGTACGACCCCACGGTGGGCGAGGCGATCGAGAAGTACTCCCATGAGTACCGCCGCCCCCGAGGGGTCTTCCTCTCCATCGACGCCCCGGAGGACATGGAGAAGGCCTTCGCCACCCTGCGGCTCGGGCCCGAGGACGTGGACCTGATCGTGTGCACCGACGCCGAGGAGATCCTGGGCATCGGCGACTGGGGCGTGGGCGGGATCCAGATCGCGGTGGGGAAGCTGGCCGTCTACACCGCGGCGGCCGGTATCGATCCGCGCCGTGTCATCGCCGTGTCACTGGACGTGGGCACGGACCGTGAGTCGCTGCTGAAGGACCCGCTGTACCTGGGCAACCGGCACGCCAGGGCCCGCGGCGCGGAGTACGACGCGTTCATCGAGAGGTATCTGCGCACGGCCTCGTCGTTGTTCCCGGACGCGCTGCTGCACTTCGAGGACTTCGGCCCGAGCAACGCCCGGCGGATCCTGGAGACGTACGGCCGCAGCTACCGGATCTTCAACGACGATATGCAGGGCACCGGTGCGATCACCCTGGCCGCGGCCCTGTCGGCGGTGAAGGTCGGCGGGGTGCCGATGCGCGACCAGAAGCTCGTGGTCTTCGGTGCGGGCACCGCCGGAGTGGGCATCGCCGATCAGCTGCGTGATGCCATGATCCGCGACGGCGCGAGCCCCGAGCAGGCCACCGCGCAGGTGTGGCTGATCGACAAGCAGGGCCTGCTCATCCGCGGCATGACCGACCTGCGCGACTTCCAGCAGCCCTACGCCCGCGACCGGTCGGAGGTCGCCGGCTGGGCGGCCGACGGGGACGCGATCTCACTGCTGGAGACCGTGCGCCGGGTGGAGCCGACGATCCTGCTCGGCACCTCCACCGTGCACGGTGCGTTCACCCGCGAGGTGGTCGAGGCCATGGCGGCGGGTACCGAACGCCCGATCGTCTTCCCGCTCTCCAACCCCACCTCGCGCATCGAGGCCATGCCGGAGGACATCATCGCCTGGTCGAAGGGCAAGGCCCTGATCGCGACCGGCATCCCCGTCCCGCCCGTGGAACACGACGGTGTGACCTACCGGATCGCGCAGGCCAACAACGCGCTGCTGTATCCCGGACTGGGCCTGGGCACCGTCGTCTCCGGAGCGTCCACGGTGACCGCGGCCATGCTGCTCGCCGCCGCTCAAGCGGTGGCCGACCAGGTCGACCTCACCCAGCCCGGTGCTTCCCTGCTGCCGCCGGTGGAGAACCTGCGGGAGTCCTCGGCGATGACCGCGACGGCGGTGGTCAAGGCGGCGGTCGGCGAGGGCGTGGCCACCAGCAAACCGGCCGATCCCGCCCGGGCCGTCCGCCAGGCCATGTGGGAGCCCGTCTACGGCGACGGAGCGGCGCGATGACCGCGCGGCACCCCGCCTCGGCCCGTGACGGCGACGCCCCGGAGGTCCTTGACCTTCCCATCGGCCTACACGCCACCGGCACCCGCCGGGAGACCGACTCGATGGGCGCGATCGACGTCCCCGCGGACCGGTACTGGGGCGCGCAGACCCAGCGGTCCCTGATCCACTTCTCCATCGGGGACGACCGGATGCCCGAGGCCGTCTACCACGCCTACGGACACGTCAAGAAGGCCGCCGCGGTCGTCAACGGGCGGGCCGGACGGCTGCCGGACTGGAAGGCCGAGCTGATCCAGCAGGTGGCCGACGAGGTCATCGCGGGCGGGCTCGATGACCACTTCCCGTTGTACGTGTGGCAGACCGGGTCCGGGACGCAGTCCAACATGAACACCAACGAGGTGATCAGCAACCGCGCGATCCAGCTGGTCGGCGGCGAGTTGGGCAGCAAGTCACCCATCCACCCCAACGACCACGTCAACATGGGGCAGTCCTCGAACGACACCTTCCCCACCGCCATGCACGTGGCCGCGGTCAAGGCGGTCCACGAACGGCTGCTGCCCAGTGTGCGGGCGCTCCAGCGGGCGATCGGGGCCAAGGCGGACCAGTGGCGGGACGTGGTGAAGATCGGCCGCACCCATCTGGAGGACGCGGTGCCGCTCACGGTCGGCCAGCAGTGGTCCGGCTACGCCCGCCAACTGGACCAGGCCGCCGACCGGCTCACCCGGTCCGCGGAAGGACTGCACGAACTCGCCGCGGGCGGTACGGCGGTCGGCACGGGGCTGAACGCGCCAGCGGACTTCGGTGAGCGGATCGCCGCCGAGATCGCTTCGGCCACCGGCTACCCGTTCACCACCGCCGCCAACAAGTTCGCCGCCCAAGGCGGCCTGGACGCCATGGTCGGCGCCTCGGCCGGGCTGCGGGCCCTCGCCGTACCGCTGATGAAAATCGCCAACGACATCCGGTGGCTGGCCTCCGGGCCCCGCTGCGGCCTCGGTGAACTGCGTCTCCCGGCCAATGAGCCGGGGTCCTCGATCATGCCGGGCAAGGTCAACCCGACCCAGTGCGAGGCGATGGTCATGGTCTGCATCCAGGTGCTGTCCGAGGACTCGGCCATCGCCTTCGCGGGCTCACAGGGCAACTTCGAGCTCAACGCCATGCGCCCGGTCATCATCAACAACTTCCTGCACGCGGCCACCATCCTCGCCGACGCCTGCGCCAAGCTGCGGCAGTACTGCATCGAGGGCGCCCAGCTCAACCGCGACCAGATCGACGATGACGTCAACCGGTCCCTCATGCTGGTCACCGCCCTCTCCCCCGTCATCGGCTACGACAAGGCCTCGGCCATCGCGCACAAGGCCGACGACGAGGGCACCACCCTGCGCGAGGCCGCACTGGCCTCGGGCGACGTCACCGCGAAGGACTTCGACCGCATCGCCGACCCGGCCGCCATGGTCGGGTCGGCCGAGCGGCGCGGGTGAAGAGGCGCGGGTGAAGGGACGCGAATGAAGGGACGCGGGTGAAGGGGTGTGCCCCCTCGCCGCCGCGGTCGTCCGGGCCGTCGAGTTCCGGTTGTAGATATATGCGTCCGTCTCACTCGGAACGTGCGCTTCCGCCCGTATGTCGTGCCACACTGTGGGTGGCCCTCACCGCATCCCCCGTCGGTGAGGGCCACTGACGTCAGGAGACATCGGCCACGAGCTCCTGGTGGACGAAATCCACCAGGAGCTCGCGCATGGTCCCGATGGTCATGCCGGGGACTCCGGTCAGCACCTGGATGGCCGCGCCGTCGGTGAGGGCGGTCAGGCGCAGCGCGACGATGTGCGGATCGGCGGCGGCGCGGAAGACACCCTGCCGCTGGCCGCGCTGGACGATGCGGCGGACGGTTTCCTGCCAGCGTGCGTAGTACTCGTTGTGGGCCGGGCGGAATTCGGGGCGGATGGTGGCCTCGGCCCAGTACTGGAGCCAGATGGCCCACTCGTCCCGGACCTGGCCGACCCGTGGCAGCTGCATGTCGATCAGCTTCAGCAGCCGCTCATGGGCGTTGTGGACGGCGCGCAGTTGGCTGGACTGGCGGGCGAACGCCCGGTCGACGCAGTATTTGAGGGCCTCCGCCAGGACGTCGTTCTTGCCCGGGAAGTAGTAGTGCACCGTGCCGGTGCTGGTGCCACAGACCTTGGCGATGTCGGCGATGCGCACGGCGTGGAAGCCGCGCTCGGCGATCAGCTGCCAGGTGGCGTCGAGGATCCTCGCCCTGCGGTCCTCATCGCTCCTGGGCTCCGCCTTCGCCCCTGTGGTCACATCGTCTCCCGTGAATTTCGGTCCTGGCTCCCCGTCTGCGCCGGCGCTCAGGGTCGGGCCATTCTGACGGAAGCGTCAGTTCCTCTGCAAGTCCCCGCGATCCCGGTGATCCTGTCTCCGCCAAGGGATTTTCTGGTCTCCACCCTTGACGCCAGTCTCGCCGAGAGGGCTAACTGACGCATCAGTCAAACCTTTGAGGCCGCTACTTCGGCACATAGCTCGAGGAGGCTCTGTGCGCACTGACCACCCCGTGCCGCCGGTCAGCGGACTGCGGCCGGATGTCCACACCGGCAAGGTCGCGCTGGTGACCGGCGGGGGCACCGGCATCGGCCGGGCCACCGCCCTGGACCTGGCCGCCGGCGGGGCGCGCGTCGTGATCTGCGGGCGCCGCCCGGAGCCACTGGCGGAGGCCGCCGAGGAGATCGGCGCCCTCGGCGGCTCCTGTGTCGCGGTGTCCGCGGACATCCGCGAGGAGAGCCAGATCACCACGGTCGTCGAGCGCGCGATCGAGGCGTACGAACGGATCGATGTCCTGGTCAACAACGCGGGCGGACAGTTCGCCGCGCCCGCCGAGGAGATCAGCCGGGGCGGCTGGCGGGCCGTGCACCGGCTCGCCGTCGACGCCACCTGGGCGATGACCCGCGAGGTCGCCCGCCGGGCGATGATTCCACGGCGCTCGGGCGCGGTGTTCTTCATCGCCTTCTCCCCGCGCCGCGGCATCCCCGGTTTCGCCCACGCCGCCTCCGCGCGGGCCGCGGTGGAGAACCTGGCGGCCGGGCTCAGCCTGGAGTGGAGCCGGTACGGCATCCGTACCGTGTGCGTGGCCCCCGGCACCATCGCCACCGGCGGCCTGGACGACCACTACACACCCGAGGACCGGGCGCGCTGGGAGCGTTCGGTGCCGCTCGGCAGGCTCGGCCGCCCGGAGGACGTCTCCGGCCTCATCTCCTTCCTCGCCTCTCCCCAGGGCGCCTACATCACCGGCACCACCGTCGTCGTCGACGGCGGCGCCGACGCCTGGGGCGCCGGTCACCCCGTACCCGACGTACTCCACCACCTCACCACGCCGGACTCGTCCCCCAAGGACCACCCATGACCCTCTCCGCCACCGAGCGGCGCGTTCCCGGGCGCGACCTGGGACCGCTCTTCGCACCGAACGCGGTCGCCGTCGTCGGAGCCAGCAACGACCCGGCCAAGTGGGGCAACTGGATCAGTGCCCAGGCGCTGCGGATGCGGGGGCGCCGCCCGGTGTACCTGGTCAACCGCCGTGGTGAACCGGTGCTCGGCGAGCGCGCCTACCGCTCCATGGCCGAACTCCCCCGGTGCCCCGACCTCGCGGTGATCGCCGTCCCGGCGGCCGGGTTCGAGTCGGCCGTCGAGGACGCGCTCGCCGCCGGGGCGCGCGCCATCGTCGGCATCACCGCGGGCTTCGCCGAGCTCGGCGCGGAGGGCGAGGCGCGGCAGTCGGCACTGGCCCGGCGGGTGCGCGAGGCCGGGGCCGTGCTGCTGGGCCCGAACTGTCTGGGCGTTCTGGACAGCGGCAGCGAGCTGTATCTCTCCTCCAATCCGCTGCCGCCCGGTTCGGTGGGACTGATCTCGCAGAGCGGCAACATGGCCCTGGAGCTCAGCCGGATCCTCTCCGAGCGCGGGCTCGGCTTCTCCCGCTTCGCCTCGCTCGGCAACCAGGCCGATCTCACGGTGGCCGACCTCATCCGTGCGTACACCGTGCACCCGGAGACCACGCTGATCGCGGTGTACGGCGAGGACTTCGGCGACGGCCGGGACTTCGTGGCCGCGGCGGCCGAGGCCACCACCATGGGCAAGCCCGTGGTGCTGCTCACGGTCGGCGCCAGTGAGGCGTCCGTACGCGGCGCCAAGTCGCACACCGGGGCGCTGGTCAGCGACGGCTCGGTGATCGACGCGGCCTGCCGGGCCGCCGGGATCGACCGGGTGGCCAGCCCCCGGCAGATGGCCGGTCTGCTGGAGGCGCTGCATCTGTTCGGCGCGGCCCCCGCCCGCAGGGTGGCGGTGCTCGCCGACGGCGGCGGCCATGCCTCGGTCGCCTGTGACCTGGCCGAGCGGTACGGGCTGTCCGTGTCGGAGTTCGACCCCGGGCTGTCCCGGCGGCTGCGGGACCATCTGACGCCGTCGGCGGGGGTGGGCAACCCGGTGGACCTGGCGGGCACGGGCGAGAAGGACGTCACCTCCTTCGCCCGGGTGCTCGGCGAACTGCTCGACGCGCCGGACACCGACTCGGTGCTGATCACCGGATACTTCGGCGGCTACGGCGAGTACGGCGCGGCCCTCGCCACCGCCGAGGTCGAGACCGCGGCCGAGATGGGCGAGCTGGTCAGCGACCGCTGCAAGCCGGTGGCCGTACACACCATGTATCCCTACAGCGAGGCCGCCGAGGAGCTGCAGCGGCGCGGTGTCCCGGTCTTCCGCGCCATCGAGGAGGCGGCCCGCAGCCTCGGGATGCTGGCCCGGCGCACCCCCGCCGACCCCGCGCTGCGGCCCTTGCCCGATCCGGCGCCACCGGTCACGGACGACGGCTACTGGAGCGCACGCGAGCTGATCCGCGCCGCGGGTGTGCACTTCCCCGCGGCGCGGCCGGCCACGACCGTGGACGAGGCCGTGGCGGCGGCCCGTGCGATCGGCGGCCGGGTCGTGGTCAAGGCACTCGGCCTGCTGCACAAGTCCGACTCCGGCGGTGTCGCACTCGGGCTGGAGGGTGACGCGGCGGTCCGTACGGCCGTCGCCGACATGGCCGAGCGACTGTCCCCGCCGGGGTACTGCGTCGAGGCCATGGCGGATCCGCGCGACGGTGTCGAGCTGATCGTCGGCGTACGGCGCGACCCCCGCTTCGGGCCGGTCGCCATGCTCGGCCTCGGCGGGGTCACCACCGAGGTGCTGCGCGACGTGGCCTTCGCCCTCGCCCCGCTCACCCCCGGGCAGGCCCGTGAGCTGCTTGACCGGCTGCGCTCCGCCGCCCTGCTGCACGGCGTACGGGGCCGGCCCGCCGTCGACCTCGACGCGCTCGCCCACGCCATCGCCGCCATCACCGGTATGGCGGCGGCCCACCCGGAGATCGCCGAGCTTGAGGTCAATCCGCTACTGGCCACTCCGCGCGGATGCCAGGGCCTGGACGCCCGCGTCGTCCTGGGCTGACCCCGCCGCACATCAGCACTGACCCGCACCTCATCAACAGGAGGAACACCGTGGAATTCGCCCTCGGCCCCCGTCTGCTCGAACTCAAGGGACGTGCCGCCAGCCTGACCGGCAAGATCATGCAGTTCGAGGACGAGTGCGAGGCCAACAACGGTCTGCCGCCCGAGGCCCACGCCGCCATCCGCGAGCATGTGCTCGCCCATGGTCTGCAGGCCATCAACATGCCCGCCGAATGGGGTGGCGCGGGCCTGACCATCCTCGAACAGGTCGTCGTCCAGGATGAGTTGGGCAAGCTCACCAACGCCCTGTGGGACGCGGTGTGGCGCCCGGCCAACTGCCTCAGCGCCTGCACTCCCGAGCAGCGCGAGCGCTACCTCGTCCCGGACATCGAGGGCCGCCGCCGCGATGCCGTGGCCATCACCGAGGAACACGCCGGCTCCGACCCCTCCCGGATCCGCACCACGGCCAGCCGGGACGGCGACGGCTGGGTCCTGAACGGCGAGAAGTGGTTCGTGACCGTCGGCGACGCGGCGGACTTCCTCATCGTCCTCGCCCACGTACGGCCGGACAACGAGCCGACGATGTTCCTCCTCGACAAGGACACCCCCGGCGTCTCCGTCAAGCGCACCCCCCGCTACACCCACACCTTCGTCTACGAACACCCCGAGTTCCTGTTCCAGGACGTCCGGGTCGGCCCGGACGCCGTCCTCGGCCGGATCGGCGAGGGGTACGACCTGACCCGCGACTGGTTCACCGAGGAGCGGCTGATGATCGCCGCACGCACCATCGGCGCCGCCGAACGCGCGCTGCGGCTGGCCGTCGACTGGGCGAAGGGGCGTGAACAAGGCGGGGACGTACTGATGAACCGTCAGCTGATCCAGGGCATGGTCGCCGACTCGGTGACCGAGATCGCCACCAACCGCGCCTTCACCCACCAGGTGGCCTGGGAGTTCGACCAGGGTGGCGACCGCAAGGCCCTGCACGCCAAGGCCGCCACCGCCAAGCTCGCAGCCTCCGAGGCGTCCAACCGGATCGTCGACCGCTGTGTGCAGATCTTCGGCGGCCGCGGCTATATGCGGGACGTCCCGGTCGAGCGGCTGTGGCGCGAGCTGCGGGTGGACCGGATCTGGGAGGGCACCTCCGAGATCCAGCGACTGGTCATCGCCAACGAGGTCGGCAAGCGCGGCCTGGATGGCCTGCTGTCCTTCACCGCCGGCAGCTGACCGGCACCATGCTGTCGGCCCCTTCTGGAAACACCAGGGGCGTTCCGCCACCGAGCGATGGACCAACAGGCCGGTGTCGGTGTGTCCGCACCACCACGTCCCGAGGGGAACGACGAATCTCGACCGACATGTACGGCGTACGGGTTCTTGCCGTGGATCCGGATCAGCTCCGCGCCAGGTCGAAGGTGTTCGTCGTCTACTACGACGTCGACTCGCGCACCCACATCCCACTGCCGGACGAGGCGACACGGCCGACTGGAGCGAGGTGGTGCACACCCACGCCGGGGACTGGATCGTGCCACGGACGATGTGGGGGCGGGGGGCTCATGTGCTCGTGGTCAAGGGCTACAGCACCGGCGACGGACCGGAGGAGCGGAGGCAGTGGGCGATCCGCGCCCCCTGACCCCGGTCAGCGCCGCCCGGGCTCCGCGACGAGCCGTCGGCGATAGCGCAGACCGGGGTGCCCGCCGACCGTGGCGTCCGCCACGGCGGTGAATCCATTGCGGTCGAGCACGGTCATGGAGGCCACGTTGTGGAGGGCGGTGTACGCGGTGAGGGTGGAGAGGCCGTACGCCGTGGCGGCCAGGCGGCACACCTCTTTCACCGCGGCGGTCGCCATCCCGCGGCCCGCGGCGCGCTCGCCGATCCGGTAGCCGAGTTCGGCGTTCCCCTCCGCCACGTCCACGAGATTGACGCGACCGGCCAGCTCCCCCTGGTCGTCCACGACGAGATGGAAGTGGCAGACACCGGCGTCCTGCTCGGCGAGCCGGGCACGGTGCAGGGATGCGAACTCCTCGAAGTAGGCGTCCCCGCGGTCCGAGATCGTCCGGGCGAAGTACTCCCGGTTCTCGCGCTCGAAGGCCAGCAGGGCGGGCGCGTGGTCGGCCCGGAGCCGCTCCAACCTCAACATGCCCGGAAGTATAGGTAGTGAGGGCCGTCGCCCGCCCGTGCGGTGAATGCGCGGCTCGGGCGCGGGCGCCTGGTGAAAGGCCGGTGGGTCCGGCCCCTCACAGCCGGTCAGCAGGGGTGGTCAGTCGCGCGCGAGAAGTTCGAGCGTGTCGATGACGCGGTTCGAGAAGCCCCACTCGTTGTCGTACCAGGCCACCACCTTGATGTGCTTGCCGTCCACACGGGTGAGGGCGGCGTCGAAGATGGACGACGCCGGACGGCGGGTGATGTCGCTGGAGACCAGCGGTTCGTCGGAGTAGTCGAGGACGCCCTTGAGCTTGCCGTCGGCGGCGGAGCGGTAGGCCGCGAGCACCTCGTCGCGGCTGACCTCACGGGAGACCGCGGTGTTCAGCTCCACGATCGAGCCCACCGGCACCGGTACCCGGATCGAGTCGCCCGACAGCTTGCCGTCGAGGTTCGGCAGCACCAGACCGATGGCCTTGGCGGCCCCGGTGGTGGTGGGCACGATGTTCACCCCGGCGGCGCGGGCGCGGCGCAGGTCGCGGTGGGGGCCGTCCTGGAGGTTCTGCTCCTGGGTGTAGGCGTGCACCGTGGTCATGAAGCCGTGCTCGATACCGGCCAGGTCGTCCAGTACGGCTGCCAGCGGGGCCAGCGCGTTCGTGGTGCACGAGGCGTTCGAGACGATCACGTGCCGGGCGGGGTCGTAGGCATCGGTGTTCACGCCGTAGGCGAGGGTGACATCGGCACCGGCGGAGGGGGCGCTCACCAGCACCCGCCGGGCACCGGCACGGATGTGCGCGCGGGCGGCGTCCGCCGCGGTGAAGCGGCCGGTGGACTCGAGCACGATGTCGACGCCGAGCTCGGACCACGGCAGGTCGGCGGGCTCGCGCTCGGCGAGCACCTTGACGCGGCGGCCGTCGACGACGAGGTCGGTCCCGTCGACCTCCACGGAACGGCCGAGGGGGCCGAGCGAGCTGTCGTACTTGAGCAGATGGGCCAGGGACTCGGGAGCGGTGAGGTCGTTGACGGCGACCACCTCGAGGTCGCTGTCGCGCTCGAGCAGGGCGCGCAGGGTGTTGCGTCCGATGCGGCCGAATCCATTGATGGCGATGCGGGTCATGGGGATTCCTTTCGTTTCCGCCCCCATCGTCGGCATCCGGATCCCCGGCCGACAGCGGCATGAACGCCACTACACGCAAGGATCTCGCCATGGCCATCGGACCCGTCACACCAACGGCGCTCGGAGGGGGTCTCCTCAGGCTGAGAAGGTGTGGCGGTACTCCGTCGGGGAGGTGCCGAGGATGCGGTGGAAGTGCAGCCGCAGATTCGCGCCGGTGCCGAGCCCGACCCGGTCGGCGATCTGCTCCACGCCCAGATCGGTGCGTTCGAGCAGTTCACGCGCCAGGTCCACGCGCGCCCTGAGCACCCACTGCATCGGCGTGTAGCCGGTGTCCTCCACGAACCGCCGGGAGAAGGTGCGCGCGGACACCCGCGCGTTGCGGGCGAGCGCTTCGAGGGTCAGCGGTTCGGCGAGGTGCGCCAGGGCCCACTCCCGTGTGCTCGCGAACAGGTCGCCGAGCGGTTCGGGCACGCTCCGGGGCACGTACTGCGCCTGTCCCCCGCTGCGGTAGGGCGCCGCCACCAGCCGTCGCGCCACATGGTTGGAGAGCCCTACGCCGTGGTCGTGCCGCACCAGGTGCAGACAGAGGTCGATTCCGGACGCCGCGCCCGCCGAGGTGAGCACCTCGCCCTCGTCCACGAAGAGCACGTTCTCGTCCACCCGCACCAGCGGATGCCGCTCGGCGAGTGCCTTCGTGTAGTGCCAGTGGGTCGTCGCCCGTTTGCCGTCGAGCAGCCCCGTGGCCGCCAGCGCGAACGCCCCGGTGGAGATGGCCGCGAGCCGGGTGCCCCGCCCGTGGGCGGCCATGAGCGCGCTGACCACGGCCGCCGGTGGTTCGGTGGTGGCCGGCTCCCGGTAGCCGGGGATGAAGATGGTGTCGGCGTGTTCGAACGCCTCGAGGCCGTCGGCCACGTGGTACGAGAGTCCTTCGCCGCCGGTCACCGGTCCGGGCGCGGCGCCGCACACCCGCAGCTCGTAGGGCATGCTCGGCCGGTTGGAGAACACCTGCGCGGGGATGCCGACGTCGAGTGGCTTCGCACCGTCGAGCACGAGCACGACGACATGGTGGTTCTTCCGGCTCATCGGGCTCCTTCGGCTTCCCGCGATCGAACGGGGCCCCGCGCGCGCCCGTGACCTCGATGACGACTACCGCGAGCATCCTGCCACTGGCCGCCACGCCGTCCGGCCATCCAGCACCCAGCTGAGGTCGTGTTCGGTGTGTTCCCGCGAGCGGGCGGAGAGCTGGTCGCCGATCCACATCTTGGTGGGCCGCGGCACCCGCGGATGGCCGACAAGTGCCTCCAGATCCCGGTGCGTTGTCGCGTACGAGCGGCGGATCGCACAGCTCACCAGGGCCAGGGCGTACCGCTCGGGGAAGACCACGCGATCGGCGTCGTCCTCCGGGCCAGGCTCCTTCAGGTGCTCCCACAGCCTCCGGTACACGGCCGGGGAACCGTGGTCGAAGACACTGTCCATCGCGCCGCGGAGGGACTTGGCGAGGTGGTTCTCCGCGGCGCGGCCCTGTCGCGAGGCCACGGCCGCGCCGATGACACGGATCAGCAGCTCGGCGGCGGGTGCCGCGCCATGTGCGGCGCTGAGCCGCCGTATCAGCTGGCCGAGCCCGCTGCTCAGTCCGGCGTCGGTGGGCGGGGCGAAGGCCAGGTCGAGTGCCGTGGTGAGAGCCGTGGGGGTGAGCGGGCCGGACTCGCAGGCGGCGTGGAGCAGGGCCTTGCGGGCGGCGTTCCGGGTGGCGGCCGACGCGTCGTCGAGGAGGGGGATGCCTCCCGCGGCGTCGAACACCAGGTCCGCGAGGAAGATGTGTGCCTCGGCGTACTGGGCGGGTGCGCGCGCCGCGGTGGTTCCCACCAGCCCGAGGAAGGCCGCCCGGGTCTTCTGGTCGGAGAAGGCGGCGTACCTGGGCAGGAGTTCGCGCAGCCCGGGTGCGGGCAGGACACCGGCGGACACCGCGCATTCCCAGAGCGTGAGCGCCTGGCGCTGCCGCTTTCCGCTGTTGCCCTCGGCGATCTCGTCCGCGATCAGCCCGGTGAGGGCCTGGGCCGAGGCCCGCAGCGCGGCCAGCGCCCGCTCATGGGCGAGGGGCGGCAGCGGCCCCGTGCCCTTCTTGGCCCGGCCGGTGGTGATGGCGTCCAGGAGCACGGTGTCGGCGTCCATGAGGGCCAGGTCCACCAGCAGACCGATATGGCGCTCGGTGTGGAGCCCGGCGTCCGTGACCGCACGGTGCAGGGACTGGCGGACGAGGCTCCGGGCCGCGGCCGGGGCGGTTGTCGCCTTCTCGATCCTGCTCACCGCGGCGGGGTGGCCGCCGAGCGCGGCCGGCAGGAGGAGCGTGGCCAGGCCGTCCCTGGACAGCCACAGCTCGGAGCCGGCGTCCCAGCCGGAGCGTTCCAGAACCTGCCGCACGCGGTACGCAGGTACGTCCCGGTGGGCGAGGATCCGGCGGGCCACGAGCGCGAGCCGCTGCGGTGGCGTGACGGGCTGGTTCTCGGGGCAGGGCAGCGCCTTGAGATGGGCGGCGAGCCGGTGGACGAGGCGTTCCGCGGCGGCGCAGTCGGTGCTGAGCAGCAGGGGGAAGACCATCCGGTGCTGCAGCGCGTGTGGCGCTCCCGGCCCCGTCATCGCCAGACAGCGGTCCAGGGTGGCCTCGATGGCCCAGTGGCCGTGCGGCAGAGTGGTCAGGACCGCTGTGGCGGCGATGAGTCCGGCGTTGCCCGCGGTGTCGTGGTCGTCCGCCTCGAGGAGCGCCACCGCGGCGTCGAGGCGGCGGGTCCAGGGGTGGGGGGCGGTGGCCGGACCGCCATCGGGGCCGCCCGGGAGCCCGTGGTCACCCGGGAGTCCGTGGTCATGGGTCCAGGAGGCGGCCAGCACCCTGCCCAGCGCCGTTTGGAAGAGCTCGAGGTCGTACGACTTCCGCGCGAGGCGCACCCGCTGAAGACGCTCCTGGACGGCGGCGGCCCACTCCGCCGAGCCCAGCGCCTCCCAGTGCCGTGCCCAGAGGGTCATGACGCCGGACGCCAGCTCCGACAGCCCCCGGGCCAGGGCGAAGTCGAGCATGTCCATGAGGCCCGTCCGTGCTGACGCCACATCGATGTGTGATGTCAGCACGAGCAGCCGAGGCAGCACGTCGAGGCCCGCACCGGCCGTACGGCGCCCGGTCGTCAGCTCCCGTACGCAGCCCCAGTCGGCGAGGGCGGCGTGGACCGCGAACGAGTTCTGGGCGGCCAGCCGTTCCAGCGCCTCGAGCACGGCCCCCTGCAGGCTGGGCTCCTGCCTCCGCCACAGCCCGCGGAGCCGCGGCAGGAGGGCGTCGACGTCCGTGTCGCGTACGGTCGGGGCCAGCACCGCGTACCGTCGGGCGACACCGTGCGGCGCCGTCGCGAGCAGCGGTTCGACGGGCACCCCCACGGCCGGGTTCCGCGCCGCGACGGCCACGGCGACGGTGTGCAGGATCATGGCGTCCTCGTGTGCCGCCATACGGATCAGCGTGTCCCGCACCGGGCCGCGATACCGTTCGGACCCGGCGGCGAGCATGAGGAGCTGTTCCAGGATCGCCCCGACGAAGAAGTCACGGGGGTGGGACCCGATCCACTCGCACAGCGACAGCAGCGCCTGAGCGCCGGAGAGGCGCAGCAGACCGCGCGCGGCGGCGTACTCGAACATGGTCTGGTGGAAGAAGTGGATGCCGTCCGAGGCTCCCCTGGCCAACACGCCCCGGTCGAGCAGCAGATCCAGGGACGACCGGACGCGGGCGGGTTCGTACGGCCACGCGGTGCGGGGGCCGCCGTGCGGCGAGGTGAGCCGCTCGACCAGTTCCTCGCGCGACAGCTCGGTACGCCCGGCCGACATCAGCACGACGGCGATCGCGCCGGTGACCGGGGAAAGGTCCTCCGGCGCCGTGGCGCTCTGGTTGCCGTGCTGGCGCCGGTCGGTGACGACCCGGTGGTCCCAGTAGCGGCGGTAGAGGCCGGTGGCGTCGATCTCGGCGCTGGGGAACGCCCCCTCGTCCCGGGCGAGTTCGAACAGCAGCCGCAGCTGGAGGGGGCTTCGGCACACCTCGCGCACCGGCAGCCCGCGGGCCACCGGCTCCATCAGCCTCCGCACCCGTGCCCCGTCGTCCCGGGGGACGGCGTCGGGGCAGTAGAGCGTGGCGTGGCCACGGATGGCGTGGGGGATCTCGCCGTCGTCGTAAGGGCCGAGCGACATCCGGAGGAAGCCGGTGCGCAGCCGGTTCGCCTCCTCCGGACGGGAGGTCAGCACCAGGCGGACACCGGCGGCGGCGAGGTCTTCGCACAGGTCGAGCAGCGCCATCTCGTGGTGGTCGTCGTGCAGCAGCAGATCGGCGGTGTCGAGGAGCACGACGGGTGTGCGGCCCCGTGTGCGGGCGTGCGCGGCCCCGGACACGACGGTCGCGGGGGTCAGCATGGGCGTTGCGGAGGTGCCGCTCAGGGGGCGCAGCAGCCACGCGGCGTTGACCAGGAAGACCTCGGCGTCCTCCAGAGCGGTCAGGTCCCGGGCGAGTCCCCACAGCAGGCTGCTCTTGCCGTTTCCGGCGTCCCCGGTCACCAGGACGGCCTTCGGATCGTCGTCGTAAAGGGCCTCCACCACCCGGTCCTGGAGGGCGCGCCGCACATACAGCCCGCCGCTGAGCTGCGGCGGGGAGCCATTTCCTGCGTCCGGCCGCGGGGAGTCCACGAGGTCCAGGTCGTCCGACAACCTCCGCGCCCAGCGCAGGAGTTGGCGGTGTGCGGCGGCCGGTCCGGTGTCGGGTGGGGTTCCCGCGTCTGGGGATGGGGGCGGGGGCGGGGCTGTCACTGCGGCCGGGGGCAAGGGCGGGGCCCGACTTCCTGGGAACCGTTCCGGTACCGCATCCGCGGGCGTCACCGCCCC
>NZ_LAKD02000040.1 GCF_000968685.2 Streptomyces antioxidans
CGTCACTCCTCGTCGTACAGGCCGGTCGGCCCGCTCAACTTTGCCTGTGCAAGCTATTCGTTTGCGAGAGTGAAACACGAAGACCCCCCGTCATCCCATCCCCCGCACCCCCGGCCCCCGACGCCCCCACCCTGGCGCCACCGCGCCACCGCGCCAGTAAAGCCGACGAGGCCCCGACCGCTCCAGCGGTCGGGGCCCCGCACTAGGACTGTTGTAGGAGCTCACACACCCGAACCTGCGGGTACGGAGTCGGTCGCCTCCGTCCACAGATCCTGCTCGGCGCGATCCGCCTGGATCTGGCGGTACACGAGGAGCCCGCCGATGGCGGCCAGTGCGACCAGGAGCAGCTTCTTCACCGCGCTACCTCGTCTCTTTCTTGACGTAGGGGACCTCTGGCGCCCGATGATACACACCGACCGATACCGATCGGTGACCTATGACCGGCATTGGCCGAGGAGAAATCGGGAAGGAGACGGGGATCAACTCCCTGCCTCCATACGACATCAGCCCGGACGGAAAAAATCTCCATCCAGGCTGATCGCGACGGTGGGGCTAACAGGACTTGAACCTGTGGCCTCTTCCTTATCAGGGAAGCGCTCTAACCGTCTGAGCTATAGCCCCGCGCTGCACCGAAAGATTAGCGCACCACCTGCCCCGTCCCAAAATCGGTAACGGCCGGGCCGCTACTCGTCCTCGGCCAGGGTCAGCTCGACGCCGCCCACAAAACCCGCCGACAAGTTGTAGATAAAGGCCCCGAGCGTGGCCAGCGCGGTCGCCAGCACCACATTGATCACGGCGATGATCCCGGTGAACCCCAGGACACGCGGAAGCGACAGGAAGGACTCCAGGTCGAACCCGCTGCCCTCCTGCGACTCCGTGGCGTCGCTTATGGTGCCGCCCACCGCGCTGAAGACGCCCATGGCGTCCATGACCATCCACAGCACCGCCACCGCGATCACGGTGCAGATCCCCAGCGCGATCGCCAGCAGAAAGCTGACCTTCATGACCGACCACGGATCGACCCTGGCGACCCGCAGCCGCGCCTTACGGGTCCGCGGCGCCGGACGGGCCCCCGCGGACGTACGGGGGCGGCGGACGGCCGTGGCGGCCTGCTGGTACCCCGTCTGGGCGGCCTGTGCCGACTGCCCGGGCACCGCGGAGCCGCCCCGCCCGGCCCCGCCGCCGGGCGGCGGGGCGTATGCCTGCGGCGGGTGGTACGGCTGCGCGGGCTGGGCGGGAGCGGGACGCTCGTTGGGGAGCGGGCTGGAGTACTGGGGCTTGGGGTGCGGATCGCGCTGCGGCCGCAGCTTCCGGGTCTCGGTCACCGCCGCGGGGGCGGAGTCCCCGGCCGGGCCACGGGCGCCGTCCCCAGCGGTGTGACCGCCCGTCGGGGCTCCTGATCCCGGATGCCCTCCGGCGTCCGCACCGCCGCCCGCGGCACCCGTGGCTCCACTCACGACTTACTCCTCGGTCTCGTCGGCCGGGGGCGCTGTGCCCTCGGCCGCCTCGGACTCGGCCTCCTCGGCTGGTGCGTTCCCGGCCGCGATCTCTTCCTCGACCTCTTCAGCCTCACGACCGGCCTCGGCGTTCCGGGCGATGCCGACGACGGCATCGCGCTTGCCCAGGTTGATCAGTTGGACGCCCATGGTGTCACGGCCCGTCTCCCTGACCTCATTGACCCGGGTGCGGATCACGCCACCGCTGAGCGTGATGGCGAGGATCTCATCGGTCTCCTCGACCACCAGCGCCCCGACCAGGGAACCACGGTCCTCGACGATCTTCGCCGCCTTGATGCCGAGGCCACCGCGCCCCTGGACGCGGTATTCATCGACATTGGTCCGCTTGGCGTACCCGCCGTCGGTGGCGGTGAACACGAACGTACCGGGCCTGACGACATTCATCGAGAGGAGCTCGTCGCCCTCGCGGAAGCTCATGCCCTTCACGCCGGAGGTCGCGCGCCCCATCGGGCGCAGCGAGTCATCGGTCGCCGTGAACCGGATCGACTGCGCCTTCTTGCTGATCAGCAGCAGATCGTCCGCGGAGGAGACCAGCTCGGCCCCGATCAGCTCGTCCTCGCGGCCGTCCTCCATCGCCCGGAGGTTGATCGCGATCACACCGCCCGAGCGGGGCGAGTCGTAGTCCTTCAGCGGGGTCTTCTTCACCAGCCCGGACTTGGTGGCCAGCACCAGGTACGGCACCGCCTCGTAGTCCCGGATGGCGAGGATCCGCGCGATCTTCTCATCGGGCTGGAAGGCCAGCAGATTCGCCACATGCTGGCCGCGCGCGTCGCGCCCCGCGTCGGGGAGCTCGTACGCCTTCGCCCGGTAGACCCGGCCCTTGTTGGTGAAGAACAGCAGCCAGTGGTGGGTGGTCGAGACGAAGAAGTGGGAGACGATGTCGTCCTGCTTCAGCTTCGTCCCCCGCACGCCCTTGCCACCGCGCTTCTGCGAGCGGTAGTCCTCGGTCTTGGTGCGCTTCACATAGCCGCCACGCGTGATCGTGACGACGATGTCCTCCTCGGCGATCAGGTCCTCGATGGACATGTCGCCGTCGAAGGGGACCAGCTTGGTGCGCCGGTCGTCGCCGAACTTCTCGACGATCGCGGTCAGCTCCTCGCTGATGATCTGCCGCTGCCGCTCGGGCGAGGCCAGGATCGCGTTGTACTCGTTGATCTTCACCTGGAGCTCGTCGTGCTCCTGGACGATCTTCTGCCGCTCCAGGGCGGCCAGTCGCCGCAGCTGCATCTCGAGGATCGCGTTCGCCTGGATCTCGTCGATCTCCAGCAGGCCCATCAGGCCCTCGCGCGCGGTCTCCACCGTGTCGCTGCGCCGGATCAGCGCGATGACCTCGTCGATCGCGTCCAGGGCCTTGAGCAGACCGCGCAGGATGTGCGCGCGCTCCTCGGCCTTGCGCAGCCGGAAGCGGGTCCGGCGGACGATGACCTCGATCTGGTGGGTGACCCAGTTGCGGATGAACGCGTCCAGCGAGAGGGTGCGCGGCACGCCGTCGACCAGCGCCAGCATGTTGGCACCGAAGTTGGTCTGCAGATCGGTGTGCTTGTAGAGGTTGTTGATGACGACCTTGGCGACCGCGTCCCGCTTGAGCACGATGACCAGGCGCTGGCCGGTGCGCGATGAGGTCTCGTCGCGGACGTCGGCGATGCCGCCGACCCTGCCGTCCTTCACCAGGTCGGCGATCTTCTGCGCGAGGTTGTCCGGGTTCACCTGGTACGGCAGCTCGGTGACCACCAGGCACTGCCGGCCCTGGATCTCCTCGACCTCCACCACCGCGCGCATGGTGATCGAGCCGCGCCCGGTGCGGTACGCCTCCTCGATGCCCTTACGGCCGACGACCAGGGCGCCGGTCGGGAAGTCCGGGCCCTTGATCCGGTCGACCAGCGCGTCGAGCAGCTCCTCCTGGGTGGCCTCGGGGTTGGCCAGCGCCCACTGGGCGCCCTCGGCCACCTCGCGCAGATTGTGCGGCGGGATGTTGGTGGCCATGCCGACCGCGATCCCCGCCGAGCCGTTGATCAGCAGATTGGGGAAGCGGGCCGGCAGGACCGTCGGCTCCTGGTTACGGCCGTCGTAGTTGTCCTGGAAGTCGACGGTCTCCTCGTCGATGTCCCGGAGCATCTCCATCGACAGCGGCGCCATCTTGCACTCGGTGTACCGCATGGCCGCCGCGGGGTCGTTGCCCGGGGAGCCGAAGTTGCCGTTGGAGTCGACCAGCGGCATCCGCATGGACCACGGCTGGGCCAGCCGCACCAGCGCGTCGTAGATCGACGAGTCGCCGTGCGGGTGGTAGGTGCCCATGACGTCACCGACGACGCGGGCGCACTTGTAGAAGCCCTTCTCGGGGCGGTACCCGCCGTCGTACATCGCGTACAGCACCCGGCGGTGCACCGGCTTGAGGCCGTCCCGGACGTCGGGCAGCGCACGGCTGACGATCACGCTCATCGCGTAATCGAGGTACGAGCGCTGCATCTCCGTCTCGAGGCCCACCGCCTCGACGCGGAGGGCGGCGCCCTCGGCGAGCTCGTCGGGGGTCAGGTCGTCGGGCGTGTTCGGGGTGTTCTCGTCGGCCATTGCTGGTCAAAGTCCTTCTGTCGTCTGCGGCTGGGGGCCGACTCAGATGTCGAGGAAGCGGACATCCTTGGCGTTGCGCTGGATGAACGAGCGCCGTGCCTCGACGTCCTCACCCATGAGGACCGAGAACAGGTCGTCGGCCTGGGCCGCGTCGTCCAGCGTGACCTGGCCGAGGACACGGTGGTCCTGGTCCATCGTGGTCACCCGCAGCTCTTCGGCGTTCATCTCGCCCAGGCCCTTGAAGCGCTGGACGGAGTCGTCCCTGATGCGCTTGCCCTGCTCCCGGCCGGCCTGGATCAGCGCGTCCCGCTCCCGGTCCGAGTACGCGTACTCGACCTCGTCCCGGCCCCACTTGATCTTGTAGAGGGGCGGGCGGGACAGGAAGACATGGCCCGCCTCGACCAGCGGGCGCATAAAGCGGAAGAGGAAGGTCAGCAGCAGGGTGTTGATGTGCTGGCCGTCGACATCGGCGTCCGCCATCAGAATGATCTTGTGATAGCGGAGCTTGGCGATGTCGAAGTCCTCGTGCACCCCGGTGCCGAAGGCGGAGATCAGCGCCTGGACCTCGTTGTTCTGGAGGATCTTGTCGACCCGGGCCTTCTCGACGTTGAGGATCTTGCCTCGGATCGGGAGGATCGCCTGATACTGCGGATTGCGGCCGGACTTGGCCGAGCCGCCGGCGGAGTCACCCTCGACGATGAAGATCTCGCACTTCGACGGGTCGTTGGACTGGCAGTCGCTCAGCTTGCCCGGCAGCGACGCGGTCTCCAGCAGCCCCTTGCGGCGGGTCAGATCGCGCGCCTTACGGGCGGCGACGCGGGCCGTGGCCGCCTGGATGCCCTTGCGGACGATGTCCGCCGCCTCATTGGGGTTACGGTCCAGCCAGTCGGCGAGATGCTCGTTGACGATCTTCTGGACGAAGGTCTTGGCCTCCGTGTTGCCCAGCTTGGTCTTGGTCTGGCCCTCGAACTGGGGCTCGCCCAGCTTGACCGAGATGATGGCCGTAAGGCCCTCACGGATGTCCTCACCGGTGAGGTTGTCATCGCGCTCCCGGAGCAGCTTCTTGTCCCGCGCGTACTTGTTGATCAGATACGTCAGCGCGGCGCGGAAGCCCTCCTCGTGGGTGCCGCCCTCATGGGTGTGGATGGTGTTCGCGAAGCTGTAGACACCCTCGGTGTACTGGGCGTTCCACTGCATCGCGATCTCGAGGGAGAGCATCCGCTCCTTGTCCTCGGCCTCGAAGCCGATCACCGTGGGGTGGACCAGCTCGCCCTTGCGGGAGTTGAGGTAGGTGACGAAGTCGACGATGCCGCCCTCGTAGTGGTACTTCACGGAGAGCGGCTTGCCCTCCTCGTCCACATGGGCCTCGCGCTCGTCCGTCAGCGAGATCGACAGGCCCTTGTTGAGGAACGCCATCTCCTGGAAGCGCCGGGCCAGCGTCTCGAAGGAGTACTCGGTGGTCTCGAAGACGTCCGGGTCCGCCCAGAAGGTGACCGTGGTGCCGGTGACCTCCGTGGCCTCGTTCCGGGCCAGGGGCGCGGTCGGCACTCCGGTCTTGTAGTCCTGGGTCCAGCGGTAGCCGTCCGTCCTGACCTCGACCGACACCTTCGACGACAGGGCGTTGACGACGGAGACGCCGACGCCGTGCAGACCGCCGGAGACGGCGTAGCCGCCGCCGCCGAACTTGCCGCCCGCGTGCAGCACGGTCAGCACGACCTCCACGGCCGGCTTCCCCTCCGAGGGGACGATGCCCACCGGGATCCCGCGGCCGTTGTCCACGACGCGGACGCCGCCGTCGGCGAGGATCGTGACCTCGATGCTGTCCGCGTGACCGGCCATGGCCTCGTCGACGGAGTTGTCGACGACCTCCTGGACGAGGTGGTGCAGGCCGCGCTCACCGGTGGAACCGATGTACATACCGGGTCGCTTGCGGACCGCCTCCAGCCCCTCCAGAACGGTGATCGCACTGGCGTCGTACGACGGCGGAGCCAGGGCCTCGTCGTCGGGCGTGGACGGGATGTTTTCGATGGGGTTGCCGGAATCGGCCACGAAGCGCCCTTTCTGGCACAGCACAAGCCGTCTCCGGGCAGGCGGGAGCGGCTGCGTCGTTCAACATGTGTCCGCAAGCGCTCGGTGCGCCAGCGGCGACGGTGTACGGCCCCAGTCTACCGGTAGCGCCGACAAGAATGGGGGCTTGCTGCCGCCTGAGTCCGCATGTGCCGCCCTGAACCGGCCGCCGCCGACTCCCCATATGCGGGGACGGGCTCCAAGAGGCTCACGCCGCCACTCAGCGCTTCGGGCTGTCAACCACCGGCTACCGTGACCGGGGTCTCAGCAGTCACCCTGTTACCCCCGGTTAACAGCAGGGCTCACACCGGATCACCCGTAGGTGTCCCCCGGGCCCGTGGAACCCGGGGAGCGCAGCGGGCCGTAGCGCCGGGACGGGCCCCCGGGGCCCAGAACCTTGATCAGCTTCACCGTGCCCTGGCCCAGGTCGGCGTTGAGCCTGGCCACGAGCTGGGGCGCGAGCAGCCGCAGCTGGGTCGCCCACGCCGTGGAGTCACAACGCACCGTGAGCACCCTGGCGTCCTCGTCATAGCGCAGGGGCTCGCAGTGCTGGGCCACCTCAGGGCCCACCATCTGGGGCCAGCGGCCCATCACCCCGCCGACCGCGGCCGGGGTCTCCCAGCCACGCTCGGTGATCAGCCGGTTGATCGCCGCGCCGAGCGGAAGCGGATCGCGGCCATCGGCGCGCGCGCCGGAGCGCAGGCCCCCTCTGCGCGCCTGCTTCTTCTGCTGGGCCGCGGCTCCCCGGGCGCGCGCCTGCTCCTTGGCGGCGCGCAGCGCCACCCGCGCGAGGTCGACGCCCGACGGCTCGGGCACCGGTGAGGACCCGGGCGCCGCCGAGGGCCGCGCGGGCTGGTCCATTCCGTCCGTCATGCCCGCCGCACCTCGCCCTCGGACACCGCGTAGCGCGTACCGGCGAGCACCCCCGGGACGTCGTCCTCCACCGCCGCGGTCACCAACACCTGCTCCCCGGGGGCGACCAGCTCGGCCAGCCGCTCCCGGCGCCGCTCGTCCAGCTCAGCGAAGACGTCGTCGAGCACCAGCACCGGCTCGCCCGCCTCGGTGCGCAGCAGATCGTAGGAGGCCAGCCGCAGGGCGAGGGCGTACGACCAGGACTCGCCATGGCTGGCGTAGCCCTTCGCCGGGAGCCGGCCCAGCTTGAGCACCAGGTCGTCGCGGTGCGGGCCCACCAGGGTGACCCCGCGCTCGATCTCCTGCTTACGGGCCTCGGTGAGGGCGGCCATCAGCAGCTCGTACAGCTCCTCGCGGCTGCCCGCGCCGGCCGGCCCCTCACCGGCCGAACCGCGGTACTCCAGCAGCACCGGGCCGCCGCCCGGGGCGAGCTGTTCGTACGCCTTGTCGGCGAGGGGCTGGAGCACGGAGATCAGATCGAGCCGCTGGGCGAGCAGCTCGGCACCGGCCCGGGCCAGGTGCTGGTCCCAGACGTCGAGGGTGGACAGGGCCGCGTCGCCGCCCCCGCCGCGCGAACCGTGGCGCCGGGCCAGGGCGGCGGTCTTCAGCAGGGTGTTGCGCTGCTTCAGCACCCGGTCGTAGTCGGAGCGGACCCCCGCCATCCGGGGCGCCCGCGCGGTGATCAGCTCGTCCAGGAACCGGCGGCGCTCGCCCGGGTCGCCCTTCACCAGGGCCAGATCCTCGGGCGCGAACAGCACCGACCGCAGGATCCCCAGCACATCACGCGGCCTGACCTGCGAGGACCGATTGATACGGGCGCGATTGGCCTTGCCCGGGTTGAGCTCGAGCTCTATCAGCTGCTGCCGGTCCCCCTGGACGACCGCGGCCCGGACCACGGCCCGCTCGGCGCCCATGCGCACCAGCGGGGCGTCGGAGGAGACCCGGTGGCTGCCGAGGGTGGCGAGATAGCCGACGGCCTCGACGAGATTGGTCTTGCCCTGGCCGTTGGGCCCGACGAAGGCCGTGACGCCCGGGTCGAGCGCCACCTCGGCCCGGACGTACGAGCGGAAGTCGGCGAGCGAGAGATGCGTGACGTGCATGGTGGGCTGCGCCGACCTCCCCCGGCAGTACTGCTCGCTTCCCACCCCGAGGGGTGGCTGCTTCTCGTTGCTCCCGACTACTTCTCGTTGCTCTCGACCGCGTGGCCGCCAAACTGGTTGCGCAGCGCGGCGACCATCTTCATCTGCGGCGAGTCCTCCTGGCGGGAGGCGAATCGGGCGAAGAGCGACGCGGTGATCGCCGGCAGCGGCACGGCGTTGTCGATCGCGGCCTCCACGGTCCAGCGGCCCTCGCCGGAGTCCTCCGCGTAGCCCCGCAGCTTGCCCAGGTGCTCGTCCTCGTCCAGGGCGCGGACGGCCAGGTCAAGCAGCCAGGAGCGGATGACCGTGCCCTCCTGCCAGGAGCGGAGGACCTCGCGGACGTCGGTGACCGAGTCCACCTTCTCCAGCAGCTCCCAGCCCTCGGCGTAGGCCTGCATCATCGCGTACTCGATGCCGTTGTGGACCATCTTGGCGAAGTGGCCCGCGCCGACCTTTCCGGCGTGGACGGCGCCGCCCCCGGCCTCGGGCTTGAGCGCGTCGAAGATCGGCTGGACCCGGGCCACATGGTCGGCAGAGCCGCCGTACATCAGCGCGTAGCCGTTGTCCAGGCCCCAGACGCCGCCGGAGACACCGCAGTCGACGAAGCCTATGCCCTTGGCGTTGAGCTGCTCGGCGTGGATCTCGTCGTCGGTCCAGCGGGAGTTCCCGCCGTCCACGACGATGTCACCGGGCGACAGCAGCTCGGCCAGCTCATCGATGGTGATCTGGGTGGGGACGCCGGACGGGACCATGACCCACACCACGCGCGGGCCCTCGAGTTGGTTGACGAGCTCATCGATGCTGTGGACATCGGCGACGTCCGGGTTGCGGTCGTATCCGATGACGGTGTGGCCAGCGCGGCGGATGCGCTCGCGCATGTTGCCGCCCATCTTGCCGAGGCCGATGAGACCGAGCTCCATCAGTGATCCTTTGTGCCGTAGTCCGTTGCGTTTCGCGGTGAATCCGAGCCTACGCCCGTGGGTAGCCGCACAGATGTGGGCTACACCCGCTCATTCGCTCGGCCTTCAGCCGCTCAGCCGGACCGGCATGATCAGGTACTTGTACGCCTCGTCCGCCTCGGCGTCGATGGCGGGCTTGCCACTCAGCAGGGCGGGCTTGGTCGAGGTCGTGAAGGACAGCTGGGCGATCGGTGAGTCGATCGCGCTGAGGCCGTCCAGCAGGAACGTCGGGTTGAAGGCGATCGAGATGTCGTCGCCGTCGAGCTGGGCGTCCACCCTTTCCACAGCCTGTGCGTCGTCACTTGACCCGGCCTCCAGGATCAACACGCCCTGCTCGAAGGTGAGCCGCACCGGGGTGTTGCGCTCGGCGACCAGGGCCACCCGCTTGACGGCCTCGACGAACGGGGCGGTCTCGATCACCGCGACCGAGTTGAACTCGGTGGGGAAGAGCGTGCGGTACTTCGGCAGGTCGCCCTCGAGCAGCCGGGTGGTCGTACGGCGCCCGGCGCCCTCGAAGCCGATCAGGCCCTCGCCCGCACCCGAGCCGGAGAGCGCGAGCGCGACGGTGTCACCGCTGGTCAGCGACTTGGCGGTGTCGAGGAGCGTCTTGGCGGGCACCAGCGCGACGGCCGAGATGTCGGGGGTCTCGGGCTTCCACAGGAACTCGCGGACCGCGAAGCGGTAGCGGTCGGTGGAGGCCAGCGTGACGGTGTCGCCCTCGATCTCGATCCGCACACCCGTGAGCACCGGCAGGGTGTCATCACGGCCGGCGGCGATGGCGACCTGGGCCGCGGCGGCGGCGAAGACCTCACCCGGGACCGTGCCGGTCGCGGTCGGCATCTGCGGCAGCGCGGGGTACTCCTCCACAGGCAGGGTGTGGAGTGTGAATCGCGAGGAGCCGCAGACGACGGTCACCCGCACCCCGTCGCTGGAGATCTCCACGGGGCGGTTGGGGAGGGCGCGGCAGATGTCGGCGAGGAGACGGCCGGAGACGAGGACCGTGCCGTCGTCCTCGATGTCGGCCTCCACCGAGACGCGGGCCGAGACCTCGTAGTCGAAGCCGGAGAGGCTGAGGGTGCCTTCCTCCGCCTTCATCAGGATCCCCGCGAGGACGGGCACCGGCGGTCGGGCCGGGAGGCTGCGGGCTGTCCAGGCCACCGCCTCCGCGAGTACATCGCGCTCCACCCGGATCTTCACCGTAAGCCGCCTCCCGCTGTTGCTGGCTCGCCCTGCTGGCCTTCGTCGTCGGCTGTGTCGCCAGAGACCAGTCTGACGCACGCCGCCGACAGTCGGTGCGGCTCGGGGTCAAGTCGATGCACGGGGTGTCGGGCGGCTCGGCCCGAGGTTGTGCACAGGCCCCACTTCGAAGCGATTTCCTCGCTATCTCTATGTGGTCGTAGTAGTAGGCCCTGTGGAAACCGTGGAAAACTCGATCTGCCCTGGTCAGAGGCGCTTTTTTATCCACCGGCCCTGTGGGTGGAGGCCGTGGATAACCAGGGCTTTCTGTGGACGCCGAAGAGTTCTGCACATGCGATACACAGACATCGCCCGGTTCTCCCCAGCGTCGTCCCCAGGTTTACCCAGCTTCCCCACAGCCCAACCCGCCTCTTCGGTGTGACGCCTTTCACTCGGTCCGGTGACCGAGGCCGTTTCGTTGCCGAACAGTGGACAGCGGTGTGGAGAAGCTGTGGGCAACGGGCCCTCGGCTGTGGGTTGCCGGTGGACAAGCTGACGGGCGGCCTGTGGGCGCCTCCATCATCCACAGTCTGTGGACTCCGGTTAGCCACAATTCCACAACCCGCTGACCTCGGGTGATCCTCTTTTCATCGCGCACCCTGTGGACGCGATCGGGACAACTCCCATGTCCCCAGGGTGTGGACGGTGGATGAGCTGTGGATCTGTGGAGAACCATGGTGCCCGGGCCATGAATCGAACAGCTTCGTAGCCATGAACGACGAGGGTTCGCGAGGCAACAACGCGATGCGACAGAGGTAACAACGCGAGGCGACAAGGGGGGACGACGAAGGGCGCCCCGGGAGATGTCCGTCCCGGAGCGCCCTTCGGCGGTGCGCGGTGGCCCTGTGGGCCCCTGTCAGCCGTTCTTGATGCGGTTGGTCAGCTCGGTCACCTGGTTGTAGATGGAGCGCCGCTCGGCCATCAGCGCCCTGATCTTGCGGTCGGCGTGCATCACCGTCGTATGGTCGCGGCCGCCGAACTGCGCGCCGATCTTGGGCAGCGAGAGATCGGTCAGCTCCCGGCAGAGGTACATCGCGATCTGCCGCGCGGTGACCAGCACCCTGCTGCGGGAGGCGCCGCACAGATCGTCGACCGTGTGCCCGAAGTAGTCCGCGGTCGCGGCCATGATCGCGGTGGCGGTGATCTCCGGGGCCGCGTCCTCGCCGCCGGGGATCAGATCCTTGAGCACGATCTCGGTGAGCCCGAGGTCCACCGGCTGCCGGTTCAGGCTCGCGAAGGCCGTCACCCTGATCAGCGCGCCCTCCAGCTCACGGATGTTGCGGGAGATCCGCGAGGCGATGAACTCCAGCACCTCCGGCGGCGCGTTCAGCTGCTCCTGCACCGCCTTCTTGCGGAGGATCGCGATGCGTGTCTCCAGCTCCGGCGGCTGCACATCGGTGATCAGGCCCCACTCGAAGCGGTTGCGGAGCCGGTCCTCCAGGGTGACCAGCTGCTTGGGCGGCCGGTCGGAGGAGAGCACGATCTGCTTGTTGGCGTTGTGGAGCGTATTGAAGGTGTGGAAGAACTCCTCCTGCGTCGACTCCTTGCTCGCCAGGAACTGGATGTCGTCGACCAGCAGGATGTCCATGTCGCGGTAGCGCTTGCGGAACGCGTCCGCCTTGCCGTCGCGGATGGAGTTGATGAACTCGTTGGTGAACTCCTCCGAGCTCACATAGCGCACCCGGGTGCCGGGGTAGAGGCTGCGCGCGTAGTGCCCGATGGCATGCAGCAGATGGGTCTTGCCGAGCCCGGACTCGCCGTAGATGAACAGCGGGTTGTACGCCTTGGCCGGCGCCTCGGCGACGGCGACCGCCGCGGCGTGCGCGAAGCGGTTGGAGGCGCCGATGACGAAGGTGTCGAAGAGGTACTTGGGGTTCAGCCGCGCGGTCGGCTCACCGGGGCCGGACGCGGGCGCGGGTTGAGCGGCGAGCGGGCCGGGGGCGCCGGTCTGCGAGGGCAGTACGGGCGGTCCGCCGCGGGCGCGCTCGAGCGGGTCGGGCAGATCGTGGCGCTGCTCGTACGGCGGGCGCTCGGGGCTCGGCGCGGGGCCGGGGATGCCAGCGGGACCGCCGCCGGGGCCGGGGCCCGGCCCGGGGCGTTCGGCGCCCGGACCGCGGTAGTCGCCGCGCGGCTGGTCGTACGGCTGCTGGTCATAGCCAGACTGCTGGTCATAGCCGGAGGAGGCGTGCCGGGAGGCATACGGGTCGCTCTCCGGGAAGCCGCCGAGCCGGGGCTGCTGCCAGCCATAGTCGTCATGGCCCCGCGGCCAGGCGCCCGGTTCGGGGCGCGACTGCTGATACCCGGGGTACGCGGGGCGGGCCGATGGAAGATCGTCCGCCGCCTGGCGGCTGTAGCCGTCCCGGCCGTCGTAGCCCTCGTAGGACTCGCGGTTCTCGTAGGACTCGCGCTGATCGCGCTGGGGCTGCGGGGGGACGATCGGTTCACCCGCGGACTCGTCCACGGTGATCGCGATGCGGATCGGGCGGCCGCACTCCCGGCTCAGTGTTTCGCTGACGACGGGGGCCAGCCGTCCCTCCAGTACGCCCTTGGCGAACTCATTGGGGACGGCGAGCAGTGCGGTGTCGGCGACCAGCGCGAGGGGCTGGCACCGCTTGATCCAGTGCTCGTCCTTGGCCTCGACGCCTTGTCCGCCCTGTCCGGAACCCTCTCCCAGCAGCCGCTCGAGCACGCGTGGCCACACTGCGGCAAGATCGGCGGGTACGTCAGCCACAGGGCACGCTCTCTCACTCGCTGGGTGGGGGACGCCGACAGGTCCCACGAATGCGTGGTTCTCGGGACGGGCGTGAAGGAATCGGAGCCTAGCCACGGTAGTCAGGCCGGGGTACGCGGTTCAAGTCGTTGTCCACAGGGTGTGTACAAATGTGCCATGCGATGTCGCCGGGCGTTCCCTTGCCCCTAGGCTGTGGGGGGATAGCGTGCCGTCAGGGTGTCGGCCACCGGTTTGACCGGATGGCGTAACCGCGCGTACCGTAACCAGGTCGAGTTGTCGATGGCTGCTGCCGCCTGCCTCCGATGGGCAAGGATTCACGGGCTGATGATCCGTGGTCGTGAAGCGGTGCACTCGGGCGTATTGCGAGCTACTCGTGGGCGCACGGTGACAGCCAAGCGATAGACCGCCACCATCCGATTCATTTCTGGAGCCCCCGAGTGAGCAAGCGCACCTTCCAGCCGAACAACCGCCGCCGCGCGAAGACCCACGGCTTCCGGCTGCGTATGCGCACCCGTGCCGGCCGCGCGATCCTCGCGTCCCGCCGCAGCAAGGGTCGCGCCCGCCTGTCGGCCTGAGCAGCCTGACCCAAGGTCCATGACGTGCTGCCTACCGAACATCGGCTGAGGCGGCGCGAGGACTTCGCGGCCGCGGTACGCCGAGGACGCAGGGCCGGGCGCCCGCTCCTTGTCGTGCATCTTCGTACCGGCCTCACCAGCGGTGATACGGACCCGCACGCATCCGGGGAGAGTGCTCCTCCGGCGCGTGCGGGTTTCGTCGTAAGCAAGGCTGTGGGTGGCGCCGTCGTCCGCAATCTGGTGAAGCGGAGACTGCGCCATCTGATGCGGGACCGCATCGACCGATTTCCCGCAGGTAGCCTTGTGGTCGTACGGGCGCTGTCCGGCGCGGGTGAGGCGGGTCACGACCAGCTGGCCCGTGATCTCGACACGGCAGTGCAGCGGCTACTGGGAGGGGTGCCGCGATGAAGTATCCGCTGCTGTGGTTGATCAAGCTGTACCAGTGGACCATCAGCCCGATGCTGGGACCGGTCTGCAAGTACTACCCGTCGTGCTCGCACTATGGCTATACGGCCATCAACCGGCACGGCGCGGTGAAAGGAACGGCGCTGACGGCCTGGCGCATCCTGCGCTGCAATCCATGGTCACTCGGTGGCGTCGACCACGTCCCGCCCCGGAAGCGTCCGGTGTGGCACCAGCGGCTGCGGAACCGCCTCGGCGGGCATCCGGCTGTGGAGCCTGCCGCACAGCCCGAGACCCAGCCCAAAGCCCAAGGAGCCTGATTCGTGGACACGATCCTCGGTCCTCTTTATGACGTAGTTTCCTGGATCATCGTCCAGTTCCACTCGTTCTACAGCTTGATCTTCGATCGGGACAGTGGCTGGGCGTGGGGTCTGTCCATCGTTTCGCTGGTGGTGCTGATCCGGATCTGCCTGATCCCGCTCTTCGTGAAGCAGATCAAGTCGACGCGGAACATGCAGGCGCTCCAGCCCAGGATGAAGGCGATCCAGGAGCGCTACAAGAGCGACAAGCAGCGCCAGTCCGAAGAGATGATGAAGCTCTACAAGGAGACGGGTACCAACCCGCTCTCGAGCTGTCTGCCGATCCTCGCGCAGTCACCGTTCTTCATCTCGCTGTACCAGGTGCTCAACCACATCGCGAACAACAAGACGGTCGGTGTCATCGACCAGTCGCTGCTGGACAGCGCCCGTAACGCCCATATCTTCGGTGCTCCGCTGTCGGTGAAGTTCATGGACTCGGCCTCGAAGGTCGAATCCCTCGGCGCCTCGCTGACCGACGTCCGCGTCGTGACGATCACCATGATCGTCCTGATGTCGGCCTCGCAGTTCTTCACCCAGCGCCAGCTGATGACCAAGAACGTCGACCTCACGGTGAAGACGCCGTTCATGCAGCAGCAGAAGATGCTGATGTACGTCTTCCCGATCATGTTCGCCGTCTTCGGCATCAACTTCCCCGTCGGTGTCCTCGTCTACTGGCTGACCACCAACGTCTGGACCATGGGCCAGCAGATGTTCGTCATCCGCCGGAACCCGACCCCGGGCAGCGTGGCCTTCCAGGCCCGCCAGGAGCGGCTGCGGGCGAGCGGCAAGCTGAAGGAGGAGCCGGCCGAGGTCGCCGCGAAGGAGGCGGCCGAGACGGCGCGCGCCAACCGTCAGCAGCCCAAGCGCCAGACCAAGTCCCAGCGCGCCACGACCGGCCACAGCCGGGCCAGCTCGCAGCCGGCCTCCCCGACCTCCTTGGAGAAGTCCCCCGAGGACAAGCCCGTCGAGAAGGAGGGCCCGGGGCAGAAGCAGGGCTCGGCACAGAAGAAGGGCGTGCAGGGTGGCAAGCCGGCCGGCGGCGGCTCGGCTTCCGGCTCCTCCCGTGGCTCGAAGTCCGGCCAGCGCAAGGGCCAGCAGCGCCCCAAGCACCCGTCCAAGAAGTAACGAAGGAGTCCATCCGTGACGGAAGGCACCACCCCGGCAGCCGAGGGTGTCGACACCCTGACCCGCCTTGAGCAGGAAGGGGAGATCGCGGCCGACTACCTCGAGGGGCTGCTGGACATCGCGGACCTCGACGGCGACATCGACATGGACGTCGAGGCCGACCGTGCAGCGGTGTCGATCATCAGCGACTCGACCAGCCGTGATCTGCAGAAGCTGGTCGGCCGCGATGGCGAGGTGCTGGAGGCCCTTCAGGAGCTGACCCGCCTCGCGGTGCACCGGGAGACCGGTGACCGCAGCCGGCTGATGCTCGACATCGCCGGATACCGGGCCCGTAAGCGTGCCGAGCTGACCGAGCTGGGCACCAAGGCGGCCGACGAGGCGAAGGGCACCGGTCAGCCGGTGAAGCTCAAGGCGATGACGCCCTTCGAGCGGAAGGTAGTGCACGACGCGGTGGCCGTCGCCGGGCTGCGCAGCGAGTCTGAGGGCGAGGAGCCCCAGCGCTGTGTGGTCGTGCTTCCGGTCTGAAGCGGTTCCGCCTCGTGATCCACACGGCCCCGTCTGCCCGCAGACGGGGCCGAATCTTGTCAGCCTTACATCATCGTGCAGCAGTGTTCGGTACGGAAGGACGGTCCCCGTGACGGAAGCAGCGGAGCTCCCCCCGGCGCCCCCCGAGGCAAGGGACGTATTCGGTGACCGCTTCCCGGAGGCCGTCCGCTATGGCGAGCTGCTGGCGGATGTGGGAGTGACCCGTGGGCTGATCGGCCCGCGTGAGGTGCCGCGGCTGTGGGAGCGGCACCTGCTGAACTGCGCCGTGCTCTCCGAAGTGGTGCCCGAGGGGGTCACTGTCTGCGATGTGGGGTCGGGGGCCGGGCTCCCGGGTATCCCGCTCGCCCTGACCCGTCCCGATCTCCGGATCACGCTGCTGGAGCCCCTGCTGCGCCGGACCAACTTTCTGCGGGAAGTGGTGGAGCTGCTGGGGCTGGAGCATGTGACGGTGGTGCGCGGCCGTGCCGAGGAGGTTCTCGACAGGCTGACCCCGATGCATGTGGTGACGGCTCGGGCGGTGGCCCCGCTGGACCGGCTGGCCGGCTGGGGGGTTCCGCTGCTGCGCCCGTACGGGGAGATGCTGCTGCTGAAGGGCGACACCGCCGAGGAGGAGCTGAAGCAGGCCCGGGCCGCGCTGGGCAAGCTGGGCGTGGTGGGGACCTCGGTGCTGCATGTCGGTGAGGGAGTGGTGGACCCGCTGTCCACGGTGGTGCGGGTCGAGGTCGGGGAGAGCCCCGGAGGTGTGCGCTTCGCGGCGAAGCGGGCCAAGGCGGCTCGCCGGTCGCCGCGCCGTCGGCCCTGAGTCACGTGGATTGCTCCATGGTCGCGGCTTAGACGCATTGCTGCATGGCCCTGACTCAGGGGCATTGCTCCATACAAGCTGGCAAAACTACACATACCGGAGTGTCGCGACCCATCGACGAGGCCTCCCGTGCATCGTGTTTCACGTGAAACGTCGCTCCCTGCTGCATGGAATCATCAGTCGCGGTCGTGCGGCGGCCTCGCCCCGCGACCGCCGACCCCGTATGAACGTGGATTCATCCACAGGAGAACGGGCCTCGCTGGTTCACGACCCCAAAAGCATGGCAGGCTCTGCTTATTGCGAGCCTGATGTCGAGGAGAGTGAATCCTTGCGGTCCGACGCCAACATCGCGGGGCCGATGACCGATCCGGTCCCCGGCCCCCGTACCGAATCGCCGGGGGAGGATGTTTCACGTGAAACGCCGCCTCCGATGGACGACACCCCCATCGGCCGTGCAGCCCAGCTGGCGGTCGAAGCCCTGGGTCGCGCCGGTGAGGGGCTGCCCAGGCCGGAGCAGACCCGGGTGATGGTGGTCGCCAACCAGAAGGGCGGGGTCGGAAAGACCACGACCACCGTCAACCTGGCCGCCTCGCTCGCCCTGCACGGCGGTCGTGTGCTGGTGGTCGACCTCGATCCACAGGGCAACGCCTCGACGGCGCTGGGGGTCGACCACCACGCCGAGGTCCCATCGATCTATGACGTGCTGGTCGACAGCAAGCCACTGTCCGATGTGGTGCAGCCGGTCCCGGATGTGGAGGGCCTTTTCTGTGCTCCGGCCACGATCGATCTCGCCGGCGCGGAGATTGAGTTGGTCTCTCTGGTGGCGAGGGAGAGTCGGCTCGAGCGGGCCATTGAGGCCTATGAGCAGCCGCTGGACTACATCCTCATCGACTGCCCGCCCTCGCTGGGCCTGCTGACGGTCAATGCGCTGGTGGCCGGCGCGGAGGTGCTGATCCCGATTCAGTGCGAGTACTACGCACTGGAGGGGCTGGGGCAGCTGCTGCGCAATGTGGATCTGGTGCGGGGTCATCTCAACCCCAAGCTCCATGTCTCTACGATCCTTCTCACCATGTACGACGGTCGCACCCGACTGGCCTCCCAGGTCGCCGACGAGGTGCGAAGCCACTTCGGCGGTGAGGTGCTTCGGACGAGCATTCCCCGGTCGGTGCGCATCTCCGAGGCCCCCAGCTATGGGCAGACCGTCCTCACCTATGACCCGGCGTCGAGTGGGGCGCTCTCCTATCTGGAGGCGGCCCGCGAGATCGCCCTCAAGGGTGTCGGCGTGCAGTACGACGCCCAGTACGCCCATGCCTTGCCCGAGCTCAGCCAGCACGACCAGCACAGCAGCATGCAGGAGGGGATTCAGTGAGTGAGCGACGCAGAGGACTGGGCCGTGGGCTCGGTGCCCTGATTCCTCCCGCGCCGAAGGGGGCGGACAACGCCGCGTCCTCGGCGGGGGCGGGAACGGTCACGACGACCGGGGCCACCACCTCACCGACCGCGGTCCCGGTGCTCACCCAGGAGCGCGGAGTGGCGGCGGCGAAGGTGGCCGGACTGGCCGCGACCACCGTTCCACAGGAAACCGAGCCCGCGCCGCCGGAGCAGGGGCCCGAGGCCGTAACCGCGGAGGCGATGCCGGAGGAGGTGGCCGGAGCCCATTTCGCCGAGCTGCCGCTGGACTTCATCACTCCCAACCCGCGGCAGCCCCGTGAGGTCTTCGACGAGGACGCGCTGGCCGAACTGGTCACCTCGATCCAGGAGGTCGGTCTCCTCCAGCCCGTCGTCGTACGGCAGTTGGCCCCGGAGCGCTATGAGCTCATCATGGGCGAGCGGCGCTGGCGGGCCTGTCGTGAGGCCGGGCTGGAGAAGATCCCCGCGATCGTCCGGGCCACCGATGACGAGAAGCTTCTCCTCGACGCGCTGCTGGAGAACCTTCACCGGGCTCAGCTGAATCCGCTGGAAGAGGCGGCGGCGTATGACCAGTTGCTGAAGGACTTCAACTGCACGCATGACGAGTTGGCCGACCGTATCGGGCGTTCGCGTCCGCAGGTCTCCAATACGCTGCGGCTGCTGAAGCTCTCCCCGTCCGTCCAGCGCAGGGTGGCGGCCGGGGTCCTCTCCGCGGGCCATGCCCGGGCGCTGCTCTCGGTGGATGACCCCGAGGAGCAGGACCGGCTGGCCCATCGCATCGTCGCCGAGGGGCTTTCGGTGCGTGCGGTGGAGGAGATCGTCACCCTGATGGGGTCGCGCTCGGGCGGTACGACAAAGCCCAAGAGTCCCAGGGCGGGCGCGAGGGTGTCCCCCGCGCTCACGGATCTGGCCTCACGTCTCTCTGATCGGTTTGAGACGCGGGTGAAGGTCGACCTCGGTCAGAAGAAGGGAAAGATCGTCGTCGAGTTCGCCTCAATAGAGGATCTTGAGCGGATCCTCGGCTCGCTGGCCCCCGGTGAGGGACCGGTGCTGGAGCAGCCGCTCTCCCCCGAGGACGAAGCGGTGGACGAGGACGAGTGAGGCGCTGCCCGTGCGGCCATCGCCGTACGGAAGGGCAGCGCGGGGCGGGTCGCGTTCCGACATGGTCGGAAGGCGACCCGCTGTTTGCCTAAGGGCGGTATCGGTGCAATCTCGGCACGGCTACGATGCGGTCAGATAGGGCGGATCCATGTGGAGGCGCCGCATATGGAGGGCAGGGCCATGCGATCGGTGAGCCGCACCGGACTGTTGGCCACAGGATTGGGCCTGGGAGCTGTCGGCGGTTTCGTCGGCAGTCTGCTCAGGGAGCGTAGTGCGCTGTCAGCCGCCCGTGGTGCGGCTGGCCACGGAAGTGAAGGACTGGCTTCATGGGGCGTCGGCTCGTACCGCTCACGTTGGACAACCTCCCGGACATCCCCAAGCGCTGTCGCGCATGTGTCTTCTGGGAGCTCGACCCGGTCAGCGGCGAAGCAGCCGTAAGGGCCGGGCGGCCGGAGCTGGAGAAGGAGGCATGGATCTCCGCCGTTCTGCTGGAGTGGGGATCCTGCGGCCGGGTGGTCTATGTCGATGAGGTTCCGGTGGGCTTTGTGCTGTACGCGCCTCCGGCGTATGTGCCGCGCTCCACGGCCTTCCCGACCAGTCCGGTCGCGGCGGATGCCGTCCAGCTGATGACGGCATGGCTGATGCCCGGATACCAGGGGCAGGGGCTGGGCCGGGTGATGGTGCAGACCGTCGCCAAGGATCTGATCCGCCGGGGCTTCAAGGCGGTGGAGGCGTTCGGGGACGCCACCTGGAAGGAACCGGCGTGTGTGCTGCCCGCCGATCATCTGCTGGCCGTGGGCTTCAAGACCGTACGGCCGCATCCGCGCTACCCCCGGCTCAGGCTGGAGCTGAGGACGACGATCTCCTGGAAGGAGGATGTCGAGCTGGCGCTGGACCGGCTGCTCGGCGCCGTCCAGAAGGAGCCCGCGCTGCGGCCGCTGTAGCGGTTCCACGTGAAACGCCAAGGGCTCGGCTTTCACGTGAAGGGCCCAGGTTCCACGTGAAACATGGAGGGGCTGCCCCGATGGGGCAGCCCCTCCATGTATGAGGCAACGCGTGGCGTGCTCAGCCGATGAAGTCGGCCAGGTCGCGCTCGATGGCGGCCTTGGGCTTGGCACCGACGATGGTCTTGGCGACCTCACCACCCTGGTAGACATTGAGCGTCGGGATGGACATCACGCCGTACTTGGCGGCTGTCGCCGGGTTCTCGTCGATATTGAGCTTGGCGATGACGATCTTGTCGGGGTGCTCGGCCGCGATGGCCTCCAGGGAGGGGGCGATCTGGCGGCACGGACCGCACCAGGCGGCCCAGAAGTCGACGAGTACCGGCTTGTCGCTCTTGAGGACCTTCTCCTCGAAGTCGGCGTCCGTCACGGTAACCGTGGGACCGGCCATGGCAATCTCCTTAGTGAGTTGGTGCAGAGGTGGGAAGCGGAGTCAGACGGTGGCGTCGCCCTGGCCCAGCGAGGCGAGGTACCGCTCGGCGTCCAGTGCCGCCGAGCAACCCGTGCCGGCCGCGGTGATCGCCTGACGGTAGGTGTGGTCCACGACATCGCCGGCGGCGAAGACACCGGGCAGGTTGGTCCGGGTGGTGGGCGCGTCCACCTTCAGGTACCCGTCGTCGTCCAGGCTCAGCTGGCCCTTGAACAGCTCGGTGCGCGGATCGTGGCCGATCGCGATGAACAGTCCGGTGACCGGCAGCTTGGATGCCTCGTCCTTCTTGACGTCGCGGATCGTGAGACCGGAGAGCTTGCCCTCGCCGTGGATCTCCTCGACCACGCTGTCCCAGACGAACGAGATCTTCGGGTCGGCGAAGGCCCGCTCCTGCATCGCCTTGCTGGCCCGCAGGGTGTCCCGGCGGTGGACCACGGTGACCGACTTGGCGAACCGCGACAGGAAGGTCGCCTCCTCCAGAGCCGTGTCACCGCCGCCGATGACGGCGATGTCCTGGTCCTTGAAGAAGAACCCGTCACACGTGGCACACCAGGAGACACCGCGGCCGGAGAGCTCGTCCTCGCGCGGCAGCCCCAGCTTGCGGTGCTGAGAGCCGGTGGCCACGATGACCGTCTTGGCCCGGTGGACCGTACCGGCGGAGTCGGTGACGGTCTTGATCTGCTCACTGAGGTCGACCGCGGTCACGTCGTCCGGAACGAGCTCGGCGCCGAAGCGCTCGGCCTGGGCCCGCATGTTGTCCATCAGATCGGGACCCATGATCCCGTCCCGGAAGCCCGGGAAGTTCTCCACATCGGTGGTGTTCATGAGAGCACCACCCGCGGTCACGGAGCCCTCGAAGATCAGCGGCTTCAAGGAAGCACGGGCGGTGTAGAGCGCGGCCGTATAGCCCGCGGGCCCGGAACCGATGATAATCACGTTGCGGACGTCGCTCACGGATGTCTTCCTTGTCTCTGCCGACTGCCGGACTGCTGACTGGGCGGGCGGCTCCGGGTCCCCCCGGAATTCCGCTGCCACCCCACCCAACGGATCCTACGGGTCAGGCATTCCCGAGCGCTGTCAGGCAGGGCCCCATGTGCGGTGCGCCTCAGCGGCGCGGATAGGTCCGGGTCACCAGAAGCTCCCCGGGGGACGACGGACGCGCCGAGACACACGACGCGTCGATCACAAAGGCGTCGACGCGTGAGCTGTCGGAGGGGTGCGGGAGGACGACGATATAGGCACTCTGGCCGTCGTAGGTGTCCTGCTGTGCCGCGAGCGCGGGCTCCTTGCGGCCGGTGCCGCTCTGTACGCAGGAGGGCACCTCAGGGTCGTCGTCGGCGCGCAGCGGCACATCGGGTGAGTTGCCCTGCCCGGTGACGCCGTCCGACGCGGTGGACTTCCGGTCGGCCAGCAGCTCGTGCACGCGGTCCTTGAGCGTGCCCGAGGAGAGGGTGGCCTTCGCGGTGGAGCTCTGGCTGGTGTGCGCCTGGGGGTCGCCGTCGCCGTGATCGCCGGAGGAGCCGCTTTGGAGGAAGAAGGATCCGATGCCGATCACCGCGGCGGCGCATGCGCCGCCGAGGACGGCCTTGCGCCAGCGGCGGGCGCGGCCGGTGCGGGTGCCGGGTCCGGTGGAGCTCCGTCCGGGCCCGGTGGCCCCACGGGGACGCCCGGCGGGCCGGTCCGCCGCGATGGACGGCTTGGCCGTGGTGGGCTCTGCGGTGCCGGTGCCGGTGCCGGTGCCGGGGTCGCTGGAGGCGTCATCGGCCGTTTCACGTGAAACGGCCGTGGGCGCGGCGGCCGGGTCAGGAGTTTCACGTGAAACATCGGCCCGGCGCTCGGGGGCGGTCGCGTCGAGAAGCGCTTCGGCGGCCAGGGCCGCATCGATGCGGCCCGCGATCTCGGCGGGCATCCGTACCGGCCCGGGAAGGGTCCCCAGCAGGGAGCGGATCTCGTCCAGGGACTCCCATACATCCGTACAGAGCACGCAGCTCGCGAGGTGAGTGCGCACATCGACGGCGCGGGACGGAGAGAGCAGACCCTCGGTGAGTGCGGAGATCTCCGCGACTTCAGGGTGCTCTTCCGTGTCCGTCGAGGATGTCACGCTCGCCCACCTCCGCCCTTCACGGCATCTGTGTCGTTCGGTCCTGCCGTCGGTGGGACGGACGTCCCCTGCGTCCGGTTCCTTCCCATGGCCGAGGGTGAGCTACCCCTCCCGCTGGGGTGGAGATGTGAGAGGAGGGGCAGCAGCCGTGCGCGGCCCCGGGCGCAGCGGCTCTTTACGGTGCCGGTGGGAACGTCCAGGACCTTGGCCGCCTCCGCGACCGGGTAGCCCTGCATATCGACCAGCACCAGGGCCGCGCGCTGCTCGGGAGGGAGGGTGCGCAGCGCCTGGAGCAGTTCGCGGTGGAGATCACCGCGCTCGGCGGGGGCTGCGGCCGACTCATGGGGTTCCAGAAGCTGCTCGAGCCGTTCGGTGTCGTCGACGGGGGAGGTGCGACGAGAGGCGGCCTTGCGTGCCCGGTCCAGACAGGCGTTGACCGTGATGCGGTGCAGCCAGGTGGTCACGGCGGACTGGCCCCGGAAGGTGTGGGCGGCGCGGTAGGCGGAGACGAGCGCGTCCTGGACCGCGTCGGCGGCTTCCTCACGGTCGCCGAGGGTGCGCAGCGCCACCGCCCAGAGTCTGTCGCGGTGGCGCCGCACTATTTCGCTGAAGGCGTCCGGGTCGCCGTCGACGTGCCGGGCGAGGAGCTCGCCGTCGCTCGCTCCGCCGATGGTGGCGTCGTCCAACGTTGAGCCCCTCCCCTCTCGGCCGACCGTAGAGGGTCAGCCCTTGACCTTGATCTCCGAGATGCCGCCACGGTAGCGATCGGGGGTGCTGGCCGGAAGCTCCGTGATGTGGACCAGGACGTATCGCGTCCGTACCGGCTTGTCGAGAACGGTGGACAGCTTCTTCCCGACGCTCTTCAGATCGGTGAGGTGCTTGGAGAAGGCGCTGAGTGAGGTGGGCTCGGAGGACGAGGGATCGGCGGCGAGGACTTCTACCTTCTGCCCGGTGCTGTAGAAGTCGATGTCGAGGCTCGAGACGCTTTTGGCGCTGCCGAGGTCGACGACGATGCCGCTGCCCTGCTTGCGATTGGGCAGGTTACCGAATTTTGGGTAGTCGTAGAACAACTTGGTCACCCAGGCGGTGGCCGCATCGCCGTCGACGGCGCCATTGACCTGGTCCGGGGCGAAGGGCCTGTCCAGCGGCGAGAACTCCGTGGCGCCCTCGATGCTGAGGGGCTTGCCCGTGGGCTTCTGGGCCTTACCGTCGTCCTTCTCACTGGTGGATCCGCCCGGGCTGGACTTGTTCTCCTCCTTGAGGAGGGTGTCCGCGAGTTGCCAGCTGCCGAGGCCGAGAGCGGCGATCAGAAGGGCGGAGACGGTCCACTTGAGGGCCTTGCCCGTACGGCTCTGCAGCGGTGGCGGAGGCGGCACGGGAGCGGCCGGACGGGCCGGGTGCGCGGTGCCCCCGCGGTTCGGCTGCTGGCCGTACACACCTTGTTGGTACGTCGTGCGCTGGTATGCCTGGGAAGGGGCGAAGGCGGGCTCCGGCGGCCTGATGCGCGGCATCGCCGCGACGGCCTTGGCCAGCTCCTCGGGGGTGGTGCAGGGCTGGTCCTGACGGGAGGCGGTGGCTCCGTCGTTGACCAGCGCGCGCATCGCGAGCTCGGACAGGCCGCGGTGCACTCCGGCACGGACCTGGTCGGGGGCGATCAGGCCCACGCCCTTGGGCAGCCCGGAGAGGCCGTAGGCGTCGGTCTCGTAGGGCCAGCGCTGAGTGAGCGCCGCGTACAGCAGCGCGCCGATCGCCTCGGTGTCGGTGCGCTGGGGGTGGTCGACGCTGATACCGCGCAGGGCGGCCATGACGGCCAGCCCGCGGATGCGGTACTGACCGGACTCGGTGCGCAGCACGGAGCCTGGGTTCAGCCGCAGATGGGCCAGGCCCTCGCGGTGGGCGGCGGCCATGGCCTGGGAGACCTGGCTGACGAGTTGGTACGCGTCGTGCGGCTCGAGGGGCCCGGCGGCCAGCACGGCGGTGAGCTCGGTGGCGTCGGGAAGCCACTCATGGACGACATAGACGAGGTCGTTCTCCTCGACGGCGTCGAGGACCTGGACGAAGCGGGGGTCGCCCAGCAGGGCCGCGGAGCGGGCGGCGGCGAGCACCGATCTGGCGCGCGGATGGTCCGCGGGAACGACATGCACCCCGACGGCGCGCCGCAGTTTCTCGTCCACGGCACGCCAACTGCTGAATCCGTCCAGACGGGTGACGCACTCCTCCAGACGGTAGCGTCTGGCCAGCTTGTGGCCGCTGTGTAGTTCGAGCGGGTTCGTTTCGGCCGCGGCGCCCTTGTCGTCGGTGACCGCGGCCTCTGTCCCCTTGCCGGCCTTCTGTTTCGTCCCCGCCCCGTCGGCCGTGGCCTTACCCGCCTTGGCGGTCAGCGGCTCCTCTCCACCGCTGTCGGCCACGTCGACGGCAGCCGTGCTCCGTTCCGCCACCGTCGTTCCTGCCTCCCCATCCGTTGCGCCTACTCCGAGCCAAGACAATTGTGCCCACAGTCCGCCGCTATGCACGACACACGGTGGCGGACGATGGTTGTGCTCAATGATCAGCGTCCGAGTCGTCCGCGCACCATACCGACCATGGCCGTCAGCTCATTAACGCGCATCCGTTTCGCAGCAATGTAGAAGACCGCGATAAGAACGAGACCGCCGCCGAGCAAAGCCGCTACGGAGCCGACGACGCCCATTCCGAGGGTCTGCATGATGGTGTAGGCCGAGCCGCCGCCCAGGAGGGCGGCGGGGATGCTGGCGCCGACGAGCCGGGCGTAGGTGCGTACGACGCGGGGGCCGTCCAGATCGCCGCCCAGCCGGTGGCGCAGCCGCTTCCAGGCCACGCCCACGCCGATGGCGTAGGCGAGGCCGTAGGCGGCGGCCATACCGGCGACGGCCCAGCGGGCGGGGAGCAGGAGATAGGCGAGCCCGGATCCGGCGGCGTTGACGGCGGCGATGATCACTGTGTTGTAGAAGGGGGTGCGGGTGTCCTCGTAGGCGTAGAAGCCGCGGAGGATGACGTACTGCACGGAGAAGGGGATCAGCCCCAGGCTGAACGCCATGAGGATGTAGCCCATGGAGACGGCCGCATCGGTGCCTGACGCGCCGAACAGCAGCGTGCACATGGGGATGCCCAGGGCGATGAAGCCGAAGGCGAGCGGGACGATGGCGACCGCGGAGGTGCGCAGCCCCTGCGAGATGTCGTCGCGGACCGCCCCGGCGTCCCCGTCGTGGGCCGACCGGGAGATCCGGGGCAGCAGCGAGGCCATGACGGAGACGGTGATGATCGCCTGTGGCATGCCCCAGATGAGCTGGGCGCTGGAGTAGCCGACGAAGCTCATGCCCGGTGCGTTCTGGTTCTCGGCATCGGCACCGGCCGCGGTGGACAGCTGGGTCACGACCAGCACGCCCGCCTGGTTGGCCAGGACGAACAGGACCGTCCACTTGGCCAGCTTGGCGGCCTTGCCGAGGCCGTGGCCGCGCCAGTCGAAGCGCGGCCGGAAGCGGAAGCCGGTGGCACGCAGATAGGGGAACATCGCCAGGGACTGGACGATGAGCCCCAGCAGGGTGCCCATGCCCAGCAGCCGGATGCCCTCGGCGGTGATGGTCGTGGTGTCCATCTTGGAGCTGCCGGCGGTGCCGAACACCCAGATGAACAGGCCGAAGGTGAAGATTATGACGATGTTGTTCAGGACGGGGGTCCACATCATCGCCCCGAACCGGCCCCGGGCGTTGAGGATTTGGCCGACCACCACGTGAATGCCCATGAAGAAGATGGTGGGCAGGCAGTAGCGGGCGAAGGTGACCGCGACCTCGTTGTCGGCGGGGTTGTCCGCGATGGTCGGCGACATCACGCGGATCAGCACCGGCGCGGCGATCACGGTCGCCGCGACCAGGAGGCCGAGCACCACCATCACCAGGGTGAGCAGCCGGTTGGCGAATGCCTCGCCGCCGTCGTCGTCCTCCTTCATCGCGCGTACGAGCTGGGGGACGAAGACGGAGTTCAGACCGCCGCCGATGGTGAGGATGTACACCATGGTCGGCAGCGTGTACGCGAGGGCGTAGGTCGAGCCGAGGGTGGCCGCGCCCAGGCCCGCGAGGACCACCATCTGCCGGACGAAGCCGGTGAGCCGGGAGACCAGGGTGCCCGCGGCCATCAGCGCGCTGGACTGGAGCACGCTGGACGCGCGGCCCTTGCCCCCTGAGGGCTTCTTCGGCTCGGGCTCGGCCGCGGGGGCGGTCACCACCGGGGCGGCCACCGTGGGGGCGGCGGCCGTCGCGCCCGCGGACTCGGATCTGGGCGGCCCGGGGACCGGTGGCTGCCCCTGAGCGGGCGCCTGGCCCTGGGGGCGGTTCGCCGGGGCCTGTGCGTAGCCCTGGCCCCGCGGGTAGCCCTGGCCCTGGCCGGGCCGGGGCTCATAGGGCTGCTGATCGCGGTAGAGGTGCGCGAAGGCGTCCCGCTGTGGCCGCTCCCCCGCGCCGTGGCCGCCGCCGGGCGCCGGATGGCCCTGGCCCTGCTGACCGGCGGTGTACGGCTGCTGTGCCGTGCCCTGCTGACCGGCGGCGGCCTCGGGGGACCAGACGCGCGGGTCGGGGCCCTGCGGCATGGGGGGCTGCTGGTAGTACTGCTGCTGGTGGCCGTCCTGCCGCGGTGCGTGGGAGGAGTGCCGGTCATACCGGGGGTCCGTCAGCGGATCGTGGGGGTACCGCTCCTGCGTCGGATACGGGTACGGCGTGAAGCTGCCCGTCGCGTACGCGTCGTCCAGATACGGGTCCGGCGCGTAGTACTGCTGGCCGTACGACTGGCGCGGATCGGCCGCGGAGGCCTGGTGGGCGTCGCCCAGATACGGATCCCGCTGGTGCGGTTCCTGCCCGTAAGGGTCGTGGGGGCCGTGAGGGGACGGCTGTGGCGGCGGTGGCACTCGGCCGTCACCGTCATACGGCGCGTTCATCGCTACCCCACCTCATCGTCCACTGCGGCCCACTGGCCCCGGCATTGGTCAATGGTCCACTTTCTCACCCGAGCCGGACGGGCCAGCGCTTTGCGATCCGGTGTCCGCCGCCGGGTCACTCGGCTGCCCGGGCAGGAGGGCGCCGGCGGGGTCACTCCGGTCGGTCTCCGGGGCCTCGCTGTCATCCTCATCCGGTCCGTCCGCCTCCTCGGCGTCTTCCCCGTCCCCGCCGTCCTCACCGCTCCTGGCGGCAGCGCGCTTGCGCTGGATATAGATCCGGACACCGGCGAGGACCAGCAGCAGCACACCGCCGGCGATCACCAGAATCACGGTCGACGTGATTTCGGTGACATTCACCTCGAACAGCATCTTGTCGCCGTACGGCTGGCCGTCCGGGGTGTAGAGCTGCGCCGAGACCCACACCGGGCCGTTCGCGTTGGCCGTGGTCCCGAACTTCACGGACTGGCTGTGGCCGCCCTCCACATTGACCAGCTGGGGGTCGCTGACCGTCAGCCGGTTGCCCTGCTGGGATTCGAGGACGAGCCGCAGGTCGACGCCCTGCACCAAGTTGTTCTGGACGGTCACCGGGACGGTCGCGCTGCGCCCGGAGAGGGTCATGGCCGACTTCGGGACCAGGCGCACCTTCTTGGTGAGCCCGGAGAGATAGGTCTGCACATCGTGCCGGAATCCGGCCGCGTTCCGCGCCTCGCTGCGCCACGAGGTCGACATCTCGCGCATGATCGCGTTCCCGAAGGGGGTGACCACCCGGTATTTGGCGTTCAGGATCGGCTCGAAATTGTCCAGGGTCTTCTGGGTCTTCTGGACGCTGTCGAACGCCTCGGTGGGCAGCTCCCGCGCGCGCAGCGACCGGGGGTAGGTGCGGGTGCTCGGCACCCGCTGGGTGGCGCCCGGGTCGGGCTTGGCCTTCGCGGCCTGCCCCAGGCCCAGCGGCTGTGTCCACTGTCCGGAAAGCCCCTCCAGGGCCGCCGCCATCGACTGCGCCTGGCTGGTGGTGGGCGTCCGCTGGGGGGCGACCACGATGCTGCGCTGCTTGTCCGGCGCCTGGAGGTTGATCATCTGGCTCTGGGCCAGGAACCGCTGGATGGCGAGGGTGGAGTTCTCCGCCTTGGACATGTCGCCGGTGAAGGCCGTCGACAGCCGCGCGTCGGCGACCACCGCCGTATTGCCGCCGCCGATCTGGCGGGCCGCGGTGGGGGTGTAGGAGAGCCCCCCGGTCTCGCGCAGGCTGTCGCTGCGGGCGATGACGTTGTGGGCGCCCGCGGAGGTGGCGACGTCCACGATCGAGGAGTCGACGGCGCCGTCGACGGGCCAGGCGAAGTCCGTGCGCGGCCGCACCCCGAGGATGGTCTCCACGGCCTTCGAGGCCAGTTCGGTGGCGGTCTGGAGGTGGCTGAGGGCGCCGGAGACGTTCTTACCGCGGTGGGCGAGCGAGGCGAGGTCGGGGTCGGCGAACGGCAGCGCGATCACCTGCTTGCCGTCCACGGCCTTCTGGAGGGAGTCCAGCCACTGCTTGGCGACGGTCTGGCCGCGGCCCGCCCTGGTCCCGTTGCCCGAGGGGTTCTGGACCTCGTACTTCTTGGTCATCGCGTCGACCGTGGCGAGCAGGTCGGGGTCGACCACCCAGGTGATGGGCAGGTTCTTCCCCAGGGCGACCATCTGCTGCAGCCGGCCGCCCGGGGCCAGCTCCTTGACCAGGCGGTCGTCCCGGAAGATCGGGGTGCGGTCCTCGTCGTTGTCCGTGCGGGCGGTCACATGGGTGGCGGAGACCAGCGGCCACAGATAGGTGAGCTGGGACTTCTTCGGGGACGGGCCGGACTGCCAGGGGAGGAAGGTCCGCTCGATGCCCAGCACCTGCGGCCAGGGCTGACGGGAGGTGCCACCGGTGAGCGAGACGCCGAGTTGATAGACGCCGTTCTCCCCCAGGTGCAGCTGATCCACCGGTATGGAGAGGGAGAAGTCACGGCTGGTGCCTGCCGCCAGCTTGCCGATCTTCTTGGCGTATTTGCCGTCGATCTCGGTGCCGTCGAGTCCTTCTGAGTAGCCGGTGCGGTGGGCGGTGCTGTCGATCGCGTTGCGGCCGCTCATGGTCGGTCCGACGCGGAGGCCCACCCGAGCTCCTGAGACCGTGCCCCTGGTGTCGTTGGTGACGGTGCCGCTGACGGTGAGGGTGTCGCTCTTCTTCGGCGCGGTGGGGGTCAGCGAGGTGATGGAGACGTCCACCGATCGCGAGCCCGTGGCCCTGCTCTCGGCGTGGGCGGTGGGTGCCGCCGGAATCTGTGTCAGGCCCGCGAGCATCGGCGCCGCGGCCAGCAGGGCCGCCGTGCGCCGCAACCATCGCCGGGCACGAGCGGAAGTTGTCCCCCGGAGGTCTGCCGCATCGGCCACGCGCTCGCCCGTCCCTCGTCGTCAGTGGTCGTCAGTGGTCGTCTGTCGTCAGTGGTCGTCGCAGTGTGCGTCCACGAAATGGTAACGATGCCCGCTGTGACGAAGTGCTGTGGATGGCTCCACAAGATCGTTACGCAGTGGTGGCCCCGTCTGGGGGTGGAGTCTCGGGGGCGCACGGCCACGTACCCTGTTCTGTTGTGCCGAACGCCAACAATGACAGCCGATCCCCGCAGTCGACCAACGAGCTCAGCCAGGTGCAGCGCCGCGCCGTGGGCGAACTCCTGCGGGTCTCTCCCGTTGCCGACGATCTTGCCCGCCGTTTCCAGCAGGCCGGTTTCCGCCTGGCCCTGGTCGGCGGGTCGGTACGGGACGCGCTGCTCGGACGGCTCGGTAACGATCTGGATTTCACGACGGACGCACGGCCGGACGAGGTATTGAAGATCGTACGGCCCTGGGCGGACGCGGTCTGGGACGTCGGCATCGCCTTCGGCACGGTCGGCTGCCGCAAGGGCATGTCGTCAGGAAGCGGTTCGGATCAGTGCTTCCAGATTGAAATCACGACTTATCGGTCAGAAGCCTATGACCGGACATCTCGGAAGCCCGAGGTGTCCTACGGCGACTCCATCGAGGAGGACCTGGTCCGTCGGGACTTCACGGTCAACGCGATGGCGGTGGCGCTTCCGCAGAAGGAGTTCATCGACCCGCACCGCGGTCTGGAGGACCTTGCCGCCCGGGTGCTGCGCACTCCGGGGACGCCCGAGGAGTCCTTCTCCGACGATCCGCTGCGGATGATGCGTGCCGCCCGCTTCGGGGCGCAGCTGGATTTCGAGGTGGCCCCCGAGGTGGTCGCCGCGATGACGGAGATGGCCGAGCGTATCGACATCGTCTCGGCGGAGCGGGTGCGTGATGAGCTCAACAAGCTCGTCCTGGCCGACCACCCCCGCCAGGGACTGCGGCTGCTGGTGGAGACCGGACTCGCCGATCGCGTCCTGCCGGAGCTTCCGGCGCTGTGCCTGGAGCGGGATGAGCACCACCGCCACAAGGATGTCTACGAGCATTCGCTGACGGTGCTGGACCAGGCTATCGATCTGGAGACCGAGGGCCCCGATCTGACGCTGCGGCTGGCGGCGCTGCTGCATGACATCGGCAAGCCCAGGACGCGCCGGTTCGAGAAGGACGGCCGGGTCTCCTTCCATCACCACGAGGTGGTGGGGGCGAAGATGACCAAGTACCGGATGACGCGGCTCAAGTACTCCAATGAGCTGATCAAGGATGTCTCGCGCCTGGTCGAGCTGCACCTGCGCTTCCATGGCTATGGCACCGGGGAATGGACCGACTCCGCGGTCCGCCGCTATGTCCGTGACGCCGGGCCGCTGCTGGACCGGCTGCACAAACTGACCCGCTCGGACTGCACCACGCGCAATCGGCGGAAGGCGCTGGCGCTCTCGCGTGCGTACGACGGCCTGGAGGAGCGCATCGCCCGGCTGCAGGAGCAGGAAGAGCTGGATGCGATCCGCCCGGATCTGGATGGCAACGAGATCATGAAGATCCTCGGTATCCCCCCGGGGCCACAGGTCGGCAAGGCGTATAAGCATCTGCTGGAGCTGCGGCTGGAACATGGCCCCATGGAGCGGGACACCGTGATCGCCGCGCTCCAGGAGTGGTGGGAAGCCCAGCCGGAGGACTGAGCCCCTTACGTTTCACGTGAAACATCGACCCGCTTGGGGCTCTGCCGGTCATGTTTCACGTGAAACCTCACCAGGACCGCGGTGACCGCGTAGAGTAGCGCCACACAGATCAGCAGCGCGGCCGATCTGCCGTCCGGCGGCAGTATCACCGCGGCGACTGCCGCGGCTCCCACGAACGCGACATTGAACAGCACGTCATAGAGGGAGAAGATCCGCCCGCGGAAGTCATCGGCGATGGCGGACTGCACCACGGTGTCGGTGGCGATCTTCGCGCCCTGGGTGATCAGCCCGAGGACGAACGCGGCGATCAGCATGGGAGCGGGTTCGAAGGGCAGTCCCAGCCCCGGCTCCAGGACGGCCGCGCTCCCCGCGCACACCATCACCCAGGAGAGCCGGCCGTCCGGCTGGGAGGACGGCATACGGGCGGCGAGCCGGGCCACCGCCCAGGGTGTGATCACGGCCGCCGCGAAGAAGCCCGCACCCGAGACACCGACGGCCAGCCCCAGAAGCGCGAGGCCCTCGGACTCGGTATCGGCCCATGCGTAGCGGCAGAGCATCAGCACCGTCACCGTGAGCGCTCCGTAGCAGAAGCGCATCAGCGTCATCGCGGTCAGTGCCACGGTGGGATCCCGGCGCTCCAGCAGATGGCGTACGCCCGCGACCAGGCCCCGCGCGGTGCTCATCAGGGCCGCGGAGAGACGGGGTTGAAGGGCCGCGGGGTCTGGCCCCAGCAGACCCGGGGCCATCAGCAGGGCCGTGAGTCCGGCGATGAGATAGAGCACGGCGCCCAGCAGAACGACCAGCGCGTCCGAGGAGGTGCCTCCCGGGCCCGACAGCCGGACGATGAAGGCGAGGCTCCCCCCGGCCGTGGCGGCGAGCGTTCCGGCCGTGGGCGAGAGGGAGTTGGCCATGACCAGACGTTCCTGGCTGTCCACGACGCGGGGCAGGGCCGCCGAAAGACCGGCCAGCACAAAGCGGTTGACGGCCGTCACCGACAGGGCCGAGACATAGAAGAGCCACGCCGGCACCTGACCCAGCACCAGCACGGCGGTTCCGACCGCCAGCCCCGAGCGCAGCAGATTGCCGTAGAGCAGCACCTGCCGTCGGCGCCAGCGGTCCAGCAGCACCCCGGCGAAGGGGCCGAGCAGGGAGTAGGGGAGGAGCAGGACGGCCATGGCGGAGGCAATGGCCGCGGCGGAGGTCTCCTTCTCCGGGGAGAAGACCACATAGGTGGCGAGCGCCACCTGGTAGACGCCGTCGGCCGACTGGGAGAGCAGCCGGATTCCCAGGAGGCGGCGGAAGTCCCGCAGTTGCAGCAGTACGCGGAGATCACGCACAACAGGCATGGCGTCAGCCTCACACACCACACGGGCCTCCGGGTGTATTACCCGGAGGCCCATGATCACGCGGCGGGAATCAGCGCATGGCGCTTCAGCGCTCGACCTCGCCCTTGATGAACTTCTCCACGCTCTCCCGCGCCTCGTTGTCGAAGTACTGCACCGGCGGCGACTTCATGAAGTACGAGGAGGCCGAGAGGATCGGGCCGCCGATGCCGCGGTCCTTGGCGATCTTCGCGGCACGCAGCGCGTCGATGATGACACCCGCGGAGTTCGGGGAGTCCCACACCTCGAGCTTGTACTCCAGGTTCAGCGGGACATCGCCGAACGCGCGGCCCTCCAGGCGGACATAGGCCCACTTGCGGTCGTCCAGCCAGGCCACGAAGTCCGAGGGACCGATGTGGACGTTGTCGGCGCCCAGCTCACGGTCGGGGATCTGGGAGGTGACGGCCTGGGTCTTGGAGATCTTCTTGGACTCCAGGCGCTCCCGCTCGAGCATGTTCTTGAAGTCCATGTTGCCGCCGACGTTCAGCTGCATGGTGCGGTCCAGGATGACGCCCCGGTCCTCGAACAGCTTGGCCATCACGCGGTGGGTGATGGTCGCGCCGACCTGCGACTTGATGTCGTCACCGACGATCGGCACCCCGGCCTCGGTGAACTTGTCCGCCCACTCCTTGGTACCGGCGATGAAGACCGGGAGCGCGTTGACGAAGGCGACCTTCGCGTCGATGGCGCACTGGGCGTAGTACTTGGCGGCGTCCTCGGAGCCGACCGGGAGGTAGCAGACCAGAACGTCGACCTGCTTGTCCTTGAGGACCTGGACGACGTCGACCGGGGCCTCGTCGGACTCGTCGATGGTCTGGCGGTAGTACTTGCCGAGTCCGTCGAGCGTGTGGCCGCGCTGGACCTGGACACCGGCGGTCGGCACGTCGCAGATCTTGATGGTGTTGTTCTCACTGGCGCCGATGGCGTCCGCGAGGTCCAGGCCGACCTTCTTCGCGTCCACGTCGAAGGCGGCCACGAACTCCACGTCCTTCACGTGGTAGTCGCCGAACTGCACGTGCATCAGACCCGGCACGCGGGTGTCCGGGTCGGCGTCCTTGTAGTACTCGACGCCCTGCACCAGCGAGGCGGCGCAGTTGCCCACACCGACGATGGCTACACGAACCGAACCCATTCCGGTTGCTCCCTGTGTGTACTGGACGAGGCCCCGCGGATGCCGGGCCTCACTTGGCGGTGTCATCGGACGGATCCGGCTGGGAACCACCCCGGTGCCGGGGCGGGCCGTCCGCATCTTCTGACTGGTCCTGTGACTGGTCCTGCTGTGGCGGCCGGTCCTCGTCCCGCTCGGTCGTCCGGTCCTGCCCGGCGGTGCCGTCGCGCCGATCGCGCCCGGCCCGCTCGCTCTCGATCAGCTCGTTCAGCCAGCGCACCTCGCGCTCCACCGACTCCATTCCGTGTCGCTGCAGCTCGAGGGTGTAGTCGTCCAGGCGCTCCCGGGTGCGGGCCATGGCGGCGCGCATCTTGTCCAGGCGCTCCTCCAGGCGGCTGCGCCGCCCTTCCAGCACCCGCATCCTGACGTCCCGTGACGTCTGGCCGAAGAAGGCGAACCGGACGCCGAAGTGCTCGTCCTCCCAGGCGTCCGGCCCGGTGTGGGAGAGCAGCTCCTCGAACCGTTCCTTCCCCGCCGCCGTGAGCCGGTAGACGATCTTGGCCCGGCGGCCGGAGAGGGGCGCCGAGAGAGCGTCCTGGGAGGCGATACCGGATTCCTCGATCAACCAGCCGTTGGCGACCAGCGTCTTGAGGCAGGGATAGAGACTGCCGTAGCTGAACGCTCGGAACACCCCGAGGGAGGTGTTGAGCCGCTTCCGCAGTTCGTATCCGTGCATCGGCGACTCGCGCAGCAGGCCGAGGACGGCGAACTCCAGGACGCCGGAGCGTCTGCTCATTCCCCGCCTCCCCTCTCGTTCGGGCCCGCTATGTCGAGCTGATGTATCGACTCGATACATCAAGACGATAGAACCGTGCTCGGGGTGGGACAAGAGGGACCACGGTGAAGGCCGTCACATCATCAATTCGAGACACTCAATCTGACGGTTATGGAGTGAAGGTGACGGCTGGGCGGGTTTTGACCGTGCGTACTCTGTTCGCCATGCAGACCTATGGGAACCAAGTGACGCCGCGATGCGTCCTCGTCCCGGATGCAGTGCGTCCGGTTGCCTGGTGCGACCGGTTCGCACATTGGGGGGACCGGAAGCCATCTGCCGCTTTCAGGCGATAGCGCCTGCCCGAGGAGAAGTCGTTCCATGAGCGAGCACCGTCGCAAGCCGCCGCAGCCCCAAGGTGGCGGACGAGCAGCGGCCCGGCGAGCCGGACAGCAGTCGTCCGGCCGCCGCGCAGCACCGACGCACAACGCCGCAGCCGGGTCGGGCGCCACCCCGCAGGGGGAAGAGCGTCCTTACGGGGGCCGCGCGGCGGCCCGCCGGGCCGCCCAGCGCAGCGGTGGCCGTAGACGAGGATCCGAGGCGAGCTCGGCCGGCGCGGGCCATGGCGGTCGCGGAGGCGGCCGGCGGGGGACCGGCGGCGGCCAGGGGGGCGATGGGCGCCCCGGCAAAAAGCGCTTCATCGACTATCCGCGGGGCGGGCGGTCGGGTTTCCGGCGCTGGATCCCGTCCTGGAGGCTGGTGACGGGGACCTTCATCTTCTTCTTCGCCGTGCTGGTCGGCGCCGTCGGCATAGGTCTGTGGCTGGTGGAGGTGCCGACCGCCCAGGCCGCGTCCCAGACCCAGAAGAACGTCTACTACTGGGCGAACGGCAAGCAGATGGTGGTCTCCGGCGGTGGTGACCTCAACCGTCAGATCGTCCCCCTCAGCAAGATCCCCAAGTCCATGCAGAACGCGGTGATCTCCGCGGAGAACGCCAGCTTCTACGAGGACAGCGGCGTCGACCCGATGGGTATCGCCCGCGCGGTCGTCAACATGGCGAAGGGTGGAGCGACCCAGAGTGGTTCGACCATCACCCAGCAGTTCGTGAAGAACACCTACCTGGACCAGTCACAGACGCTCACGCGCAAGGTCAAGGAGCTGTTCATCTCCATAAAGGTGGGCGCGACCAAGGACAAGGACTACATCCTCGGGAGCTATCTGAACACCGCGTACTACGGGCGCGGTGCCTACGGCTGCCAGGCGGCCGCCCGCGCCTACTTCGACCAGGACTGCGCGAAGCTGACGCCCAGCCAGAGCGCCTTCCTGGCCGCGACGCTCAACGGCCCCAACCTCTACGACCCCAACGGCGGCTATGGCGCCGCCGCCACCAAGGAGGCCAACACCAAGCGCGCCAAGCAGCGCTGGGAGTGGACTCTGCGGCGTGAGGTCGCCACGCACAGGATGAGCAAGGCCGAGGCCCAGAAGTGGATCGGCAGAGACTTCCCGATGCCACAGGACCCCAAGGTGGCCACGAACAAGCAGGGCCAAATCGGCTACCTCACCGATCTCGCGGACAACTACATCGTCGCCAACACCGGCATCAACAAGTCACAGTTGGACAAGGGCGGCTATCAGATCCACACCACCTTCGACCAGAAGAAGATCGGTGAGCTGACCCGGGCGGTCGAGAAGGTCTCCAAGGAGAACATCAAGCCGAATGACCGCGCCGTGGACAAGCACGTCCAGTTCGGCGGCGCCTCGGTGGAGCCCAAGACGGGCAAGATCGTGGCCATCTACGGCGGCAAGAACGCCCTGGAGCACTACCGCAACAACGCCGACTACACCGGTGTTCAGGTGGGCTCGACCTTCAAGCCCTTCGTGATGGCCGCCGCGATGACCAATGGCGCCCGCGATCCGAAGGGCCAACGGGACCAACCCGATTCCGAACGCACCCGGGTCTCGCCGAGCAGTGTCTACAACGGCGACAACAAGGTGACCCTGCGGGACTACGACGGGACCGTCTGGCACGACAAGGACGGCAAGGAGTGGCACCAGCGGAACGACGGTGACGAGGACAAGGGCCCGATCAGCCTGCGCACCGCGATGCAGTATTCGGTGAACACCCCGTTCATCCAGCTGGGCATGGACGTCGGCACCGACAAGGTGCGGGACGCGGCCCTGAACGCGGGCCTCAGCAAGGAACAGCTGTCCTCGATCACCCCGACGTTCTCGCTCGGCACCTCCGCACCCAGCGCCATCCGGCTCGCCGGGGCGTACGCCACCTTCGCGGCCAGCGGTCAGCAGGCCGATCCGTACTCGGTGGAGCGGGTCGAGGACAAGAACGGCACCGTCTACGACCACAAGCAGGAAGCCGAGGTCAAGCGGGCGTTCGACTCGAACGTGGCGAACAACGTCACCGACGTCCTGGAGAACGTGGTCCAGCACGGCACCGGTACCTCGGCCAAGATCGGCCGTCCGGTCGCGGGCAAGACCGGAACCACCGACGAGAACAAGTCGGCCTGGTTCTCCGGCTACACCCCGCAGCTGTCCACCGCGATCGGCATGTGGCGGGTGAACGACCAGGCCAAGAGCCAGAAGTTCCTGTCCATGCGCGGTGTGGGCGGCCAGCAGACGATCCACGGTGCGTCGTTCCCGGCGGAGATCTGGGCCGACTACATGCGCGGTGCCCTGAAGGGCGTGCCGGCCAAGGACTTCCCCGCGGCCACCCCGATCGGCGAGAAGGTCTTCGGCGAGGACGCGAGCCCGAGCCCGACCCCGACGACCGAGAAGCCGACCGAGTCCCCGTCGGAGACGCCTACGGAGACTCCGACGGAGTCCCCCTCGGAGACGCCGCCCGGCAGCCCGACCCCGACCGGTACCTGTGACCCGCTGGATCTGGACTGCAACGACAACGGCGGCAACCAGAACGGAGGCGCGGACGGCGGCCCGGGAGATCCGTCCACGACGCCGACGACGGAGGATCCGGGCGGCCCAGGCGGCCTGTTCGGCGGCCCGTCCGGGGCCCGCAGGGAGGAATAGCCCACCGTCCCGTACGACCGTTCACCCCTCACCGGCCGCGCCGGAGCGAACCCGCTCCGGCGCGGCCGGCCCCGTTGCGGGCCTTGGACGGCCCTCTGCGCCTCTGGTACGCCTCGCCCCGGCTGGGTAGCCACCCGGGCGTCCGCGGCGCGCTCAGCGGCCGCTGGGGCGGTCCTGACTCCTCCTGCGGGGCCCGTGCGGCAGGATGGGGGCCATGAGCGTGCGCGACGACCCACAGGCCCAGCCCGTACGGCCGACGGCCGAGGACCCGGTGGCCGCCGCCGGCAGCGAGCTGATCGGTGGGCCGACCGGGCGCCGGGCCCTGCTCGGCACGAGCTGGTGGACCCCGGTGCGGATCGTGGCGATCGTCGCCATCGGCATGTTCGCCCTGGGCATGGCGCAGAAGCTGCCGTGCTACGACGGCGGCTGGTTCTACGGGGCCACCGCCCAGTACACCCACGCCTGCTACTCCGACATACCGCACCTCTACAACGGCCGCGGCTTCGCCCTCGACCTGGTTCCGTACTTCGACCGGATACCGGACAGCGTCTCGGGCGGGATGGAGTACCTGGAGTACCCGGTCCTCACCGGCCTCTTCATGGAGGTCGCCTCCTGGATGACCCCGCACGGCGGCTCCATCCAGGACCGGGAGCAGATCTACTGGCTGGTCAACGCGGGCATGCTGATGGTCTGCACCGCGGTCATCGCGGTCTGTGTGGCCCGTACGCACCGCCGCCGTCCCTGGGACGCGCTGCTGGTCGCCCTGGCCCCGGCCTTCGCGCTCACGGCCACCATCAACTGGGACCTGTTCGCCGTCGCCCTTACGGCCGCCGCCATGCTGATGTGGTCCCGCAGCCGCCCGCTGGCCGCCGGTGTGCTGCTGGGCCTGGCGACGGCCGCCAAGCTCTACCCCGGGCTGCTGCTCGGTCCGCTGCTGCTGCTCTGCCTGCGGGCGGGCCGGCTGCGGACCTTCTGGACGGCCGCGGGCGGAGCCCTGGCCGCCTGGCTCGTGGTGAACCTTCCCGTGATGGTCAGCACGCAGGGCGGTCCGCACATCCGCGACGGCTGGAAGATGTTCTACACCTTCAGCCAGGAGCGCCCCGTGGACTTCGGCTCCGTATGGCTGATCATCTCGCAGCGCACCGGGAACTCCCTGGAGGACGTCAACACCTACGGGACCGGTCTGATGGTCCTGGCCTGCCTCGGAGTGGCGGCGCTCGCCCTGTGCGCCCCGCGCCGTCCGCGCCTGGCCCAGCTGTCCTTCCTGATCGTCGCGGCGTTCGTGCTCACCAACAAGGTCTACTCACCGCAGTACGTGCTGTGGCTGATCCCGCTGGCCGCGCTGGCCAGGCCGCGCTGGCGGGACTTCCTGATCTGGCAGGCGTGCGAGGTCATGTACTTCCTGGGGATCTGGATGTACCTCGCGTACACGGGCAGCGGCGACCAGCACCGGGGACTGCCCGCGGAGGGCTATCAGCTGGCGATCGCCGTCCATCTGCTGGGGACGCTCTATCTGTGCGCCCTCATCGTCCGGGACGCGTTGGTGCCGGAGCGGGACCCGGTGCGCTGGGACGGGTCGGATGATCCAGGGGGAGGCGTGCTGGACCGTGCCCCCGACGCGTTCGTGCTCGGAGAGGCGCGGCGCGGGGCCCGCGCGGAGAGCGCGGCGCTGGTGGACTGGGGCGTCCACCGGGAGTGAGCCCAGGACCGGAACCCCTCCCGGCGGTGCGGAGCCCCACCCGCTGCGGGCTCAGCGGTCGAGCAGCCGGTCGAACTGCGTCGTGGTGTGCCGCAGATGGGCCACCAGCTGATCCCCCACCTCGGGTGCCTGGACCTCACTGGGCACGAACAGGATGGACACCTGCATATGCGGCGGCTCGGCGAACCACCGCTGCTTGCCCGCCCACACGAACGGCGAGAGATTGCGGTTGACGGTCGCCAGACCGGCGCGGGCGACCCCCTTGGCGCGGGGCATCACCCCGTGCAGCGCCTTGGGCGCCTCCAGACCGACGCCGTGCGAGGTGCCGCCCGCGACCACGACCAGATGGCCGTCGGAGGCGGCCTTCTGCTGGCGGTAGCCGAAGCGGTCACCCTTCGCGACCCGGGTGACGTCGAGCACCGAGCCCCGGTACTCCGTCGCGTCGTGGTCGCCCAGCCACAGCCGGGTGCCGATCCGCGCCCGGAAGCGGGTCTGCGGGAACTGCTGCTGGAGCCGGGCCAGTTCCTCGGCCTTGAGGTGGCTGACGAACATGGTGTGCAGCGGCAGCCGCGCCGCCCGCAGCCGGTCCATCCAGGCGATGACCTCCTCGACCGCGTCCAGGCCGTCGGTGCGGTCGAGCGGGAGGTGGATGGCGAACCCCTCCAGCCGGACGTTCTCTATCGCGGCGTGCAGCTTGGGCAGGTCCTCCTCGGTGACGCCGTGCCGCTTCATGCTGCTCATGACCTCGATGACCACGCGCGCGTTCACCAGGCCGTAGACGCCGTCGACCGACGAGACCGAACGGATCACCCGGTCCGGCAGCGGCACCGGCTCCTCACCGCGGCGGAAGGGGGTGAGCACGAGCAGGTCACCGCTGAAGAAGTCCTTCATCCGGGCGGCCTCGTACGTGGTTCCGACCGCGAGGATGTCGCTGCCGAAGCGGGCGGCTTCCTCGGCCAGCCGCTCATGGCCGAAGCCGTAGCCGTTGCCTTTGCAGACCGGGACTATCCCCGGGAACTGCTGGATCACCGTTTGCTGATGCGCCCGCCAGCGAGCGGTGTCGACGTAGAGGGTGAGCGCCATTGACCGGTCACGGAACCTTTCTCGTAGCCGCGGTGTATTGGAGGTATGGGAAACAGCGGATCGTGGTCAGCGGCGCGACATGTAGATGTCGAGCGCCTTGTGCAGGAACTTGTTGAGCGGGAAGTCCCACTCGCCGAGGTATTCGGCAGCCTGCCCGCCGGTGCCCACCTTGAACTGGATCAGGCCGAAGAGATGATCCGTCTCATCGAGGGAGTCGCTGATGCCGCGCAGGTCATAGACGGTCGCGCCCAGTGCGTAGGCGTCGCGGAGCATCCGCCACTGCATCGCGTTCGAGGGCCGGACCTCGCGCTTGTGGTTGGCGGAGGCGCCGTAGGAGTACCAGACATGGCCGCCGACGATCAGCATCGTGGCGGCGGCCACGGCCTCGTTCTCGTGCATCGCGAAGTACAGCCGCATCCGGTTGGGGTCCTCGGTGTTGAGGGCCGTCCACATGCGCTGGAAGTAGCTGAGCGGCCGCGGCCGGAAGTGGTCGCGCTCCGCGGTGATCTCATAGAGCCGCTGCCACTCGGCGAGATGCTCGTAGCCGCCCTGGACGACCTCGACACCGGCCTTCTCGGCCTTCTTGATGTTGCGGCGCCACAGCTGGTTGAAGCCCTTGTGGACATCCTCCAGGGAGCGGTTCTCCAGCGGCACCTGGAAGACATACCGGGGCTGGACGTCACCGAAGCCGGCCCCGCCGTCCTCGCCCTGCTGCCAGCCCATCCGCCGCAGCCGCTCGGCCACCTCGAAGGCGCGCGGCTCGATGAAGGTGGCCTCGATATCGCGCAGCCGCTTGACGTCGGGGCTCTGGATGCCGGACTTGATCGCGGCGGAATCCCAGCGGCGGATGACGACCGGCGGGCCCATCTTCACGGAGAAGGCGCCCTGCTGCTTCAGATGCGCGAGCATCGGGCGCAGCCAGTCCTCCAGATTGGGGGCGTACCAGTTGATGACCGGGCCCTCGGGGAGATAGGCGAGATAGCGCTTGATCTTGGGCAGCTGGCGGTAGAGGACGAGACCGGCGCCGACGAGCTGACCCGTGGCGTCGAACCAGCCGAGGTTCTCCGAGCGCCACTCCGACTTGACGTCAGCCCATGCAGGCACCTGCATGTGGCTTGCCGCCGACAGGCTCTGGATGTACGCCAGATGCTGCTCTCGGCTGATCGTCCTCAGGGTCAGGCTCATGTGGGGCGCTCCTCGGCAGGTTTGTCCCCAGGGTCGGGGCTCCGGCTCTCGCGCCGAAGCCTACTGCGACCGGGACACACCCCGTTCGGGCCCGGGGAGAACCGGGCTCCGCGCGGCTCAGCCCAGCACGCCGCCGAAGAGCCCTCCATGTGCCATGCCCAGATAGAAGCCGACCCCGGCGGCACCGAGCCCGATGATCAGCAGGAACCGCTCACCGGTGGTCACGGACCTCAGTTGGCCCCAGGCACCGCTGATCATCCCGATCAGCCCGACCCACGAGCTGACCAGGTGGAGGTGAGGGAAATGAGCCGTGACAAAGGCGATCACGCCGATCACCACGGTCACCACGGCGACCGTGTTCTCTACGGGATGCGACTTGCCGTCGGTGTCCAGGAAGCTGAGCAAGCCGTGGTGGGATCGTGCTGCCTGTGCCATGGGGCACCTCCAGGTAGGCCCATAGAGCAGGGCGGCGAACTGTTACGCCGCTCACACCCGATGTGTACAGATTGCGGGCCAAGACGCCCGGATTTCAAGCGGGCGGCCGGTGCCGGGTACTGTGTACCGTCCGCGGTGGTGTCTGTACCGACGCCGAAGCGGATACGCATCACGACCCTCCTGCCACGGAACGACCGTGGCCGCTGAGTCCAAAGGAGGTGGGTTCCACATGCGTCACTACGAGGTGATGGTCATCCTCGACCCCGATCTCGAGGAGCGCGCTGTCTCCCCGCTGATCGAGAACTTCCTCTCCGTTGTCCGTGAGGGCGACGGCAAGGTTGAGAAGGTCGACACCTGGGGCCGTCGTCGTCTCTCGTACGAGATCAAGAAGAAGCCCGAGGGCATCTACTCGGTCATCGACCTGCAGGCCGAGCCCGCGGTCGTCAAGGAGCTCGACCGCCAGCTGAACCTGAACGAGTCGGTCCTCCGGACCAAGGTCCTCCGTCCCGAGACCCACTGACCGCGTAAGCGTTCAGCGGTCATCGGGGCCGAATCGCAACGAGTAGCAAGCAGCCCAGCAGTACCCGCCGAGAGGTTCCCCCAATGGCAGGCGAGACCGTCATCACGGTCGTCGGCAATCTCGTCGATGACCCCGAGCTGCGTTTCACCCCGTCCGGTGCGGCGGTCGCGAAGTTCCGCGTCGCGTCCACTCCCCGTACCTTCGACCGGCAGACCAACGAGTGGAAGGACGGCGAGAGCCTCTTCCTCACGTGCTCGGTGTGGCGGCAGGCCGCGGAGAACGTGGCCGAGTCCCTTCAGCGCGGCATGCGCGTCATCGTGCAGGGCCGTCTGAAGCAGCGGTCCTATGAGGACCGCGAGGGGATCAAGCGCACGGTCTATGAGCTGGATGTCGACGAGGTCGGCGCCAGCCTGCGCAACGCCACAGCCAAGGTCACCAAGACCACCGGTCGCGGTGGTCAGGGTGGTTACGGCGGCGGTGGCGGCGGTGGCCAGGGCGGCGGCTGGGGCGGCGGCCCCAGCGGCGGCGGCCAGCAGCAGGGCGGCGGCGCTCCGGCCGACGACCCGTGGGCGACCGGCGCTCCGGCCGGTGGCCAGGGCGGCGGTGGTGGTGGCTGGGGCGGCGGCTCCGGCAACTCCGGGGGCTACTCGGACGAGCCGCCCTTCTAGACCCGAGGCGTTGTTTCACGTGAAACAGCGCGCGGTCTGGTCAGGGCGACCAGCACACACTTCTTGATCACACTGGAGAGAGACAATGGCGAAGCCGCCTGCTCGCAAGCCTAAGAAGAAGGTTTGCGTGTTCTGCAAGGAGAAGATCTCCTACGTCGACTACAAGGACACGAACCTGCTGCGGAAGTTCATCTCCGACCGCGGCAAGATCCGTGCCCGCCGGGTCACCGGCAACTGCACCCAGCACCAGCGTGACGTCGCCACGGCCGTGAAGAACAGCCGTGAGATGGCGCTGCTGCCCTACACCTCCACCGCGCGATAAGGGAAGGGTGACTGACTCATGAAGATCATCCTCACCCACGAGGTCTCCGGCCTCGGCACCGCCGGTGATGTCGTGGACGTCAAGGACGGTTACGCCCGTAACTATCTGGTCCCGCGTGGTCTGGCGCTTCGCTGGACCAAGGGCGGCGAGAAGGACGTCGAGCAGATCCGCCGCGGTCGTCGCATCCGCGAGATCGCCACGATCGAGCAGGCCAATGAGGTCAAGGCTCAGCTCGAGAGCGTCAAGGTGCGTCTGAAGACCCGTGCCGGCGATGCTGGTCGGCTGTTCGGCTCTGTCACCCCGGCCGACATCGCTTCGGCGATCAAGGACGCGGGTGGCCCGGATGTCGACAAGCGCCGCATCGAGGTGCAGGCCCCGATCAAGACCCTGGGCGCGCATCAGGTCTCGGTCCGTCTGCACGCCGAGGTTGCCGCCAAGGTCGGCGTCGAGGTCGTCGCCGCCTGACGACGACGGCCGTGACGGTCGCCGTCGGCGCCGTGCACAGTGCACCGGAGGGCCGCATCCCCGTTGTGTGGGGTGCGGCCCTCCGCCGTGCGCCAGCCTTCTACCACTCCCGTGTCGGCCCCCATCCGTGCCGACCTTCCGACGCGCTGCCGTTCGCCGCGCTGCCCTCCGCCGTGTCGGGGCTGGACGGCGGGGCATGGGCTCAGCCCCGTACCGCGCCGGTGACGATCCAGCGGCCGGAGCGGGTGCGCAGCCACAGGGTCGCCATCCGGACCGACATCATCAGCGCCATGGTGCACCACAGCGCGGTCAGGCCCCCGCCGAGCGAGGGCACCAGCAGCGCCACCGGAGCGAAGACGGCCAGGGTGGCGATCATCGCCCAGGCCAGATACGGCCCGTCGCCCGCGCCCATCAGCACGCCGTCGAGGACGAAGACCACTCCCGAGACCGGCTGGATGAGGGCCGTGACCAGCAGGGCGGGCAGCAGGGCGTCCCGTACCGCGGAATCGGTGGTGAACAGGGGGATGAACAGCGGCCGGGAGGCGACGACCAGCAGGCCCAGCGCCACGCCGGAAGCGACGCCCCACCGCACCATGCGACGGCAGGCGGCCCGTGCCCCCTCCTCGTCACCGGCGCCCAGATGGCGTCCGATGATCGCCTGGCCCGCGATGGCGATGGCGTCCAGGGCGAACGCCAGCAGGCTCCACAGGGTGAGCACGATCTGATGGGCGGCGATATCGGTGTCGCCGAGGCGGGCCGCCACGGCCGTCGCGATCAGCATCACGGCGCGCAGCGAGAGCGTACGGATCAGCAGTGGCGCCCCGGCGTGGGCACAGGCCCTGATCCCCGCGGCATCGGGCCGCAGCGAGGTGCCATGGCGGCGTGCGCCCCGGATGACGACCGCGAGGTAGACGGCGGCCATGGCGTTCTGGGCGATCACCGTGCCCCAGGCCGAGCCCGCGATGCCCAGCCCGACCCCATAGACCAGGGCGGCGTTCAGCGCGGCGTTGGCCCCGAAGCCGCCGATGGCGACGTACAGCGGGGTACGGGTGTCCTGGAGGCCGCGCAGCACGCCGGTGGCGGCGAGCACCACCAGCATCGCGGGGATGCCGAGGGTGCTGATCCGCAGATAGGTGATGGCGTAGGGCGCGGCGGTGTCCGAGGCGCCGAAGAGGTCGACCAGGGCGGGGGCGGCGGGAAGGGCGACGGCGATGATGGCGGCGCCGAGCAGCAGGGCGAGCCAGATGCCGTCCATGCCCTGGCGTATCGCCCCGGCGAGGTCGCCCGCGCCGACCCGGCGGGCCACCGCCGCGGTGGTGGCGTAGGCGAGGAAGACGAAGATGTTGACGGCGGTGGCGAGCAGGGCCGCGGCGACGCCCAGACCGGCCAGCTGGGCGGTGCCCAGATGGCCGACGACGGCACTGTCGACCATGACGAAGAGGGGTTCCGCCACGAGTGCGCCGAAGGCGGGAAGCGCGAGTGCGATGATCTCGCGGTCGTGGTGGCGCGGGGTGCTCCGCGCGCTCGTGGGGGCCTGTGTCATGAGGGCAATGTAATCGTCCACAGGTAAGAGACACAAGCTGCCTCCGGTCCTTACAAGGCGGCGCGCGCGACGATCTTCTCTGCGCCCTTTGTCGTGATCTTGCGCTAGGGGCGGAAGTTTTTCTTCTACACAGCCACTGGATAGAGAAACCGCAGGTCAGGCTTGGCCTCTCGAGGTGATTGTGTGTTTGTCCACAGCACTGTCCCCCGGCCCGTGCACAGGTTCGCGCGACTTACCCACAGGATGGATCCCATCATCCACATGCCCTGTGGATAACCAAGTTGGCTGGCGGTCCCGACGGGCCTACCGTGGTCCGGCGCCCGCCACCCGATCCGGCCCTGGAAACCCCAGCCTCCGATGCGCCGTGTCCGGAAAGCCGGCCGCTCAGTTGTGTCATAGCCGTGCCGTAAGAAGGACGGGCACAGCAAGGTTCGCTTCGCGGACGGGAGGAGGTGGCGGTGTGAGCGTGCCCGAGCCCATGGACGACCCCTGGGCGGACTCCGGCTCGTCCGACCGGTTCCCGTCCCCCCGCTTCCGCCGCGGTGACGGCGGCGGCCGGGGCCGCGACGGCGGCGACCGCGACGGAGGCGGCGGCTCCCCCTGGGAGGGCTCCGGCTTCGAGCGCGTTCCACCCCAGGACCTCGACGCCGAGCAGTCCGTCCTCGGCGGCATGCTGCTCTCCAAGGACGCCATCGCCGATGTGGTGGAGGTCCTCAAGGGCCATGACTTCTACCGGCCCGCCCATGAGACCGTCTACCAGGCCATCCTGGACCTCTACGCCAAGGGCGAGCCCGCCGACCCGATCACCGTCGCCGCGGAGCTGACCAAGCGCGGCGAGATCGCCCGGGTCGGCGGCGCCTCGTACCTCCACACCCTCGTCCAGTCGGTGCCCACCGCCGCCAACGCCGAGTACTACGCGGAGATCGTCCACGAGCGCGCCGTGCTGCGCCGCCTGGTCGAGGCGGGCACCCGCATCACCCAGATGGGATACGCGGCGGACGGTGACGTCGATGAGATCGTCAACAACGCCCAGGCGGAGATCTACGCCGTCACCGAGCAGCGCACCAGCGAGGACTACCTCCCGCTCGGCGACATCATGGAGGGCGCGCTCGACGAGATCGAGGCGATCGGCTCGCGCAGCGGACAGATGTCCGGCGTGCCCACCGGCTTCACCGACCTGGACTCCCTGACCAACGGGCTGCACCCGGGCCAGATGGTCGTCATCGCCGCCCGCCCCGCCATGGGCAAGTCCACCCTGGCCCTCGACTTCGCGCGCGCCTGCTCCATCAAGCACGCCATGCCGAGCGTCATCTTCTCCCTGGAGATGGGGCGCAACGAGATCGCCATGCGGCTGCTCTCCGCCGAGGCTCGAGTGGCGCTCCACCACATGCGCTCCGGCAGCATGACCGACGAGGACTGGACCCGGCTGGCCCGCCGGATGCCGGACGTCTCCCAGGCCCCGCTCTTCATCGACGACTCCCCGAACCTGTCGATGATGGAGATCCGCGCCAAGTGCCGCCGCCTCAAGCAGCGCAATGACCTCCAGCTGGTCGTCATCGACTACCTGCAGCTGATGCAGTCCGGCGGCGCCCGGCGCCCCGAGAGCCGCCAGCAGGAGGTCTCGGACATGTCGCGGAACCTGAAGCTGCTGGCCAAGGAGCTGGAAGTGCCCGTCATCGCGCTCTCCCAGCTCAACCGGGGCCCCGAGCAGCGCACGGACAAGAAGCCGATGGTCTCGGACCTCCGCGAGAGTGGATCCATCGAGCAGGACGCGGACATGGTCATCCTGCTCCACCGCGAGGACGCCTACGAGAAGGAGTCGCCGCGCGCGGGCGAGGCGGACCTGATCGTCGCCAAGCACCGCAACGGCCCGACGGCCACGATCACGGTCGCCTTCCAGGGTCACTACTCCCGCTTCGTGGACATGGCCCAGACCTGACACCCCCCGCTGCGCGGCGGCTTGGATCGCGGGCCGGGATCTCGGTCAGCGGGATTCATCGCCCAGCCATGAGCGCGAGCACCCAGCCACGAGCCCAAGCGTCCAGCCATGCGCCAAAGCGGGGCGGGGAGGCGCGTCGGGCCCGGCATCATGGCCCGGTGACCACATGGATGCGCTGCTACTGGGACGAGGAAGACATCTGGTTCTACTTCGAGGTCGATGGGGAGGGCTGGGTGCTCCGGCAGGTCGAACTCGAAGGGCCCGAGCTGACCCCGGTCGCGGCCGCGTCCCTCGCCGAGTGGCAGCGGGCCTGCGACGCAGGCCGCCTGGACGAGTACGACAGCAGGTTCGGGAGCACGGCCGAGCTGCCCGTCTCGGAATGGGAAGGCCATGACCCCGAGGAACTTACCTCCGAGGAGTTCGAGGAAGTCTGGGGCCCTGCCCGTCGGCGGATCGCGTCCCGGCACCGCTGAGCTCCCGGCCCCACTGATCTCCCTGCGCCGCGGGCCTCTTGGCATCATCTCGACATGACCGCCACGCACGGCTTCAGCCAGCGCCTCCCGGTCGACTGGCTTCGAGAGAACCTGGCCGCAGGGGCGACGCACTACCTGTTCCCCACGCTCGTACAGCGGTTCACCCACCGTCCGGAGGTGCCGCTGCAGTGGAGGTGCCAGCAGCCGCTGATAGGTGGCCGCCTTCAGCCGGGTTGGAAGAACGCGAGCATTTTCTGGGCGGCGTCCGGCGACATCAGCAATTCCTGGATGTCCGCGGACATCCGGGCGGCAGCGCCGGTGCGTTCGAACATCTCGCGTTCGTATTCTCTGACGGCGGCGGGAAAGTCATCCGGATGGGCGGCCAGCGCGAGACCGAGCAGGGCGCCGTCGAGCAGCGCCATGTTGGCGCCCTCTCCCACCGGCGGCATCAGATGCGCGGCATCGCCGAGCAGCGTGACGTCTGGCGCCGACGGCCAGGTCAGGCCGACCGGGAGGGTGGTGATCGGCCGCGGCACGACCGTGTCGTCACAGGCCGCGATCAGCGCGGTGAACCGTGCGTCCCACCCGGGGAGCAGTTCGATCAGCCGCGTCCGGGCGGCGGCCGGGTCGTCGAACGGGATCCCACTGGTGGCGAGCCAGTCCGCGGCGGTGTGGTAGAAGCTGAGGCCGATGCGAACGCGGCCGTCGCCGTTGCGCTGCGCCGCCAGGGACAGTCCGTCGCCGAGCACCCAGTAGTTGCCGCGCCCGATCATCGCCGCGAGGTCGGGGTGGGTGCGGTCGATATCGGGAATGCCGACCTCAACGATGTTCTGGCCGATGTGCGTCGGTCGGGCGTCGGTGAGCAGCGCGCGCACCCGGGACTGTGCGCCGTCCGCGCCGACCAGCAGGTCGTACGGCGCACTGCTGCCGTCGGCGAAGTGCAGCAGGCCCCCGTCGGCGGATGTGTACGCGTGCCCCCAGCGCACCACGCCTTCGGGAAGGGATTCCAGCAGCAGGTCGCGCAGATCGGCGCGGTCGACCTCGGGTCGCTCCAGCGGGGCGTCGTCGGGCGTGTCCTCCTGGAGCAGCAGGGTGCCGTCCGGCTCGAGAAGTCGCATGTCCTGGCCCTCACCACGGGCAATCGCGCGGAACTCGTCGATCAGACCGGCCTCGCGCAGCGCCCGCTGGCCTGAGTGGATGTCGAGCATGCCGCCCTGACCGCGCGCAGCGCGTGACGTTTCGCGTTCGTAGACGACGGAATCCATGCCGTTCACGTACAGCACCCGGGCGAGAGCCAGGCCGCCGAGGCCCGCTCCGACGATGGCAATGGTCATGGCTGGTTGCCTCCCCCTTCGATACACCGTACTGAAAGATACACTGTATCGAATCGATGCGATGTATGGTGAGCGGCATGTTGGTGTGGGAGAGGCCGGAGCCGCCGGATCGACCCGTCCCGGCCCCGCTGAGCCGGGAGCGGATCGTGCGGGCGGCGATCCAACTGGCCGACGCTGACGGCCTGGACGCGGTGTCGCTGCGCAAGGTCGCCACCGCGCTGGACGTCCGTCCGATGCGGCTGTACGGCTATATCGCCAGCAAGGAGGAGTTGCTCGACCTGATGGTCGACGCCGCCTATGCCGAGATCCGGCCGGTCGGAGACGGCTGGCGGGAGGTGCTCCGGTCGCTCGCCGAAGCCACTCGGCACGCCGCTCATGAGCACGAATGGCTCGCCGATCTCCTGGGCGGCCGACCCCAGCTCGGGCCGCACGCGCTGGCCACCGGGGAGACCGTGGTGGCCGCACTGGACGGCATCGACGTGGACGCCATCATGCCGGTGGTCGGCGCGGTCAACGCGTATGTGATCGGCGCGGTGCGCCGGGAGATCGCCGAGCGGCGTGCCGAGCGGGCCACCGGGATGGACGAGAAGCGCTGGCAGGCCTCGCTCGGGCCCTATCTGAAGCGGGCCTTCGCCACCGGCCGATTCCCCGCGCTGGCCACGGTGGTGCGCGATGCCGCCCACCTGGACGCCGACCACACCTTCCGGATGGGCCTCGACTTCCTGCTCGACGGCATCGAAGCCCGCATCTCACGGTGACGCGCGGCCGGAGGAGCCGCGCGCAGTGGCCGCGGTGAGCGGCGGCCGGGGCCGGGCCGGCTGGGCCGGAGCGGTCAGGGCTGGAGCTGGTGGCCCAGGTCCTTCGCCTTCTCCGCGCGGCGGGCAAGGACCTCCTCGTGGCGGGCCGCCATCTGCCGCAGTGCGTCCTTACGGTCGCGTTTGGAGAGCCGGTCGATGTAGAGGTGCCCCGAGAGGTGGTCGGCCTCGTGCTGCAGACACCGGGCGAAGTAGCCGGTGCCCTCGATCACCAGCGGCTCGCCGTACTGGTCGACGCCGCGGACCACGGTGTGGTCGGTGCGCGGTACGTCCATCCGCGCACCCGGTACGGACAGACAGCCCTCGGCCTCCTCGATGAGCAGCCGGTGGGCCGGGTCGGGCTGGTCCAGGACGGGGTTGATGATGTGGCCGATGTGCCGTACGCCGTGGTCGTCGGGGCAGTCGTAGACGAACAGCCGTAGATCGACGTCGACTTGGTTGGCGGCCAGCCCGGCGCCGTCCGCGATGTACATGGTGAGGAACATGTCGTCGATGAGGGCGCTCAGCTCGGGGGTGCCGAACTCGGTCACCTCGCGGCAGGAGCGGCGCAGCACCTCCTCACCGACCTCGGTGATCCGGCGTGGGGAACCGCGCTCAGCCTCGGGAGGCAGCGCCGGATAGGAGTCGACGGGTTTCCCCTGCACCAGGACGCGCACCGCTGACCTCACCTTTTCCGTCCCCACTGATGGCCGCCCGATGGCCACTTGACTGCCGCCTGATGACCGCTCACGGCCGCTGGGGCCGCCCCCGCTGGTGGTCATGTCCGGCCAACGTAGCAGGGGCGGTTCGGCCGAGGCTCCGGTGCCCGTCAGATCGCGTCAGCCGCGGGGTCAGAGCGCTTCGCCGAACTCCTCCAGTAGCCGCCGCTTGCTGCGGGCCCCCACCAGCGACCGCACCGGCTCGCCCGCGCGGAACAGCATCAGCGTCGGCATCGAGAGCACTCCGTAGGCGTTGGTGGTGGACGGGTTCTCGTCCACGTCCAGGGCCACCACCTTCAGCCGGTGGCCCTCCTCCCGCGCGATCTCCGCCAGCACCGGCGCGATCATCCGGCAGGGCGGGCACCACGAGGCGGTGAACTCCACCAGCACCGGCAGCCCGGCCGCCAGCACCTCCTCGGCGAAGGTGGCGTCGGTGACCGTGGCCACTCCCCCGGTTTGTGTCAGTGACATGTCATGTCTCCCTTGGTCGTCGTCGGTAGTGGGTGTGGAGCCGTGGCCGCGGTTACGGCGGGTTCACTGGCCTGGCGGGGCCAGCTCGCAGTGCGGCTCCGGGGCGCCTCCGGGTGCCGTCGCCGCGGTCTCCAACTCGGCGCGGGCCCGCTCCGCCCGGACGAGCTGCGTTCCGACCCGCTCCCGGATCGCGCCCAGCCGGGCGATGCACTCGTCCAGCTCGGCGAGCTTGCGCCGGTAGACCTCCAGCGAGGCGGGGCAGGAGTCACCGGCCGGATGGCCCGAGCGCAGGCAATCGACGAACGGACGCGTCTCCTCCAGCTCGAAGCCGAAGTCCCGCAGCGTGCGGATCTGCTGGAGCAGCCGCAGGTCCTCCTCGTCGTACGACCGGTAGCCATTGCCGGTGCGGCGCGCGGGCAGCAGCCCGAGCGACTCGTAATAGCGCAGGGTGCGGGTGGTCGTACCCGCCCGTTCGGCCAGCTCTCCGATCCGCATGTGCTGACGGTAGACCTTGACCCCGGCGTCAAGGCCAGGGCGCGGTGCGGGGCCGGGCGGTGCCCGGCGGCCGGCCGATGACCGACCGTTGTCAGACCCTCGCCGTAGAGTGCCGATATGACCACACCCGACGCGGATGAGTTCGCCGAGCCGCTGCCCGCCACCCGCCGTGCCCTGCTGCGGCGCCTCGCCCGCGGCCAGGCCGAGGGCCGCGCCCCGTCCCTGGTGGGGGCCGTGGTGCGGGAGGGGCGGCTGGTGTGGACGGGTTCGCGCAGCTGTGTGGACGGATCCGCACCTGACGCCGACACCCAGTACCGCATCGGCTCCCTGACCAAGACCTTCGTGGCGGTGCTGGTGTTGCGGCTGCGCGACGAGGGGCTGCTGGACCTCGGCGATCCGCTGGCCAAGCACCTGGACGCGCCGGAGGCCGAGGGCGCGACCGTGGCCCAGCTCCTCTCCCACACCTCGGGTCTGGCCGCCGAGGCCCGCGGTCCGTGGTGGGAGCGCACGCCCGGAGCGCTGCGGCCCGAGACGGCCGATATCTTCGGCGAGCGACCGCTGCTCCACCCCGCCGGCCGCCGCCACCACTACTCCAATCCCGGTTTCGCGCTGCTCGGCGCGCTGGTCGAGCGGCTGCGCGGAGCCCCCTGGGGCGAGGTGCTCGCGCATGAGGTGCTGGAGCCGCTGCGGATGGGGCGTACGTCGCTCGAGCCACGTGCTCCGCACGCCGGGGGATGGGCGGTGCACCCCTGGGCGGATGTGCTGCTGCCCGAACCGGCGGAGGACACCGGGCGGATGGGCCCGGCCGGACAGCTCTGGTCGACCGCCGGAGATCTGGCCCGCTTCGCCGCCTTCCTGCTGGACGGGGACGGGCGGGTGCTCGGCGCGGAGTCGCTGGCCGAGATGCGGGCCCCCGCCGTCGCTCCCGAGGAGGGGGACTGGGACGGCGGCTATGGCCTGGGGACGCAGCTCGTCCGGCACGGCGGGCGGTTCCTCCACGGCCACACCGGCTCCATGCCCGGCTTCCTGGCCTCGCTGTGGGTGAGTGCCGAGGACCGGCTGGCCGGGATCGCGCTGACCAACACCACCTCGGGGCCCGCGATCGGTGCCATCGCCGCCGACCTCATACGGATCGTGGCGGAGCGCGAGCCCCGTATCCCCGAGCCGTGGCGGCCGCTGACCGAGGTCGATCCGGCGCTGCTGGCGCTGACCGGCCCCTGGTACTGGGGCCCCCGCGCCTACCATCTGCGGCTGCGCGCGGACCGCGGCCTTGAGCTGTCCCCGGCCACCGGGGGAGGCCGGGCCTCCCGCTTCAGGGCCGAGCCGGACGGCACCTGGACGGGGCTCGACGGCTATTACGCGGGCGAGACGCTGCGGGTGGTCGAGGGGGAGGGCGGCGCCGCGGCCCATCTGGACCTGGGCACCTTCGTGTTCACCCGGGAGCCCTACGCCCCGGGCGACACGGTGCCCGGCGGGGTCGACCCGGAGGGCTGGCGGGCGCTCTGAGGGGAGGCGTCGGGGTGCGGCGGAGCGGGGGTGCGGCGGTCCGGCGGGCTGTCGAGGATCCGGCGGCCATAGCCTGACCTCGCCGGTGGTACGCACGGCTGGGGGCTGGGTCAGCGGTGCGGCGGGCGGCAGGTTGGTCCGCGGTTCTCCCGTACGCCGGTTGGTGGGGACGTCGGTAGGCCGGTGCGCCGGGTCAGCCGATTCGCCCGGTACAGCGGTACGCCGGTGGGTCGGTACGCCGGTGGGTCGGCTCGGCCGTACGTCGGTGCGTCGGTACGTCGGAGCTCATGTGCTCCCGTGACCGCGTACCCGCGTCCGCGTACCCGCCGACCGGCGTACGGGAGCGGCCTGATCTGGACCCACTCGTCAGCCCTTCCCCAGGAGTCCCGCCGTGCGCTTGTCCTCGCTTCGTTTCAGCGCCTCCCTCCTCGCTCTCAGCGCCGTTATGGCCGCCTCCATGGGCGCCTCGGGGACGGCCACGGCCCGGCCGGGCGGTCCGGCGGTCGGCCGCGACCGGACGGGGGCCGTCTGGTCGGCCGGGTGGGCCGCTCCCGTTCAGCGCCCCAGTGCGGGCTTCGAGGAGAACTGGGCCGAGAGCGGGTTCGCCGGGCGCACCGCCCAGACCCTGCGGCAGGTCGTCCGGGTCACCGGCGGCGGTACGGCCGCCCGGATCAGGCTGTCGAACCGCTATGGCACCACCCCGCTGCGGATCGCGGGCGCGACCATCGCCCGTACCGCCCACGGCGCCGCCGTCCACGGCGCGAGCCTGCGCGCGCTGACCTTCGGGCACCGGCGGTCCGCGGAGATCCCGGCGGGCGGGGAGACGGTGAGCGACGCGGCTCCGCTGCGGGTTGCGGCCCGTCAGCCGGTCACGGTCACGCTGTACTTCGACCGCCCGACCGGCCCCGCCACCTTCCACGCCCAGGCGTACGCCCGCAGCTTCCGCGCGGACGGCGACCACCGCGCCGACCGCGCCGGGACGGCCTTCACCGAGACCACCCACTCCTGGTACTACCTCTCCGATGTCGAGGTCACCGGCGGCCCTCGGCATCCGGGCACGGTGGTCGCCTTCGGCGACTCGATCACCGACGGCTTCGGCTCGACCTACGACGCCGACCGCCGCTGGCCGGACCTGCTGGCCGAGCGCCTGGCGGCCGCGGGCACCCCGCGCCCCGTCCTCAACTCCGGGATCGGCGGCAATCTGCTGCTGCACGACTCGGCCTGGTACGGCGACCGGGCGGCCGCCCGCTTCCGGCGCGATGTCCTGGACAAGCCGGGCGTACGGTCGGTGATCCTGCTCGAGGGGCTCAACGACATCGGCTTCAGCGAGGTCGAACTGCCCACCTACAAGCCCAATCCGCAGGTGTCGGCCGAGGAGGTGATCGCCGGTTACCGGAAGCTGATCGCCGTCGCCCGCGCTCGCGGGATCAAGGTCATCGGCGGGACGGTCCTCCCGTTCAGGGGCGCCGAGTACCACACCCCGCGCTCCGAGGCGAAGCGTGCCGCGATCAACGACTGGATCCGCACCTCGGGCGCCTTTGACGCGGTCGTCGACTTCGCGAAGGTCATGGCCGCGCCGTCCGATCCGCTGCGGCTGAACCCGGCGTACGACTCGGGCGACTTCAAGCACCCGAACGACGCGGGCTACCGGCGGATGGCCGAGGCCGTCGACCTCACGGTGCTATGAGGCCACTGGCCGGGAGGTGAGACCCGGCCGGTTCAGGCCAGCGACAGCTTGAAGCCGATGTGGCTGGCCTCGAAGCCGAGCCGCTCGTAGAAGCGGTGGGCGTCGATACGGGTCGCGTCCGAGGTGAGCTGCACCAGTACGCAACCCTCGCGGCGCGACTCCTCGACGGCCCATTCGATCAGCTGGGTGCCGAGCCCGCCGCCGCGCTCCTCGGAGTGGATCCGGACGCCTTCGACGATCGAGCGCGTGGCGCCGCGCCGCGACAGCCCGGGGATCACGGTCAGCTGGAGGGTGCCGACGACGCGGCCCTCCCGGACCGCGACGACCAGCCGCTGTTGGGGATCCGCGGCCAGTCGATCGAAGGCGGCGCGGTACGGGGCCAGGTCGTCCGGGGACTCCCGGCGGGCGCCGAGCGGGTCGTCCGCCAGCATGGCCACGATGGCCGGGAGGTCATCGGCGGTCGCGCGCCGTATCTCGAAGTCGCTCATGCGGTGGAGCCTACGTCGGGCCCCACGAGCCCCGGACGGCATCAGCACGCGGTGCCGGTCAGCCCCTCCACGGCGGCGACGAGGGGCGCCAGCTCCGGCCGCCGGGCGGCCTCGGCGAGGGCCTGGCGCAGCGCGGTGTCATGCGTCGGCCGCGCCTCGTCCAGGAGCTTCAGCCCCTCGTCGCTGACGTCGGTGTAGATGCCGCGGCGGTCGCCGGGGCAGATGTACCGGGCGAGGAGACCGCGGTCCTCCAGCCGGGTGACCAGCCGGGTCGTGGCGCTCTGGCTGAGCACCACGGAGTCGGCGAGCTGCTTCATCTGCAGATGTCCGCCGTCGCCGTCGTGCTGCCCGCTGAGCACGTTGAGCACGGAGAATTCGCGGACGCTCAGATCGTGCCTGGCCTGCAGCGCACGCTCGATATGCGTCTCTATCCGGCCGTGCAGGGAGGACAGGGCGCACCAGCCCTGGGCCAGGGCCTGTCCCGCGGGCGGGGCGACGGCGCCGTGCGGTTCGTCCGGCATGGAACCCCTCCTAGGTGGGTGAGCGGATTCCAGGATAGTCCAGGGATGAAAAAGACCGCGTATGCAATTATCGGCGCTTTGTCGCCCGCTGCCGCCGCCCCCGGGCCGTCAGCCCCCAGGGCTTGATCACCGAGATCGCGGTGAGAAAGGTATAGACGCCCAGGCTGACCGACGGGGCCACGATCAGATCCGTGGTCGCGCCGACCGTCCGCCCCGTCACCACATCGGCCATCGCGGCGTCCATCCGGGCGCGCAGGGCGAACGCCGTGGCCGCGGTGGTGATCATCGTCAGCCAGAACTTCACATACACCCAGCGGTGGCGCGCCAGCCCCCAGGGCGTCCCCAGCGCCAGCACGATCCCGCTGACCAGCGACAGCAGGCTGATCGGGATCAGCAGCCGGTCGCCCAGCACATTCATGGACCGATACGCCGCCCCGGCCTCTTCGGCCGAGCCGGCCGTGGCCCCGGTGATCCCCAGGGCCAGCACTCCGAGGGTCAGCCCGAGCCATCCGACGGAGACGACGACATGAACGACGAGGAGGCCCCGGCGCACGGGGCGGATGAGTTGCCGCATGCCCCCACCGTGGCGGCGCCGCGGCCCCCGGGGCGTCTGACGGCGGGAGTATCCGCGCGTACTCCCGGCGGCCCGAACGCCCCGGGGCGCTGGGAGCCGGCGGCTGCATCTACGCTCGGCTGGTATGACCAGACTGCATCTGTTCGATCTGGACGGGACGCTTATCCACGGCTCGGCCGCCGCGATCGAGATCTCCCGGCAGCTCGGTCTGGAGCGGGAGATCGCCGCGCTGGAGCGGGCGTTCGCGGACGGGGAGCTGACGACGGCCCAGTTCGCGGAGCGGGCCTGTGCGCTGTGGGGGGCGCTGACGGAGGACCATGTGGCGGCGGCGTTCGAGGGGGCGCCGTGGCTGGCCGGGATCCGTGAGGTGTGGGCGGACATCCGGGCGCGGGGCGAGCGCTGCGCCGTGATTTCGATCTCGCCGGGCTTCTTCGTATCGCGCCTGCTGGAGTGGGGCGCGGACGCCACATACGGCTCGGCCTGGCCCGCCGTGCCGTTCCGGGAGCCGGTGGATCCGGCGGGGATCCTGACCCCGGCCGCCAAGGTCCGGATCGCCGATGAACTCTGTGCGGAGTTCGGCTTGACCAGGGATCACTGCGTGGCCTACGGGGATTCCCTGTCGGATGCCGAACTGTTCACGGTGGTGCCGGTCTCGGTCGCCGTGAACGCCGACCACCATGTGAGCGAAATCGCATCCCACGCCTATACAGGTCGTGATCTCCGAGAGGCTTACGAATTGATGGGTAACCACTCGTAACTATCGGTAATTACACGAGTTGGTAGGTGTAACAGATGCGGGGCACTTGGGGCTTGTGAATTCATCCGGGGCCGGTAGGGTCGGGTCCGGTTCCGTGCGGCGTGCTGTGGCGGGGTCAGAACGGGCATCCCAGGGCAACCGGCATAACGGGAACGCAGCCTCCGTTTCCCGGACTTCGGGCAATGCGCCCGACGCGGGGAACGAGCATGGCATGCTGCCCGGATGAGAGTGACGGAGAGGGTCAGCGTGACCATTCTCGCTTGAACCAGTGCACCAGGGCGAGGAATTGCGGGCACATTCCGGCAGCGGAAGTGCGAAGACCGACAGAAAGATGTTCGAGGCGAGGCAACCATGGACGCTCCGACCACCACATCGTCGGCCGGCAGCGACGGCTCCGGCGGAAACAGTGGCGACTGGGGCTGGTTCACCCCGAGCAGGAAACCGGACGAGGACCGCAGGGCCCCGGACCGGCGGAGCGGTGAGCGCGCGCCCAGCCGCCCGGTGAACCCGATACGGCCGGTCGGCACCGAGGCCGACCGCCGTGCGCCCGCTGAGCCCGCCCCCGCGCCCGGCTCGGGAGCGGGCGACCGCCACCCGGGCGACCGCCGTACGGATGACCGCCGCACCGACGACCGCCGGGCCCCCGGCCCCGCGGGTCACGGCCCCGCCGCCCCCGGGTGCGAGGAGCACCAGCGCCCCGATGAGGCGCCCCCGGCCCCGCAGGACGTCCGGCCCGGCCCCGACTCGCCGTTCGCCGTCCCCGAGACCGCCTCGCCCGACGCGATCCTGCTGCGCCGCACCATGGCCGAGGTCGAGCCCGTCAGCGACAAGGTCACCTCGTACTTCTACGCGCTGCTCTTCGTCCAGCACCCCGAACTGCGGCCGCTCTTCCCCGCCGCCATGGACGCCCAGCGCGACCGGCTGTTCAAGGCGATCCTCACCGCCGCCCGGCTCGTCGACGACCCCGACATCCTCACCGAGTTCCTGTCCCGGCTCGGCCGCGGCCACCGTAAGTACGGCACCCAGCCCGAGCACTACCCCGCCGTCGGCGAATGCCTGATCGGCGCGCTCACCCGCTACGCCGTCAACACGTGGAACGACGAGGCCGAGGCCGCCTGGGTGCGGGCCTACACGGCGATCTCCCAGATCATGATCGACTCGGCCGCCGAGGACGAGCTGATCGCCCCCGCGTGGTGGCAGGCCGAGGTGGTCGGGCACGAGCTGCGCACCCATGACATCGCCGTGATCACCGTCCGCCCTGACCAGCCGTACCCCTTTCTGGCCGGCCAGTACACCTCACTGGAAACGCCCTGGTGGCCGCGGGTCTGGCGGCACTATTCGTTCGCCGCGGCGCCTCGCTCCGACGGGCTGCTCTCCTTCCATGTGAAGGCCGTCCCGGCCGGATGGGTGTCCTCGGCGCTGGTGCACCGGGCCCGCCCCGGCGATGTGATCCGGCTCGGGCCGCCCGCCGGTTCCATGACGGTGGACCACGCCAGCGACAACGGGCTGCTCTGCCTCGGCGGGGGCACCGGTATCGCGCCGATCAAGGCGCTGGTCGAGGACGTCGCCGACCACGGCCGCAACCGTTCGGTCGAGGTCTTCTACGGCGCCCGCAACGATCGCGATCTGTACGACATCGACACCATGCTGCGGCTGGCCCAGAAGCATCCGTGGCTCGCGGTCCGCCCCGTCGTCTCCGACGGCCCGACCAACGGCCTCAGCGGTCGGCTGCCCGACGCCGTGCGGCAGTACGGCCCGTGGCACGCGTTCGACGCCTATCTCTCCGGGCCGCCCGGGATGATCCGCAGCGGGGTCGACGCGCTGATGGGCATCGGCATTCCGTCGCACCGCATCCGGCACGACTCCATCGAGGAGCTCGCCGCGGCGGCGGAATAGGGCGCCGACGCGGACGGCTCACGGCGAAACACCAACCAAACACTAGGCAGGCATTCCGGCGATTCCGGACGGCGAATCAGGACGGGGACGAGAACCGTGGACAGTGCGGAGCACCTGGACGACCGCGCGTGGCGTCCGGGGAGCGACGGCGAACACCATCTGCAGCGGCGACTGGGCACCGTCGACCGCGCCGACCGCTTCTATGACGACCAGGTGCTGGATCACCTGAATCTCCGGATGCGGCAGTTCATCGAGCGTCAGGAAATGTTCTTCCTGGCCACCTCCGACCGGCACGGGGAGTGCGACAGCACGTTCCGGGCCGGTCCGCCCGGCTTTCTGAGAGTGCTCGGCACGCGCACGCTGGCCTATCCCGAATACCGGGGGAACGGCGTCCTGGCCAGCCTCGGCAATATCCAGGAGAACCCCCACCTGGGCATTCTCATGGTCGACTTCTTCCGCGACCGGATCGGGCTGCATGTGAACGGCCGGGCCCGGGTGGTGGAGGACGCCGAGATGCGCGCGGCACACCCCGGGCTGCCGGTGGACCCGGTGCCGGGGCGGCGCGCGGTGGTGTGGGTCGAGGTGACCGTCGAGGAGGCGTATATCCACTGCGCCAAGCACATCCCGCACCTCCAGAAGGTCCCGGTGCAGCGGCGCACCGGCGGTGGCGACGCCCAGCGGCGCCGGGGTGCCTCCGGCGCCGGTGACCAGGCCCTCGATCACGACCGGGAGCGGGACTGGGGGACGGATGACGTCAAGCGGAAGGGTGGGGACTTCTTCGGTGCCGCGGCGGAGGCGCGCGAGGGCCGCAGGGTCCCTCCCACGCCGCCCGTCCCGTCTGCGCCCCCCGTTCCGTCTGCGCCGTCTGCGCCGCCTGCGCCGTCTGCCTCTGCCGCGCCGCCCGGTCCGCCCGCGGCTCCTGCGCCGTCTGCCCCTCCGGCCCGGCCCGCTGCGCCCGCGCCGCCCGTCTCACGGCCCTCGTGGGCGGTGGACCTGCCGGGCCAGGCCGCCCGGCCTGTTCCGGCCGCTCAGCCCGGGCCGGGAGCCTCGGTCCCGCGGGCTCCGGCCGCTCCCCCTTCGGCCGCTCCCCCTTCGGCCGCTCCCCCTTCGGCCGCTCCCCCTTCGGCCGCTCCCCCTTCGGCCGCTCCCCCTTCGGCCGCTCCCCCTTCGGCCGCTCCCCCTTCGGCCGCTCCCGCCGCCCCGGCCCCTCCGCCCCTGACGGACACGGACACTCAGGTCCTGGCCATCCCTCCGGCCCCGGCCACGTCACCTGTCTCGTGGCCGGTGGGCCTGCCTCCCCAGACCGCGCCGACGGCCCCCACGCTCCCGGCTCCTCAGGACGCCCTGTCCCCCCAGGCTCCGGCCGCCGAACCGGCGGACCCCGTCGGCCAGGCCGTGGAGCCCTCCGTCGTACGTGATCTCAGCCCGGCCATCCGACGGCCGCCGGTCCAGCCCGACGCGGGGCCCGAGGACTGGCGGGAGGAGGCAGAGCGGGTACTGGCCGAGGCGCGTCAGCGGGCGGCCCGCAAGGCCCAGCAGCCGTTCAGCGGCTGGTTCCGTTAGACCGTTGGGCAGGGGGCAGGGGGCAGGGCCTCAGCCGAGGTCGTCCGCGAGCAGGGCGAGCACGCCCTCGATGTTGGCGTCGAGATAGGCCCGCAGCGAGGGCGGCACCACCCCGACCGAGGCGATCCCCTCGCGGGTGAACGGGACGCTCACCACCTCGTACTCCCCGCAGGGCTCGTCCACCTCCGGGCCGTGCCGCCGGGTGAGATCCATCGAGGCGAGTCTGCAGACGAAGAAGTGCTGCACCTTCACACCGGCCGAGCCCCCGCCCCCGGCGCCCTCCGCGCCCTCATCGGGATGCGGGACGGTGTCGACGAAGGCGGGCACCACGTCCGTCACCTTCGCGCCCAGCTCCTCGTCCACCTCGCGGTACAGGGCCTCGACGACGGTCGAGTCCTCGGGCTCCATCCCGCCGCCGGGAGTGATCCAGTACGGCTCCTGGCCGGGCTTGGTGCGCTTGATCAGGATCATGCGGGGCTCGGTGTCGCCCTCGTCGCCCTCGAGGAGAATGGCACGGGCGGTGCGCTTGACCACGGGTCGTTCGGTCATGCAGGAGGTCTGCCGCACCCTGGGCCCCGCGAAACCACTTGCTCACCAATCGACAGCCGCACGCAACAGCCACTCGTGCGCCCGCGCGATATGCGGCAGCGCGAGCGCCCCCGTCCGCACCACCAGGAAATAGGTGCGCAGCGGCGGCACGGGCGGGTTGAGCAGGGCCACCACCTCCCCGGCGTCCAGCGCGTCCATGCACAGATAGCGCGGCAGGACGCCGAGCCCCGCGCCCTGTGCGACGCAGGCGAGCACCGCGCGCAGATCGGGCGCGATGATCGTGCCGGCGGTGACCGGCCGGGCGTCGAAGACGGCCGACCAGTAGCGGGTGACCAGCGGCAGGCTCTCATGCACCTCGACCACGGGCAGCGCCTCCAGCGCCCGTACCCCCTTGACCTGGAGCATCGCTGGGCCGCCGAGCCTGGCGGCCCAGCGCGGGGCCGCGACCAGCACATGCTCCTCGTCGCACAGCGGCGTGGCGGCCAGCAGTCGCCCCCGTGGCCGGGCGGTGGCGATGACCAGGTCGTGATGGCCGGCGCCCAGCCCCTCGAACAGCTCCTCGGCGCTGCCGAAGGCGCAGCGCACCGCGAGCCCCTGGGTGACCAGGGTGGTCAGCGCGGGCAGGGCACGCAGCGCGGTGAACTCCGGAGGGCCCGCGAGGTGCAGGGTGCGCAGTGCCGAGCGATCGTCCAGGCCCGCCTCGGCGATCTCCACGAGGGCGTCGAGATGCGGCGCGGCCTTGTGGGCGAGCTCGTCCCCGACGGTCGTGGGGACGACGCCGCGCGCCGTACGGAGGAACAGGGGGCGGCCGAGCTGCCGCTCCAGGGTGCGTATCTGGCCGGTGACCGCGGGCTGGGAGAGCCCGAGCAGCCCGGCGGCCCGGGTGAAGGACCCGGCGCGGTGGACCGCGACAAAGGTGCGTAAGAGGGCCAGATCCATGCGGTTCCCCTCGCCTCGTCGCGCCCCGCACGCATGCCAACTATAAATATGCCGATAGGTCCATGTCGCTACTGTGATTGGACACTGACGCTGAGTCAACTAGCCTTGTTCGAGCGGTTCTCCACGAGAAGAACCGGGGCGTCTCAAGCCACGAGGGGGGAGGCTTGAGACGCCCGCACAGGCTTACCCGCCCGCTTTCAGCCACCCGCCCCGGTGCCTGTCGTGTCCGGTGCCGCGCCGGTGCCCGATGCCGTGTCCCTGTCGGACGGCGTATCCCTCCCCGATGCCGTATCGAGCGCGCGCAGCACGTCGGCGATCAGATCCTCCGCGTCCTCCGCGCCCACCGAGAACCGGATGAACCCCTCGGGCACCGCGTCGCCGCCCCACCGTCCGCGCCGCTCCGCCGTGGAGCGCACCCCGCCGAAGCTGGTGGCGTCGTCCACCAGCCGCAGCGCGGTCAGAAAGCGTTCGGCGTGCTCCTTGTCCGGCAGGGTGAAGGAGACCACACAGCCGAAGCGCCCGCCGCGCATCTGCCCGGCCGCCACCCGGTGGGAGGGGTCGGTCGGCAGCCCGGGGTGGCGCAGCCCGGCGACCTCGGGGCGGTCGCGCAGCGCCTCGGCGAGGGCCAGGGCGGTCGCCGCCTGGCGGTCGACGCGCAGCTGGAGGGTGGCCAGGGAGCGGTGGGCGAGCCATGCCTCCATGGGGCCGGGGATCGCGCCCACCGTCTTGCGCCAGGCCCGCACCTCGGCGGCGAGCCGTGGATCGCGGCAGGTCACATAGCCGAGCAGCACATCGCCATGGCCGGTGAGCGCCTTGGTGCCGCTCGCCACGGCGAAGTCCGCGCCGAGCTCCAGCGGGCGCTGGCCGAGCGGGGTGGCGAGGGTGTTGTCGACGGCGACCAGCGCGCCCCGGGCGTGCGCGGCCTCGGCGAGCCGACGGATGTCACAGACGTCCAGTCCGGGATTGGACGGGGTTTCCAGCCACAGCAGCTTCGTCCGGTCGCCCAGTCCCTCCAGGGCGGCCAGTTGGGCGTCCTCTCCGGTCGGGGCGGTGCGCACGGTGACCCCGAAGCCCGCCAGGCGTTCGATCAGCGCCGGGAGCAGCTGGTAGCCGTCGGACGGCAGGACGGCCGCGTCGCCCTGGCGCAGCTGGGACAGCAGTACGGCCGAGATCGCGCCCATACCGGAGGCGAAGACGACCGTCTCGGCGTCGGTGCCCGGCGACTCCAGCTCGCTGATCGCCCGTTCCAGCAGGGACCAGGTGGGGTTGGCGTCCCGGCCGTAGGTGTACGGGCCGACGGCGTCGCCGGGGAGGTGGTAGTGGGCGGCGAAGACCGGGCCCGGCAGCGTCGGTTCGTACGCCTCGGCCTCGGGCAGCCCGGCCCGTACGGTGCGGGTGCCGTCGCCGGTCATGCGGATTCCCTTCCCGCGTCCGGCCCCGCGGCGGGGTCATCGGCGGCCGACGCGTTCTCGGCACTCGTGCTCTCCGCGGCCTTACTTGTGCTCTCCGCGGTGTCGATGGCCCCGGCGACCGCGTCCAGCAGCCCACCGCCCGCGGACTCGATCATCGCCAGGCACTCCTCGAAGTCGTTCAGCCCGCCGAAGTACGGGTCCGGTACATCGAGGCCGCCCAGCGCGTCGTGGTCCGCGTCCGGGTCGTAGCTCCGCAGCAGCCGCACCTTCGCGGCGTGGTGCGGGGTCGGCGCGAGCGCGCGCAGCTCATGCAGATGGCCGCTGTCCAGGGCGATCACCAGATCGAGGCGATCGAACCACTCGGCCCGGAACTGGCGCGCGATGTGATCCTGCTCATATCCATGGGCGGTCAGTACGTCGATGGTGCGGCGGTCGGCCCCGTCGCCCTCGTGCCAGGGGCCGGTGCCCGCGCTGTCCACCTCGAGGAGGCCGTCCAGCCCGGCCTCCGCGGCATGGGCGCGGAAGACGGATTCGGCCATCGGCGAGCGGCATATGTTGCCGGTGCAGACGAAGCAGACACGGTAGGGCGACGGGTCTCTCATGCCTTCCATCATCTCCGGCCGTGATCAGTCCTTGTCATCGGGCAGTACGACGTGCAGGGCCCACGCGACTATGGAGACGATCAGGCCGCCGAGCACCGCCGTGCCGAAGCCCTCGACGTGGAAGCTCAGGTCCAGCTTTCCGGCCAGCCAGGAGGTCAACAACAGCATCAGGGCGTTGATCACCAGTGTGATCAGTCCGAGGGTCAGGATGAACAGGGGGAAGGCCAGCAGCTTGACGATCGGCTTGACCACCACGTTCACCACGCCGAAGACCAGTGCCACGAGAATGAGGGTGAGCGCCTGGCGGCCGGTGTTGTCGCCGGTGAGCGTGATGTCCTTGAGCAGCCAGATGGCGACGCCGAGGGCGCCGGCGTTCGCGATCGTCTTGACGAGAAAATTCTTCATGGTTGAGATCGTCGCAGACAGGCCCCGGCGCAGGCAGGGGCACCGTAGGCATGGGTCAGGCAGGGGTGGAGAGGCGAATGAAGGCGTTCCGGCTGGATGAGCTGGAGGCGGAGCGGGCCGCGAACGACGGCGCGTATCTGCAGTTCCTGCGGGAGCGGAACATGTCCGTGGGGCTGTACGCGCTGAACGCGGGCCAGGCCGACCCACAGTCGCCGCACGGCCAGGACGAGGTGTACGTCGTGATGAGCGGCCGGGCGGCGGTCACGGTGGGGATGGAGACGACACAGGTGGCGCGGGGCAGTGTGGTGTACGTCCCGGCGGGCACGGCGCACAAGTTCCACCACATCACCGAGGACCTGAGGGTGCTGGTGGTGTTCTCGCCGCCGGAGGGCTGACCCACGCTCGACGGCTTGTCCATCACGGAGCCGATGGGCGCCTGACCGGTCCCGTAGGGGACCGGTCAGGGGAGGACGGGGGGCGCGGACCGCCCGCGTGCTTCCGTCTCGTCCTAGCATCGACGGCAGGGAAGACCGGCCGTCGGCGTCCGGACCCACGGCTCGGAGAGAAAGCAGGGAGTTACGTGACCACGAAGGGGATATTCCAGGGCCTGCCGTGGTGGGTGACCTGGATCGCGATACCGGTCCTCGTCCTCGCCGTGTTCGGTGGCCTGATCATGAGCGTGATCGGGTTCGTGGTGGGCCTCGTCTTCAAGGCGCTGCTGCTGGTGGTGCTGATCGCCGGGCTGGTCTACGTCGTACGGAAGTTCACGTCCTGACCTGACCCGACCTGCCCAGCTGGCCTCGCGCGGATACGCCGCGCGGGGGATACCGCCGGGGCGGGAGCACCGCCCGGCGCCACCCCTGCCGTTACAGTGCGAGTCCTCGGCGTTCTTCCTTCGGCGTCTGCCTCGCAACAACACCCCGGGGGTGCCTGTTGACGACAGCGATCTTCGATACGGCCGGTGCGCTGGCCCCGATCTCCCGCCCACCGGGCCCGCGCCGTTCGCGCCGCCCGGCCCCGCGGGTCTCCTCATGGCAACACTGGCCATTTTCGTTCCCTCACACGAGGCAAACCGACTCCGCACCGCAATCGAGTCGCTACGCTCCAGAGTCGGCGAAGCGCAAACAACCCGGGGCGGCGAACGATGCGTGAGATGCGTGACACGGTTCAGGCGGAAGTGACGATGACCTTCCTGGTCTCGCAGGATCTCTCCTTCCGGATCCCGGTCGAGCTGTCCTACGACAGCAGCGACCCCTATGCCGTCGAGATCACCTTCCATTTGCCCGGTGACGCGCCGGTGAGCTGGGCGTTCGCGCGGGAGCTGCTGCTGGACGGGTTGAGCAGACCCACCGGCGAGGGGGATGTGCGCATCGCCCCCGCCTCCCCCGAGGGGCTTTCGGACGTCTTCATCAGACTCCAAGTGGGTTGTGAACGGGCCCTGTTCCGGGCCGGGGCCGCTCCGCTGGTGGCCTTTCTCGACCGTACGGACCGGGTGGTGCCTTTCGGCCAGGAGCCCGCGGCCTGTGACCCGGTCGGCGATCTCGATGCCGAACTCCACCGCATCCTGGCCGAGGACCGGTACGCGGGCTGAGGGCCGGACGCGCGGCGGGCCCAGGGCCGGTGGTGGGTGCCGTGGCCGGGCCGACGGGCAGCGTGCCCGGCGGCTTTGCGCCGTCTCAGCGCCCCTTCGCCCGGCGGCGCCGCCCACGGCCGCCCCGGCCGGTCCGGGGCGCCTGGGCCGCCTGGGCGCCGCCCGGACCGGCCGTCCGCTCCGCGCCGCCCGCGCCGGCCCCACGCTCCGCGCCGCCGACCGCCGCCGGGCTGCGGTCCGCGGAGACCACGAGCACGGCCAGCGCGGTGGTCACCGGTACCGAGGCGACGAGCCCGATGCTGCCCACCAGCGTCCGTACGATCTCCTCCGCGACGATCTCGCTCGTGGCGACCGCGCCCACCCCGCTGTCCGCGATGGAGAACAGCAGCAGCAGCGGAAGCGACGCGCCCGCGTACGCCAGCACCAGGGTGTTCACGACGGAGGCGATGTGGTCCCGCCCGATCCGCATCGCCGCCCCGTAGAGCTTGCGCCGGGACGTGGTCGGGTCCGCGTCCCTCAGCTCCCACACCGCCGAGGTCTGGGTGACCGTCACATCGTCCAGCACGCCCAGCGAGCCGATGATCACGCCCGCGAGCAGCAGCCCCCGTATCTCGATGTTCGGATAGAGGCCGTGCACCAGCCCGGTCTGGTCGTCCGTGTTGCCGGTCAGGCTGGCCCAGCCGATGAACAGTGAGCCCAGCACCCCGATCAGCAGCAGTGACACCAGTGTGCCGAGCACGGCGACCGATGTACGCGCCGTCAGCCCATGGCACATGTACAGCGCGAGAAGCATGATCGCGCTGCCCCCGACGACCGCGACCACCAGCGGATTGGAACCCTGGAGTATCGCCGGGAGGATGAAAAGCGTCAGCACCCCGAAGCTGATCGCCAGCGCCACCAGCGCGAACACCCCGCGCAGCCGCCCCACCGCCACGACCGCGAGCGCGAACAGCCCCGCCAGCAGCGCCATCGGCATCGACCGGTCGACGTCGGACACGGAGTACTGCAGTTCCTTGGGCGCCTTGGGGGCGTACGCCAGCTTCAGCTCCTGCCCGGCGCTGAAGTGACGCGAGGCGTTGGGCTGGACGATCTCGGGGAAGGTGCGGCCCTTGTCCTTGCCCGAGGTGACCTCGATCGTGGCCTTATCGCAGACGCTCTTCTTCCCGCCCTGCCCCGGGCCTCCGCTCTGGCCCGGGCCTCCGCTCTGCCCGGGGGCGCCGTTCTGGGCGGCGCCGTCCTGGCCGGGCTCGGTGGGTGCCTGCGGCTGGGCGTTCACATCGGCGCAGTTCACCTCCTCGACCTTCACCACCCGTCCGGCGACGGTCGTCTGGTCGAAGCCGAGACCGCTGCGGCCGTGCGCCTTGTGGTCGGGTGTGCCGCCCGGCCAGAGCACGATCAGACCGGCCACGACGGCGACGGTGAAGGGGATGAGCACCGCAGCGATGATCTTGCGGAGGCGCGCCGAGACGGGGGTGGCGGGGCCATGACCGTGGGAGTGGCCAGGGGAATGTCCGTGGCCGTGGGGAGGTCCATGGCCGTGGTCATACGCCTGATCGGAGGGGCGGGGCTGCTCGGGCGGGTGGTCCTGCTGGATGGCGGTCACGGTCGCATCATCGCAAGAGATGTGGGCCCCCTGTTCAGGGCTGTGGATAAACCGTTAGCGTGGTGACGAACCTTTGCAATCGCGGGAGCTCGGAGCACCGGGCTGAGAGGGCGCTGACGCTGATGGCTGCGCCGACCGCTGAACCTGTTACCGGGTAATGCCGGCGTAGGGAGTGGGTCTCATGACTCAGCAGGATGCACCATCGCGCGCCGAGAAGGCCGAATTCGGCTGGCATAAGGGGTATGTCACGGGTTCGCGCCCGGACCTCCAGGTGCCGGTCCGTCGCGTGCACCTCACCAACGGCCAGGATGTGACGCTGTACGACACCTCAGGTCCGTACACCGACCCCACCATCGAAACGGATGTCCGCCGCGGTCTCGCACCGCTGCGGCAGAACTGGATCGTCGCCCGCGGCGACACCGAGGAGTACGCGGGCCGTCCCGTGCGCCCCGAGGACGACGGGATCAAGCACACCTCGCCCCGCGGCGGACTGCGCAACCTCGACGCGGTCTTCCCCGGCCGTCCGCGTCAGCCGCGGCGCGGCCGTACGGGCGCCCCCGTGACCCAACTCGCCTATGCGCGGCGGGGCGAGATCACGGCGGAGATGGAGTACGTGGCGATCCGCGAGAACGTCTCCCCCGAGGCGGTCCGGGAGGAGATCGCGGCGGGCCGCGCCGTCCTCCCGGCCAATGTGAACCACCCGGAGATCGAGCCGATGATCATCGGCAAGCGATTCCTGGTGAAGGTCAACGCCAACATCGGCAACTCCGCCGTCACCTCCTCCATCGAGGAGGAGGTCGAGAAGATGACCTGGGCGACCCGCTGGGGCGCCGACACGGTCATGGACCTCTCGACCGGCCGCAACATCCACACCACCCGCGAATGGGTGCTGCGCAACTCCCCGGTCCCCATCGGCACCGTGCCGCTCTATCAGGCGCTGGAGAAGGTCGACGGCAAGGCCGAGGAGCTGACCTGGGAGATCTACAAGGACACGGTCATCGAACAGGCCGAGCAGGGCGTCGACTACATGACCGTCCACGCCGGCGTCCGGCTGCCATACGTGCCCCTGACCGCCCGCCGCAAGACCGGCATCGTCTCCCGCGGCGGCTCCATCATGGCGGCGTGGTGCCTCGCCCACCACCAGGAGTCCTTCCTCTACACCCACTTCGGGGAGCTGTGCGAGATCCTGGCGGCGTACGACGTCACCTACTCGCTGGGCGACGGGCTGCGGCCGGGGTCTATCGCCGACGCCAACGACGACGCACAGTTCGCGGAGTTGCGCACCCTCGGCGAGCTCAACCGGATCGCCAAGGAGCACGGCGTCCAGACGATGATCGAGGGCCCGGGCCATGTCCCGATGCACAAGATCAAGGAGAATGTCGATCTCCAGCAGGAGGTCTGTGAGGAGGCCCCCTTCTACACCCTGGGCCCCCTCACCACCGATATCGCCCCCGCCTATGACCACATCACCTCGGGCATCGGCGCCGCGATGATCGCCTGGTGGGGCACGGCGATGCTCTGCTACGTCACCCCCAAGGAACATCTGGGCCTGCCGGACCGCGATGACGTCAAGACCGGCGTGATCACCTACAAGATCGCCGCCCATGCGGCCGACCTGGCCAAGGGCCATCCGGACGCCCAGGCATGGGATGACGCGCTCTCCGACGCGCGCTTCGAATTCCGCTGGGAGGACCAGTTCAACCTGGCCCTCGACCCGGATACGGCCCGCTCCTTCCACGACGAGACCCTTCCGGCGGAACCGGCCAAGACGGCACACTTCTGCTCGATGTGCGGGCCCAAGTTCTGCTCGATGAAGATCAGCAGAAGCATCACCGAGCAGTTCGGCGGCGACGCCGACGCGACCCCCGAGGAGATCGAGGCCGGGATGCTCCAGAAGTCCAGGGAGTTCGCGGCCGCGGGCAATCGCGTCTACCTGCCGCTCGCGGACTGAGACGCGGGCCCGTAGGCCAGGATCCCGGATGGAACCCGGCAAAGCGGCGCCTGCGGAGGGAACCAGGAGATACGCTGCGGGTGGGTCCGAAGCCGCAACTTCGATTTGCGACTTCGGACCCTCAGCGTGCCGCTACGCGGGCGGGAGTTCCGCCACGTAGATCGGGTTTCCGCTGTCCGTCAGCCCGTTCTGACGGATGCAGTGGTGCTTCTGGAGGAACCGCAGACAGGCGTGCACCCGCTGCCGGGTGAGCCCCGTCTTGGCCGAGAGCGTCTCCAGCGAGTGGCCGATCCGTCCGGCCTCGGCCAGCGTGGGGAGGATGTAGACGGCCACGGCCCACACATCCTCGGTGATGCTCAGCCGGTCCTTCCACTGAGCGAACAGTGCCTCCGTCCTGAGCCTCAGCTCCCGCTTGTCCGCCTCGGGCTCCTCGCCCGGTCGGCAGCCCAGCGCCTCGAGGATCCGCGTCCAGGCCTGCTCGGACCGGTGCAGGGAATCCAGCACCTCCGTATGGAAGCGTTCGGTCCGCATCTCCAGCCGGACGATCGCGTCCATGAGCTCGCTCGGCGGAGTGGGACGGGAGACCTCGGAGACGTCCAGCGCGTACGAGCCGTCGCGCTGGACGGTGGCGATCACCCTGGAGACCCACTGTTTGAAGGGCAGGCACGCGGGTTTGGTGCAGCCGTTCACCAGCTGAATCAGCCCTTGCAGATTCACCAGATGCAAGTCTCGACGCCACTCCCTACCTGCGGGAATGCTGAGACCGTAACGTGAGGTTACGGTCTCGAGCGTAGACTTTCCGCCAGGTTGAACATGATCTGCCAACGCCTTTCGCGGGTTGGTGTGGCCGAGTTCCGCGCAGACGTCGACCGTCGGGAACCAGTGTTCGCCGTCCGGCATGGTCAGTCGGCGAAGCCGGGCCCCCGTGGCCGCGTAGACGAAGTCGCTGACGTCCATGGCGTCGTGCCGAGCAGACGGGCCCGGCGGTGTGTTGTGTTTGCGCATCGCGCATCACCTCCGCCATGAACGCTAAACATCACCGCCCATCAATTCCCCCGAATGGGCGGAAGTTCCCCCGATCGGTTGGTAATTTATCGATCCGAGGACAAACCGCACACCAGCGCTAACTGAGCACGGGCCGGGTGGCGGTTAGGTGGTGAGTGCGGTGACGACCCGGGTGATCATGTCCTCCTGGGTGGTCAGTGGCGTCGGGGTGTACGAGAGGACGAAGCGGAGGCTCAGGTCGCGGGTGGCGAATATGCGGGTGCGGTAGCCGGCGGTCTCGCCGGTTTTGCCCCAGAAGGTCACGCCGTTCACGGTGGCCGTCTGGAGGCCCAGGCTGTAGCGGGCGGGGCTGCCGTCCAGCATGCGTACGGAGTCGGGGGGCAGGGTGAAGAGCTTGTCCAGGGCGCGGGGCGGCAGCAATGCGCCGGAGAACAGGGACCGTTGGAAGCGGAACAGGTCGTCGAGGGTCGAGACCAGCTCGCCTTCGCCCCAGGCGGAGGACTGGTTGTACACGGTGGCATCGCGCAGGGAGCCGTCGGTCATCCGCAGATAGCCGTGCACATGCGGGCCGTGGAGGCGGGGGTCCTGGCCCGGTAGCAGGGTCCGGGCCAGACCCAGCGGGCGCAGGACGCGTGAGGCGATGACCTGGCCGTAGGGGCGGGCGGTCAGCCTTTCGATGAGCAGGGCGAGCAGTACGTAGTTGATGCCCCGGTACTCCTGTTTGGTGCCCGGGGCGAACTTGAGCGGATCGTGTGTCACCGTCTTGACCCACTCCCGCGGCGTCCACCGGTCCCATCGGTGCCGCAGGACCGATTCCGGAGTGCTGTCGTCCGGGATGCCCCGGTGGTCGGGCAGTCCGCTGGTGTGGTTGAGCAGCTGGGCCACGGTGATGTGGCGGGCGAAGGCGGCGGGCAGCAGGTCCGGGAGGTAGCGCCCGATGGGGGCGTCGAGCTCCACCCGGCGTTCGGCCCACAGCTGGAGGACCACGGTGGCCACGAACGCCTTGGTGACGCTGCCCGCGCGGAACCGGTCGTCCGGGCGTACGGCCCGTCCGCTCCGGATGTCGGCCGCCCCCGCCGTGCCGTACCAGCGGTCTCCCCGGCGGTCGACATGCAGTTGGGCTGAGGTGGCGTCTGGGTGGGCGAGATCGCTGATCGCGGCCTGGAGGTCGGTGTGGTCGGACGCGGTGGTCGACGCGGGGGTAGGCGCGGCGGTCCGCGCCGTCCTCGTTGCCGCGCGGGCTCCGGTGCTCCCGGTCATCGCCAGCAGCGTTCCGGCCGCGCAACCGCCCATGAAGGTACGTCGGGTCAAGGAAGTCATGGTCAGCCATGGTGCCGATGCGGCCGCGCCCGGCCATCAGGGATGACCCGCATACGCACCCCTACGGTGCCCCTAGCGGGCCCGGACTCGCCTACGTCCCCGGCCCCCGGCTCGGCCGTGTTTCAGAGCCCGGTCACCCGGCTGGTCGCCCGGCTCGGGACGTCGCGGGCGGCCATCCAGACGGTGTGGTGTCGCGACGGACGATCTCGTAGCGCTCCGTAGCACTGAGCCCCATGTCGCACCTCATCCCGCCCGCTCGTCCTGGTCGCGGTCAGTCGGGCTGGTGCTCCGGGCCGCCGTAGTCGGGGCTGGTGTAGTCCGGGCTGCTGTAGCGGGGACGGGCCTTGGGGCCTTCGCCGTCGGTGCTGAAACCGGGGCGGGTGTAGCCGAGGTGAGGGGTGCGGCTGACCGCCTCGGGGTTGATCGGGACGTAGGCCGAGGGCGACGGGGCCGAGGGGTTGGCCAGGGCCTCGCGGAGGAACGGCAGTATGCCGCGCTCCAGCAGGGCGTCCCGCCAGGCCTCCCTGGCGCGGTCCACCTCCTCCATCCGCTCGCTGCGCGCATCGCCGCGGATCGCGCTGGAGCCGTTGCGCAGCGCGGTCAGGAGCAGTCCGACGGCGGCGATCAGGATGCCCGCGGCGGTCAGCGCGGCGAAGAACCAGCCCGCGGTGACCATCGGCTGGGCGATGGACGGGGCCGGGTCCAGGACGTTGAGGACATAGCCGACGATGAGGAAGATGATCGCCGCGGTGCCCGCGAGCACCGGGGCCAGCACCGCGAGCATGGCGACGAGCCCCGCCCCCGCTGCGCCCTGCATCGCACCGGCGAGCCCCACCGTTCCGTCCGGCCGTTCGCGCTCGCCCACATCCCCGGCGAGCGGGAAGAGCGGGGCGGGTTCGCGCAGTTTGGCGCGAGTGTCGCGGTAGGTCTGGTACTCGTCGGCCGCGCATGCCGCTATCGCGGCCGATGCCCCGAGCGCCATCGTGCGCAGCTGCTCGGTGGTGAGCCGCTGCCCGATACCGCTGAGGTCCGGGCGAAGTTCGGCGGTGCGCAGTGCGTCGTCGAGAACCCGCTCGAACTCCGGGCGGTCCTCGGTCAGCAGGTGCGGAGCGCTTTTCATGGTGCATCCCCCGATGCTCCGTAGGGCCGTGACGACCGGCTTTCGCCGGGCAGTCGGGCGGAAACGGAGGAGAGCCTGCGACGGATAAGCCGATGGTAGAGCCGATCCGGCGCGGGGTGACAGCAAGTTTCCCGAATTGCTCCCTCGCCGGTGAAGCCCTCTATCTGCCCCGGACAGCGTCCGCTGAATCCTCAGTTCGCCAGGGGAAGTTGAACGACCAGCAGTTTTCCGGCCATCGTGATGCCGCCGTCCATCGCCACCGCGAGATTGTCCGCGTACACATGCGGGCCCTCGACCGCGGGCGCGCCGCCGTCCTCGCCGTCCTCGGAGCCGACCTCGCCGAGCAGATACGGGATGGGGCTGTGGCCGTGGACGATGCGCTCCCCGCCGTAGGTGTCGAGCAATTCGCGGACCGCCGTGGGCCCGGTGTCCTCGTCCCGGAAGGCGAACCGCTTGGTGAATTTGCGGAACAGGTCCCAGCACTCGTCGGCGTCGCTGCGCTGCAGCGTCTCGGTGACCGTGTCGTTGACGGCCTCGATCGAGTCGCCGTACTCCAGATAGGCGGTGGTGTCGGAGTGGACCAGCAGATGGCCGTCCGCCTCCGCCATCGCGTCCAGCCGGGACATCCACTGGAGGTGGTGGTCCTCGAGCCGTTCCATGTCGCTGCGCTGGCCGCCGTTGAGCAGCCAGGCCGCCTGGAAGGATGCCGTTCCGGCACCGGAGTTGACCGGCGTGTCGCCGAACCGCTTGGCGCCGATCAGCAGCAGCTCGTGATTGCCCATCAGCGCCTTGCAGTAACCGCCCGCGGCGGCGGCCTCGGCGGAGAGCTGCATGACCAGGTCGATGACGCCGATGCCGTCCGGGCCGCGGTCGGTGAAGTCACCGAGGAACCACAACCGGGCGTTCCCCGCGGACCAGTTGCCCTTGGCGTCGATCAGGCCCTCGGCGGCGAGGGCGTCGCGCAGCTCCTCGTGGTAGCCGTGGACGTCGCCCACGACGTACAGCGGGCCGGAGCCCTCGTCCTGGGCCAGCGGGCCGTCCTCGGGCTCGGGCACCGGGGTGAGCGCCACGGTGGGGCGGTCCTGCGGCGGGACGAGCTGGGTGTCCTTGATGGTGTGCCCGGGGCCCATGACCGGAAGCCGCTCGGTCGGGGTGTACTCGACGGGCGGGGGCTTGGGCGCGTCCGGCGCGGGCGCCCCGGGCGCCGGTGCGCCAGGAGGGGGCACGGGCGTGCCGTGCTCGGGCGCCCGGGGAGCGGGCGCGGGCGGCGGCACGGAGGCGGGCGGCGGCACCGGCGCGGGCTGCGGCACGGGCGCGCCGGTGCCCGGCGCGGCGTGCGCGGACCCGGGCGGCATGGCTCCGGGCGCGGCCATGCCGGGCGGGGTGTACGCCCCGTACGCCGGCACAGGAGGGATCGCAGCCGTGGTCCCTGCCGTGGCTTCCAGACCGGCCCCCTGAGTCATCGACCCCTCCACCATCACGCCGCCGTGCCACCTTGTGGACCTTGCCTGGTCGACGGCGGTCCGCGGTGTCGTCCGCCCATCATAGGAATGACCGTGAGGGCTTGTGACGCACCAGGGTGCCGTCAATCGCTGCTGGCTCCTGCTTCGTCGGACTTTTATCCCGGATTGGCCCAGTAGCGGAAGCCCATGGGGCCCACCTCCTCCTCGGGTCATCCTTGATTCGCCCTCAGGTCAGCCTCCAGCGCGGCTGCGCGGGGCGCTGACCGTCGTGCGCGGCGGACGGCGCTGAGAGGACGTCCGCACCATCAATTCGGTGGGTATGACCTGCTCAACGGGTTGGTCGGTGGCAAGGCCCTCGATGGCGTCGATGAGCAACTGGACGACTGCCGTGCCGATCCGGCGGGGTTTGAGTGAGAGGGTCGTGATGGGCGGCTCGGTGGTGCGGTAGACGGCCGATTCGCTGCAGCACACCAACAGCAGGTCGTCGGGGACCCGCAGTCCGTAGCGGCGGGCGGCGGCGAGCAGATCGGTGCCGTTGGGGTCGAAGAGGCCGTAGACCGCGTCGGGCCGGTCCGGGCGGGCGAGCAGCCGGTCGGCGGCGACGGCACCGGCACAAGGGTCGTGGGCCGGGTACGCCTCATAGACCGGATCCTGTCCCACCCGTTCGCACCACCGCAGGTACGCCGTGGTGGACAGCCGGGTGTAGGTGTCGGTGGAGGTCCCGGTGAGCAGTCCGATCCGGCGGGCACCGGCCTCGGCGAGGTGGTCGAGCAGCCCCAGCACCGCCGCCTCGTGGTCGTTGTCGACCCAGGCGGTGACGGGGAGGGCGCCGGCGGGGCGGCCGTCGCTGACGACGGGGATGCGCTGGCGCAGCAGCTCGGTGACCACCGGATCGTGGTCGGAGGGGTCGATCACCACGGTGCCGTCGAGGGCGACGTTGGACCACACGTCGTGGCGGGAGGTGGCGGGCAGGATGACGAGGGCGTAGCCGCGGGCCAGCGCCGCGGAGGTGGCGGCCCTCGCCATCTCGGCGAAGTAGGCGAACTCGGTGAAGGTGAAAGGTTCATCCCCGTACGTGGTCACGGTCAGGCCGATGAGGCCGGACTTGCCGGTACGGAGCGTGCGGGCCGCTGCGGACGGGCGATAGCCCAGCCGCTCGGCGACCTCGCGGACATGGCGGCGGGTGGCCTCCGGGAGCCGGCCCTTGCCGTTGAGCGCGTCGGAGACGGTCGTGATGGAGACCCCGGCGGCGGCGGCCACGTCCCGGATGCCCGCCCGCCCTAACCGGCGGCCGGCCGACCGGCTCACCTGGTGCTTCCCTGCTGCTGTCATGGCCAGCCGATAGTAGGGCGCGGGTGGGAGGGTTGCGCGATTCCGCCATCGGTATTCGGAAGGCACGTTTCTGCATGAGCGCCATCCCCAATTCCCTTGGAAGTGAAGCCAGTTGGGGGTTCCACCGGGCCTCTGATCGCCCCTGGCATATCTACGCCTGCTGATTGATACATGTCTCGAAGAGGTCTCAACTCACCTGCACGGGTGATGCGCGCCACGGCGCTCGCCACCGGCGCGCGGGAAAAACCGGGGCGCTCCCCCCGCTGGGTACGCGGGCGCCGGGGGCGGATACGCGGCGGCGCCCGGCGGGTACGCGAGATGGGGGAATCCTCATAAGGTGTGCAGTATTGCCGTGTGCGAACGCTGTACACGCCCGGGACAGGATGGGTCGAGGAGGACTGTCGGTGACCGAGAAGAGCCCCAAGCTGCGCGCCGCGCTGGACGGCATTCCGACGTACAAGCCCGGTAAGCCGGCCGCCGCGGGCGGGCCCCTGGCCTTCAAGCTCTCCTCCAACGAGAACCCCTATCCGCCGCTGGCCGGGGTGCTGGAGACCGCCGCGAACGCCGCCGCCTCCTTCAACCGCTATCCGGACCTCGCCTGCACCGCGCTGCTCGCGGAACTGGCGGGCCGTTTCGACGTACCGCTGGAGCATCTGGCCGCCGGGACCGGCTCGGTCGGCGTGGCCCAGCAATTGGTCCAGTCCACGGCGGGGCCGGGCGATGAGGTGATCTACGCCTGGCGGTCCTTCGAGGCATATCCGATCATCACTCAGATCGCCGGGGCGACCTCGGTACGGGTTCCGCTGAACGCCGCCGAGGAGCACGACCTGGAGGCGATGGCGGATGCCATCACCGACCGCACCCGGCTGATTTTCGTCTGTAATCCCAACAACCCGACCAGCACCGTGGTGCGCCGGGCCGCGCTGGAGCGGTTCCTGGAGCGGGTGCCGTCCGATGTGCTGGTGGTGCTGGACGAGGCGTACGTCGAGTTCATCCGGGACGAGCGGGTGCCCGACGGGATCGATCTCTACCGGGACCGGCCGAATGTGTGTGTGCTGCGCACCTTCTCCAAGGCGTACGGCCTGGCCGGGCTGCGGGTCGGCTTCGCGATCGCCCATGAGCCGGTGGCGGCGGCGCTGCGCAAGACCGCGGTGCCGTTCGGCGTCAGCCAGCTCGCCCAGGACGCGGCGGTGGCCTCGCTGCACAGCGAGGACGCGCTGCGGGAGCGGGTGGACGCGCTGGTCACCGAGCGGGGCCGGGTCTGGGAGGCGCTGACCGCCCAGGGGTGGACGGTGCCGGACTCGCAGGCGAACTTCGTCTGGCTGCGGCTGGGGGAGCGCACCGCCGACTTCGCCAGGGCGTGCGAGGCGGCGGGCGTGGTGATCCGTCCGTTCCCGGGTGAGGGGGTGCGGGTGACCATCGGCGAGCGCGAGGCGAACGAGATCTTCCTGCGGACGGCGGCGGAGTACCGCAAGGAGCTCTGAGCCGGGCGGGCTCGCCGCCGGGCTGGCGGGCCGTGCGCGGGATACCCATGCGTGTCCCATTCGCCCCCTACCACCCCCGGTGGGAGGGGGCGAAGCCATGTGCGTATCATTGCTTGTGAATGTGAATACGTTCACAAGCTCGCTTCGCGGGCAGGCACGACCGTAAGGAGAGATTCAGGTGAATCTGGCTCTGGCGCCGGAGACTCTGGCCCGATGGCAGTTCGGCATCACGACCGTCTACCACTTTCTCTTCGTGCCGCTGACGATCTCTCTCGCCGCGATCACGGCGGGTCTGGAGACCGCCTGGGTCCGTACGGGCAAGGAGAAGTACTTCCATGCCACCAAGTTCTGGGGAAAGCTCTTCCTGATCAACATCGCGATGGGCGTGGTCACCGGAATCGTGCAGGAGTTCCAGTTCGGCATGAACTGGTCGGACTACTCCCGCTTCGTCGGTGATGTCTTCGGTGCCCCGCTCGCGATGGAGGCCCTGCTGGCCTTCTTCTTCGAGTCCACCTTCATCGGTCTGTGGATCTTCGGCTGGGACAAGCTGCCCAAGAAGATCCACTGCGCCTGCATCTGGATCGTCGCGATCGGCACGATCCTCTCCTCGTACTTCATCCTGGCCGCCAACTCCTGGATGCAGCACCCGACCGGCTACACCATCGACAAGGCCACCGGAAAGGCCCAGCTCACCGACGTCTGGGCGGTGCTGACCCAGAACACCACCCTGGTCGTGGTCTTCCACACGCTGACCGCCGCCTTCCTCACCGGCGCCGCCTTCATCATCGGGATCTCCTCCTTCCATCTGCTGCGGGCCAAGCGCGGCCGGGAGCGCGGCGAGGAACTGGGTGAGCAGCGGAAGAAGCGGATCGGGGCGATGCGGGCCTCGCTGCGGGTGGGCCTGGTGGTCGCGGTGATCGCGGGTCTCGGCACGGCGATCAGCGGTGACCAGCTCGGCAAGGTGATGTTCGAGCAGCAGCCGATGAAGATGGCGGCGGCCGAGGCCCTTTGGGATACCCAGGCGCCCGCGCCCTTCTCGGTCTTCGCCGTCGGCGATGTCGGCAAGGGGCACAACAGCGTCGAGCTGGAGGTCCCCGGGGTGCTCTCCTTCCTGGCGCACAGCAACTTCACCGACTCCGTCCCCGGCATCAATGACATCGCCCAGCGGGAGGCCGACGCCTACGGCGGTCAGCCCGATGACTACATCCCCAGCATCTTCATGACCTTCTGGGGCTTCCGGCTGATGATCGGCTTCGGGATGACCGCGTTCGTCGCCGGGCTGATCGGGCTGTGGACGACCCGCCGCAAGCGGTGGCTGGCGCCCGCGTTCCGCACCGGCGAGGACGAGGTGCCCCGGCTGATGCTCACCAACAAGCGTGAGCTGAGCCCGCGGCTGTCCACCTGGTCCTGGCGGATCGGCATCCTCACCATGGGCTTTCCGCTGATCGCCAACTCCTTCGGCTGGATCTTCACCGAGATGGGCAGGCAGCCCTGGGCGGTCTACGGGCTGATGAAGACCGGCGACGCGGTCTCCCCCGGCGTCGGCCAGACCGAGGTGCTGATCTCGCTCGGCGTCTTCACGCTGCTGTACGGGGCGCTCGCGGTGATCGAGGTGCGGCTGCTGGCCACGTACGCCAAGGCCGGGCCCGACACCGACGAGAAGCCGCCCGCCAAGGACCCGAAGCTGCGGCTGCCCTCGGGCGGTCCGGACGGCGGGGGCGGTCCTGGCGGTCCGGACGGCGGGGCCTCCGCCGATACCGGGGGCGGGAACGGGGACGAGGATGCCGACAAGCCGCTGACCTTCGCGTACTGACGGCCGGAGAGGATCACCGGAGAGGATCATGCACCTTCACGACTTCTGGTTCCTGCTGATCGCCTTCCTGTGGACGGGCTACTTCTTCCTGGAGGGCTTCGACTTCGGCATCGGCGTGCTGACCAAGCTGCTCGCCCGCGACCGCACCGAGCGCCGGGTCCTGATCAACACGATCGGGCCGGTGTGGGACGGCAACGAGGTCTGGCTGATCACGGCGGGCGGGGCGACCTTCGCCGCCTTCCCCGACTGGTACGCGACGCTCTTCAGCGGCTTCTATCTGCCGCTGCTGGCCATCCTGGTCTGCCTGATCCTGCGCGGTGTCGCCTTTGAGTACCGGCACAAGCGCCCCGAGGACCGCTGGCAGCGCAACTGGGAGCATGCGATCTTCTGGTGCTCGCTGCTGCCCGCGTTCCTCTGGGGTGCGATCTTCGCCAATCTGGTGCACGGGGTGCCGATCGGCCGGGACGGGAACTACGCGGGCGGTCCGTCGGACCTGCTCACGCCGTACGCCCTGCTGGGCGGGGTGGTCACGCTGGTGCTGTTCACCTTCCACGGCGCCGTCTTCGCCGCGCTCAAGACGGACGGGGACATCCGGACCAGGGCGCGGCGGTACGCCGCCCGGCTCGGGTGGGCCACCGTCGCCGTCGCGGTGCCGTTCCTGGTCTGGACGCAGGGCGACAGCGGGAACGCCCGGAGCATGGTCGCGGTTGTCATCGCCGTTCTGGCCCTGGCCGTGGCGCTGATCATGAACGGACGGGGGCGTGAGGGATGGGCGTTCGGGCTGTCCGGGGTGGCCGTCGCGGCGGCCGTCGCCATGCTCTTCCTGGCGCTCTTCCCCGAGGTCATGCCCTCCTCGCTGGACCCGGGGTGGAGCCTGACGGCGGCGAACGCGGCCTCCAGCCCGTATACGCTCAAGATCATGACGTGGGTCGGCGCCATCATGATGCCGCTGATCATGGCGTACCAGGCGTGGACGTACTGGGTCTTCCGTAAGCGCATCGGCACCCGGCACATCCCGGCCGCCCACTGACGCGGATGCGGTGTTTCACGTGAAACCAATCGATCCCCGGCTGCTGCGGTACGCACGGGCCACCCGTTTCTTCCTGGCCGCCTCCGTGGTGCTGGGCCTGGCCGGAGCGGGGCTGGTCATCGCGCAGGCGATGCTGATCGCCGAGATCGTGGTGGGCGCCTTCCAGCGGGGCGATGGCGTAACGGCCCTCACGCTTCCGCTGGGGCTGCTGGCCCTGGTCGCCGTCGGCCGGGCGGTCATCTCCTGGCTGACCGAGCTGGCCGCCCACCGGGCAGGTGCGGCGGTCAAGTCGCGGCTGCGGCTGCGGCTGCTGGAGCGGGCCGTACGGCTGGGGCCGAGCTGGCTGGACTCCCAGCGGACCGGTGAACTCACCACCCTCGCCACCCGGGGCATTGACGCGCTGGATGACTACTTCGCGCGCTATCTGCCCCAGTTGGGGCTGGCGGTGGTGGTGCCGGTGGCGGTGCTCGCCCGGATCGTCACCGCGGACTGGATCTCGGCGCTGATCATCGTCGCGACGCTGCCGCTGATTCCGCTGTTCATGATGCTCATCGGGTGGGCCACCCAGTCCCGGATGGACCGTCAGTGGCGGCTGCTGTCCCGGCTGTCCGGGCACTTCCTCGATGTGGTGGCCGGACTGCCCACGCTCAAGGTCTTCGGCCGGGCCAAGGCCCAGGCCGCCTCGATCCGCGCCATCACGGGCGACTACCGGCGGGCCACCCTCAAGACCCTGCGGCTGGCCTTTCTGTCCTCCCTGGCCCTGGAACTGCTCTCTACGGTGTCGGTCGCGCTGGTCGCGGTCGACATCGGCATGCGGCTGGTGCATGGCGAGATGGACCTCTTCACCGGGCTGGTGGTGCTGGTGCTCGCCCCCGAGGCGTATCTGCCGCTGCGGCAGGTGGGCGCCCAGTACCACGCGGCGGCCGAGGGGTTGACGGCGGCGGACGAGGTCTTCGCGGTGCTGGAGCGCGAGCCCTCCGGGGCGGGCGGCTCGCCCGCACCCGACGCCCGGGGTGCCGTGCTGGCGCTGGACGGGCTGGTGGTCCGCCACTCCGGGCGCCCCGAACCGTCCCTCGCCCGGACCTCGTACGAGATCCGCCCGGGGGAGACGGTCGCCGTCGTTGGCCCCAGCGGCGCCGGGAAGTCGACCCTGCTGAACGCCGTGCTGGGCTTCGCGGTGCCGCACGAGGGCAGGGTGCTGATCGGAGGCCGGGACCTGGCCGACCTGGACCCGGGGAGCTGGCGGCGCCAGATCGCCTGGGTGCCCCAGCGCCCGTACCTCTTCGCCGGGACGATCGCGGAGAACGTCCGGCTGGCCCGGCCGGACGCCGACGACGCGGCGGTACGGGCCGCGCTGCGGGACGCGGACGCGCTGAGTTTCGTCTCCGCGCTGCCGGACGGGGTCGAGACCCGGCTGGGCGAGCTGGGCGCCGGGCTCTCCGCGGGCCAACGCCAGCGGATCGCCCTGGCCCGCGCCTTCCTGGCCGACCGCCCGGTGCTGCTCCTGGACGAGCCGACGGCGAACCTGGACGGCGGGACGGAGGCGTCGGTGGTCGACGCGGTGCGTCGGCTCGCCGAGGGCCGTACGGTCCTCCTGGTCATCCACCGCCCGGCACTGCTGCCGCTGGCGGACCGGGTGCTGAGGTTGCCCGGGCAGGGCTCGGAGCGGGGGGCCGGGGCCGGGCGCCCGTGGGTGGAGGTGCGCGGGTCTGCGCGGGAGGCGGCTGCGGGTGTGGGGCGGACGTCCGCCCCCGTGCAGACGTCCGCCCCCGTGCATGAGGCGGTGGCGGACGGCGGGCCCGGTGGGCGGCTGGGCGATACGCGGCCTGGACCGGACGGTGCGGGCCTTACAGGCAGTGGGGGCAGTACGGGGCTGAGTGCGTCGCATGGTTCGGCCACGCGCGATGGCTCGGCCCCGCGCCCGCGCCGGGGCGCTTTGGCGCGGGTGCGGGGGGCCGCGTACGGGGCCCGGGGGCGGTTTGGGCTGGCGCTGCTGCTCGGGAGCCTTGCCCTGCTGAGCGCGGTCGGGCTGATGGCCGTCTCCGGGTGGCTGATCTCGCGGGCCGCGCAGCAGCCGCCCGTGCTCTATCTGATGGTGGCGGTCACCGCGACCCGGGCGTTCGGGATCGGCCGGGCCGTCTTCCGCTACGCCGAGCGCCTGGTCTCGCACGACGCCGTGCTGCGGGTGCTGGCCGAGCTGCGGGTCGCCGTCTACCGGCGGCTCGAGCGGCTGGCGCCAGCCGGGCTCGGCCGGACGCGCCGCGGCGATCTGCTCTCCCGGCTGGTGGCCGATGTGGACACCGTGCAGGACTACTTCCTGCGCTGGCTGCTGCCCGTCGGCACCGCGCTGACCGTCGGCGCGGCCTCGGTGGGCTTCCTCACCTGGGTGCTGCCCGGAGCCGGGGCCGTACTGGCGGCGGGGCTGCTGGTGGCGGGGGTCGTGGTGCCCGCCGTGTCCGGGCGGCTCGCGCGGCGCGCGGAGCGGCGGCTGGCGCCGGCGCGCGGCGCCCTGTCGGCGCAGGTCGTGGATCTGCTCGCGGGGACCGCCGAGTTGACCGTCGCGGGCGCGCTGCCGAGTCGGCTGGACGCGGTGCGCCGGGCCGATGGGGTGCTCACCCGGATCGCCCGGCGGACGGCGACCGCCGCGGGTGCGGGCTCCGGGCTGTCCGCGCTGGTCTGCGGGGTGACCGTGGCGGCCGCGGCGTGGGTGGGCGTGGCTGCCGTGGCGGACGGCCGGATCCAGGGGGTGTGGCTGGCGGTCGTGGTGCTGACCCCGCTCGCCGCCTTCGAGGCCGTCGCGGGGCTGCCGCTGGCGGTGCAGCACCGCCAGCGGGTGCGGCGGGCCGCGGAGCGGGTGTACGAGGTGCTGGACGAGCCGCTGCCGGTGCGTGAGCCGGAGGAGGCGGGGTGCGAGGAGGTGCGGCGCGAAGAGGCGGGGCGCGAGGGATCGGCACGCGAAGGGGTGCGGCGGAAGGGAACGCGGCGTGAGGAGGCGCGGCGCGAGGAGGCGCCGAGCGCGCCGTATCCGCTGGTGCTGCGCGGGATCACCGCCCGCCACCCGGGGCAGTCCGTCCCCGCCCTGGACGGGTTCGGGCTGGAGCTGCGGCCGGGCCGCCGGGTCGCGGTCGTCGGGCCGTCGGGGGCGGGCAAGACCACCCTCGCCCAGGTGCTGCTCCGTTTCCTGGACACCGAGGGCGGTACGTACACCCTGGCGGGCCGGAACGCCGCCGCCCTGGACGGGGACGCGGTGCGGCGGCTGGTCGGCCTCTGCGCCCAGGACGCCCATGTCTTCGACAGCTCGCTGCGCGAGAACCTGCGGCTGGCGCGCCCCGGCGCGGGCGACGACGAGCTGCGCGCGGCGCTGGCCACGGCCCGCCTGCTGGACTGGGTGGACGGGCTGCCGAACGGCCTGGACACGCTCGTCGGCGAGCAGGGCGCACGGCTCTCCGGCGGTCAGCGGCAGCGGCTTGCGCTGGCCCGCGCGCTGCTGGCGGACTTCCCCGTACTGATCCTCGACGAGCCCGCCGAGCACCTGGACCTGCCCACGGCCGACGCCCTGACCGCCGACCTGCTGTCGGCGACCCGGGGCCGCACCACCGTCCTGATCACCCACCGGCTGGCGGGCCTGGCCGCGGTGGACGAGGTGATCGTCCTCGACGGCGGCCGCGCCGTCCAGCGCGGAACGTACGCGGAGCTGGCCTCGGCCGGGGGCCCGTTCCGCCGCATGCTGGAGCGGGAGGCGATGGAGGACGGAGCCCTGGTGGGCGCCGGGTAGCCGGATGTGGGCCGGGGGCGCTCCGGCGGATCTTTCGCGGGGCACACGACGCCCGGCGTGCGTGCCCCCGGCAGCGCTGGGGGCGTTCTCGCACCGGACGCCCCCGGGACGCGACATCTGCCGCCGGACCGCGGCATCTGGCTGCCGGGTCGCGGGTGCGCGGCCGTACCGGGGCATGAGCCGCCGCATGGGTTGGCCCCGGCCCGTGCGCGCCGCCCTACGGCACCCCGGAGCGGCCGACGCGGTGCCCAGCACGGTGCCCGGCGCCAACGGGGCGTTTGCCCGTGGGATTCATTAGGCTCGACGCATGGCGGCCGCTGCCCCCTCCCCCGACCCCTGGATGTGGCCGCGGAGGCGACCCGCGGTCTGCGGGGGCTGTCCACCGAGCTCACGGCCCGGCTGCCGCGGCTGCTGGAGGCGATGCGCTCGCTCGGCACCGGGCCGGACGCGCACACCGTCCTCGACCGGATCGTCCGCACCGCGGCCGAGCTGGTCGGCGCGCGCTGCGCCGCGATCGGGGTGCACCACATCGAGGGCGACGCCGCCGCGGGCCAGGGCCTGGCCGATGTGGTCACGTACGGCGCGACCGAGGCCGACCGGGAGCGCTGCGCGGCGCTGCTCGCCGACGCGCGCCGCACCGTGGCGCCCTCGGCCGCCGAGCCGCCTGGCCTGTCCCCGCCCCCGGGTCCGTCCCGGTCGCTGGGCTCGTTTCTCACCGTTCCGTTGCGCGTCGGGGAAGAGATCTTCGGCGTCCTCTGCCTCGCCGAGAAGCGGTACGGCGGTCCGTTCACCGACTCCGACCGGCATCTGGTCGAGGTGCTGGCGACCGAGGCCGGGATCGCCATCGGCCACACCCGCCTCCAGGGGGCCACCCGGCAGCGCGAGCGCTGGATCGAGGGGTCGGTGGCCGTGACCCAGGCGGTGCTGTCCGGCGGTGCCGGGGACGGACCGGCCGTGGTCGCCGAGAAGGCCCGGGAGCTCGCGGACGCGGCGGTGGGCATCGTCTTGCTGCCGGAGGACGGCGGTGACGGGCTGAAGGCCGTGGCGGTGGCCGCGGACGAGCGGTCCGGGCTGCTCGGCGCGGTGCTTCCGGCCCGCTCCCCGGCCGTGCCGAGGCTGCTGGCCGGTCAGCCGGTCCTCATCGAGGACCCGGCCACCGACCCGCTGTTCGGCACCGGCGTCCCCGGGCGCTACGGCCCGGGCATGATGGTCCCGCTGAGCAGCGGGGACCGGGTGCTCGGCGCGCTGGCCACCGCGCGGGAGCGCGACGCCCGCCCGTTCACGGCGACCGAGCGCACCCTGGCCGCCCAGTTCGCCGCGCAGGCCGCGGTGGCGCTGCTGCTCGCCGAGGCGCAGCGCGACCGGGAGCGGCTCGCGGTCCTGGAGGAGCGCGACCGGATCGCCCGCGACCTCCACGACCTCGTCGTCCAGCGGCTCTTCGCGACCGGGATGCTGCTGGAGAGCGCGGAGCGCCAGTCGGACGCGCCGGAGGTACGGGAGCGGATCGAGCGTGCCGTCGAGGAGTTGGGCGCCACCGTCCAGGAGGTACGGACGGCGATCTTCGCGCTGCAGCAGACCCCGCCCGAGACGCCGCCCGGGCTGCGCGGCCGGGTGCTGCGGGAGGTCAGGGCGGCCGCCGTGCCGCTGGGCTTCCAGCCGTCGCTGACCTTCGTGGGCCCGGTGGACGACCTGGTCGTCTCGGTGACCGGCGCCCATCTCGTCGCGGCACTGCGCGAGTCGCTGTCCAACGCGTTCCGGCACGCCAGGGCCGAGCGGATCGAGGTGGTCGTGGACGCCACCGCCCGGCTCGCGGACGGACGGCCCGCGGTCCGGCTGACGGTCGCGGACGACGGGGTGGGCGTGCCCGCGGACGGTCGGCGCAGCGGCCTGGCCAACCTGGCACGGCGGGCCGAGGCACTGGGCGGATCGAGCGCCTTCGGCCCCGGCCTCGGCGAGGACGGCCGCGGCACGACGGTGGTCTGGGAGGCACCCTTGCCGAGCGAGGACGCCTGACCGGCGGTCGTGCGGGGTCTGACCAGCGGTCGGGCGGTTGCTGACTCGCTGGAGGACGGGCCGAGGGCCGGTGGGGCGCCGGGGGCGGTGGTTGTTCGCTCGCCCGGCGCAACGGCTCACCTACGCGGTCCAACTAGCGCCTCGTCAGAGTGCGGGTCGTGATCGCCGACGGTGGGATGAGGCTCGCGGGCCGTTCGGACCTTCGTATCCCATCGCACTCCGCGACAGATGTTGGCCCGACCGCGGGGAAGGAAGTCATGACGTGAACAGCCAGAATCCCACTCCCAACCGATCCCGGACGCGTCGCCGGGCCTTGTTCGCCTCCGTCGCGGCAGTCGCCGCCGTTTCCAGCCAGATGCTGACCATGTCCCCCGCGGCGCAGGCGGATGACCCCACGGGCGGTGGTCACGGCCGTCCCAAGCCGCCGAGGCCCCCGGCCATCATCCACGGGATCCAGGAGTTCACCGCGGACGGCACCTTCACGCCTCCCGCGGGTGTCACCTCGGTGCACATCCAGGCATGGGGAGCGGGCGGTGGCGGCGGCGGTGGCGGCGGCGGTGCCAGCGCCCCGCTGACCGGCGCCGGCGGCACCGGCGGTGGTGGCGGATCCGGCGGCTTCACCTGGTGCGTCCTCCCGGTGACCCCGTTCGCCAGCTACACGGTGGACCTGGGCACCGGTGGCACCGCCGGTACGGCTGGTCCGGGCGGCGCCGCGGGCGGCAACCCCGGCTCGGCGGGTGGCACCGGTGGCAACGGTGGCACGACGACCCTGGCCTCCAGCTCCGGAACCCAGCTCTCCGCCACGGGCGGCACCGGCGGCACGGGCGGCGGCGGTGGCACGGCTGCCCCGGGCACCCCGGGCACCGGTGGCACCGGTGGCACCGGTGCGTGCAACAGCCTCTCCGTGGTGAACCGCGGCGGTGAGAACGGTGCGAGCGGCGCCGACGGCGGCGAGGGCGGCGACGCGGTCGACGGCATCGTCGAGCTGCCCCCGACGAACAGCAGCGCGGGCGGCGACGGCGGCGTCGGCGGCCCCGGCGGCGAGACCCCCGGCGCCGCCGGTTCCGCCGGCACCGCCGGTGGCAACGGCTACGCGGTCATCTTCTGGTAAGACCCCCGGTCAGGCGAACCGCCCCCAGGCCCTCACGGTGCCGGGGGGCGGTGTCCCCGGTCCACGCCCACGCGTTCCGAACCCCGTTGCAGAACCGGGTGTCGGACGGCGCTACGAACCCGCCAGGATCCGCTCGATGACGGCGGCGACGCCGTCCTCCGTATTGGCGCCCGTGCGGTGGGTGGTCGCGCCGAGCACATCCGGATGGGCGTTGGCCATCGCGTACGAGGTGCCCGCCCACATCAGCATCTCCAGGTCGTTGGGCATGTCCCCGAACGCCACGACCTCCGAGGCCGAGATCCCGCGCTCGGCACAGCACCGGGCCAGGGTGCTGGCCTTGCTGACCCCGAGACCGCTGACCTCCAGCAGGGCGGACGGGCTGGAGCGGGTGAAGTCGCCGTGGGCCCCGGCCACCGAGCGGGCCAGCTGGAGGAAGTCGTCCGGCGCCAGCTCGGGGTGTTGGGCGAGCAGCTTGAGGACCGGCATGTCGGCGTGCGCGAACCCGTCGTTGAGCAGCTTCTCGGCGGGGGCGACGATCGCGCCCGGGTCGAGGGGGAAGGGCGGGTACCGCGGTTCGTAGAAGATCCCGCCACTGCGCTCGACCGCGAAGGACGTGCCAGGGGCCGCCTCGCGCAGCGCCTCCACGATGGCGAGGGCCCGGTCGGTGGCGAGCGGGCGGACCGCGACCGGCAGCCCGCCCTGGTGGAGATCGACGACGGCGGCGCCGTTGGCGCAGATCGCCAGGCCGTGGCCGTGCACATGGGCGCTGACGACGTCCATCCAGCGGGCCGGGCGGCCGGTGACGAAGAACACCTCGATGCCCGCCCGCTCGGCCGCCGCGAGCGCCGCCACGGTGCGGTCGGAGACCGTCTTGTCGTCCCGCAGCAGCGTGCCGTCGAGGTCGGTGGCGATCAGCCGGGGCCGGGTCGGGACGGGGCGGAAACGCTCTGGGGCCGGGGTGTTCGGCCGGTCGGTCGCAGGAGTCACGGCAACCATCCTCCCGCATATGCCGCTCATCGGTGAGGGCACGGTGCTCGGGTGGGCCTGCTCGGGCGTCCCGTCGTACGGCTGGGACGGCTCGTACGGCTCGGTGCGGCGCTGTCACACCCACCGCTTAGGCTCGCGGTATGCGAGTGAGCACCGTGATCCTGCCCATCTACCGCTGGTCCGAGCGCGGCCGGGAGATGTGGCAGCGCGCCGAGGAGCTGGGTTTCCACGCCGCGTACACCTATGACCACCTGTCCTGGCGCAGCTTCCGCGACGGCCCCTGGTTCGGGGCGGTGCCCACGCTGACGGCCGCCGCCGCGGCGACCTCGCGGCTGCGCCTGGGCACCCTCGTCACCTCCCCGAACTTCCGGCATCCGGTGACGCTGGCCAAGGAGCTGATCACGCTGGACGACGTGTCCGGCGGGCGGATCACCCTCGGCATCGGCGCGGGCGGCACCGGCTTCGACGCGACGACGCTGCTGCGCGGCGGCGAGGAGCCGTGGTCACCCCGGGAGCGGGCGGACCGGTTCGCCGAGTTCACCGAGCTGCTCGACCGGCTGCTGACGCATGACGCGGTGACGTACGAGGGCACCCACTACAGCGCGCACGAGGCGCGTGACATCCCCGGCTGTGTGCAGCGGCCACGGCTGCCGTTCGCGGTGGCCGCCACCGGTCCGCGCGGGCTGCGTCTCACGGCGCGGTACGGCCAGGCGTGGGTGACCACGGGCGATCCGAAGATCTCCGAGACCGGCACCCCGGCCGATTCGCTGGCCGCGATCGGCGGTCAGATCGACCGGCTGGGCAAGGCGTGCGCGGAGGCCGGGCGGGGCGTCGGCGACCTCGACAAGATCTTTCTCACCGGCTTCACCCCGGACGGCACGGCGCCGCTGAGCTCGGTGGACGCCTTCGTGGACTTCGCCGGACGCCATGCCGAGCTGGGCATCGAGGAGATCGTGCTGCACTGGCCGATCCCCGATTCGCTCTTCGCGGCCGACCTCGGGGTCTTCGAGAAGATCGCCACGGAGGGCGCGGCCCAGATAGCGGGGTAAGCGGAGGGCCCGGACCGGATAGCGGGGGAAGCGGTCCGGACCGCCGGACACGGCGGCTCGCCGGAGAAAGGGCGGCGGCGCACGGCGCGGATCGCCCGATAAGCGGCAGAATCGGGTATAGAGCCTTTGGCGTCATGTCACTGGGGAGGCATCTCATGCCGCATACCCGCTATGCCCCGGACCGTGGGCTGACCACGCGCATGGTCACGACGATGTTCTTCATCGGGCTGCTCTATGTGGTCTTGATCGGAGTGCTGCTCGCCCTGTTCAAGGGCGCCTGGCCGCTGATCGTGATCATCGCGGGAGGGCTGTTCGTGGCGCAGTTCTGGTTCAGCGACCGGATCGCTGCGTTCAGCATGGGCGCCCGGGAGGTCACCCCGCAGCAGGCCCCCGAGCTGCACGGCGCGGTGGACCGGCTGTGCGCGCTCGCGGACATGCCCAAGCCCCGGGTGGCCATCGCCGACACCGATGTGCCGAACGCCTTCGCCACCGGCCGCAATCAGCGCAACGCACTGGTGTGCGCCACCACGGGGCTGCTGCGGCGGCTGGAGCCTGAGGAGCTGGAGGGCGTGCTCGCCCATGAGCTGTCGCATGTGGCGCACCGCGATGTGGCGGTCATGACCATCGCCTCCTTCCTCGGCGTGCTGGCGGGCATCATGACCCGTGCGGCGCTGTGGGGCGGGCTCAGCCGGGGCAGCCGTAACAACAATGTGGGCATCGCCGTGCTGCTCATCCCGCTGGTCAGCGCCGTGGTCTACGTGATCAGCTTCCTGCTGACCCGGCTGCTGTCCCGCTATCGCGAGCTGTCCGCCGACCGCGCGGGCGCGCTGCTCACCGGGCGGCCCTCGGCGCTCGCCGCCGCGCTCACCAAGGTGACGGGGCAGATGGCCCGGATCCCGACCCGGGACCTGCGCAAGGTCGAGCCGTACAACGCGTTCTTCTTCGCGCCCGCGCTCTCCGGCGAGAGCGTCAGCCGGCTGTTCTCCTCGCATCCGACGCTGGAGCGGCGGCTCGACCAGCTCGCCCGCATCTCCACCCAGCTGGGCCAGGCCGGAAGGGGCTGAGGCATGAGGCTGCTGGACGCCATCCTGGGCCGCAGCAAACCGGTGCGCCCCGACCTCGACCGGCTCTTCGGGCTCCCGGGAGCCGCGATCAGCCTGGAGGCGGGGGCCGGGTTCACCCCGACCGGCCGGGGCTCGGTCTGCTTCGCGAGCGTCGAGGGCGGCGCCTTCTCCCAGCTCCAGCGGGATGTGCGGGAGCTGCTGGACGCGGACACCGAGCGGGGCGGGGTGCCCGTGGAGTTCAGCCAGGACGCGTACGGCTACACCTGGCTGCTGGCCCGGCAGCGGCCGGACGACGTGGCCGCCCTGGTGAACGATCTGCACGCGGTCAATTCGCTGCTCCAGGACGGCGGGTTCGGCCCCCAGTTGCTGTGCTCGCTGATCGGCTTCCAGGACACGGCGGGGCGTTCGCTCGCGCTGGTGTACCTCTACAAGCGCGGCACCTTCTACCCCTTCGCGCCGCTGCCGGGCGCCGCGGAGAAGCGGGACAACGCGCTGGAGCTCCAGATGCGGGCGCTGCTCGGGGACGATCTGCGGATCGAGGAGGACCTGAGCCGCTGGTTCCCGGTCTGGGGCGCACCGGGCCTGTGACGCTCCGGCTCCCGGCCCGGGGCCCCGGCCTGTGACGCTCCGGCTCCCGGCCGTACGGTACGACTCCGGCCGGGGCTCTGCCCAACTCCCCCTCCCCGCAGCCAAATCCACGGGCCGGGCAGCCCATCAGGCATAGGACCGGGCTCGCGGGGCACCTTCTCCCTTCGACATCCCACGACGGAATGTGACCTGACGCCCGGGGGAGGGTCAAATGAGTTACCTGCGCGGATTCCTGCCATGGATCGCCCTCGCGATCGTGTCCACGCTGGGCTGGCAGTGGGGCGCCCTCGCCGGGCTGGTGCTCGGGGCCGCGATGCTGGTCCGGGCCCGTCGGGCGGGCCTGGCGGCCGACGCCCTCATCCTCGAGTGCAGCACAGTGGCCTTCTTCACCGCGCTGACGATCGTCGCCTTCGCCCGCCCGGACAGCGGGCTCAAGGACCACATCGGAGCGCTGGCGCTGGGCTGGCTGGCCGTCACCGCCTGGACGACCCTCGCCGTGGGGCGGCCCTTCACCACCGGTATCGCCCGGCGCCAGGCGCCGCCCGAGGTGTGGGACACCTATGCGTTCAGGCATATCAATGTGGTGATCACCCGGGCCTGGGCCATCGCCTTCACCCTCTCCGCCGCGGCCATGGCCGGGGTCGTCTGGGCCGGTCTGGGCGCGGTGGCGGCGCTGGTCACGCAGTTCGCTGGATTTGTCCTTCCGGCCCTGTTCACCGCGTGGTACCCGGGATGGGCACGGGCCCGGCTGGCCCCCGCCGCGCATCGGGCATAAGCGCACCAACCGGCTGTGGATACCCTTGGTTACCCCCTCCGGTCGGGGCCCGCCCCCTACGGGCGAGTCAGACCCGAGGACGAGGCGAATCCCACCGTCTGGAGTGACGCCCCCTGTGTCTCACACCACTACCGTCGAACGCGTGACTGTGATCGCCACCGAAAGTCTGAGCAAGCGGTTCCCCCGCGTCACCGCGCTCGACCGGCTGTCCGTCGACATCGCACCAGGGGTCACCGGCCTGGTGGGTGCCAACGGCGCCGGTAAGTCCACGCTGATCAAGATCCTGCTCGGGCTGTCCCCCGCCAGCGAGGGCCGCGCTTCCGTGCTCGGCCTCGATGTGGCGAGGGACGGCAGCGCCATCCGCGAAAGCGTCGGCTATATGCCCGAGCACGACTGTCTGCCGCCCGATGTCTCGGCCACCGAGTTCGTCGTCCACATGGCGCGGATGTCCGGGCTGCCGCCCTCCGCGGCCCGCGAGCGCACGGCCGACACCCTGCGCCACGTAGGGCTGTACGAGGAGCGGTACCGCCCCATGGGCGGCTACTCCACGGGCATGAAACAGCGGGTCAAACTGGCCCAGGCCCTGGTGCACGACCCGCGCCTGGTGCTGCTGGACGAGCCGACCAACGGGTTGGACCCGGTCGGCCGCGACGAGATGCTCGGGCTGATCCGCCGCGTGCACACCGACTTCGGCATCTCGGTGCTGGTCACCTCGCATCTGCTCGGCGAGCTGGAGCGCACCTGCGACCACGTGGTGGTCATCGACGGCGGCAAGCTGCTCCGCTCCAGCTCCACCAGTGACTTCACCCAGGCCACGGCCTCCCTCGCGGTCGAGGTGACCGACACCTCCGACCACCCGGACGGCACCAGGGCGCTGCGCACCGCGCTCGACCGGGCCGGGCTCACCGTCCAGCCCGCCGGCCGGGGCGCCGACGGGTCGCCAGGCTCCGACCATGTGCTGCTGGTCGACGTCGCGGGCGAGAAGACGTACGACACGGTCCGCGACGCCATCGCCGACCTCGGCCTCGGTCTGGTCCGCATGGAGCAGCGCCGCCACCGCATCGCGGAGATCTTCCGGTCCGACGACGAGGACACGGAGGCCGCGGACGTCCCGGACACCCCGGACGCCGCGGGTGCCCCGGACGGCACGAGCGGGCCCGGCAGCCCGGCCAGCGCAAGCGCACACGGGAACGGAGGTGCCGTCGATGCCGCCTGAGACCGTGACCAAGCAGCGCGCCGACGTCATTCACAACATCGGCTACCGCCACTACGAGGGCCCGCGCCTCGGCCGCGCCTACGCCCGCCGCTCGCTCTTCTCCCAGAGCCTGCGCGGCGCCTACGGCCTCGGCCGCTCGGCCAAGTCCAAGGTCGCGCCGATGCTGCTGTTCGCCGTGATGTGCCTGCCCGCCGCGATCATCGTCGCGGTGGCCATCGCCACCGCCGCGGATGAGCTGCCCGTCAAGTACACCCGCTACGCGATCATGCTGCAGGCCGTGATCGGCCTCTACACCGCCTCCCAGGCGCCGCAGGCCGTCTCCCGGGACCTCCGCTTCAAGACGGTCCCGCTCTACTTCTCGCGGCCCATCGAAACGATGGACTACGTGGTGGCCAAGTTCGCCGCCATGGCCTCCGCGCTGTTCATCCTCACCGGCGCGCCCCTGCTGATCCTCTACGTCGGGGCGTTGCTCGCCAAGCTGGACTTCGCCGATCAGACGAAGGGATTCGGACAAGGACTGGTCTCCGTGGCTCTGCTCTCGCTCCTCTTCGCCGGCATCAGCCTGGTCGTCGCCGCGCTCACCCCGCGCCGCGGCTTCGGCGTCGCCGCCGTCATCGCCCTGCTGACCATCTCCTACGGCGCGGTGTCCGTCGTCCAGGCCATCGCCTGGGACCAGGGCAACACCGACTCGGTGAGCTGGATCGGGCTGTTCTCGCCGATCACCATCATCGACGGGGTGCAGACGGCGTTCCTCGGCGCCACCTCCTCCTTCCCCGGCGGGGTCGGCCCCGGCACCGGGACCGGGCTCCTCTACGTCCTCGTTCTCCTCGGCCTGATCGCCGGCTCGTACGGGCTGCTGATGCGCCGCTACCGAAAGGTCGGCCTGTGACCACGATCGCCATCGACAACGTCTCCCGCTGGTTCGGGAACGTCGTGGCCGTCAACGACGTGACCATGGACATCGGCCCCGGTGTCACCGGGCTCCTCGGCCCCAACGGCGCCGGGAAGTCCACCCTCATCAACATGATGGGCGGCTTCCTGGCCCCCTCCACCGGGTCCGTGACCCTGGACGGCGCCCCGATCTGGCGCAATGAGCAGGCGTACCGCCACATCGGGATCGTCCCCGAGCGGGAGGCGATGTACGACTTCCTCACCGGCCGCGAGTTCGTGATCGCCAACGCCGAGCTGCACGGGCTGCCCGATCCGCGTGGTGCCGCCCGCAAGGCGCTCGACACCGTCGAGATGGACTACGCGGGCTCCCGGAAGATCGCCACGTACAGCAAGGGCATGCGGCAGCGCGTGAAGATGGCCTCCGCGCTGGTGCACGAGCCGTCGGTGCTCCTCCTGGACGAGCCGTTCAACGGAATGGACCCCCGGCAGCGGATGCAGTTGATGGAGCTGCTGCGGCGGATGGGCGCGGAGGGCCGCACCGTGCTGTTCTCCTCGCACATCCTCGAGGAGGTCGAGCAGCTGGCGGCGCACATCGAGGTGATCGTCGCGGGGCGGCACGCCGCCTCGGGTGACTTCCGCAAGATCCGCAGGCTGATGACGGACCGTCCGCACCGCTATCTCGTACGGTCCAGCGACGACCGCGCGCTCGCGGCGGCGCTGATCGCCGACCCGTCGACCACCGGTATCGAGGTCGACGCGAGCACCGGCGCCGACGGCGGGCTGCACATCCAGGCGGTGGACTTCGCCCGCTTCACCGAACTGCTGCCCCGGGTCGCCCGTGACCAGGGCATCCGACTCCTCACGGTCTCGCCCTCCGACGAGTCCCTGGAGAGCGTCTTCTCCTACCTCGTCGCGGCCTGAAAGGAGCCCACAGCGATGTCCTCGCTCTACCACCCCACCGTCGCGCGGCTCACCTACCGGGCCCTGCTCGGCCGCCGCCGTGCGCTGATCCTCTTCACCCTCCCCGGATTGCTGCTGATCATCTCGCTGGCCGTACGGCTGCTGACCGGAGCGGACGACGACACGGCCGACGCGATCCTCGGCGGCTTCGCGATGGCCACCATGGTTCCGCTGATCGGCGTGATCGCCGGTACGGGTGCGATCGGCCCGGAGATCGACGACGGCTCGGTCATCTATCTGCTGGCCAAGCCGGTGAAGCGGCCGACGATCATCGTCACCAAGCTGATCGTGGCGATCGGCGTCACGGTCGCCTTCTCCGCGATCCCCACCCTGCTCGCGGGCTTCGTGCTGAACGGCAACGCGAATCAGCTGGCCGTCGGCTACGCCGTCGCCGCCGCCGTGGCCTCCGTCGCCTACAGCGCGGTCTTCCTGCTGCTGGGCACCGTGACCCGGCACGCGGTGATCGCGGGGCTGGTCTACGCCCTGGTCTGGGAGACCTTCTTCGGCAGCCTGGTCGCCGGGGCCCGCAAGCTCAGCGTGCAGCAGTGGGCACTGGCGCTCGCGCAGAAGGTCGCGGACGGCGACGTGATCACGTCGGACGTCGGCCTGGCGACCGGCGTCATCCTGCTGCTGGCCGTGACCGTGGCCGCGACCTGGTACGCGGGCCGCAAGCTGCGCACGCTGACCCTCGCGGGGGAGGAGTGACCACCGGCGCGGGGTGAGGACCGGGGGCCGCCCAGCGGTCCGCCCCAGGTCTGCGCCATACCGGGCAGCCGCGCCGAGGTGTGGGCGTCCCCGGTCCGCAGCACCAACCTCGAAGTACTCCGCGACCATGTGTGTCACGAGGGGCGGGCGCCCAACGGCGCCCGCCCCTCGTGGTGCCGACTCGTGTCGCGTCGGTCGTTGCTCAGGCGTGGACCGGCTCCGGTGGGGACTTCTCGGGGGTTGGTTTCGGGGGTGTGCCGCCGGGGCCGCCGCGGACGACGGCGAGGACCAGGAGGCCCGCCGCCAGGGCCGCGATGCCCGCGATGACGCAGATGCGGTCGAGACCGGCCGCGAACGACTCGTGGACCAGGGTGCGCGCCGCGTCCGCCCGGGACGGGGGCGCGGCGGCGATCACGGCGTCGGCGTGGCCGCCGCTGATGGCCTCGGCGGCCCGCCCGGCCGCCCGGGCCGGAACGGTGTCGCCGCCGTCCACCACGTCCCGCACCCGCGTCGCGAACACCGTGCCCAGGACGGCGATCCCCAGCGCGTAGCCCAGCTGCCGGAAGGTGTTCACCGCGCCGCTGGCCATGCCCGCCCGCTCCGGCGGGGCCGAGCCGAGGGCGGCCGAGACCAGTACCGGCATGGCCAGGCCGATCCCCAGACCGGCCAGGGCCAGGCCGGGGACGAAGGCGGTCCAGTCCGCGTCCGGGGTCACCATCGCCGCGTTGACCAGCGCGCCCGCGCCCACCAGCAGCAGCCCGCCGCCGAGCGCCCGCCCGGGGGCGACCCGGTCCAGCAGCCGTCCGCCCACCGCGCCGACGACCAGCGAGACGCCCGCCATCGGCGTCACCGCGAGCCCCGCCCGCACCGGGCTCATGTCCAGCACCGACTGCAGCCACAGCCCGGCGTAGGTGAGGTACGGGAAGGCCGCCGCCTGGAGCAGCAGCGCCGCCGCCATCAGTACCGCGAACGTCGGGCGGCGCATCAGCCCCAGGTCCAGCAGCGGCTGCCGCCTGCCGCGCTCCAGCAGGACGAAGGCGAGCAGCGCGATCACGGCCGCCACCAGCGCGGTGACCGTGCCGGTGTCGGCCCAGCCCTCCTCGCCGCCGCGCATCAGCCCGTACGTCAGCGCCCCGGCGCACACCGTGAACGTGGCGGCGCCCGGCCAGTCGATGCGCACCCCCGCCGCGCCGCGCGACTCCTCGATGGAGCGGACCGTGATCCACACCGCGATCGCCGTCAGCGGCAGGTTGACCAGGAAGATCGCGCGCCAGTCGACGTACTCGGTGAGCACCCCGCCCAGCACCGGGCCGACCGCCGCGGCCGCCCCGCTCGTACCGCCCCACACGCCGAAGGCGATACCGCGGTCGCGTCCGGAGTACGTCGCCATCAGCAGCGGGGTGTTGGTGGCGAACATGGCCGCGGCCCCCACCCCCTGCACGGCGCGGGCCGCGATCAACACCCCGGCATCCGGTGCCAGCCCGCAGACCAGGGAGGAGAGCGCGAACACCGCGAGGCCCACCAGGTACAGCCGTCGCCGTCCGAAGAGGTCCGCCGCCGATCCGGCCACCATCAGCAGCGCGGCCAGCGCCAGCGCGTAGATGTCCATCACCCACTGCAGGGAGGTGAAGGACGCGTCGAGCCCCCGTGCCACCTGGGGCAGCGCGGTGTTCACGATCGTGACGTCTATCAACAGCATGAAGTTGCCGAGGGTGATGGCGGCGAGCGGCCACCATGATCTGCGCATGACTGACTCCGGGATCCGGCACATTCCGACAAGGGGAGGCGGGGCCGGCCCCGAGGGCGGTTCCCGCGGCTCTCACGGTCGCCCCGACCGGGCCGCCCCCTCCAGCCACCCCGCCCCCGGTGGCGCTATCCGACGCCCGCTAGCGTGGTGCGGTGGAATCCGACGCGTACGACGACCTGGACCGGGCGCTGGTGCACGCCCTCCAGCTCGACGGGCGGGCCCCCTTCAGCCGGCTCGCCGAGGTGCTGGGCGTCTCCGACCAGACCGTGGCCCGCCGCTACACCCGGCTGCGGACGACCGGAGCGCTGCGGGTGCTGGGGCTCACCGACCCGGCGGCGGTCGGCGACGTGGTCTGGATGGTGCGGGTGCGCTGCCTGCCGGACGCGGCCCTGCCGGTGGCCGAGGCGCTGGCCCGACGGACCGACACCTCCTGGGTGCATGTGCTCTCCGACGGCACCGAGGTCGCCGCGTCGACGCGGGTGGCGTCCGGGCAGGACAGCGATGCCCTGCTGCTGCGCAAACTTCCGCAGACGCCACGGGTGGTGGGGGTGAGCGCGCACTGTGTGCTGCATGAGTACTTCGGCGGGGAACAGAGCCTGGTCAACAAGTCCGACGCGCTGACGGCCGAGCAGATCGCGCGGCTGCGCCCGCCCGGCCAGGACCGGCCGAAGAGGGATCAGCCGAAGGACCAGCCGAAGGGGCGCCAGTCGAACGGCGACCAGCCGAAGCGCGACCGCCCGAAGGGCCCGCGCGGACCCATGAGCGCCGGGGACCGCAAACTGCTGGACGTCCTCGCGCGGGACGGCCGGGCGCCGCTGGCCCAGCTGGTCGCCGCCACCGGCTGGTCGCAGTCGACGGTGCGCCGCCGGCTGGCCAATCTGCGCGCCGACGGCACCCTGTACTTCGACGTCGACTACTCCCACCGGCTGTTCAGCCAGGGCGTCACCACCGCGATATGGCTGTCGGTCCGGCCGTCGGAGCTCGCCGCCACCGGTCAGACGCTCGCGAACCACCCCGAGGTGGCGTTCGCATGTGCGACCACCGGAACGAAGAATCTACTGGCGACCGTGGTCTGCGCCGATGTCCCGGCCCTCTACACCTATCTGACCACCCGTATCGCCGAGCTGACCTCCGTGCGGGACATCGAGACCTCCCCGATCCTCCGCCGGGTCAAGGGCCCGGGGCCGCTGCTCACCCCGTCGTCCAGGGCGCCCTGGCGCGCCTCCTGAACGGCCCGTTCCGCAGGCATAGTTGGAGGAATCTCCGAAACTCCGGTGGTTGAACTCTGTTCATCTCTACGTCGATGTAGATCTTGACGGTTGTCAGGGACCTGGCGAACTCTTGGCGTGCGCCGAATCACACCGCGCCGTCCCCTCCGTTCCGTCACAAGCGATTGAGGGGGCGTCAGAAGTGAAAAAACGGAGGGAACCCGAATGCGCCGCCTCGTCACGAGCCTCGCCGCCGCCGCAGTCACCACGGCCGCCACCGTCGCCCTGGCCGCACCCGCCCAGGCGGTCCCCGCGGACAAGCCGCAGGTCCTCGCCAGCTGGACGCAGACCAGCGCCAGCAGCTACAACACCTGGCTCGCGGCCCGGAACAACCAGGGAGCCTGGGCCTCCTACGAGTTCGACTGGTCCACCGACTACTGCAGCAGCTCCCCCGACAACCCGTTCGGCTTCCCCTTCCAGACCGCCTGCGCCCGGCATGACTTCGGCTACCGCAACCACAAGGCGATGGGCATCTTCGACGCCAACAAGGCGCGCATCGACAGCGCCTTCTACGAGGACCTGAAGCGGGTGTGCAGCGCCTACAGCGGTGCCACCAAGACGTCGTGCGACGGCACGGCCTGGACGTACTACCAGGCGGTCAAGGTCCTCGGCTGACGCGGGGCCCGGATGCCGAGCCCGGATGCCGGGCGGTCCGCCGAGGCGGCCGCACCGGCATCCGGCCGTTTCACCCGCTCGCCGCCGCCGGGAAGAGCCGCTCCAGCACCACGGCGATGCCGTCCTCCGCGTTGGACGCGGTGATCTCGTCGGCGACGGCCTTGAGGTCCCGGTGCGCGTTCGCCATCGCGACCGCGTGCTTCGCCCAGCCGAACATCGGGATGTCATTGGGCATGTCGCCGAAGGCGATCGCGTCCTCCGCGGCCATCCCCAGCCGCCGCGCGGCCAACGACAGACCCGTGGCCTTCGTCAGGCCCAGCGGCAGCAGCTCCACCAGCCCGGTGCCTGCCATCGTCACCCCGACCAGCCCGCCGGCGGCCGTCCGCGCGGCGTCCGCGAGCGCGTCGTCGCCCAGCTCCGCGTGCTGGATGTAGAGCTTGCTGACGGGCCGCGACCACATCTCGGCCGACTCCGTGAACGGCACCAGGGACATCCCCTCGTGGTCCATCCGGTACCCCTCGCCGAACAGCACCTCGCCGTCCAGCCCGTCGCGGGCCGCGGCCAGGAACAGCGGGCCGACCTCCGCCTCGATCTTCTCCAGCGCCAGCTGCGCCACCTGGCGGTCCAGTGTGACGGAGGTCAGCAGCCGGTGCTCACCCGCGTGGTAGAGCTGTGCGCCCTGGCCGCACACCGCGAGCCCCTGGTAGCCGAGGTCGTCGAGTATGTGCCGGGCCACCGGGACGGTCCGCCCGGTGACCACGATGTGCGCGGCGCCCGTCGCGGTGGCCGCGGCGAGCGCGTCACGGGTCCGCGCCGAGACGGTGTGGTCGGGGCGCAGCAGCGTCCCGTCGAGATCGGTCGCGACCAGGCGGTACGGAGGGACGCCGCCGCTCACCGGGTGACCGGTTCCAGGACCTCGCGCCCGCCGAGGAACGGCCGCAGCGCCTCGGGCACCCGCACCGAGCCATCGGAGCGCTGGTGGTTCTCGAGGAGCGCGACGATGGTCCGGGTGATCGCGCACAGTGTGCCGTTGAGCGTGGCCAGCGGACGGACCCGCTTGCCCTCGCGCATCCGGATCGACAGCCGCCGCGACTGGAACTCGGTGGTGTTGGAGGTCGAGGTCAGCTCGCGGTACTTGCCCTGGGTCGGGATCCACGCCTCGCAGTCGAACTTCCGCGTGGCCGACGAGCCCAGGTCACCCGAGGCCAGATCGACCACCCGGAACGGCAGCTCCAGCGAGGTCAGCCACTGCTTCTCCCACTCCAGCAGCCGCTGGTGCTCGGCCTCGGCCTCCTCCGGCGTCGTGTAGACGAACATCTCGACCTTGTCGAACTGGTGCACCCGGAAGATCCCCCGGGTGTCCTTGCCGTACGACCCGGCCTCGCGGCGGAAGCAGGAGGAGAACCCGGCGTAGCGCCGCGGCAGCTGGTCCGCCTCCAGGATCTCGTCCATGTGGTACGCGGCCAGCGGCACTTCGGAGGTGCCGACCAGGAACAGGTCGTCCTTGTCAAGGTGGTAGACGTCCTCGGCGGCCTGGCCGAGGAAGCCGGTGCCCTCCATGGCCTTCGGCTTGACCAGCGCCGGGGTGAGCACCGGGGTGAAGCCCGCCGCGGTGGCCTGCGCCATCGCCGCGTTCACCAGCGCGAACTCCAGCAGGGCGCCGACGCCGGTCAGGTAGTAGAAGCGGGAGCCTGAGACCTTGGCGCCGCGCTCGGTGTCGATCGCGCCGAGCAGCTCGCCGAGCTCCAGGTGGTCCTTGGGCGCGAAGCCCTCGGCCTCGAAGTCGCGCGGGGTGCCGACGGTCTCCAGGACGGAGAAGTCGTCCTCACCGCCGACCGGGACCTCGGGGTGGACCAGATTGCCCAGCTGGAGCAGGAGCCGCTGGGTCTCCTCGGCGGCCACGTCCTGCTCGGCGTCGGCCGCCTTGACGGCGGCGGAGAGCTCGCCCGCCTTCTTCAGCAGCTCGGCCTTCTCGTCACCGGAGGCCTTGGGGATGAGCTTGCCGAGCGCCTTCTGCTCGGCGCGCAGTTCGTCGAAGCGGACACTGGAGGACCTCCGCCGCTCATCGGCGGTCAGGAGCGCGTCGACGATGCCGACGTCCTCTCCACGAGCGCGCTGGGAGGCGCGCACACGATCGGGGTCCTCACGGAGCAGGCGAAGGTCAATCACCCCCCCAGGTTACCGGTGTGACCTCGGGCGCTCGACGCGATATTCCTTTGCGTCCCATTTTGCCCCCTTTTGGGGCTGTGGGTAAACCGGGGAATTCCTGTGACGGCCACCGTCAAGGAATACCTCCGCATTCCCCGAAAAGGGGCAAAGAGGTGGCGCCGGGTCGACCCTTTTCCCTTGTGCGCGGGGTGAGTTGGGGCTCGGTTGTCCACAGGTGCTGGGGCAATCCCCGAAGTTATCCACAGGCTGTGTGTGAGATCTGTGGATGTCGCAGTGATCATTAAGACCGCCCAGATGCTCGGCGATGGATTCCCCTATCAAACCGCGTTCACACACCCCACAAGAGAGGAATCCCTCACTCCAAAGAGTTGGTTGAGCGAATTGGGGTGACAGGTGAGTGATGTTCCGTAGCGGAGGTGAAGGAGGGGAAAGTTGCGATGTGCCCACTGTGTCCGATGGAGGATGTCGACTTATCCCCAGCGCGGGGCGTCAGCCTGTGGATAACTTTTCCGAGCGATTCGGTTGACGGGCTCCGGGGGCAGGTCCGACTGCTCAAGCGTGGCTCAGGCCCGGCCGTCCTGGCAGCGGGCCAGCCACTCCGCCGCCTCCGTGAACGCCTCGTCCGACGTCCCGTGCCGCAGCGGCGCCACATCGTCGGCCGTCGCACCCGCCCGGGGGTACGAGCCCAGGAACCGCACCTTCGGGCAGATCCGCTTCAGCCCCATCAGGGCCGACCCCACCCGCCGATCGGTGATGTGCCCCTCGCAGTCCACCGAGAAGCAGTAGCGGCCGATGCCCTCGCCGGTCGGGCGCGACTCGATCCGCATCAGGTTGACCCCGCGCGCGGCGAACTCCTGCAGCAGCTCCAGCAGCGCGCCCGGGTGGTCGTCACCGAGCCAGATCACCACGGAGGTCTTGTCCGCGCCCGTCCTGGCGGCGGGCCGGGCGGGCCGTCCGGCCAGCACAAAGCGGGTCATCGCGTTCTGCGCGTCGTGGACGTCGGTGACCAGCGGCTCGAGACCGTATCTGGACGCCGCGAACTCGCCCGCGAACGCCGCGTCGTACCGCCCCTCCTGCACCAGCCGCGCACCGTCCGCGTTCGAGGCGGCCGACTCCCACACGGCGTCCGGGAGGTTCGCCGCCAGCCAGTTGCGCACCTGGGGCTGGGCCACCGGGTGCCCGGTCACCGTCTTGATGTCCGCGAGCGCGGTGCCCGGCCGCGCCAGCAGCGCGAAGCTGATCGACAGCAGCACCTCGCGGTAGATCATCAGCGGTTCGCCGGTGGCGAGCTCGTCCAGGGTCGCGGTGACCCCGCCCTCGACCGAGTTCTCGATGGGCACCAGGGCGGCCGCCGCGGCCCCGGAGCGCACCGAGTCGAGCGCCACCGGCACGGAGACCATCGGCACCAGCTCCCGGGTGGCGGCCTCCGGCATCGACCGCAGCGCGGCCTCGGTGAAGGTGCCCTCGGGGCCGAGGTAGGCATAGCGGCTGGCCGACATCACGGTCGCTCCCTGTGATCAGACGAGACCGCCACGATACTCGCGTCCGCGGGGCCCGCGGGCTGGCCGGTCGGTCCGTGGACGCGGTGGGCCGGGGGCCGTGGGGGCCAGGGGCCGCGAGGGCCGGGACCGCGGTGACCGGGGGCGGCTCGTCCCCGTCTCCTATCCCTCCAAGAGTGCCTGACCCACGTACTCCCCCGGAGCGCAGCCCGGAGGCACCGCGAACAGCGCGCTGGCCTCGTGCCGCAGGAACCGCGACAGATCGTCGCCCAGGTCCAGCTTCCGCTGCACCGGCACGAACCCCTTCATCGGGTCCGCCTGCCAGGCGATGAAGAGCAGCCCGGCGTCCGGCGCCCCGTCGTCGCGGAAGCCGTCGTGGTACGAGAAGGGCCTGCGCAGCATCGCGGCGCCCTGGTTGGACGCGGGCGCCGCGACCCGTACGTGGGCGGCGCCCGCGATGGCCAGCGCACCGTTCTCGTCGACCTTGTCGAGCTGAACGGGGGTGCTCTCGGTGCCGCCGGACAGCGGGGCGCCGTCCGACTTGCGGCGGCCGACCACCTTCTCCTGCCGCTCCGGGGAGAGGTGGTCCCAGGAGTCCAGCAGCATCCGGACACGCCGGACGACCGCGTAGGAGCCGCCCGCCATCCACGCGGGCTCGACCCTCTCCGGTACGAAGATCCGCCGCTCGAAGTCGTCGTCGGAGGGCTTGGGGTTGTTGGTGCCGTCGATCTGGCCCATGAGGTTGCGGGTGGTCATGGGGCGGGCGGTGGCGCCGGGGGACCGGTTGAAGCCGTTCATCTGCCAGCGCGGCCGGGCCGTGTCCGCGGCGTCGCGCTGCAGGGCGCGCAGCGCGTGGAAGGCGACCAGCGCGTCATTGGCGGCGATCTGGATCCACAGATCGCCGTTGCTGCGCTTGGGGTCGAGCGCGTCCGAGACGAAGTCGGGGAGCGGGGCCAGTGCCTCCGGCAGCTGGTCCCCGACCCCGGCCTTGCCGAAGAAGGTCCGGCCGAAGCCGAAGGTGACCGTAAGGGACGAGGGACCGGCGTCGAGCGCGATCCCGGTGTCATCCGGCGGGGCCTCGCCCGCCATCAGCTCCTTTGCCGTCCGCGACCAGCGGCGCAGCAGTGCGGCGGCCGCCTTACGGTTCGCACCGGGCGCCAGGTCGAAGGCGAGCAGATGGCCGTGGGCCTGGAGGGGGGTGGTGATGCCCGCCTGGCGCCTGCCGTGGAAGGGCACGGCGGTCGCGCCCAGCGAGCTGAGGGGCGCGGGCGCCTCCCGCGCCGCCTCGGACGCGTAGGCTCCGGCGGCTCCGCCGGCGACCAGCCCGGCCGCTCCGGCGGCGCCCGCCGAGCCCAGCAGGCGCCGCCGGGAGATGCCGGACGGGGGTGGTTGCGCTGTGGTCGACGAGGGTGCTTGCTCTGTGGTCATTGAGCGACTTTCACGTTCCTGGTCTCCGTCACCTGGTCGATGTCGGAGGTTCGTACGGTCAGGGAGAGCTGCCAGGTGCCCGCCATCGGGAGCTGGACGGTCTTGGCGCTCCAGTGCCCGGTCGAGAGGCGCTCGAGCGGGATGCGCAGCGGTCCGATCCCCTTGCCCTTGAGCGTCAGCGACAGCTTGACCTCGGGCACGTCCACGGGGCGGTCGGCCAGGTCGGTGGTGAAGACGTGCAGCGTGTTGTCACCCGGCAGGGCAGGGTCGATCATCACCACGGCCTTGCCGCGGCCGCTTTTGGGACCCGTGTCGTAGGGGATCAGCACGCTCACCGGGTCGACGTTCAGCTGCCCGCCGGGCTTCGCGGCCCGGGCGCTGGCCTGCTCGGTCTCGGCCCGGCCCGGCTGGGTGCCGCTGAGCACGGTGGCCACCGCGAGCAGCACGACGGCCACGATGGTCTCGGCGATCACCGACCGGCGCAGCCCGCTGCGCTCGCGGTCGGCGTCGCGCTCCCGCAGGGTGGCGGTCTTGTCCTTGGCGGCCCGCTGCCGGGCGAGCTGGGCGGCGCGCACGGGATCGTCGTCGGCGGCGCCGGTACGGGAGTCGCGGCCGGTTCCGTCGCCGGACTCGGTTCCGTCACCGGATTCGGTTACGGCGTCGGCAGGGGCGTCGGCGGACGTGTCGGCAGGAGCATCCGCAGGGGCGGCGTCGGGAGTGTCGACCACCGCGTCGGCCGCACCGGTACGCACCGGCCGCGCGGCGGTCACCGCCGCCTTGCCCCCGGCCGTGGCCACGACATCGGCCTCGGCATCACCCTCCGCCGCCTCGGCCTTCCCTCTCTCCGCGTCCGCACCGACCTCCGCGTCCGCCTCGCCCCCGGCCGCCTCCGCGGTCTCCGCGGTCTCCGTAAGGCGCCCGGTCCAGCGCCGCGAGACGGCGGCGATGCCCACGAGCACCGCCATCAGACCCACCTTGACCAGCAGCCATCGCCCGTACTCGGTATCGCTCAGCGCGCCCCAGGAGCCCACCTGCCGCCACGACTGGTACAGCCCGGTGACCACCAGGGCGACGACCGAGCCGAAGGCCAGCCGTGAGAAGCGGCGCACGGCGGCCCGCTCGATCGGCTCGCCCGCCCGGAGCGTCACCGCGAGCGAGGCCAGACCGCCCAGCCAGACCCCGACCGCGATCAGATGGATCACGTCCACCGGCATGGCCAGCTGCCGCTGCAGGCCCACCGAGGCGTGCTCGGCCATCGCCCAGGTCGCGGCGAGGCCCACCGCCATCACCGTGCCGCCGAAGCCGAGCCCGAAGGCGAGGTCCTGGCGGCGCCGCGCGTCCGCCTCCCCCTCCCCGGTGCGCCGGGTGTACGAGCCGAAGAGGACGGCCAGGAAGACCGCCGCCGCGCCGAGCAGCAGCAGCCGCGACAGCAGCGCCGCGCCCGGCTTGGTGGACAGCACATCGCCCAGCCTGCCGAGGTCGAGGATCCCGCCGATCCCCTCCCCGTCGGTATACGGCCCGCGCAGCAGCAACAGCAGCAGGCTGGAGGTGAAGACCGTCACCCAGCCGCCCACCGCGATCTTCCGCACCGGGCGTGAGGACCGGCAGAGCCCGGCGAACACACAGCCGCCCACGAGCGCCGCGAAACCGCCGTAGGCGGCGTACCGGCCGATCCCGTAGAGCGTGCCGACGGTGGCGTCGGACGCCTCGCCCGTGGGCACCTTCGCCGTGGTCTTGGAGGGGGCGCCGATGGAGAAGGTGAACGCGCCGCTCACCGGGTGGCTGTCCTCCGAGACCGCCTTCCACGCCACGGTGTAGGTGCCGTCCGGCAGTCCGGAGTGCAGCCCGGCGGCGGCGGTCGACGACTTGCCGCCGACATGGGCGGTCTTCCCGGTGTCCACGCGCTTGCCCTTGGGGTCGAGCACGCGCACCGAGTCGCCGGAGAGCAGCACGCCCTCCGAGAAGTTCAGCGTGACCTCCCTGGGGGCGGTCTTCACCACCGAGCCGTCGGCGGGGTCGGTCGAGGTGAGCGCGGCATGCGCCGACGCGGAGCTCGCGCCCACGCTCAGCGCGCACAGCAGCGCGGCCAGCAGGGTGCCGCAGATCGCCGTCAGCCGCCGGGCGGTCGCGGTGGTCCGGGTGGGAGTCGCGGTGGGTCCGGCGGGGGCCAGGGAGGTCAGCGAGGGCATCGGGGCGTCAGTCCTTGGGGCGGTACGTCGTCGGCTCGACCGGGACTTTGATCTCGATGGGGTCGGAGGTGGCGAAGTGCAGGGTGAAGCTGACCTTCTCACCGACCTTCGGCCGGTGGGTGAGGTTTGTCAGCATCAGATGATCTCCGCCGCTGGTCAGCTCGAGCCGGCCGTCGGCCGGGACATCGAGCGAGCTCACCTGCTTCATCCGGGTGCCCTTGGTGGTGTGCAGGGTGACCTCGGAGGCGAGCGGGGTGGTGACGGACGTCAGCTCGTCGGCGCCGCCACCGGCGTTCCGTACGGTCAGATAGCCCGCCGCCATGTCGTCCATGGGCGGCTGCGAAACATAGGCACCGCTCACGGACAGCTTCGGGGCGCCCTTGTGGCCCGCGTGGTCCCCGCCGTTCCCGCTGCCGCCGTCGTCGCTCCCGCAGGCGGCGAGAGCGGCGGACAGGCCGACGGCGAGGACCACGGCGGCCGCCTTACGGACGCCAGGACCGGTCGCGTTACGGCTGCCGGGGCCGGTCGTCTTACGGAGACCAGGACCGGCCACCTCACGGATGCCGGGACGGGCCGCCCTCATGGGTTCCGCCCCTCGATGATCTTCGGCAGATCCTTGGCGTAACGATCCGCCGTGGCCTCCGTCGTGTAGATCCAGTGGCCCTTGCCGTCCTTGGGTGAGAAGCCGATCACCTCGGCGCCGTGGCTGACGGTGATGCTGCCGTCCTTCTCCTTCTTCGGCTTCTCGATGTAGATGCCCAGCGGGCGCGCGGCGGCCTCGATGGTGTCGAAGTCGCCGGTCAGGCCGACGAAGTCGGTGCCGCCCTGGGCGTCCAGCCAGGAGCGCATCCGCTTCGGGGTGTCCCGGGCGGGGTCGGTGCTGACGAAGACGACCCGCAGCTTCTCCCGCTCGGCCTTGGGGAGCTTCTTCACGGCGATGCCGACGTTGCTCATGGTCAGCGGGCAGACGTCGGGGCAGTGGGTGTAGCCGAAGAAGAGCAGCGTGGGGCGGCCTTTGGTCTCCTTCAGCAGGTCGTACTTCTCGCCGTCGGTGTCGGTGAGGACGAGGTCCGGCTTGGCCTTCGCCCGGTCGAGGACGATGGCCCGCCCGGACTTCTGGCCGCCCTTGACCTCGGCGGCGGCGTTGTCGCCCTTGCCCCCGTCGTCCGAGCCGCCGCAGGCGCTGAGGGTGAGCGCGGCGGCGGTGACGAGCGCGGTGGCCAGGATTTTGGTGCGCATGGAGCTGTTCTCCCAAGAGGGGGGTGGATCGGTGGCGCGCGGGGCGGCGGGCACGGGGCCCGCCGCCCCCACCGGGATCACGCGGTCGTTTCAGGACCCGTGGTCACCGGCGGTCGCGCGCATCCGGTCGTGTGGTCGGCGGTCAGGCGGAGCGGCGGCGGCTGGCGACTACGCCGAAGACGACACCGGCGGCCCCGATGACGATGCCCGCGATGCCCAGCACCCGGGCCGTGGTGTCGCTGCCGCCCTCGTCGTCCGAGGCGTCCTCCGAGGCGTCCTTGGCGGCGGAATTCTCCGCTCCGGCCTTCTCCGAGTCCTTGTTCTGGCCGGACGCCGCGGCGGCGCCGTCCGCGCCCTCGGCCGGGGCGACCAGCTTGAGCACCGGAGCCGGGTTCTCGGGCTCGGCGGCGCCCTCCTTGGGCTCCTCGATCCAGCGCACGACCTCCTTGTTGTCGTACGTCTGGAGGGCCTTGAAGGCGAGCTGGTCGGCGTCCTCGGGCAGCTGGCCGACCGACACCGGGAACTGCTGGAACATCCCCGGCTCGATCTTGCCGCCGGTCCAGGTGACCTTGGTGACCGCCTCGGTCACCTTCTCGCCGTGCATCTGGATGGGCTTGGGGAGCTTGGACTTGGTGACCTTGACGTCCCAGCCGGGCACCGGCTGGGGCATCACCGAGGCGAGCGGGTGGTCGGCGGGGAGGGTCACCTCGAGCTTGACGGTGGAGGAGTCGTCACGCTCGTTGGGCACCTTGAAGTTGATGGTGCTGTAGCCGCCCTTCTCGGCCTGACCGGGCTGCACGCTCACGTGCGCGAAGGCCGGGCCCGCGGTGAGCAGCACCAGGCCGCCCGCGGTGAGGCATCCGAGGACCGGCAGACGGCGGAGACGCATGGCGTTCATGTCAACACTCCAGGAACAGGAATGATCAGATGGGTGGGCGCGCGTGCGGCGACGTCGCGGCCGCCCTCCGGTCCCGCTGGAGGAGCGTCGCGTCGGTCAGGCCGCGAGGTCGCACACCGGCGGTCCCCGCCTGATCACGCTGTGCTGGAGGACCAGGGCCGTCGACCCGCCCTCGTCCCGCTCGGCCGTGCGCGGACGGCACGGCCCGCCGTAAGGCGCCTGCGAAGGGGCCAGAAGTACCCGTACGAGCCTCAGGGCGGTGCGCAGCGCCCGTACGAGCGCGGCCTCCGCGACCCCGCGGGCGCCGTCCACCGACAGCCGCACCGCCCGCCATACGGCCATCTCGCCCCGGCGCAGCAGCCAGCCGATGGCCAGCGCGGCGAGCAGATGGCCCAGGGTCATGGGCAGCGACGGCAGCAGGCCCTCCATCCCGGCCGCCTGCCCCGCGGGGGCGGTGGACGACGGCATGGTGTGCACGCCGCCGTGTGCGGCGGACGGGTCGATGCCCGCGTGGGCGACGATCCGGTGGGCCGTCGCGGCGTCGGGCCGTCCGGGGCCCGACGCGCACAGCAGCCTGGCGGCCAGGCCGATCACGTGACCCTGGGCGGCGTCGGCCCGGTGGGCGGCCTCCCCGGCCGCCGCGGCCCGGCCCTGCCCGAACGCGAAGAGCGCGTGCAGCGCCAGCTGCCCGACGGCCAGCAGCGCCGCGATCCCGGGCAGCGACCGCTCCCGCCCGGCCAGCGACAGCGCCACCGTGAACATCGCCGCGCAGCCCACGCCCAGCGTCCACAGCGGCACGGTGGCGCAGGAGCCCAGCACATGCCCCGCCGCGGACAGCACGACGCAGACCGCGGTGAACACCGCGGCCCGCAGCATTCGCAGATCGGCGCCGGCACGGGCGACAGGGGAAGCCATGGCCGCGCCATCATCCCACCGCGTGGACGCGTTCCCTACGGCGGGTGGGGCGTACCGGCGCACACCAGGACAGGCCCATACACCGGTTCGCGCATCGAGCGCGTCCGCTGAATGAGCGGAGTCACGTCGATAACACGCTTACGGACCATGGACCCAGGCAATACGTAACGGTATGTCGAGCCGCGGCCGGGAGGCTGGAGCATGAGCATCTGGTGGTCACTCCATTTGCCCCGCGAGGCGGCGAGCGTTCCGCTCGCACGACGACTGCTCCTCGGCACCATGGAGACGGCCGGAGTGGATCCGGAGATCTCCTACGATCTGTCGGTCGCCCTCTCCGAGGCGTGTGCGAACGCGGTGGAGCACGGGGGCCGCGACGGCGCGGGCGGGGATTACCGGGTCACGGCCTACATCGACGGCGACACCTGCCGCATCGAGGTCACCGACTCCGGTCCCGGCTTCGCCGGACGCGGCACCGTCCGCCGCGAGGCCCGCACCCGCAGCGAGCGGCGTCCGGCGGGCGCGCCGAGACCACAGCAGCCGCGCGGTCCGGCCCCGCCACAGGCGGAGCACGGACGGGGGCTCTTTCTCATCGAGGCCCTTACCGACCATGTCCGCTACCGCGACCGTCCGGGTCGCGGCGGGGTGGTGGTGAGCTTCGACAAGATCCTCAAGTGGCGTGAAGGGGCGCTGCTCAGGGCGTCATAACCGCCCCTACGCCGAGATCCGCCGGAACGTCAGACAGCCGCCGCAACGTACAGGCACGCGCCGGGACGTCAGGTGACCGTCTGTGCGGCGCCCTGTGCGGGCACCTCAGGTGGCCGTCCGTCCGGGCGGCAGGGCGCGGCACAGCGCGTCCAGCGCCTCGGTGAACGAGTGCTCGGGCGGGGCCGCGTAGCCCACCACGAGCCCGTCGCGATGGGGTGTGGTGGCGTCCGGGTGGCGGTAGCCGCCGAGGCCGTCGAGCGCCAGCCGCTGGCGGGCGGCGGCGCGCAGGGCGGAGCGCTCGGTGCCGGGCGGCAGCTCCAGCACCGCGTGCAGACCGGCCGCGATCCCCGCGACGCGGACATGGGGCGCGTGTTCGGCGAGGGCGGCGACGAGCCGGTCCCGCCGACGGCCGTAGTGCTGGCGCATGCGGCGCACATGGCGGTCGTAGCCGCCCGATTCGATGAAGTCCGCGAGGGTCAGCTGGTCGAGGACGCCGGTCCAGCCCTCGTGCTCCCCCTTGGCGGCCAGCAGGCCGTCGACCAGATGGTCGGGCAGCACCATCCAGCCCAGCCGCAGCGCCGGGGAGAGGCTTTCGCTGACCGAGCCGAGGTAGAGCACCCGGTCGGGGTCGAGGCCCTGGACGGCGCCCACCGGACGGCGGTCGTAGCGGAACTCCCCGTCGTAGTCGTCCTCCAGCACCAGGCCGCCGCTCTCCCGCGCCCAGGCGACGGCCGCGGCCCGCCGCCCGGGGCGCAGCGGACCGCCGGTCGGGAACTGGTGGGCGGGGGTGAGCAGGGCCGCCCGTACGCCGTCGAGGTCCGCCAGTCCCTCCGTGAGGGCGCCATCGGCGTCCAGGGGAAGCGGGACCGTACGGATTCCGGCGGATCTCAGCAGCGAGCGGTGGAAGGCGGGGCCGTAGGACTCGACGGCCATCCGGGGCCGCAGCAGCCGGGTGTCGCTGAGCAGCCGTACGGCGTGCGCGAAGCCCGCGCAGACGACGATCCGCCCGGGGTCGGTGCGTACGCCGCGGACGCGGGCCAGGTAGTCGGCCAGGGCACGGCGCAGCTCCGGGCGCCCGCGCGGATCGCCGGGGCCGAACGCCTCGTGGGGTGCGGCGGTCAGGGCGCGGCGGGCCGAGGCGAGCCAGGCGGTGCGGGGGAAGGAGGCGGCGTCGGGCTGGCCCGGGAGCAGGTTGTGCACTGGGTACGGGGCGGGCCGGGGCCCGCGGCGGCCACCGGTCGCCCCGGTCGGGGGCCCGCCGCGCTCCGGGCCGGGCGCGCGGCGCCGGGGCGGGGGCGAGGCGGGGCGGGGCGCCACCCGGGTCCCGGAGCCCTGGCGGGCGGTGAGCCAGCCCTCGGTGATCAGCTCGGCATAGGCGTCGGCGACGGTGTTCCGGGCGATGCCCAGGTCGGCGGCGAGGGAACGGTAAGGCGGCAGCCGGGTGTCCGGGGCGAGCCGCCCGTCGCGGATGGCCTCCCGGAGAGCGGCCATCAGGGCGGTCCTGCGGCTGCCCGCGCGGGTCAGCTCCAGATGGAGGTCACTGCCGAGGATCCGTGCCGAATTGACCCGTGAATCCGCCATGGAATCGCACTCTACAGAGGGTCGCTTAGCGGCCGGATTTCATTCCCGTGACGACACCGACAGCGACACCGATAGCGATACCGATACCGATTGCCACGACGAAGGCGACGACGGAAGAGACGGCGGCAGAGCGGCCCGTGGGGAGCGGCGCCGCCGCTCCCCACGGGCCCGGGCCACCGCACGATCGGGCGGTGGGCCGCCGCTGTGCGGCCCCCCTCAGCCGGTGAGGCGGGCCATCCACGCCTCGACGTCATCGGCGGTCCGCGGCAGCGCGGCCGACAGCACGCGGTTGCCGTCCTCCGTCACCAGGATGTCGTCCTCGATCCGTACGCCGATGCCCCGGTACTCCTCCGGCACGGTCAGGTCATCGGGCTGGAAGTACAGCCCCGGCTCGACCGTCAGGCACATACCGGGCTCCAGGGTGCCGTCCACATAGGTCTCGGTGCGGGCCGCGGCGCAGTCGTGGACGTCCAGGCCGAGCATGTGGCCGGTGCCGTGCAGCGTCCAGCGGCGCTGTAGCCCCAGCTCGAGCACCCGCTCGACCGGGCCCTCGACCAGGCCCCACTCCACGAGCTTGGTGGCGAGGACGTGCTGGGCGGCGTCGTGGAAGTCGCGGTACTTCGCCCCCGGCCGGACCGCGGCGATGCCCGCCTCCTGGGCCTCGTAGACCGCCTCGTAGACCTTGCGCTGCAGCGGGCTGTAGGTGCCGTTCACGGGCAGGGTGCGGGTCACATCGGCGGTGTAGAGGGTGGTGGTCTCCACGCCCGCGTCCAGCAGGAGCAGATCGCCGGAGCGTACCGGGCCGTCGTTGCGCACCCAGTGCAGGGTGGTGGCGTGCGGGCCCGCGGCGGCGATGGTGCCGTAGCCGACGTCGTTGCCCTCGACCCGGGCCCGGAGGAAGAACGTTCCTTCGATGTAGCGCTCCGACGTCGCCCGCGCCTTGTCCAGAACCTTGACGACGTCCTCGAAGCCGCGGACCGTCGAGTCGACGGCCGCCTGCAGCTGCTCGACCTCGAACTCGTCCTTGACCAGGCGCTGCTCGCTGAGGAATACCCGCAGCTCCTCGTCGCGCTCACCGGTGACCTTGTCGGTCAGGGCGGCCTCAAGACCGGCGTCGTGACCGCGCACGATACGGACGGGGCCGGTGGCGTCCCTGAGCTCGTCGGCCAGCTTGCGGACGTCCCTGGCGGGCAGGCCCAGCCGCTTCTCGGCCTCCGTAAGGCTGAACCGGCGGCCGACCCACAGCTCGCCCTGGCCGTCCAGCCAGAACTCGCCGTTCTCCCGGTCGGAGCGCGGCAGCAGATACACCGTCGCGGTGTGGCCGCCGCCCGCCTCGGGCTCCAGCACCAGCACACCGTCCTCGGTCTGGTCGCCGGTGAGGTACGCGTACTCGGTCGAGGCGCGGAAGCCGTAGTCCGTGTCGTTGGAGCGCGTGCGGAGATTCCCCGCGGGGATCACCAGGCGGTCGCCGGGGAAGCGCGCGGAGAGCGCGGCGCGGCGGCGGGCGGTGTGCGGAGCCTGTGCGATGGGCTCCAGGTCGTGCTGCTCGGTGTCCGCCCAGCCGGACTTCATGCTCGCGGCGAGCTCGTCGGAAACGCCTGGGTACAGGCCGTTCTTCCGCTGCTTGATGGGCTCCTCGCCTTCCGGGGTCTCCGGGGCTTCGGAAGTGGGCTCCTCGGTCACGTCTTCCTCCTCGAACTGGACCCCACCCATCGTATGTGCGGGGCCTGATGGCGCGAAGGGCACGAGGCCCCGGGCGACCACGGCTCCGGCGGGGGCGTGGCCGTGCTCGAGCCGCGACCGTAAGGGGGCCATGTGTCAGTCCGGCCGACGCGGGCCGCACGTCAGTCGAAGTGCGCCACGAGCAGGACGAGGTCTTCGGCGCCGTCCTCCGAGGGCCGCCCCGCGGAGGCCGCCGGACCGTCGGGGAGCACCGTACGGAGCACGTGGTCGGCGAAGGCGTCCGGGTCGCCGCGGACGCCCTTGGGAGCGCTCGACGCGGCCGTGTGCAACCGGGCGAACGCCCGGTCCATCGGCTCCCCGGTGCGGTGGAGCAGCCCGTCGCTGTAGAAGAGGAGGGTCTCCCCGGAGGACGGCGCGACCTCCACGCTGGGCGCCTCCCAGCACGAGAGCATCCCCAGCGGCGCGGACAGGGTGGTCTCCACGAACTCGGTGCGCCGCTCCCCGGTGAGCAGCGGCGGGCAGTGCCCGGCCCCGGCCAGCACCACTTTGCGCGTCCCTGGCTCGCAGTAGGCGAAGAGGGCGGTCGCGGAGCGGGCGGGCTCGGTGAGCCGCAGCAGCAGCTCCAGGTCGGACAGCACGGCCACCGGGTCCTCGCCCTCCATCACCGCGTACGCCCGCAGTGAGGCCCGCAGCCGCCCCATGGCGACCACGGCGCTCGGCCCGGAGCCGGAGACCCCGCCCACCGAGAGCCCGAGCGCCCCGTCCGGCAGCGGCAGCGCGTCGTACCAGTCCCCGCCGCCGTGCGGGCCGGGGTGATGGCGGACGGCCAGGCGCACCCCGGGGACGCGGGGCAGCCGGGTGGGCAGCAGCTCTTCGTGGACGGTCGCGACGGCGGCGCGGGCGCGGGAGAGCTCGATCAGCCGGGCGATATGGGCGGCGGCGTACTGGCAGTACAGGCCCACGAGATGGCGCTGGCGCTCCGCGGGCTCGGCGGGCTCGTCGTAGAGCCAGGCGGCTCCGCCGAGCCGCCCGGAGGGGCCATCGGCGCCCATGGCGGCCGTAAGGCCGGACGAAGGCGCGGCGGCCGGTGCCGTATCGCGCCCGTGGCCGGTGCCGGGGACGGGCGGGGCGTCGGTGACGCTCGTCGTTCCGGGGACGCCGGGGGTGCCGGGGGCCGGGTGGTCGACCGCGCCCGCGGGGGAGCCGGTGCCGCCGCCGGAGCCGTCCGCCCCGGGGGCGGACGGGGGGATGGCGGAAAGGCCGGGCGTGGTGCGCGGGGTGGCGCGGAACGGGTCCAGCGGTACGGCGTAGCTCGCGGCGAAGCCGAGCCGCGCGGCCACCTCGCGGTGGCGCGGGTCGAGGTCGGCCTCACCGGCGATATCGGGGTGGGTCACATCGGCGCGCCGCCCGCCCGCCGGCTCGGGCAGCCCGGCGCGCCCCTCGTCGTCCGGCTCGGGCAGCCCGTCCAGGAGGTGTCCCGCGGAGGCGGAGCCGCGCGGGATGGTCTCGATCTGGCCGAGGTCGGCGTGGCCGAGACCGAGCCCCACGGTGATGACCGGGCCGAGCCCGTCTGCCGGTTCGAGCGCCACCAGTCCGCGCCGGGCGCCGACCAGGGACGCGCCGGCGCGCAGCAGTTCGCGCAGCGCCTCGTCGAGGGTGTCGGTCCGGACCAGCCGTTCGGTCAGCTCATGAAGGGTGGTGAGGTCTGAGACCCAGCCCGCGAGCCGGTCCTGGACACCGGAGTTGGGCGCGGCCAGGGGCGGTGTGACGGGGTCGGAAGTGTGCGTGGGCGAGGGGAGGGAAGGATCGATTCCAGCCACTTTCGGCGCGTGGGGCGCGTTCATGGCCCACTGCCTTCACCCGCCGCGTCCGGCTCGCTCAATAGCATCGCAAACCCCCTGTCGTGCTGCGCCGCTACTGTGCCGCTACTGTCTCCAGATGTACACGGAGCGCAGATGCGATGTCCAGCATTGTCCCGGTGGTCTTGTTGGTGTCTGGGGGGAATTGAACTTGGCTGAAAAAAAGTCGTTAGGCTGTCCCTTCGAGGTCGACTGACGTCGTTCGACAGCGCGTCGTCTCCACCGCGGCGGGTACACATCGGAGGAGGGGCAGGGGCAGTTCGGATCGCCCCGGAACCCCGCGGCCGGTCCAGGCGTCATAGACCACAACGGCCGCGCCCATCCCCGTGTGGCGAGGAAGGCACCAACCGGACGGCAAGCGCCATGCGCGCGCCACCCCTCGCCACGTTCCACGCTCGGCCTGCGGCGTGATGCGCTGCCTTGTACGCGCAGTGACTTGTGATCCACCTGCTGTGACGGGCCGAACGATGCCGGACAGCGCCACGTAGTGCTAAGTGAAGTGCCATCTGAAGTGCGATGTAGTGCGACGGACAGCCCTCGGCGTTAACGGAAAGGAACGAGCGCTCATGCGCGAGATCCTCGGAAGGCGACGCAAGTTCTCGCTGCGGCGCGGCGCGCGGTCGCCGCTGCTGCGTGCGGCGCTCATCTGCGCCACCGAGTGGCAGTGGCCCGTGGTCCCTGGTGTCGGGCTCCGGTCCGGCGGCGGACGGCCGCGGGTATGTGGCTGCCCCGACCCGGAATGTGCAGTTCCGGGTGCACACCCGTTCGACCCTGTTCTCCTCGCCGCCACCACGGACGCGCGCATGGTGCGCTGGTGGTGGGGCAACCGGCCCTCCGCGCCCCTCCTGCTCGCCACCGGCGGCCACGCGCCCTGCGCGGTGAGCCTGCCCGCGGTCGCCGGGGCGCGGGCGCTGGCGGTCTTCGACCGGGCGGGTGTGAAGCTCGGCCCGGTGGTCGCCACGCCCACCCGCTGGTCGCTGTTGGTGGAGCCGTACTCCCTCGAAGACCTCGGCGAGCTGCTGAGCCAGCAGGACTGGGTGCCCAGCTCGCTGCGGTTCCACGGCGAGGGCGGCTATGTGGTGCTGCCGCCGTCGCAGACGGGCTCCGGGCGGGTGCGCTGGGAGCGGCCGCCGCCGCGGCGCTCCGGGCGGCCCTGGCTGCCCGAGGTGACCACCGTGGTGAACGCCTTGGTGGAGGCCAGCACCAGCGCTCCCGACGGAGGCAGTCGGCTCGCCTACTGAGGCGGGCCCCGGGTGCGGGGGTTCGGGGGCCGCTGAGCGCGGCGGACCGCTGGGCGTGACGCTCGCGGGTGTGTGAGGGCCCGGAGGCCGGGGAGGCGACTTCCTGGGCTCCGGGCCCGGCGCTTTTCGTGCGCGCGGGGCATTTCTCCGTGGGCACAGGGTTTCTCTGCGGGCACAGGCGCTTTTCGTGGGCGCAGGACGCCGAGGGGCTTCCTGCGCGGGTCAACTCCCCCGCTGCCGGGAGCAGTTGGTCCGTACCTGCCTCGCCGTCCCGCGCCGCTCCACGCCGCCGTCCGGACGCGGACATAGAAGCGCCCGGTCGCTGGCGACGGGGGATGCACCAGCGACCGGGCTTTTAGAACGGTAACAAGAGATCGGCCGATAGCAAATTCGATCGCGGATTTCCGGACGTCGATTTGCAGGGCGTAACGGTGAGTTGTGAGCGGCGTCACGTGTCCCCGCGACGCCCTCCGGCCGTCGGGGGGACGTCAGCTCAGCGTCACCTGACGGTTGGTGAGACCGCCCCGGGCGCGCCGCTGCTCGGGCGTCAGCGGGGCGTCGGACGCAAGCGCCTCCACAAGCCGTTCTGCGAGGTCCACGGCGGGCTTCTCGGTATCCTCGGCGCTCATCCCGCGTGGCAGATCCCACACCGGCACCGTGAGTCCATGGGCCCGGAAGGAACCCACCAGCCGGGTGTCCTCGCCGAGCGAGGAGGCACCCGCGGCGTGCAGCCGGGCGAGGGCGTCCAGCAGCTTCTCCTCGGGGTGGGACATCACCCAGCGCAGGTGGTTCTTCTCCGGCGTCTCGCACCAGTAAGCCGCCTCCACGCCGGTGAGCCGGGCGGTGGGGATCGCGGCCGCGTTGGCCCGTTCCAGGGACGCGGCGACCTCTCCCGTCGCGTTCGCGGCGTCCTCGAGCCAGAACTCGAACCCCTCGTGCAGGGTCGGCGAGAAAGTGCCCTTCGGGTCGAGCAGATCCTGCAGCCGCGGACCGTCGCCCGGAGCCCGTTCGGCGGTCACCGGGGTGCCCGGCTCGGCGGTCAGCGCGCGGCGCAGGGTGTCGGCCAGGTCGCGGCTGATGTCCCCGGAGGGCGTGTCGTTCTGGAGGCCGAGCAGCACGGTGCCGTTGTCGCGGCGCAGCGCGGGCCACGCCATGGGCAGCACGGTCGCCAGGGTGACCGAAGGGACCCCCTCGGGCAGCCCCTCGGCGAGGGTCAGTTCGACGGTCGCGGCGGGCACCAGCTCGCGCAGCGCCACCCAGTCGCATTCGCCGGGCAGTCCCTCGAAGGGGCGCTGCACCAGCTCGGTGACGGCGTGTGCGGCTTCCCTGCCGTGACAGGCTTTGTAGCGACGGCCCGAGCCGCACGGGCAGGGCTCACGGGCGCCCACCACAGGGATTTCGCCGTTGGCGACCCGTGGACCTGTGGCCTTCGTCTGGGGGCGGCGCTTCTTGGCCATGGTGAGGCTGTCTCCCGATCGTGCGGCTCAGGGCTTGCTCGTACGCCCGTGACGGTCTGCGTAAGGCCGCGGCGATGCTCTCCTTACGGCGCGTACGACACGGCGCGTACGACTGGTACGGGCGCGAGCCTAGCCCTTTGGCCGAACCGCGTCGGCTCCCTGCGCCGCGTCGGCTACGCGAGCTCGTCCAGATCGGCGAAGTCCAGCTCGCGATCGAAGTCGGGGTCGATGTTCGCCTCGACATTCGAGCCACGGCCGGGGCTCAAGTCGGCGTCGAGGCCCGAGCCGAGGCCGGGGACGGGGACGGGGACGGGGTCCTGGTCGGCGTCGAGATCCGAGCCGAGGTTCGCGTCGAGACCGGCCTCACGTCGCGTTTCAAGTCGCGCGTCGAGGCCCGGACGCGGCCCGGAGGCCAACTCCGCACCCACCAGGGCGGGACCCAGCTCGGAGCGGCCCAGCTCAGTGGGGCTCAGGTCCGTAGGGCCCAAGTCGGTGGGACCCAGCTCGGAGGGGCCTGGGCCGGCGGGACCCGGCTCGGTGGGGCCCAGGTCAGGAGAGAGAGCCGAGGGAATCGTGACGCGGCGGGCGAATTCATCGTCGGGTGGGAGAAGGGCCCATACGGTGACTTCACCGATGCCGTCCCGCACGCCCCATTCCTCGGCCAGCGATCTGATGATGTTCAGCCCGCGGCCGCCGCGTGCGGTCACTGACGGTTTGGCTGGAAGTGGCCTTGTGGGTCCGCCGCCATCCGTTACCTCGACCGTCAGCCGGTCGTCCTCGTCGATGGTCCATGCAGCCCGGACCGTGCCACCACCATGGTCGGAACGCCAAGGGCGGCCATGTCGCCATGCGTTGCTGAGCAGTTCTGAAAGGATCAATACAGCGTCGTCTATGACCGAATCCGATACCCCAGTCCTGCCCAAATCGACACGCATCCGCTGTCGTGCCACGCGGACGCCCGCAGGACCATGGGGTACGGCCATGGTCGACGACGTCGGCACCTGCCGTGCCACCACCAACGCCACCCCCGAAACCTCCTTAGCCCCACGCCACGGGTTGAATGCCCCGCGGCACTGGAGCGGAAACCGGCCAAGTGGCATCGCGTGACGCACTCGTCACGAATGAATACGTACCGAACGCGCCGGTGTACGCCTTGTAATGCCCATTATGAGCGTCCGAGTTGGGACAGTACCTGTTTGGGGCGATTGGTGATCAGCGCGTCAACCCCCAGGCGGACGCACATGTCGACGTCCTCCGGTTCATCGACGGTCCAGACGTGCACTCGGTGCCCCTCGCGCTGCAGCCGCGCCACATAGCCGGGGTGGTTGCGTACGATCCGGATGCTCGGCCCCGCGATCCCCACCCCGGGCGGCAACTGCCCGTCCCGGTGGCGCGGCAGTATGAACTGCATCAGGTAGACGGTGGGGATGGCCGGGGCCCCGCTGCGGATCCGGTGCAGGGAGCGCGCTGAGAAGCTCATCACACGGATGGGTGAACGTTCGCCGGGCGGCGGCGTCTCCAGGCCGAAGCGGCGCAGCAGCCCGAGCAGCCGGTCCTCCACCTGGCCCGCCCACCGGGTGGGATGCTTGGTCTCGATCGCCAGTTCGATGCGGCGTCCGGCGTCCGCGACGAGCTCCAGGAGCCGTTCCAGGGTGAGGACGGAGATGCTGTCCCGGCTGTCGCGGTCCGGCTCCTCCCTGTCGTTGGCCCGGCCCCGCCAGGAGCCGAAGTCCAGGGCCGCCAGATCGGACAGCTCCAGCGCCGAGACCGCGCCCCGGCCGTTGGAGGTGCGGTCGATGCGGCGGTCGTGCACACAGACGAGATGGCCGTCGGCGGTCAACCGGACATCGCACTCCAGGGCGTCGGCACCGTCCTCGATTGCCTTACGGTAGGCGGCCAGGGTGTGCTCCGGGGCATCCTCGGAGGCCCCTCGGTGAGCGATGACGGAGACGGTGTGCGGCCCGGGGCGGCCGTCCCGGGCGGGGTGCGCATAGGTCACCGCGTTATGGTGCCACCGCCCGGTGTGAGCCGGTGGACGCGGCCTCTCCGTTCGTTCGCACGGAATGGCGAGAGGGCGAATTGTCCGGGATAAAGGGTGGTAGTCCGCGGGGCTGTCGCTCCTTACGGCGGTCTGACGCGCTGTGGGAAAAGCTGACGACGTAAGACGTAACGGTAAGACGTACACGTGGGCCGTCGAGGAAATCTGTCGTGCACCTGAGGAGAGAGCTGTGAGCACCGAGAACGAGGGCTCTGCCGTTCCGCCCGCGCCCGGGCCGCATCCGGCCCCTCCGGGGCCGCACCCGACCCCGGCGGTGCCGCCCGCGCCGGACTACGAGCCCACCGCGGGCGCGCGGCCGGACGGACCCATAGGCACGCCCGACGCCGCGCCGTCGGCCGCGCCCCCCGCCCAGCCCCCGTCGGCGCCCCCGCCCGCGTCACCGGCCGCTCCCCCGGCCGTCTCGGCGTCGGCCGGTGCGGGCGACGGGTCAGGCGGCGGTGCCCACGGCCCCGGGCAGGGCCCCGGCCCGAACGCCGGGCAGTCCAGCGCGTGGTGGCCGGCCGAGGGCGGACAGCCGCACGGCGGCCAAGGCGACGGACAGGGTGGGCAGGGCGGCCCAGGCGGACCGGGCGGGCCGTGGGGGACCGCTCCCGTGCCGTCCTCCGGCCCGTCCGAGCGCAAGCCCCGCGGGCTGGTCGCCGCCGTGCTGGCCGCCGTCCTGGTGGCGGGCGCCATCGGCGGCGGGGTCGGCTTCTGGGCCGCCGACCGGGAGGGCGACGGCGACACCACCACCGTCTCCGCCTACGGCAACCCCAAGACCGAGAGCCGCGCGCCCGGCTCGGTGTCGAGCATCGCCAACAAGACCCTGCCCAGCGTCGTCACCATCGAGGCCCAGGGCGGCAACGGCGAGAGCGGCACCGGCACCGGCTTCGTCTACGACAAGCAGGGCCACATCCTCACCAACAACCACGTCGTCGCCTCGGCCGCCGACAACGGCAAGCTGACCGCCACCTTCTCCAATGGCAAGCGGTACACCGCCCAGGTCGTCGGCCGCGCCCAGGGCTACGACGTCGCCGTGGTCAAGCTCAAGAACGCCGCGGGCGCCAAGCTCGACCCGCTGCCCCTCGGCAACTCCGACCGGGTCGCCGTGGGCGACGCCACCGTCGCCATCGGCGCCCCCTTCGGCCTCTCCGGCACCGTCACCACGGGCATCGTGAGCGCCAAGAACCGCCCGGTCGCCTCCAGTGACGGAGGCGGCGGCAACGCCTCGTACATGAGCGCCCTCCAGACCGACGCCTCCATCAACCCGGGCAACTCCGGCGGCCCGCTGCTCAACGCGGACGGCGGCGTCATCGGCATCAACTCCGCCATCCAGTCCGCCGGCAACGGCAGCGGCCTCGGCGAGTCCCAGCAGTCCGGCAGCATCGGCCTCGGCTTCGCGATCCCGATCAACCAGGCCAAGAACGTCGCCGAACAGCTGATCAAGACGGGCCAGCCCATCTACCCGGTGATCGAGGCCACGGTCAGCACGAAGGACTCCACCAACGGCGCCACCATCGCCTCCAACGGCACCGGCGGCAGCCCCGCCGTCGTCCCCGGCGGCCCGGCCGACAAGGCCGGCCTCAAGTCCGGCGACGTGATCACCAAGCTGGACGACATGGCCATCGACAGCGGCCCCACCCTCATCAGCGAGATCTGGACCCACCAGCCGGGCGACAAGGTCACCCTCACCTACAAGCGCGGCGGCAAGGTATCCACGACGGAGGTCACCTTGGGCAAGCGCAAGGGCGACAGCTAACGCGCTAGGCTGATCCCCGCGCCATCACGAATGGCGCGGGGAGGCTTGCCCGAGCGGCCTAAGGGAACGGTCTTGAAAACCGTCGTGGCAGCGATGTCACCGAGGGTTCAAATCCCTCAGCCTCCGCAAGTGAACGGCCCCTGACCTGGCAAGACGGTCGGGGGCCGTCGCCATGCGCGCTACCCGCCGGAGACCGCCGTTCCCCATGATTCCCCGACCGATCGGGCACGGAAGGGGCACGGCTGGACACCGGCTGAGGGGCCCGCCGACTACCGATCCCGATTGATCGGAATCTCGTACACGATCTCGCAGTGAGCGGCGGGTACGACGATGTCCGCCGTCTCCACGGGCCGCCCCTGGTCGCTGTAGTACGTCCGGCGGATGTGTGTGACGAGGGCGGCCTTCTGGATGCCGAGAAGCGACGCCTCTTCGGCGGTCGCCTGCCGCGGCTCCGGCTGCTCCACGGCATGGCTGACGGTGATTCCGATGACGGCCATGCGATTGACGACGCCCGCCCCGGCGTGCGGCCCTCCCTCGGGGAGGACGACCAGCGTGCCAGCGGTGAGGTCGTACGGTTCCCAACTCGTCGAGAGCTGCACGGGCCTGCCATCGGCCAGGAACTCGTATGACGTCCGGACGCACAACTCGCCCTCGGCGATACCGAGTCGCGCTGCGATGTCCGCCGGGGACGGCACCTTGGCATCGGTCCGGCTCTCCCAGTCGCCGTGCTTGCCGACAGCCCTCATGTCGGCGCGGAACGGCGACCCTTCAGGCTGCTCGCGCGCCGATGACCGGACGACCCGCACCCGTTGCCGGGGTTCGGCAACGTACGTCCCCGAACCGGCTCGCCCCTCCAGCACACCCTGGGAGATCAGCAACTCCTGCGCCCGGCGGACCACGTTCTCGCCCACCCCGCACTCCTGGCCGATCTGGGCGCGGGACGGCAGGCGGTCCCCTGGCTCCCATACGTGCTCCGCGATCCGCCGCCGGAGCTCATCGGCGATGCGGAGATAGGGCGGCTGCTCAGGCATATGGAAAATCTAGTCCACTAGCTCTAATCTAGTTAACTAGCTTCACTGAAAGTGATCGCCAGTTGACGGAGGCTGCCCTGTGCCCGCTTCGGGAGTTAGCGCGGCGGCCATCGCCGCCCGGCTGTCCGCCGTCGGGCTCCCCACGCGCGTGGAGGAGCACGCCCGATTCACATCGGTCGAGGCGGAGGTGCCGGAAGCGCTCTCCGCTGAGTCATGGAAGGAGGTCCTGGCGGCGGTGGCCGAGGCCGATCGGTTCGGGCTCCTCGTCACCTGCCGGAACGGCCGCACTCTCCGGGCGGTCGTAGAAAAACCGGTCCCCACGACGGGCGATGTCAGGGGACCGGGCCATCAGCGATAGGAGCTGATTCAGCGTGCTCAACCGTATCCGCCGCGCCGTCTCCCTCACCAGGGCGCGGCACTTCTCCAAGGGCAGGCACCGCCGCCCCTTAACACCCTCCCGACCGCCGGTCGCTCCCGCCTTCTCCGCGCGCGCTGACGAACCGACGCTCATCCTGGAGCGGGCCGCCGACTGGGCGTGGCACCGCTACTCGCTCGCGGGCGAGGAAACCGCGCTCGTCCGCCCGTACGTGCTGGCCTGGGAAAGGCGCGCACGACAGCACCCAACGGTTGTTGTCGCTCCCCATCTGCCGACCGAGGCCCGGTCAGCTCTCCTGGAGGCCCGCTGATGCCCTCTCAACAGCAGCCCGACAGCCCGGACGCTTCGGTTGCCCCCTATCAATCAACCGCCTGCCGGATCGGCACACACCACGCTTGCGCGGAGTCCTCCCCAGCTCTGGCACCGGTCGACGTGCCGTTGATCTACGAGGCGTGCGACTGCCTGTGTCACCCGGTCTCCGGCGAGACCCGGCCAGCAGACGCGAAGCAATGAGCAACACCCACCGAGAGGCAGACGCAGGGATGACGGCACAGAGCCAACTGAGGCTTCTCCCGTGGACGGGGCCCGAGGGCAAGCCGTGCTTCCTGGACACCGACGACCGGGAGGGCTTCATGTCCCGCTTGGCGGACCACATCGAGGCGGAGCAACTCGGGATGGCATCCGAACTGCTGGGGCAGGCGCTTCCAATACTCGACGACGAGACCGCAGACCTGGAGAAACTGAAACTCATCGCCGCGCAGTTGGCGGGCGCGCTGCGGGACGTGCTGCGCGTGGCGACCAGCCGCGGGCACCGTCTGCCAACGCCTGAGTAGCCCCTCAGGGGAACGCTCGGTCGACATGTCACGGCGGTACTGGCTGGCAGTCATGTGCAGTACAGCTAGGGAGACCTCGGATACGTTCCTAGGTCTCCCTGCTTTTTCCTGATGACGCACGGTCGGCTGAGCGCTCTCACCCTCGCCCGGCTCCCCTGTCCACCTCGACATGCTGGTGTCGCGCCCTCTCTGGACAAGAAGGGGCCCTGAGCTTCGGAATCACGGGGCCTGGCATGCATGACACTCACCCTGACCTGCCGGAACGGACGATCCTGCGTGCCACGCGGGGCCTCTCCGTAGACCCTGATTGACCGTGGTTCACCGCTCAATCGGGCACGCATCGGGCACGGCCTAGCCTGCGGATGGCCCTGGTACGTCCTGTCCCCTGTGAGTCGTGGCTCTTGATGACTGTCCGGCGACACCACGCAGGGATCATCAGCAACCGCTGACTCAGAGCTGCGCGCTTGGTGTGAGTTGGGTATGGCCGTGTGCGACCGTCTCAGAGTCGGTCTGGGAGGGAGCGAGATAACGGAGTTGCACATTCCGTAACCACTCAGTCACGGACCTCTACCACGAACAGATCAAGGTCTGTATGCTCCCCACATGCCAGGGGAGGCTTTGCATCAGCTTGGAGACGATGGCGCGAGGCGGGCTAAGCGGTGGCTTGAGTCCACGACACGCGTCAAAGCGGCATGGCTCAATACGGACCCGCACTCTGCGGGCAGGCTCGAATTTCCTTGGCCGCATAGCGAGTGGAGCTTCTCGTACGATATTGGAGGAATTCTCCACGGCGACGAATTCGCCGGTCAGATGTTCTTGGCCGAGTGTAAGAAGTACTCGTCTGCAGGAGACCAAGGTACTCACTATCAGTCATATCTTGCTAAATGTTACGTGACGCGCAGAGATCACTCTCGGCTTGCCGATCATTTCATGTGGATGACATGGCACCCATTTCTCGTGGGAACGTGGAACCAGCTTTGTGAGGCCGACAAAGTACGCGAGGGCGTATTGTCGGAGCATAAGCGGGTCTTCGGGGTGGATTCCGAGGAAGAAGCCAAGGATCTGATTGATGATGCCATTGTCGAAGAAGTTGCTTCCCGTCTCTGGTTATTGGTTCTTTCAGACAAGCAAGAGAAGCTAGTTATCACGCCCCAGCATAGAGGCTTAATAATTAAGCACGAGATCGAGGCGGGGACTTGGTGATGGGTGCGTCTTATGCGCAATCAGTGCGCAATGCCATTGACCCGATGGATCCGCTCAGGAGCGTCCATGCCCTCAAGCAAACGGTCATCAACGAGTTAAAAGAAACAGATTCTCGTGTTTCCATTAAGTCGACGGACTACTTTAACCACACGTTTGCTCCTGATCTCGTTCTCAGGTGGCCTCATGACAGTAACGTGCGTCGCTTATTCTTACGTACTGACCCTGACCCGATCTACTTGGCCCAAGATATGGGGATCGCTGGGGCCCCAGATTCGATCTTTTTCTCGCTTTCGTCGGGTGAGCGACCAGGGGAAGTTGGCTCCGATGAGTCTCTACACGCTGCGGCTCTTGAGGCAGGGGCCTTATTAACGGATGCGGATGGACTGCAAGAATTTATTGAATCTCGCCGAGAAACGCCCGTTGTTAGCCTTGCCTCTAGCGCGATCCTGCAAGGTGGTCGTGGACTGATTAAGCGTCCTGAAGCTGTAGCAGTTTCCCGGGGCGTATCAGATGGATTCTCGGCTGCTCAGGAACTCGATGTATCGCGGACGCGTTCGGCAACGAGGGTCATCAACGAAGTCTTTGATGGCGTGCGATCTTCTAGGCTTACGCGTTTTTTGCAAGCTGTCTGGGTTGGCTCTGGCGGAGATGCTGCCACCTTTCCGGCTCCCGCTGATGTGGCAGGCCCTCTTGACGATGAGGCACTATCTTTTCTTCTAGATCTCGAAGAGATCACCGATGACAGCTTTTGGCGCAGGATCGGTAGAGGCATTACGTTGGATCGACTGGCAGGTCTAACGATAAACCAACCTTCCCGTAACCTGCAGAGGCTAGTGACAAATAATCTGGACGTTCTGCAGGCGAAGATTTGTCGCATTGCCTTGCTGCAGCCGCAACTGTGGAGAGACGAATCACCTCTACAGTGGGCTGTCGATCGTGAAATGCTTGCTTTGCAGTCTGATAGATTTGCGGCATTCTTGGCCGGCCGACGTGAGGATCTCAATGCCAGGCCGGAGGACTTGGATGGCATCAGTGTCAATGACGTGGTGAAGCGTGCTGTGCGGCATCGAATTGCTGTTTCTGAGTTGGAGCTCTCTACTGTAAGGAGAACTCTCACTTACGGTTCCGATCGAGTCGAAGATGTTACCCGGGACGAGGAGCTAGCGGATTTCGCAGAGGTGCTTGGTCCGTCAGTGAGGGTCAACGCGGCCATTGCGTCCATAGCGCGTGGGAGAAACCTACGATGTGACTTCACGTCACTGACGGGGCAAGGGCGAACCGCTGCAAAGTTTCCGATTTCGGAGCTCCTCTATGCGGCTTTAGGACTCATGATGGAACTCACCGAAGAAGAAGAGAGACAGCTTTCGGTGCTTCTTTCCGGTGGGGCCACGACCGATTCAGATGACGAATATTCTCTCTTCGGACCAGATGACATCCCCTAGCGGGCGTGCATGACTTGTTCAACAGCCTGCTTTGGGCATTGGAATTCGTCGAGAAGCGGCCTGTCCTAGTGAGTTTCCGGCGCCCCCTCTCAGCCTGGACAGAGCGCGCCGCTTTCCAGTCGGCAGCGGTCGGCTTGTTGCTGTACTCCGTTGTTGAGCCCCCGACTCTCCGCTTTTCAGGCCGAGTAAGGCTGCTGCCGGTGGTCGGTTCGCTGACGTCCGCTGCTGGCGTCGGCGTACGCGGCCGTTGGCGTCACGGCTGGCGTCAGATGACCTCTTCGTCCCGAACTGACGGCGAGCGGTTGCTGGGGTCTGCTCGGCTGATCGTCGGTGGTCCAGCAATCGGTGAAGGTTAGTCGTGGTCACGGCGCTGCTGTACCCCCTGCTGTACTCCGCTTGGCCAACCGGACGTGGGCTCAACTGACACGCCGGGAGGCCTTGGCCCAGCTCAGACCCGAGCCACCACTCCAACGAACTCTGCTCCCTTGTGGTTTCCGATGATGAAGGCGAAGCCGTGCCCCTCTCCACAAGTGAGATCGACGCGGACGTACCCACCTCGCGTTCCCAACGGGCTGTCGTAGTCGTCCCTGTCGGGGTGCACGGTTGCCACCTCGTGGTCAGGGGAGAAGTCCTTGTTCTCAACGGAGTCAGTGCCGCAAGCGGGGCACATGAGCTGCCACTGCATGCTCCACTCCTGCGTGTCCTTCTGTACCGGCACCAGGGCTTCCGAATGGGGCACAGGCATATGACTACCTCCTCAACTCGAACCGTTACCTCAATCACACCGCATCTGGAGCTTTCTCGACGGGTGGTTACCCAATCTCGCACTCGCAGACTCAACTGTTCACGGAGCAGTCGTGGTTAAGTGCAGGGCCCGCACGGTGTAGCGGAGGGGGCTGAGAGGCTTTGGGATGGGGCTGCCCCGGTGTGAGATCGGCGCCCCGTGTAGCTGATGTTGCCTCCTCAGGCCTCTACCACGTCAAGCAGAGGGCAGGCCTGACCACCGGAGCGCTACAGGCTACATCTGGCGCAGTCGAGATGATGCGCGGAGGAGAGGCAGGTCGACCGTTGGCTGCCAGGGTCTGTGCGGTCGACGTTGCGACGGATGTTCTCGTGAGCGATCGGAACCAAGACGCTAAGCTAGCTGACACCAGGGTTTTGGAGAATCGAAAATATGTTCGGCGCGATCGGCGGTCCTGAATCCTGTCAATGGGGTATTTGAGAGCCTGATAGTGGACTCAATATGAACGGTCGTCGGGGGATAAATGGCGCGGTGCAAGAATGCGGCAAGAGCGATAGGGCAAAACGACACAAGGAACCTGTACGCAGACGCTGCAGGGCGTTGCCAAAACCCGAGCTGCTTGAACCCTGTCCTGGTGAGGGCAGAGAATAGCGTCCGCGTTAATGTTGGCGAGTTGGCTCACATAATTGCCGCCTCCCCCAAGGGGCCCCGAGGTGACTCCGTAATTGATCCCAGTGCGTTGGCACTCGAACAAAACCTGATACTGCTTTGTTTGGTCTGTCACAAGATTGTGGACTCAGAGGAATCGGCGTATCCCGTCGAGTTGCTCCAGACCTGGAAAAGTTCGCACGAGGCTCGAATTTCCAGTGCCTTCGGTGCGCGTGCATTTGATCGATGCGAAGAGGCCCGATATACGCTTGAGTCTTACCTCCGCTCGAATCGATCCACGTTCGATGCCTTCGGTCCCAACTCAGAATCTTCGTGGAACCCCCTTTCGGATGCTGTCGACATTTGGAGGGTGCGAGTGCGCGAGGTGATCATCCCTAACAATCGAATGATTCTAAGGCTTCTAGACTTCAATACGCATCTCCTGTCATCCGCTGAGCTAACGGTGTTGGAGAAATTTCGGGTCCATGTGGAAGAGTTTGAGCGGAAACATGTTTTCGGCGCTATGTCTTCCTCGGTTCCGCGGTTCCCAGAAGAAATGAATGAGATGCTTTGCCGAGAAGGGGTGTGACATGCCAGATGGCGGTTACTACGCAAAGGTTCCCCGTTCGGAGTCAATTGAGGCTGTAAGGAGGGCCCTGTATCGGCACAGCGCTGTTTCCGACTATAAAGAAATCACTCCTCAGCTGTACGAGATCTCCCGAATTGGAAGGTCGGCTGTGAAGTTGTATGTAACCAACGTGTACACGGTGGGCATGGCTGACGTTCAAGAAATTCTCGAAGAGAATCCTTCTGTTACGTGTATTCTCACTGTCAGTGCTTGGAACAGCTATACGGGGCGAGCTAAGGAGTATGCGAAGTCAATCAACGTCGGGCTCTTCAGATTTTATGAATGGCTGGGGGCGTTAAACTATGACGGAGATAAGCTCCTTGATTACATTGCTCCGTCAGAGCGTGACGATTGAGTGTTTGTGTCCGCCTTGGGATGTCTACTTGTTTGGATCTTCGCTAAGCGGGCTGCGCGTGGGGTCCGATGTTGACCTAGTTCTCGTTTACAAGTGTGGCGATGAAGCGATGGCTCGAAGGTTTCGAGTAATCGCCACTCGAAGGGCTTGGGATATTCTCAACCTGCAACTTGATGTCACCCTCTTGAGTGAAAATGAAGAGGAATCTGTGAGCTTTGTTTCAAGAGAGGGTGCCGCGCGAATTCTGGGCAGTAGTGAGTAGTAGTCGAGGTGACGGACTGGGGGAAACGAGTCGGTGGAGCGGGTTTGGGCGGTGGCCTGCCCGGTTTGGGGTCGGGCATGGTCAGGGGGCCGTACGCTGGTTGGCAACTCGGGCAGGCTTTGGACCTGCCCGGAATTTGAACGAGTGGCCCCCTGGCCTTGCCCGACGCGGGACCCGGACCGGGGAGGTGCCTAAAGCCGTGGAGCCGACCCCCAGCCACGACGGCGCTTTTCTCCCCAGCCAAGGTGCCCGCTGCTGGCGCGCGGCTCGGTGGTCGGGCCGGAGCGGGGCGGAGACAGGAGCGGCGGCCCGCGCCGCCGGGCCGCGCGCCGCGCCGCGCTTGCGCGGCGCCTTGATCGAGTAGGGAAAGTTCTACCGCGCTCTGGTTGATCGTTTGGGTCGGTCGGTGCCTACTCACGTGAGTAGGCACGCGGATACCCTGGTTCTAGTTACGCACGTAACTAGAACCAACGACGGCAGGAGCGTGCTCACCGGATGGGACCGAAGTCGGAGCGGGTCTACCGCACGATTCGCGAGTGGATCGCTACGGGCAAGTACTCGCCAGGTTCCAAGCTCCCGTCCGAGCGGACCCTGTCGGAGGATCTGGAGATCGGTCGTACGGCCCTGCGACAGGTGCTGGCCAGGCTCGTTGCTGAGGGCGTCGTCGAAGTTCATGGCCGTAGCTCCTACCGGGTGCCGGATCGGTCAGTGACTACCGAAGCGCCAGCAGATGTCGAGCCCTGGCAGATCCATGGTGAGCGGGCGCTGTATGACAACCCGTGGGTGAAGCTGAGCCTCGTTGACGTGGAACCGCCCGGCGTGAAGCGCTTCGAGCACCATGTCGTCAAGCTCCACCATGTGGCCATCGCCGCTGTGATCGATGACCAGGACCGAGTGCTCATGATGTGGCGGTACCGCTTCGTCCCCGATGCCTTCGGCTGGGAGCTGCCGGGCGGCATCGTCGATCCGGGGGAGGAACCCCTTCAGACCGCCTTGCGTGAAGTCGAGGAAGAGACCGGCTGGCGGCCGGACGCCTTGCAGCATGTGGTCACGTACCAGCCCATGGTCGGCATGGTCGACTCGCCGCACGAGATCTTCGTCGGTCATGGGGCGAGGCTCGTCGGTGAGCCGACAGATCTGGAAGAGGCCGGTCACATCGCCTGGGTGCCTCTGTCCGACATTCCCGGGCTGATGGCTCGTGGTGAGCTGATGGGGTCCGGCACCTTGGTCGCCCTCCTTCATGTGCTTGCATCGCGGGGTGCCGGCGCGTCGCCTACAAACGCTGCGTGAGCTGCTCTATCCGGCGCCTGTGACGTACTGACCTGGTGCGACTTGCCACCAGCTGGGCTTGCCGCAAGTGCTTCTGCGCCTGGTCGTGCTCGCCGCGGGCCAGGTGGGCTTGGGCCAAGTCGCAGTGGAGCCCCGCCGAGGACCTGATGAACGTGGGGTCGGTCGTCTCCAGCGCGGCGTACAGGCTGTCCACTGCTTCGGCGTCGCCGATCAGGGCGAGGGCGTTCCCGCGCCACCTGGTGAGGTGCCCTTCGTTCAGGAAGATGCTCAGCATGTCCGGATCGCGGGCGTCTTCTCCTGCGGGCAGGTGTCGCATCGCAAGCTCAAGGGCCTGTCGACACTCGTTCTGAAGCCCAGATCGGGCGCAGATTTCCGCCTCGGCTGCGTACAGCCAAGCCCTGAGGCGCGGAGACATGCCCTTTCCACCGAGCCGCTGTGCGTCTCGGACCAGCTGCACCGCCAGCTCAGGACGTCCGGCGTCGCAGAGCACGTATGCCTGTTCGGCGGTGGCGTGCGCGAGGTACATGGGCTCCTCGGCCTCTTGGGCGGCGCGCTTCCCCAGCTCGTAGTGACGCCAGGCTCGGTCCGCGGCTCCGACGTCGAGGGCCTGCCAGGCCGCCAAGGTGGCTGCTCCGGCCAGAGCCAGAGCGACTGGGCGTCGGGTCTCCGGGAGTACCGCGAAGGTGAGGGCGTCCTCCAGCCGCGTCAGGTGGGCGGTCATCTGGTCGACCAGGCTGGCGGCGCCCATCTGCCGGTCAATGGTCCGGAGCAGTTCGGTCTGTTCCATGAACGTCTTGACCATCGTCAGGCTGACGTTCTCGGCCTCATCGATCCGGGCAATCAGCTCGTCGTACCCGTCGGCCGTGGCGAGTGCCAGCGGCGGCTGTGATCCGCCCGCCAGTTCATCGTCGGTGATCCCGAGCAGCGCGCGGAGGATCTTGGCGTAGTGGCTGGAGATCGTCCGTCGGCCGTTCTCCCACTCCGAGACGTACACTCGCAAACTCGCGGTTGAGGCGACGGTGAGCATGTGCTGGCGCGCATGGCGTTCGATCTCCCGCACAAGACGCTCTTGTGACCATGCCCGTGCTGTCCTCGCTGCTTTGAGTCCACTCATCGCGTACTGCCGCTCCGCGTTGGGGTGTTGAGCCGTAACAGCAGCATGCCTTACATCCGCCCAGGTCGGCAGGGGTTAACCGTTTCGCTGTTAACCCCTGTTGGCTACCGGATCGTTGCTCGGCGCGCTTACCTGGAACTGTCGCAGTCAGGCGAGTTGAGATGCCGGGCCAGCGACGGCGCTTGACATCTGGTGCGCACCAGATGCAACCTTCTGGTGCGCACCAGAAGGAAGCGCAAACGCTCCGCAGGTTTGCTGCGGCATTTCATCAACGTTCAGGAGCGGCGACCCACCGCCAAGCAAGTACGCCGCTCCCGCCCCTGAAGGGACCTCCATCATGCGTCAGATTCCCGTCGACACGTCCGCCGCGACCGTGATGGTCGCCAAGCCCGCCCAGCCGAAGATCCGTGACCGCCGTACCGGTGAGATCGCCTTGGACGCGGACGGTGTGAAGCTGATGACCGTGGACGTGATGTTCGCGGCCAACGACGACGTCGAGATCCTGTCCATCGCCGTCCCGGAGACCGGCATTTCCGGTGACCTGGCCATGGGCACCCCGGTCGCGCTCACGGGCCTGATCGCCCGGCCGTGGGAGAACGAGTTCAACGGTCAGAAGCGGCACGGGATCGCTTTCCGAGCCGTCGCGGTCACCTCGCTCGCCGCCTCGGGCGCGAAGGCGGCCTGATCATGACCTGGCTCATGGTCGCTGTGGTGGTCGTCGCTGCTGCGGGTCTCCTGCGGTGGCGGCGCCCCGCCTGGTACTGGCTTTCCCTCGGCGTCACCTTCGCCACCGTGCGGGTCCTGGTCCGCTACGCCTCGGTCATGGACGCCTGCGGGCTGACCGTCCCGCCCGCCCGCTGGCGCCTGGCTCTGGCCCGGATGACTCGCCGGGAGGTGCCGGGCCCCCGCTCGCCGCGCATCTTGCGTCTGCGCCCGACCCGCACCGGCCTGGTGCTGCGGCTCAAGCTCAGGCCCGGACAGGACGCTTTCGACGTCGCCGCCACCACCGACCGGCTCCGCCACTCCTTCGGCCTGTACGGGGTCACCTCCTGTGAGATCCGCTCGGGTGTGGTGGAGGTGCGGATGACTGGCTACGACGTGCTCAAGCGGGTACAGATGCCCGCCCGGCTCGACACCCGGCCGATGCGCATCCCGGTCGCCCTGCGCGAGGACGGCTCGGTGCACTACCGCGACTACCGCGCCGTCCCGCACGGGCTGACCCTCGGCGCCACGGAGTCCGGCAAGTCCGTCTACCAGCGCAACCTGGTCGCCGGGCTCGCTCCGCATCATGTCGCTCTGGTCGGCATCGACTGCAAGCAGGGCGTGGAGCTGTTCCCGCTGGCCCGCCGGTTCTCCGCGCTCGCCGACAACCCCGACACCGCCCTGGAGCTGCTGGAAGCGCTGGTGACGCACATGGAGGAGGTGTACCAGCTCATCCGAGCCGAGCAACGGATCAGCGTCGCCGTGCCGGATGCGGAGATCGCCGCCGACGTCTGGGACCTGCCCGAGGACATCCGGCCGGTACCGGTCGTGGTCCTGGTCGATGAGGTCGCCGAACTCGCCCTGTACGCCACCAAGGATGAGGAGAAGCGCCGGGACCGGATCATCACCGCTCTCGTCCGCCTCGCTCAGCTCGGCCGCGCGGCCGGCATCTACCTGGAGATCTGCGGGCAGCGCTTCGGCTCCGAACTCGGCAAGGGCATCACCATGCTCCGTGCCCAGCTCACCGGCCGCACCGCCCACCGCGTCAACGACGAGACGTCCGCCAACATGGCCTTCGGCGACATCGCCCCCGACGCAGTGCTGGCCGCGATTCAGATCCCGGCCGAGACCCGCGGCCTGGCCATCGCGGGCGATTCGACCGGCGGCTGGCACCGCATCCGCGCCCCGCACACCTCGCTGCGCGAGGCTGTGAACATCTGCAACAAGCACGCCCACCTCACCCCTGACCTGCCTGCCTTGGCGGCGTTCCGCCCCGCCACCGCAGCGGTGTCCTCGGCCCGGGACCGGCTGTCCAAGACAGCCCCCGCCACCGCCTGACCCTCACCCTCTCTTCCGGTCGGCGTGACGTCTTCGCGCCAGGTCCCTACCCCTCCCATGCCTGACGACAGGAAGGAATCCGTGATGGCCCGCCCGCGTGTCGACGCCGTTCTGGTCCAGGCCGTCATTGCCGGGGCGCTGTCCTTCGCCCACCTGCACGATCTGGCCGCCGCTGCCGGACAGGACGGCTGGAAAGCCTGGGCCTACCCGATCAGCGTCGACCTGCTCCTGGTCGCCGCCTGGCGTCGACTGCGCACCGGCGGACCTACCCGGCTGGCCTGGTGCTGGTTCCTCATCGCCCTGGCCGCCTCCCTCGGTGCCAACGTCGCCACCGCCGGACTCCTCGACATGCGCCATGTCCCGGCCTGGCTGCGCATCCTCGTCGCCGCCTGGCCCGCGCTGGCCTTCATGGGCGGGACCCTCCTCGCCCACACCATCGCCCACCCGGAGCGGCAACCGTCGGCGCACCCCGACCCGACACCCCAGCCCCCGGCCGTCGAGGACGAGCAACAGCCCGAATCCGCACTCGCGCCGGTGGCTGACGTCGACGAGCGCGCCGCGCCTCTCGCCGCCGAGCCTCAGCCCGCCCCGGCCCCGCCCGTTGCTCCCGCTGTGCCGGTCCCGGCCGCGTTGGTCGACCACGCCCGCAAGGTCGCCGACGACCACCACGCCCGCACTGGGGCCCCGATCGACACCGACACCCTCCGCGCCCGCCTCGGCGTCCCGCCCCAGCTCGCCGACGCCATCGCCGCCCAGCTCGCCTGACCCCGGAAGGAAGCGACGTCCCATGACCCGTGATCCGGCTGACCTGACCGCTGTCGACTACCTCGACGGCGCCCGCGAGATGGCCGCCGCCGACCGGCCCTTCCTCGCCCACCTGCTCGCAGAGGAAGCCGCTCAGCGCACCACCGACCTGGCCACTGCCGCCGGTATCCGCGCCAGTTTCCCCGACCCGACGACCACACGAACGGAGACCGACTGAGATGCCCGCCCGTGACCACTTCCACTCCGTGATGCGGATCGGCCCGGTGCAGATCGGCACCCACCGTGGCCGGAACGGTCGCACCGTGCACGCCGCCGTGTGCACCGTCGACCGGTGCGGCTGGTCCGCCGACTACTCCAGCCGGTCCGCCGCCCAGCTCGCCGCCCGCACCCATCGCTGCCGCATCAACTGACCGGAGGTTCCGCCATGGACGTCCCGCTCTGGCTCGCCCTGATCGTCGTCGGCTGGCTCGGCATCAAGCTCATCCGTCCGCCCTGGTGGCTCATCGCCGTACTCCTCTTCGGCGGCTACCTCCTCGCCGAGAGCGGCTTGGCCTCCGTCGTCGACACCACCGTCAAGTAACCCAAGAAGGGGAATCACCCATGCTCCGGCCCAAATACCCGACCATGCCCCAGCCGACCGGCCTGGTCACCCCGACCCCGCAGACGCCGACCGTCATCCAGCCGACCACCGTCACCCCCGGCACTCCAACCCCGCCGCCGACACCCAACGCCCCGGCCTCTACCCGGCCGGTCGTGCAGCTCACGCCCGGCACCGCGATAGCCCTCGTTGGCGGCGGCACGGCTGTGGTCCTGGTCGTCGGCGCCGTGCTGGTCTCCATGCTTCTGGCCGTTGCCATCACTGGCGTTTCGGTCGCCGTCTGCGCCGTCGTCCTGCGCTCCCTTCTCGCCTCCACCACCAAGCGCCGCTGAACCGGCCCCCGGGCGGCTCCGATACCGCCAAGCATCCGCCGCCCGGGCGCCGTCCCTGTCCGATCCACTGAACCGGAAGGAAGTCCCAGCATGACGCAGCGCACCAGCCCGCTGCCCCGCAATTGCCCGAACTGCGACGGCTTCGCCTCCGCCGCCGTCACCACCGGCGGACGTGACCAGAGCGGCCACCTCCACACCATCACCGCCGACTGCCCGGCCTGCCACGGCACCGGCGCCCGCACCACCCGCCGCAACCGGGAGGGCGCCCGTGTCTGACCTGCTCGACCCGACCACCCTCGGCGACCTGCTGAGGGTGGCTTCGGCCACCGACTACACCCGCTGGGAAGACCAGATACGCCGCACCGGCGGCTGCGCCGACCCCATCCACCTACGCGGCTGGGTGATCCAAAAGGACAAGACCACCGGCGCCACGCTGCACCACTACACCACCGCTGACGAGCCGGGCGGACGGCTCCGCGTCGCCTGCGGCAACCGCCGTGCCTCCCGCTGCCCGGCCTGCGCCTGGACCTACGCGGGCGACACCTACCACCTCATCCGCGCTGGCCTGGCTGGGGACGACCTCCGAGACATCCGCGCCACCGTGCGCGACCACCCCCGCGTCTTCGCCACCCTCACCGCCCCCTCCTTCGGCCCGGTCCACAACCGCCCGGACCATGGCGCCTGCAGCTGCGGCACCCACCACGCTCCAGACGCACCGGAGCTGGGCACCGCCCTCGACCCCGCCACCTACGACTACGCGGGCGCCGTGCTCTTCAACAACCACGCCGGACAGCTCTGGCAGCGCTTCACCAACCGCCTCCGCCGCGAGATCGCCGCCCGTGCCGGCATCACCCAGCGAGAGCTGAAGGAGCGCGCCCGCCTCTCGTACGGCAAGGTCGCCGAGTTCCAGAAGCGCGGTGCCATCCACTTCCACGCCGTCATCCGGCTCGACGGCCCCGATGGACCCAACACCCCGCCGCCGTCCTGGGCCAGCGTGCAGCTCCTCACCGATGCCATCCACGCCGCCGCCATACACACGTACACGTCTGTCTCAGTTCCGGCCGCCGAGGACCAGCCCGCCCGTACCTTCCGCTGGGGCAACCAGCTCGACGTACGGCCCGTGAAGGCGTTCGGAGACGGCTCGGACATCACCGAACAGGCCGTCGCCTCCTACGTCGCCAAGTACGCCACCAAAGCCGCCGAGACCACCGGCACCCTCGACCGCCGCATCGGCGAACTCTCCGAACTCGACCGCCACCACGTCCCCGACCACACCTGTCGCCTGATCGAAGCCTGCAAGCGGCTCGATCCGCTCTACCCCGACCGGCGCCTGTGGGCCTGGGCGCACATGCTCGGTTTCCGGGGCCATTTCTCCTCCAAGTCCCGCCGCTACTCCACCACCCTGGGCGCCCTGCGCCAGGCACGCGCCGACTACCGGGCCGCCCAGGAGACCGCCGCCCTCGGCCTGGAGGACGTTGAGCCGGACACCGTTCTCGTCCTGGTCGACTGGCAGTACGCCGGACACGGCCACACCCCCGGCGAATCGGCCCTCGCCGCCACCATCCGCCGCGGCCTGCAACTCAACCGCGAGACAGCCCGTGACGCACTGGCGAACGAGGGGGAGTGGTGACCATGGACCGACTCCTCACCGTGTACGAGGTCGCGGAACGGCTTGGTACGGGCGTCCGTTTCCCCCGCCGACTCATCGAGGAACGCCGCATCACCTTCGTCAAGGTCGGTCGGCACGTCCGCATCCCGGAGAGTGCCGTAGAAGCGTTTGTCGGCGCCAACACCGTGGAGCCGATCGCCCTTCGGCCTACCGGGCTCAGGAGGGCTGCCTGATGGCTGGCAAGCGCAAGTCCCGCCGGGACTTTGGCCGCGTCCGCAAGCTGCCCTCCGGCCGGTTCCAGGCTCGATATCCGGGACCTGACGGTGTCCTGCGTCCGGCGGATCGAACCTTCGCGACATCGACGGACGCTGATCGCTGGCTGATACGGAAGCGCATTGAGATCGAAGAGGGGCGCTGGCTCGATCCGGTCGAGGGGCAGACGACCGTACGCGACTGGGCTGCACGCTGGCTCGATGCCGTTTCGCCACAGCTCAAGCACAAGACCCAAGCGTCGTACCGGTCGTTGATCAACTCGCTGATCAATCCGGCGCTCGGCGACCGCGAGCTGTCGACTCTCCGGCCGATCACGATCGCTGAGTGGGTCGGCGCGATGAAGACCAAGGGGCTCAGCGCTTCACGTATCCGGCAGGCGTACCGGGTCCTGTCGCAGATCATGCGGGCGGCCGTCGACAACGACATGATCCCGCAGACGCCGTGCCGGGGCGTGAAGCTGCCTCGGATGCCGCAGACCGAGCCGCATATCCTCACGCCGCTCGAAGCCTCGCGGATCGTACGGAGTGCCGCCAAGCCGCATAACTTGTTGATCGCGCTCCTCGCGTATGCGGGACTGCGCGTCGGCGAGGCATTCGCCCTTCGTCGCGTGGACATCGATGTGCCCGGCGGCTTTGTCCTGGTCGATGAGAACCTGGCGGAGGCCAACGGCACCTTGGTCTTCGACACACCGAAGTCCCACCAGAAGCGGCTCCTGCGAGTCGGCCCGTCGCTCGCGAAGCGGCTCGGTCGGTACCTGGAGGCCCTGCCCGGCGGAGATGACGCGCTCCTGTTCACGACACCCGGCGGCAAGCCGCTCCGCTACAACCAGTGGCGTAAGGCGTACTTCGACCCTGCCGTGTCGGCGGCCGGGCTGACCGATGTGACACCACACGATCTGCGCGCCTCACACGGAACGTGGGTCGCCGATCAGTACGGCGTGATGACCGCCGCGCACCGGCTCGGCCACTCGAACGCGAGCGTCACCACCCGGCACTACGCCCGGCCGGTCGCCGGTCGTGATGACCAGGTTGCCGAAGCGGCGGACTCCTGGCTCAGCGGGCACGACCACGTCCCTGGGGCACGTAGCGGGCACGACGACGATGACGACGGCTCCGCTGGGACGCCTGCACCCCTCTGACCTGCGGCAGAGCGATCAGCCTGCATGATCGCCGAGAGATCTTGAAAACCGTCGTGGCAGCGATGTCACCGAGGGTTCAAATCCCTCAGCCTCCGCAGAGGTCAGCGAACTAGCTGGTCAGAAGGGGTGCCCCCGGTTTGGGGGCACCCCTTCTGCGTGTACCGTGTCTCACCCTGTCTCGCCTGTGTCCCAGCCTTGACCAGTACGTGTGGGCCAGGAGTGGGCCGGATCGCCCGGGGTCTGGCTGGTTTGGACCGGCCGGGTGCCGCAAGTCCCGTCCATGGGCAAAGAAGACCGATCAGCACTCTCGGAGTGTCCGGCTGAAGTACTTCGTGCTCTGGTCAACAGGCCCGCTCGTATTCGATCTGGTTGAGGGGATTGCCGTCGCCGTAGTCGTAGGCGCGGGCGGCGCCGGACTCGGTGAAGCCGCACTTGGTGTAGAAGCGGCGGGGCTGTGGGGTGTCGCGCAACGTCCAGAGGTGTACCCGAGTGAACCCGTCGTCGAGCAGGTGGGACAGCGTCTCGGTCATCAGCGCGGCGGCGACGCCGCTGCCCCAGCCGTCGGGGTGGCAGTAGAAGCTGAAGATCTCTGCGAGACCCGGCCGAGTCGGGGACGGGAGTAGGAAGGACAGCGCCGTGGGGCGGCCGTCCAGCTTGGCGAGGAGGATTGTCCCCGTCCCTTCTGTGATCCGCTCGTGCCACCTTGTACGCCTGCTCCGGACGGCATCCGCCGCGAACTCCGGCCGGAAGAAGGGGGCATGGGACGCTTCCCAGGCTGCGGCGTGTATCTCGCCGAGCGCGTCGCCGTCCTCCGGGCGGGCACAACGAACCTCGATCATGCGATCACCCTTGGAGCGTGTCCGCCAGAAGGGCACGCCCCGGACACGGGTGCCTCGGAGGAGGCCGCGCCGACGCAGAACTCGTTGCCCTCTGGGTCAGCCATCAGAATGTGGTGCCTGTCGAACTCCTCCAGGACCTTCCCTCCCGCTCGCATCAGCCGCTCGGACTCTGCTCTTATCCGCGCCCACCGTTCGTCAGGGCTGCCGTGTCCTGGCACCCGGATGTCGAGGTGAAGCCGGTTCTTCGCCGTCTTGCGTTCGGGGACCTTGAGGATGGAGAGCCTGGGGCCGACGCCGTCGGGATCGCAGAGCCACGCGCCGTCGTCCGCGGAATCGTCCTCCGGGGGATCGAACTGTGCGAGCCACTCCTCGCGGGTTCTAAAGGGAGCGGGTGGCGGCTCGTCGATATACCCCAGGGCCGTCTTCCAGAACTCGGCGAGGAGCCTCGCGTCCGTGCAATCAAAGGTCAGATCGATTCTGGCTGCCATGTCCGGACCGTACTGCGCGCCACTGACACCGAGGGTTCAGATCCCTCAGCCTCCGCCGAGGTCAACGGCGTAGCCGGTCAGGGAGGGGCCCTGGTTCTGGGCGCCCCTTTCGCGTGTTGGACTCCGGGCGTCAAGAGAGGGAGGGCGCTGGTGCCGAACTCGAAGACGGACTTCAGGTCTGGGCTGGCTTTTCGTCGGGCCTGTTCCTGCTCTGGTGTGGCACGACGACGATCTGGTACTCGTCCTCGTAGACGATCCTCCCCGGGTTGGACGAACGGACCATCCGGCACTCGATGCCGTGAGCGGCAAGGATCTCCAGGTAGCCGTCCACCCGCCTGATCAGTTCCCGGGACGTGGATTTGAACCAGGCCGCCGCGCCGGGGTGGAGCTCGTGGTCGTAGACCGTCGGATCCACGGTCGAGGGGTCTGGATAGGCCGCGTTGTACCAGTCGTTGGTGGTCCGTCGGAAGCGTTCCTGGTCCGCGCTTAGCTTCCCGCTTCGGGCCAGGCCGTTGACCAGGCCGAACACACCGGAGAAGTGGCCGCGCTCGTTTCGGGTCGGGCTCTGGAAGCGGACGTAGGGGGTTTCGTCGACGGGTTCGCTCGCTTCGCCGGTTGTCACGGTGTGGATGTTACGGACGGGGGCGAGGGGTGTCGTTCGCTTGGTGGGGGTGGTTGGTGGGTGGATCTGGCTGAAAAGGTATGGGTGGAGTGTTCGTGCAGGTCAGGGGCGCGGGGTCGGGTGGTTGGAGGGTTGGTGGGGGGTGGGAAGGCGGGAAGTGGGCTTTTAGTTGTAGCTAAAGGTGGGAAGCTTCTAATGAGGGCGTTCGAAGCCCGAGGTCGGCACCATGCGCTGGGAGGTTGATGAAGCGTGCCGTGGAAGAGCAAGGGCGCGAGGACGGAGGCCGCCGACCACTCGGGGGCACGGTTGGCGCGTCAGGCCACTGTGGAGGTCGCCGGGTTGCTGGGCAAGCGTGGCATGAGCCGCACTGACCTCGCCCGGCTCATGGACGTCAGCCCGGGGCGAGTGAGCCAAATCCTCTCCGGGGACGAGAATCTGACGCTGCGCAGCCTCGCTGCCGTGGCCGATGCGCTGGAGCTGGACATCAAGATCAGTTTTGTGCAGCCCAAGGACGACGGGGCTCAGCGGCCGCATGGGCTGGGCGATGGGTCCGATGCCTTTGTCTACGCTCCGTGAAGGCATCTGGGTGTGCGGGGTGCGTCCCTGACGGGCGTCGTGGTGGGTGGTGTGCCGCGCCACGTCAGGGGTGCGAGGTGCCCGTCGTGGCGAGGGGGCGTACCGCCAGCGCCTCGTCCCGCAGCCGCATGAGCTCGCGGTCGCCGCTCCGCTTCCCGGTGCGGTAGCCGAACTCCAGCATGCGTACGCAGGCGTCCATGGCCATCGCCAGGGTCTGGCGGCGGTCCTCCGCCTCCTCCCGGGTCGGGGCGTGCAGCTCCGGCGGGAACTCCTGGACCTCTCGCTGTCGGCACTTCGCCTCGATGTCGGCCTCGACCTTGGCCGCGTCGTCCAGGAGCTGGTCCACCTCCTCGTACAGGGTGTTGATCGTCGTCCTGTCCTTGGCCGCGGGGGCGCAGCCACGCAGGTGGAGGCGGGCCTCGAAGGCGAACATGCGCAATTGGGCCACGTTCTCGAAGTCCCTGACCAGGCGGTGGCAGTGGAGGTACATGTCATGGACCAGCCGCCGTTCCAGCTCGCTCAGCAGCACCGCGATGCCCAGCGTGATCACGGCCACAAAGGGCGGCGTGGACTGCTGGTTCTGCTGCTGACGGACGCGAGGTGCCAGGGCCCCGCCCGCCGCCGCAGCGGCCACGGCGGGAGGCACATCGGCGGCGTGCGGCAGCAGCAGGGCGATGGTGAGCAGCGCCGCCGCGCAGGTGCAGACGATGATTCCGCAGCACAGTGACGCCGACCTTACGGTTCCCAGCAGGCGCCCCTTGTCGGCGAAACGGTGGACCAGCGAGATCCAGGTGACCAGGGCGCAGACCCCTATGGGTAACGCGATGTCCGCGAACCACCCCTGTGCATAGAGCTCGTGCAATGCTCCCCCCTGGTCGCGCCTTGGTGCCGGTGCGCCGGAGGCGGTCGGCCGGTCACCGGGCCCTGGTTACGGGGGTCCGGTCACACCCGGTACCGGGCCGCGGCCATGGAGCACCCGGTTACGGAGCACTGGTCACGGGCACCGACCGCGGGGAGGCGGGTATCCCTTCACTGTCGGCCCCGTGGGCGGGAGCACCGGCGCGTGGGCGCGTGGTTCCCGCGCCGTTCGGTCGGTCCCCGCGCCGCCTGGTCCCTACGCGTTTCGGTCCCCGCGCCTTCGGGTTGCCGTGTCTTCCGCTTGCCGTGCCTTCCGGCTGCCGTGTCTTCCGGTTCCTGTACGGAGCGCCTCGTCGCGTGGTCACGATAGTGCTCCTCGTTCCCCTAGCGCACGGCCCCCCGTCCGCGTACCGCTGGATCGCGCCGCCTCTGGCACTCCCGCGATACGTCTGTCGCCGCCGCTCCGTTCATCCGGCCCGGGGGTCCCGCCTGGCGTCAGGCCGGGCGTCAGGCACACGCGTCCGGGGGCTGGAGGTGGCGGGCGGCGCTGCGGGCCGCGGAGGCCACCGTGGCGCGGGCCTCGCGCGCGGGCAGGCCGGTGTCCAGCGCGGCCTCGATCAGCGCGGGGGCCAACTCCGGCCCCGCGCCCGTCTCGTAGGCGCGGCAGGCGGCCCAGAACAGCCGGTCGTTGCGCTGGCCCTCCCGTGAGGCGCGGACGAACCGTACGAGCCCTTCCAGGGCCGCGGGATGCGGCTCGGGGAACGACGGGCCGGGGCGGTACGAGCGGTCCTGCGCCGGGCGCGACGGCGTGAGCAGGCGCAACAGGGCGGACGGGACCGGGGCCGGGGCCCACGCGGGGGAGCCGGGCGCGAGGCGATAGCTGCCGTGCGAGGCGTACGAGCCCGGGCCGACGAGATAGCCGCCCAGCCCACGGATGTCGATGCCGGGGGCCAGCCGTCCGGCGGAGTTGGGGACGGCGAGGCCCGGTGGGCCGCACAGCCACAGATGGCGCCCGCCGCTCGGGGTGAGCACGGTGACCGTACGGGGGATGGCGAAGCCATGCTCGCGGGCCAGCCCGGCGAGGGCGGCCAGACCGTCCGTGTGGTCCTTACGGTTGGCATCGGGACTCCCGGCCGTCCTGCCCGGCTTGGCCGTTCCGTCTGCCTTGGCTGTCCTGACTGCCTTGGCCGTTCCGGCCCGCTCGGTCACCCCGACCGCCCGGGCCGCCCCGGCCCTCTCGGGCCCCTCGACCCCGGCGTCCTTGTCGCTCGTTCCCCCGGATCCCTGGGGACTGCCGGGCGCTCCCGGCATACCGGGCCGCACTCTCCTGAGATCGAGGTCGAGGCCGATGAGGTGGTACGGAGCGCATCCGCAGGCGATGCCATAGCCGGTGGCCCAGGGGGCGGCCGCGAACAGGGCGCGGATCCCGTCCGGGTCTGCCGAGGCGTCATGGACTCCGTGGCCCAGGCGGCCGCATTCGCCACGGCATGGCAACGGCGCCGGGTCGTGGTGGTGAGGGGAGCGCACGGCGGGCAGCTTCGCGCGGGTCAGCGGGATCACGCGGAAACCGTGGGCCGCGGCGGTCAGGGCGTGGGCGAGGGCATGGGCGAGTGCGGGATTCGCCATGTCACCCATTTTCGGACAAGTGTTCGGTAATGGGAAGAGGGCTCGGCAAGTCGCCGAGGATGGCCGAAATGATGTGGAACGGAGCCTCTCGTGAGGCTCGCCCCACGGCCGGGTGAGGCGGTGCGCCGGGCGCACCGGCGCGATGCGGGGAGTGGGGGTGCATGGGGTGTTTAAAACAGGTTCATCATGCTTGCGTGGTAATTCCAGTGGTCCGCACGCATCGTCCGGGAATCGGTGGGCAACTCTGCTTCCGCGACCTTCCGCGACCCTCCGCGCTCCTTCGGGGCCTCGGGGAGGTCATCGCGGGAGTCGGAGGATCGGAGGAATCGAGATGGCGGGCATCCGCACGGGCCCCGGCCGCACCTTCGCCGTGCCACCGTTCGCCGCGTCCAGGGCGGGGCGCGGTTCCCGGTATCCGTCCCGCTCGCACGGCGGTCCCCGGAATCTGCCCCGCTCGCATGGGGGCAGGTCGCCACCATCGCGAGCGCGCGTAAGGGAAACGCCGAAGCGGTGCGATGTCCGATCGATCTGAGTGAGCCGTGGTGATTCATTGAGCGAAACGGGACGGGTGAGGTCGTACGGTCGCGCGATGGCGTAGCAACGCCATCGCGCGACCGTGCGTGGTGCCCCCGTGCTTCGGCGTACGTTCTTGACAGCGTCGATTTATCTGACGGATAGTCAGATTGCTTTCTACGGCAGACATGCGGCAGGGGAAGCGATGACACGTGATGACCTGGACGTTGATCCGGACGAGCTGTACGGACGGCTGAAGGCGTACGAGGGGCGGACGGCCGCGAGCGGCGGCACGGGCAGGGACCCCGTCAACGAGCCCATGATCAGGCACTGGTGCGAGGCGATGGGCGACACCAACCCCGCCTATCCGGCCGTCGCGCCGCCCACGATGCTCCAGGCGTGGACGATGGGCGGGCTGGCCGGGCACCCCGGCGGTTCGGCCCGCTCTGAGGCGTACGACGAGCTGCTGGCGCTGCTCGACGACGTGGGCTGCACCTCGGTGGTGGCCACCGACTGCGAGCAGGAGTACCCGCGACCGCTGCGCCCCGGCGACCGGGTCACCTTCGACGCGGTCATCGAGTCGGTGTCACCGCGCAAGACCACCAGGCTGGGCACCGGGTACTTCGTCACCACCCGCATGAACGTCCGCGCCGGGGACGGGGAGCTGGTCGGCACCCACCGCTTCCGCATCCTCAAGTACGCACCCGCCCGACCCAAGAACGCGCCAAAGCCGGAACCGGCGCCAAAGCCGGGGCTTACGGCTGACCCTGCCCGCCGCCCCCGCCCCGTCATCAACCGCGACAACGCCGGTTTCTGGGAAGGCGTCGCCCGGCACCAGCTGCTCATCCAGCGCTGCCTGGACTGCGCCACTCCGCGTTTCCCCTGGCTGCCGGGGTGCGGCGCGTGCGGCTCCCTGCGGTGGGAGGCGTTCGAGGCGTCCGGCACCGGCACGGTGTTCAGCTATGTGGTCATGCACCATCCGCCCTTCCCCGCCTTCGACCCGCCCTACGCGGTCGCCCTGATCGAGCTCGCGGAGGGCGTGCGGATGGTCAGCGGCATCACCGGGGTGCCGTACGACAAGGTGCGCATCGGCATGCCCGTCGAGCTGGAGTTCCTGCGTGTGGACGAGGAGCTGGAGCTGCCGGTGTTCCGGGGTGCGGAGGCGTGACCGATGACGCGAGGAGGCGGTCGTATGACGGCGCGTACGGGCGATGAGCTGCCCCCGTTGCGCATCCCGATCACCCGGACCCTGATCGTCGCGGGCGCCCTCGCGTCCCGGGACTACCAGGATGTGCACCACGACGCCGAGGCGGCCAGGGAGAAGGGCTCCCCGGACATCTTCATGAACATCCTCACCACCAATGGGCTGGTCGGCCGGTACATCACCGATCACTTCGGGCCGCGGGCCCGGCTCCGTAAGGTCGCCATCCGGCTCGGAGCGCCCAACTACCCGGGCGATGAGATGGTGCTGACCGGCCAGATCACCTCGGTCGCGGAGGGCACGGCGGAGGTCGCCGTCATCGGTAAGAACGGCATCGGCCACCATGTGACCGGCACGGTCACGGTGCAGCTCCCCAGCGACGCCCCGGGAACCACCGACGCCTCACGGACCGACGCCCCGGGAGCCATCGACGCCCCACGGACCGACGCCCCAAGGACCGCCACCACCCCGGACACCCCCCGATGAGCGCCCGCAAGCCGGACACCCTGGGCGGCCGGGCCGCCATCGTCGGCATCGGCGCCACCGAGTTCTCCAAGGACTCGGGCCGCAGCGAGCTGAAGCTGGCCGTCGAGGCCGTCCAGGCGGCCCTGGACGACGCCGGACTCGCCCCGGCCGACGTGGACGGCCTGGTCACCTTCACCATGGACACCAGCCCCGAGATCACCGTGGCGCAGGCATGTGGCATCGGCGATCTCACCTTCTTCTCGCGCGTCCACTACGGCGGCGGCGCGGCCTGCGCCACCGTGCAGCAGGCAGCGCTCGCCGTCGCGACCGGCGTCGCCGAGGTCGTCGTCTGCTACCGCGCGTTCAACGAGCGCTCCGGGCGCCGCTTCGGCTCCGGCGTAGAGCACCGCGAGCCGTCCGCCGAGGGCGCCGCGCTCGGCTGGTCGCTGCCGTTCGGGCTGCTGACCCCGGCCTCGTGGGTCGCCATGGCCGCCCAGCGCTATCTGTATGCCTATGGGCTGAAACCCGAGGTTTTCGGCCATGTCGCCGTCACCGACCGCCGCCACGCCGCCACCAACCCGGCCGCGTACTTCCACGGCAAGCCGATCACCCTCGCCGAGCACGCCGCCTCCCGCTGGATCGTCGAGCCGCTGCGGCTGCTCGACTGCTGTCAGGAGACGGACGGCGGCCAGGCGATCGTGGTGACCAGCGTGGAGCGCGCGCGTGACCTGCCGCGCCCGCCCGCGGTGATCACGGCGGCGGCGCAGGGCGCGGGCCGTGGCCAGGAGCAGATGACGAGCTTCTACCGCGACGATCTGACCGGACTCCCCGAGATGGGGGTGGTCGCCGGTCAGCTGTGGCGCGCCAGCGGGCTGACCCCGGCCGACATCGACGTGGCCATCCTCTACGACCACTTCACGCCATTCGTACTGATGCAGCTGGAGGAGTTCGGCTTCTGCGGGCGCGGTGAGGCGGCCGGATTCGTGGCCGGGGACGCGCTGCCGCTCAATACCCACGGCGGTCAGCTCGGTGAGGCCTATCTGCACGGGATGAACGGGATCGCCGAGGCCGTCCGCCAGATCCGCGGCAGCTCCGTCAACCAGGTGCCGGGGGCCGCCCGCGCCCTGGTCACCGCGGGCACCGGGGTACCGACATCCGGGCTTCTCCTCGGCGCAGACGGCTGCCACGCGCGCGTGTCGGCGGTATCGGGCCGCCGAGGTGCACCTTCACTTGTCATATGACCCGACGTAAGTACGGCAGAGGTAGCAGAGATAGGCGTCAGCACAGCGGAGGCGGCTGGCAGGTCACGCGCTGGGCCGCCGGACTGGCCGCGGCCCTGGCCACCGCGGTCGCCGGTGCCACCCCCGCCACCTCGGCGGAGGCCCTGCCCGACCCCCGCCCCCTGGGCGCCAAGGTCTTCAAGGGCTGGGCCCTCGACACCTGCCATGCGCCGTCCCTCGCCACCCTGCGCGCGTGGAACAGCTCCCGATACCGCGCCGTCGGCGTCTACTACGCGGGCCGCGGCCGGGCCTGCGCCAGCCAGCCCAACCTCACCGTCTCCTGGATGCGCGGCGTCAAGAAGATGAAGTGGCACGTGCTGCCCATCTTCGTCGGATCCCAGTCGCCCTGCGTCCGCAGCGCCAACAAGAAGCACGTGCCCATCGGCGGCAAGCCGTTCGCCCAGGGGCAGACGGAGGGCAAGGACGCGGTGGCGCGCGCCAAGGCGCTGTCCCTGAAGAAGCGCAGCGCGCTCTACCTCGACATGGAGGCGTACGACCTGAAGCGCACGAGCTGCGCCGCCAAGACGCTCTCGTTCATCCGTGGCTGGAACCGCGAGGTCCGCTCGCGCGGCTTCTTCCCCGGCTTCTACAGCAGCGCCGAGTCCGGGGTGCGCCATATGGAGCAGGTCCGCCGGGCCGGGGTCCATGACCTGCCCTCCGTGATGTGGTTCGCGCGCTGGAGCGGGAAGCCGTCGCTGTCCGGGGAGAAGCGGCTGGCCAAGAGCGCGTGGAATCCGCACCGCCGCATCCACCAGTACCGGGGCAACGTCGATGTGACCCACGGCGGCCGGACGCTGCGCATCGACCGCAACAAGGTGGACGCGCCGGTCGCGATCATCAACTGAGCACCGGCGGATCGCCCTCGGGAAGCCCGTAGGCCGCCCTCGGGAAGCCCGTGGGACGCCCTCGGGAAGAACCCTGACCCGCTGACCGCCCCCTCCCCCCGCAGGAGGTGGTGCCAGCACCACCCGTACAACCTGAGGCTGATTGCCCTTCGGCACTTATGGCCGATCCGCTCCGACCTGCTCGCTCCTAGCGTTGAGCCATGACCACGACCGTGTGCACAGGCGTATCCGCCGCCGCGTTCCCGTCGTTCACTTCGTACGTACGGGCGCGGGGGCCCGTGCTGCTGCGCACCGCCCGCTCGCTGACCTCCAACGCGTGCGACGCCGAGGATCTGCTGCAGACCGCGCTGGCCAAGACCTATCTGGCGTGGGAGCGCATCGAGGACCACAACGCGCTGGACGGCTATGTGCGGCGCGCCCTGGTCAACACCAGGACCTCGCAGTGGCGCAAGCGCAAGATCGACGAATTCGTCTGCGAGGAGCTGCCCGAGCGCGAGACGGTGCCCGCGCCGGACCCCGCAGAACGGCAGGTGCTCCGCGACGCGCTGTGGCGGGCCGTACTGCGGCTGCCTGACCGTCAGCGGGCGATGGTCGTCCTCAGGTATTACGAGGACCTGAGCGAGGCGCAGACGGCGGAGGTGCTCGGGGTGTCCGTCGGCACCGTCAAGAGCGCGGTCTCGCGCGCCCTCGGCAAGCTCCGCGAGGATCCGGAGCTCGGCCACGCGGCATGATCGCCCGACCGGCACGCGATGGCGGCCTATGGCGGCCGACCGGCGAAGCGCCAGGGGAACCGAGGGAGACCGAGGGGGACCGACAGGAACCGACAGGGACCGACGGGGTCCGGGGGTAGTGACATACCAGCTGGTCGGCTGCAGAATCGGCGGCACCTCAAACCCGCGCGTAACCGGAACCTGGAGGCGCCCCGGTGCTCAGCACGATGCAGGACGTACCGCTGACCGTGACCCGCATCCTCGTCCACGGCACCCTCGTGCACGGCCGCACGGCCCAGGTGACCACCTGGACCGGAGAGGGCGAGCCCCAGCGGCGCAGCTTCCACGAGGTGGGGGTGCGGTCGACCCAGTTGGCGAACGCGCTGCGCGACGAGCTCGGGGTCGAGCCGGGGCAGGCCGTGGCCACCCTGATGTGGAACAACTGCGAGCACCTTGAGGCGTATCTCGCGGTGCCCTCCATGGGCGCCGTACTGCACACCCTCAACCTCCGGCTGCCATCCGATCAGCTCGGCTGGATCGTGAACCACGCCGCCGACCGCGTGATCATCGTCAACGGCTCCGTGCTGCCGCTGCTCGCCCCGCTCCTCCCCGCCCTGACCACCGTGAAGCACATCGTGGTCGCGGGCCCCGGCGACCGCTCCGTCCTGGACGGCTGCGCCGCCCGGGTCCATGAGTACGAGGAGCTGATCGAGGGGCGCCCGCAGCGCTACGCCTGGCCGGAGATCGACGAGCGCCAGGCCGCGGCCCTCTGCTACACCTCGGGGACGACCGGGCACCCCAAGGGCGTCGCCTACAGCCACCGCTCCATCTATCTGCACTCGATGCAGGTCAACACCGCCGAGTCATTCGGCATGGCCGGGGGCGACATCCTGCTGCCGGTGGTGCCCATGTTCCACGCCAACGCGTGGGGCACCCCGCACGCCGCCTTCATGGCGGGCGCCTCGATACTCATGCCCGACCGCTTCCTCCAGCCCGAGCCGCTCGCCGAGATGATCGAACGCGAGCGTCCCACCCTCGCCGCCGCCGTCCCCACCGTCTGGCAGGGGCTGCTCGCCGAACTCGACGCGAGGCCGCGTGAGGTGAGCTGTCTGCGGAACGTCTTCATCGGCGGCGCGGCCTGCCCGCCCTCCCTGATGAAGGCGTACGGGGAGCGCCACGGCATCCACGTCGTCCTTGCCTGGGGCATGACCGAGACCTCGCCGCTCGGCTCCGTGGCCCATCCGCCGGGCGGTCTCCCGGCGGAGGACGCCTGGCCGTACCGGCTGTCGCAGGGCCGCTTCCCGTCGTCCGTCGAGTGCCGGTTGATCTCGGCGGACGGCGAACTCGTGCCGTGGGACGGGAAGACGCCGGGTGAGCTGGAGGTGCGCGGTCCGTGGATCGCGGGCGCGTACTACGGAGGGGCGGACGGCGAGCCGTTCCGCCCCGAGGACAAGTTCACCGAGGACGGCTGGCTGAAGACCGGCGACATCGGCACCATCAGCCCCGACTGCTATCTGACGCTGACGGACCGCGCCAAGGACGTCATCAAGTCCGGCGGCGAGTGGATCTCCTCGGTCGAGCTGGAGAACCAGCTGATGGGCCATCCGGAGGTCGCCGAGGCGGCGGTGGTGGCCGTGCCGGACGAGAAGTGGGGCGAGCGACCGCTGGCCACGGTGGTCCTGACGGACGGTGCCACGGTCGGCTACGAGGAACTGCGGGCCTATCTCGCCGAACGGGTCGCGCGCTGGCAGCTGCCCGAGCACTGGGCGCTGATTCCGGCGGTGCCGAAGACGAGCGTGGGGAAGTTCGACAAGAAGGTCATCCGGAAGCAGTACGCGGACGGGGACCTGGATGTGACCACGCTGGGCTGAGGAATGGCGGGGGCGTCCGGGGGCGCGTGGGCAACGCGGCGGGGCGTGTTGGCAACGCCGCGGGGGCGTGTTGGCAAACGCGGCCGGGCGCTTCGGCAACGCGGCCACCGTAAGGAGGCGGGTGTGTCCTTACGGCTGCCGCGGTCTCCTTACGACGGCCGTGGTTTCCGTACGGCGGCTACGGTCTCCGTACGGCGGCCCCGTGGTTTCCGTACGGCGGCTGCGGTCTCCGTACGCGCGGCGAGCGTCCCCTTAAGGGCCACAGGCGCCTTTACGGGCCGCAGGCGTCAGTTCGTGCCGATCTTGGCCAGCAGGTCCACGATGCGCGCCTGCACCTCCGCGCTCGTCGAGCGCTCCGCGAGGAACAGCACCGTCTCGCCCGAGGCCAGCCGGGACAGGTTCGCCGGGTCGATGTCCGCGGAGGTGTAGACGACCAGTGGGGTGCGGTTGAGCAGTCCGTTGCCGCGCAGCCAGTCGACGATCCCGGCCCGGCGGCGGCGTACCTGCATCAGGTCCATCACCACCAGGTTCGGCCGCATCTGGGCCGCCAGTGAGACCGCGTCCGCGTCCGTCGCCGCGCGGGCGACCTGCATCCCGCGCCGCTCGAGCGTCGCCGTCAGCGCCATGGCGATCGGCTCGTGCTCCTCGATCAGCAGCACGCGCGACGGATGCTGCTCGCTGTCGCGCGGCGCGAGCGCCTTGAGCAGGACGGCCGGGTCGGCGCCGTACGCCGCCTCGCGCGTCGCCTGGCCGAGCCCAGCGGTCACCAGGACCGGCACCTCGGCGGCGACCGCCGCCGTACGCAGCGACTGCAGCGCGGTCCGGGTGATCGGCCCGGTCAGCGGGTCGACGAACAGCGCCGCCGGGTACGCGGCGATCTGCGCGTCCACCTCCTCACGGGAGTTCACGATCACCGGCCGGTAGCCGCGGTCGCTCAGCGCCTGCTGGGTGGACATGTCCGGCGCGGGCCACACCAGGAGGCGGCGCGGGTTGTCCAGCGGCTCAGGCGGCAGCTCGTCGTCGGGCGGTGGGGTGCGGTCGTCGACGATCTCGACGGCGCCGTTCGGCCCGTCCAGCGGCTCAGGCCCCTCGGCGCCCTCGTCCGGCGCGCCGATGGCGAACGTACGGCCGGAGCCCTGCGACGGACCCACCGCACGCTGCGGCTGCGCCCCCGGCATGGGCTGGGGGCGGGGCTGCGCGCCGGTCTGCGGACCGGGCCGCGGCTGCTGCGGTCCGGTGTGCGGATGCGCCCGGTTGCCCGCCGGTTGGAGTTCGGCCGGGGCGCCCTGGTCCGTCATCTCGGGCCGGGCGGCCAGCTTGCGCCGCCTGCCGCCCCCTGTGCTGGTGCCTCCGGAGGGCGTCTGCTGCTGACCCTGCGGCGGGCGTCCTTGCGGCTGGCCTTGAGCGGGCTGGCCCTGGGGCTGCTCCCCCACCTGCTGGGCGAACGGCACCCCTTGGCCCAGGGTGCGCACGCTGATCGCGCGCCCCTGGGTGGTGTCGGCGCTCGGCGGGGCCTCGGCGGGCAGCGGCTGCGGGCGGGGCTGCGCGGGGGCGTCGGGCCACTGTGACGGTTGCTGCGCCAGTTGCTGGGCGGGTGGGTGCCCACTGGTCTCCGCGGGCCGCGGACCGGCCTGGGCTTGGGCCTGGTCGGGTGTTGGCTGTTCCGGGGCCTCGCCCAGTGCGCGGCGGGCGCGGCGGCGTCCGGTGGGTGGGGCTTCTTGTGGTTGGTCGCCGTTGGGGTCCTGGCCCCAGTTGGGCTGTTGCTCGGGGGTGCGCGCGGGGGGCAGCGCGGGCATGCCCGAAGCGGCGGGCTGGGGGCCCTGGGCCTGTGGCTGGGGCCGACGCGGGTCCTGGGCCTGCCCCTGACCAGGGTCGGACGGCCAGCCGCCGGGCGCCGCGCCGTTGGGCGGTACGGGCTCGCCCCGTACGGCCAGGCCCCCGCCCTGCTGCTGGGGCGCGGCGCCCCGCGCGTCGCGGGGGCCGTGCTGCGCGGGGACGAGCCCGGCCGGGCCGAGCTCGGGCGGCAGGGCGCCGGGCTGCGCCCGGTCGGCGGCGGCCGGGGGCAGCGCGAAGGGGGAGCGTACGAGGCCGGGATCCCCCGCGGGCTGCGGTTGGGGCTGTTGAGGCTGCGGTTGCGGCTGGCCGGGGGCCTGGGCTTGGGCCTGGTCGGGTGTTGGCTGTTCTGGGGCCTCGCCCAGTGCGCGGCGGGCGCGGCGGCGTCCGGTGGGTGGGGCTTCTTGTGGTTGGTCGCCGTTGGGGTCCTGGCCCCAGTTGGGCTGTTGCTCGGGGGTGCGCGCGGCGGGCAGCGCGGGCATGCCCGAAGCGCCCGGCTGGGCGGGCTGCTGCGGCGAGTCGGAGGGGGCGGCGGGCAGGGCGAGGGCAGGTCGGCCGCCCGCGCCCTGCGCGGGGGCGGGGGCGCCGGCGGCCTGGGGGCCGCCCTGCTCCTGCGCCGGGGCGCCGCGCCGGGCGCGGCGGCCCTGGGGCTGCTGCTGGGCCGGAATGCCCTGAGGCGGCACAACGCCCATGGCGGCGGGGCCCGTCGGCTGCGGACCGGCCGTCGGTTGCGGACCGGCCGCTTCCGGTGCGCCGCCGCGGGCGTGGCGATGGCTGCCGGTCGCGGCTCCCTCGGCGTTCTGGCCGGGGTTCGCGGCGGCAGCCGCCGGGTCCTCGTCCGGGTGGGGGCGCGCCCTGCGCCGCCCGGTGGGGCGCGGCGGGTTCGCGGGCCCGGCCGCGTTCTGCTGCTGGGCCGCGGCGTTCTCGCCGATGACCGCGGGCAGCGCGGCGGGCGCGGGGGCGCCGGGTACCGTCCCTGGGGCGCCCGGCTGAGCGGCGGTGCGCGGGTCGACCGTACGGGGATCAGCCGTACGCGGGTCGGCGGTATGCGGGTCGGCCTTACGGAGGTCGGGCGGAGGCGCACCGCCCTGTGTGCCGCCGCCCTGAGCGCCGTTGCCGTGGGTGCCGTTGCCCTGTGTGCCGCCGCCGCTGGTGTCGCCCGGCGCATCGCTGGGGGCCGCCCCGTGCCGGGCGCGGCGTCCGGTCGGGGTCTGCTGGCCGGAGGCGTCGCCGCCCGCCGTGCCCGTCCCCGCACCGGCACCCGTACCCGTACCCGCGCCAGTACCCGCACCCGAGGTGCCCTGCCCCCGCGTACCGCCGCCCTGTCCGGCGGCGGCGCCGTTCATGCGCTCCTGCTCGGCGGCCGCCGCCGCCGAGATCGGCACCTCCAGGACGTACGCGTGCCCGCCCATGCCCGGCATCTCGTGGGTCTGGAGCACGCCCCCGTGCAGGCGCACGATCCCGCGCACGATCGGCTCGTGCACCGGGTCGCCGCCCGCGTACGGCCCGCGGACCTCGATCCGTACGACATCGCCGCGCTGCGCCGCCGCGACCACGATCGTCGAGTCGCCCGCGGCGGCGCCCGAGGCGGCGTTGCCGGTGGAGTCGACCCCGGCGACGTCTGCGATCAGATGGGCGAGCGCCTGGGCGAGCCGTTCCGCGTCCACTTCGGCGTCGATCGGCGGGGCGTGCACGGCGAACTGCGCGCGCCCCGGCCCGATCAGCTCGACCGCGCCCTCGACACCGGCCGATACGACCTCGTCCATGGAGACCGTACGGCGGGCCAGTTCCTCGCCGCTGGAGTCGAGCCGCTGATAGCTCAGGACGTTGTCGACGAGCGTGGTCATCCGGGTGTAACCGGCGGCGAGGTGGTGCAGGATCTGGTTGGCCTCGGGCCACAGCTGCCCGGCCGGGTCGTCGGCGAGCACGCCGAGCTCACTGCGCAGCTGTAGCAGCGGTCCGCGCAGCGACTGGTCCAGCACGGCGAGCAGCTGGCCGTTCCGGGCGGTGACGGACTCCAGTTGTGCCGCGTACCGCGCGCGCTCCTCGGTGAGCCGCGTCCGCAGCTCCTCCAGCGCCTTCGTGTGCTGGGTGGTCAGCCCCTCCAGCTCCTCGGTGCGCTGGGCGGTGAGCCTCTCGACCTCCTCCGTGTGCTGGGTGGTGAGCCTCTCGACCTCCTCGGCGTGCCGGTTGGTGAGGCTCTCGACCTCCTCGGCGTGCTTGGCCGCCATGGTCTTCTCGGTGCGCCGGTCGGTGAAGGTCAGCACGGCGCCCACGAATTGGTCGCCGTCGCGGACGGGCGCGGTGGTCAGATCGACCGGGACCTGGCTTCCGTCCTTCGCCCACAGCACCTGGCCGCGCACCCGGTGCTTGCGGCCGGAACGCAGGGTGTCGGCGAGCGGTGATTCCTCGTACGGGAAGGGGGAACCGTCCGGGCGCGAGTGGTGTACAAGAGAGTGAAGCTCCTGACCGCCCATGTCGCTGGCCCGGTAGCCGAGGATCTGCGCGGCGGACGGGTTGACGAGGACCACCTTGCCCTCGGTGTCCACGCCGACCACGCCCTCCGCCGCCGCGCGCAGGATCATCTCGGTCTGGCGCTGCTGACGGGCGAGTTCGGCCTCGGTGTCGAGCGTCCCGGTCAGGTCGCGCACGATGAGCATCAGCAGCTCATCGCCGGTGTAGCTGTACTGATCGGCGTAAGGAGTCCGCCCGTCCTCCAGATTCGCGCTGGTCACCTCGACGGGGAACTGCGTCCCGTCGGTGCGCCGGGCCATCATCCGGGTCGGCTTGCTGCCGTCCCCCTGTGCCGCGTCGGGGCGTCGCATCGACCCGGGAATGCGATTGGGATCGAAGGAGGGGAGCAGATCGAGCAGACCACGGCCGACCAGGGCGGTGCCCGGAGTCTCGAAGGACTCCAGCGCGTGGTGGTTGGCGTTGACGATCGTGCCGTTGCAGTTGACCAGCAACAGCGCGTCCGGGAGGGCGTCGAGTATCGCCGCGAGGCGAGCAGCGCCTCGGGATGGCCTGCTGCTCACGACGACGCTTCCTCCCTGACTACCGCACCTTGCTGACACCCGCGGTCATTTTGCCGTCCCATCTGCGGAGTGTCTCTAGGGGAGTCTACGGGCACCAGCGCCGGACGCGACGGCGGATGAGAGGGAGGTCGCAGCGCGACGTACGCGTCTCGACGCACGCCCGGACAAACTTCACCGGCCCGTCTCCTCCCACTCCCTGCCAATCCCCAGGTCAGCTCCCAGGCGTGCGCAAAACGACGGAGAACCGATTCCACCGGGCGATTTCACACCCGTCGGTGCGGTTGAACCGGGCGTTGACGGGACGCCCCGCCCAGTGCCCGGTCACCCGAGCCGTGGCCGGCCCGCCGTACTGCCTGGTGCACATCGCGTCGGGCGCCACCGGCGCGAACGGATCCCGGCCCCACGCGGTCTGCGAGTCCAGCTGCGCACACGCGGCCCGCGCCCGGGGATGCGTGCCGCCGGTCGGGTGGCAGCTCAGCAGAAAGGTCGCGGCGTCGTTGGCCTCACCGGTCTCACTCACGGTGATCATCAGCCGGTCGGCGCTCTCCCCGTCGAACGGCAGGGGCAGCGGCAGCGGCGTGGCCGCGGCGGGGGCCAGCGCACCCGCGGTGGCGGCGGTCGTCAGCGCGGCGGTGACGGCGAGGCGGTGCAGCAGGGGCATGGGGGCACTCCTGGTGTGATCAGTAGGGGGCGCGCTGCCCCCGCCCCGTCTAACGCGCCGCCGCCGAGCACGTTGCTCCGCCGTAAGGGGCTGTGCTCGCGGTAAGGGCTCCCCGCCGGTAAGGGCTCCCCTTTCCCGTACGGCGCGCGCTCCGCCGTACGGGCCGTGCGCCCCCACCCCTCCTATGAGGGCTTTGCGATGGGCCCCGCCCGCCGAGTACCGTAGTCCGCGATTGGTGACATCCCACTGGGCTGTGACATCATCTGCACACACCACCTCGCGCTCGCGCGAGCGACCAGTGTGTTGGAGGCTTCGCCTAGTCTGGTCTATGGCGCCGCACTGCTAATGCGGTTTGGGTCTTAAAGCCCATCGAGGGTTCAAATCCCTCAGCCTCCGCTCTCCGGCCAGGGGCTCGTGTCTACGACGCGAGCCCCTGTGTCGTTTCCAGGCCCACCGAGGATGATCGTGCAGCGGCACGACTGGGCGGGAACAACGCAAGGCGATCGCCATGTAACTCTCCGTAGTATCGCCCCTCCCCCTGACAAGCACCTCGCGATGCGAAGGCGAGCTTGCGGGGGCTTCACGAGGACGACTCCACGAGCCCCTGAAAATCGAGTTTTCGCAGGTCGGTGGGGGTGGAGGAAACGGATTTCGCCTGACGGCGCAGGTCATGTAATGTTGTTCCCGCAACGCCGACCGGCCAGAAAAACCGCCGGGAAGCCAAGCGCTCGTAGCTTAACGGATAGAGCACTTGACTACGGATCAAGAGGTTGCAGGTTCGAATCCTGCCGAGCGCGCAGCAGCTCAGAGGCCCCTTCCGGTCATCGGAAGGGGCCTCTTGCGTATGTGGTGACATCAGCACTTGGAACGATCACTCTGCGGGGAGGGTGGTCCGGCTTCAGGTCTGAAGTTGTTGAGGGCGGGGGCCGCCGGTCCCTCCACGACTGCGACCCCCGCCCAGCCTTGAGGGGCTACGCGTCAGGCGTCGCCGTTCGGCCTCGCGCAGCCGTCGCGGAAGAGCCCACGTTCGCCGTGGACGCGCGGAAGAAGCTCGTGATGATCATCCGGAATCCCGTGTGGCCTGTCTGGTTCGCGTGACGCAGGCACCACACCTCCGACTGCTTGGCCTCTTCAGTCGCCCCGGATGAGTTGTCACACGTCGTGCATTCGGCCTCCAAGATCGGAGGACTCCCGGTGACGTCTGTGCTCAGGGTCCACAGGGTCCAATCGCCCTGCCGTATAACGGAGTTTCCGGCGGTCGTCACGACTGCCCCTCTCTACGCTCTCCACTGGCCAGTGAGGCCCGTTCGTCGGCAGGAAGTGCGAGGACCGCCCAGACCGCCTTGCCCACCGCTGGCCGTGGGGTGACGCCCCACTGATCAGCGAGCGTCTCCACCAGGACCAGCCCTCGGCCGCGTACCGATTCGGGGGTCGGAGTCCTCAGCTTGGGCAACTGGTCGGCCGCGTCGTGAACCTCGAGCCGCACCTTGTCGCCCTGGTGCAGATAGCGCGTCTCGATCTGGCGCCCCGGCACCCGTGCATGGCGCACGACGTTCGTTATCAGTTCAGACAGCACCAACAGCGCGACCTCTTCGACCGCGACCAGCCCCCAACCAGCCAGAGCCTTGCGCAAGTCGGCTCGGGCCAGGGCGACACAGCGGGGGTGGCGGGTCCAACGCCTCACCACCACGCGTCCATCCGGGCCTGTCAGCTCTGGCTTCATGGCCATAAGACTGCAGGTGAGGTGACTCGATTGGGATCGGCAACGGGGTACCCCGTGCGGTGAAATGGGGTACCTCAATAGTCGGCGCGATCTACTTTGGACGTTACGCACGTCCCTACACCTCGTGAGCGGCCGATGAGTGAACGTGAAGGCAGGCGCAGCGGATACCCCCTCACCATCCCGGACCGGTTGCTCCACAGCGAGGACATGAAACGGGCGTGTAGGCGAAGGGACTTCGGGGAGATCTTCCGTCTCGTCAACCGCCGAGCCCCAGCGAGCTACGCGGCGATCGCCGCCGCCGTCACCAAGATGACCAGCGCGCGTGTCGGCGACGTCATCCGAGGTGATCGGGGTATTCGCAGCGTCGCCGTCATGGAACGCATCGCTGATGGACTGGGCATTCCCGGCCACATGCTCGACCTGCCCGAGCGGCCGTGGGAGGGTACCCCGTCACCGGCCGCCACTGCCCAGAACCAGGCTTACGCTCGCAGTAGCCCAGAGGGCCCGAACGAACCCCCGTCCGTACCCACAACGGGGGCGATTCCTGGTCTGCCGATTGTGCACGTGGACCCCTCGAATTCGGCGGACGCGGCTGCGCTACCCGAAATCGTTCTGGTTTCGGTGTACGTCGATGGAAGGGAGCAGATCGTGCCGATAAACCGCCGAGCCCTTCTGGGGCACGCAATTGGTGTCGCCCTGCAAGGAAGCGGACCCCTCCGTGCCGTCAACGCTTCCGCTGAAATCGTGAGCCCCAAGCCCACCAGACCACACCGACTCCCCGCCGGACGAGGCGAAGCAGCGATCGAGCACTTCCGCGACATGTGGCACACCCTGGTCAGGGCCGACAACCTCTTCGGCCCGCGTCACGCCCTCGCGGGAGTCCATCAGCAGCTCGACATGTTGCAAGGTCTTCTGGAGGACAGCAGGGGCGAGCACCGTCAGGAACTGCTGAAGCTCTCGGCCCAGTACGCCGAGTCCGCCGCATGGCTCCACGAGGACTCCATGGACGTGTCCAGCGCGGAGACATGGACGAGCCGTGCCATGGAATGGGCCATGGAGGCCGGAGACGAAGCCATGCTCTCGTGGACCCTGTTCCGTCGCAGCCAGCTTGCGGCGGGGAAGAAGAACGCAGGCCAGGCAATCGGACTCGCCCAGGCCGTGCAGCGCCACGAACGAGCGCTCTCCCGGCCGATGAAGGCTGCCGCCATCCAGCAGGAGGCGCAGGGACTTGCGCTCGACGGGGACGAGGTCGCCTGTCACCGGAAGCTGGACGAGGCCCATGAGTTCGCCGCCCTCGCCGAATCCTCCGGTGACGCCCGATCCGGGCACGGAGATTTCTGCAACTCCAGCTATATCGAAATCCAGCGCGCGAATTGCTGGCTCAACCTCTCCCGGCCGGACCGGGCGGTCTCCACCTTCCAAACCGCATTGACGGATCTCCCGGACGTCTATCAGCGCGACCGTGGATTCGCCCAGGCACGGCTTGCCATGGCCTACGTGGGAATCCATGAGTACGAGCAGGCCGCCGCCGAGGCCGCAGCGGTTCTCGACATGGCCCGCGGCTCAGGTTCCGGCCGCACTCTGCAAGAGGCGGTCGCGGCGGTCAACGCTCTCGCGGCGGCGAGTAATGTTCCCGCTGTGCGGGACCTACTCGACGCAGTCAAGGAGAATGCGGGGTTCTGATGGCCACGCCGAACGAACTGACAGCCATGCGGCGAGCAATCGCGATCTCTGCCCAGGGCCTCGGAACGACGAGCCCCAACCCACCCGTCGGATGCGTCATCCTCGACCGCGACGGCATACCGGTCGGCGAGGGATACCACCTCCGCAAGGGCGACCACCACGCCGAGGTGAACGCCCTCACCGCAGCGGGGGAGCGGGCCGAGGGCGGCACGGCGGTCGTGACCCTGGAGCCCTGCAACCACCACGGCCGGACCCCGCCCTGCCGACAGGCACTGATCGACGCAAAGGTGTCCCGCGTCCTGATAGCCGTCATGGACCCGACCTCACGAGGAGAGGGCGGCGCGGCGGTGCTGGAGCAGGCCGGCATTGAGGTAGAGCGCGGCGTCCTGGAGCAGGAAGCGCTACTCGTCCTCGGCCCGTGGCTCCACTCACTGCGTACCGGAAGGCCGCACATCACCTGGGCGTACAGCGTTGGCATCAACGAGGGCCACAGCGACCAGGTCTTGACCGAGCTCCGCCGCACGCACGATCTGGTGATACGGCGGTACGGGGCGATTGAGGAAGGCGTGCTAGGCGGCCACGGCGAAGACGCGTTCCGTGTGCCAACTGGACCGCTTGGTGACGAGCCAGCCAAGGTCGTACGCGACTTCACCGAGTCCGGCGCACGCTCGGTGCTCATCGAGGGCAGCGATAACGAGGTAGCACGTTTGCTTGCTGACCTGGTGGACCGCATAGTCATCGATGTGCCCAGCACTCCTCCGTCCTCAGTACCAACACCAGCAAGCAAGTTGGTCCCGAGCGAATTCCGGCTGGTAGATGCAGGGTGCCCTGGCCCGCAGGTGCGTCTGATAGCGATACGAGAGTCAGCCGGAACCATTAGCTGATGGCTGATGTTGGTGGGAACGTGCCCGCTGACGCGCGAGAGCGGTGCTTGGCAGCAGACGTTTGGGGTGGCTGGGCCCTCGACGCGGGCCCAATGTTCTAAGCCTCCATCGCTTGGGTAGTACTGCTGCGGCGACGTTTAGACGAAGGCTAATCAGCACGACCTACGCCGAGTAGGCGGTCACAAAAATGCAGATCAGGGGGAAGACGTATGGATCTGACCACGTTAGCTGATGCAGGAGCCACAGCGTACGTATCGGGTGTGGCAAGTCATGCTGCGACTGCCACAGACTCCGCGATCCGAACTTACTTTCTGCGACTTCGTTCGTTCCTAACTTCTCGTGCTGTAAGTGAGGAAGAACTCCAGGTCATCGATGAACCTGCCCTGTCGAGTAGAATCCTGACGTTGTTGGAGGAAGATCCCAGCAGCGTTGCAGCGCTGAAGGAAATCCTTGGCGGTATTTCCAAACAAACAAATATTGAAGGTGCTGGAACGGTCTATGGCGACGTTAACCTGCGCGGCAAGTATGTGGCCGGTCGCGACATTAGGTTTGATGGGCGTTGACACCCATAAGTTTTTTAAGCAGCTTGCGACGCCGCCTGAACTCCAGGTCACCTCAGACCACATTTGGTGACGTTGATATATCTGGCTACTTTGCGGCCGGTCGCGATATCAACGTACGCAATGTGGCCGTTGTGGATTCGCTTCTAGAGAAGCGGGATGCGCGTATTCGTAGGAAGCTCATTACTAAAGTGCTGCCCGCGTGGGTGAGAGGGGAGGAGTATTGGCGCGGCGGGGAAAGTATGGATCTTCCTGCATCGATGGAGTTTGGGATCTCCTATGTGGCTCGACAGCAGCTGCATCGGGATCCGATGAACCAACTTTTCGCGGCTGAAAGATGGGAGTCCATGGATGTCAATCAGGCGCTAGAAGTATCGTCTGGCAAGCTGCTCATACTGGGTAACTCTGGCACCGGTAAGACCCGTGCCTTACATAAAATTATGCACACGGCGATTAATCAGGCTACGTTGGGCGATCACAGCCCTGTACCCTTCTACCTGCATTTGTCCGAGTGGTCTGGACCTCGCAAGGAGATGTGGCGCTGGTTCGTTCAGTCCATTCACGAAACATATGGAGTTCCCCAGAGAATTTTAGTTCAATGGCTCACGGACTCCGAGTTAATGCTGATCCTTGACGGTCTCGATGAACTGAGGTTCCGAGAGCGGCGCGAGTGTATATCTGCTCTAAATAAATTCGTGTCCAGTAACCCCGGTACGCAAGTTGTGGTTGCTAGTCGACTGAATGAATACCGTGACACGGGGAGGAAGCTTAATCTTAAAGCCTCTTTGGTGATCAATGAAATCGACGAGCGTCAAGTATCCGATTTTGTCGGTAGCTTCGGGGATTCTCTTTCTAACCTCAATCACGCTCTGGGTCGGGATGGCCAACTCAGGCAACTCCTGTGCAACCCGCTGATGCTCCGCTTAGCGATTTCTGTGTACTCAGCAGGCGATTCGCCGGATTTTGCTGCATCTGGTGACAGGCGAAGGAGTATCCTGGCGGCCTATGTTAATTCCGCCGAGCGTAGCATGAAGAGGGGGGCTGACGCGGGAATGTGGCTCGCTTTCACGGCCCTTGGGTTGAGAGAGCAGCGTAGGTCGCTCTTTTGCCCGGATCGCGCCCCGGTGGAATTTCTCCCCAATAAGTTTAAGAAATTGGCGGAGACGCGTACGCTGCTGATGGCGTTTCTGTTTGTTGCGGTCCCCTCGTTTATTCTGCGGCTTGTGATGGCTCTATTCGCCCCGGAATCGCCGTCTAAAAGCGTTCATCTCAGTTTGGCTTTTGCTGTGCCGATTACTTATGGATCCCTTGCTTGGATGGTAGCTAGAGGTGACATATGGGCGCCTGCGGTTGCTAGAAGGACATCGGTGGCGCGCAGCCTGTTTAAATTCGCCAAGCGGCTTCTCGGGGTGCTCCTTGTGGAGGGAGTGATGGGGATTTCGCTTGTTCTGTCTGGCGCGGCAGATGATTTTCTGGGCGGTATATGTTTGGCTTTTCTAACCGTGCTTGCAATCTTTCCTGCGCTTAAGATGGCTCGTGAATCTCAGACGTTAGACCCGAGCGAGATGCCTGATCGTGTAGGTGGAGAGATTTCTAATCTGGTTCGCTCCACTGTGACAGTCGCCATCCTCGTATCTGCGGCAACTTATGTAACCTTGTCTGCGGCATTCTATTTTTTTCGTTCCGCCTCTGTCGTCAGTCAAGGAATGCTCTACTCTCCGCTTCTTAATTCCTTCTTCTACGTAGTTCCGACCGCCTTCATTGCCGCTCTAAGGAATGGGGGATTGGATTTGATCCGGAGAGGCCAATGTAGGCGAATAATGACAAAGGCGGGTTATTTTCCTCGGCGTCATAAGACTTCGCTTGAGGAAGCCAGGCGGGTTTCGCTACTGGTTCCGCGCCGAGGGGCTTTGGAGTTTAGGCACCCACTGATCAGAGATTATCTTTCTGAGTGTATTTCCGGGGATGGCTTGCACCCATTCGTGTCCCTTCGGAGCACGCAAAAAGCCGAATGATCGTGGCCGAAGGTTGCTAGAGCGGGTTCGGGCAGTGGTGTACCTAGTCTGACTACCCTCTCTTTAAAGCTGTTGCGACTGTGCACCATGTGCGGGGCTGCTGACATCAGTGTTGACATCAACGACGGCACACGACGTCCGCCATCGGCCCGCTATGGACACCAGGCCGGACCACCACCGAGACCCGAACCAGCACCCCGCCCGAACCTACGGATCAAGAGGTTGCAGGTTCGAATCCTGCCGAGCGCGCACCAGCTCAGAGGCCCCTTCCAGAGATGGAAGGGGCCTTTTGTGTTGGCTATTGACGGCGGTCGTTGACGGCAACCGCCGCAGGCCTTGATCAAACGGCGATCAGAGCGCCACCCGCGCTGCCGTCATCGTCCGGGCCGTCGCCGTCACACAAGGCATCGCCGATACGGTCGAAGGTGGGGGATGCGGGTCCAGCCGGACGCAGGTGTAGATGTCCATGATCACGCGGATCAAGGTGGCCCGTGGCCGCCGCCCGCTCCTGCCTGCTGCCCCTCAGCGGGGCCCCACGCCACTCAGCGCGCCCCCCACCAGCAGCCCAGAGGCAGTCAGCACCCGGAACAGCTCCCACGGGGCGCCTGGCGATCACCGCGAACACGCCGACGCAGCGGCACGGCCAGGACCAGGGCCTAACCTGCCAGCCGTCGAGGGGTGGCTACGCAGAGCGGTTTACATGACCGGCCGTCCGTCGACTGCGGCCATAGCCGTCGTGCGCGTAGCAACGGCCAGCGTGTCGTAAGCGCTGCGACTCCGGTGCCCACAACCATCGGGCCCACCACGCCGTAACTCCCTCGTACTCGTCACTCTCCCTTTCCCTGAACTCATCTGGGAACGGGCGGTGTCGAAGCGAACACGACAACCACCCCGGTACCACCGGCACCAGGGTCCTGATCACGGACTTCCCACCGAACTATCCCTTGGCCTGCCGGGGTGTAGCCCGGTTTTGCGTATGCGGTTGTTGTGCTGTGCGGTCCGGCTCCCAGCCTCGCGGGTCATCTGTTGGGCACGGGCATGGGGAGCCGGACCACTGTCGGCGGATGTGCAGATCCGCCGATCCTGGACGTGGTGGGTGACATCCGCGGGGCGATGTCCGCCGCGCAGTCCCCGCGCCCAGGAGGTAGGAGGGCGGGAGCTGCGGGTCCTTCCCATGGGCAGCAGCTCCCGCCCGGTCTTTAGGTCACCGGTCGTGCTCCTGGTCAAGGCCGGAGTTGTTGAGTAGGAATTGGCATGTGTAGCCCAGACTCCGAACGTGCCACTCAGCCGACCGCAAGCCGGGGCCGAGCCCTTGGGCCATCTCATGCGGGATGGTGTTCAACCTGCTGCGCTTCGAATACCAGGCCAAGGTGCCCCGGTTCAGGCGGTCGATTCGCTTCTCTGCCAGCGGCATCATCGTCTGGATATGCCCCAGCAATGCCTTGTGTAGGTTGCTCAGTTCTTCGTACGGCGGCAGCACTGTCCGCGTCACCAGGGCGCGGGTGATGGCCGTCTTGATCTCCTCGACGTTCACGGCTGCTTCAAGAGTCTTGTCGGTGCCCATGGGAGGCATCCTCTGGCGGCTCCCCAGGACGTAGGAACCACCGCCAAACCCCACTTGGGGACGTCCCGCATCATGTAAAACGTCCCTAGTGCCGTCCCCAGATGCAGGGAGAGACTCGGGATGCCGAACGAAAAGCTACGCGCTGCCATGGCGGCTGGCTGCTGGACGTACGCCAGCCTCGCGGAGAAGGCTGAAGTCGATCCCAAGTCCGTTGAGCGTTGGGTGAATCGCGGTCGTACGCCGCGCCGTGCCACGGCCATGCGGGCAGCCGAATTCCTGGGAGAAGACGTGCACGCCATATGGCCATCGCTCCGACAGCCACGTCCCGCGCGCGCGGTCAGTCCGGAGCTTGTCGCGCTCTACGAGCAGCGGGCCGACATCCCGGTATCCGCGTTCGTCGATCTGCTCTCCGAGGCCCGCGAGCAGATCGACGTCCTGGTCTATGCCGCCGTCTTCCTGCACGAGGCGTACCCCCGGCTCAACGACCTCTTGCAGGAACGAGCGGCCGAAGGCTGCGCGGTCCGTATCGCCATTGGTGACCCCGACAGTGAGAACGTCCGACTGCGCGGCGAAGAAGAGAAGTTCGGGCATGGGATCGAATCCCGCTGCCGACTCGCCCTCATGCACTACCGCTCGCTCATCGGGACACAGGGCATCGAGGTGCGGACCCACGCCACGACGCTCTACAACTCGATCTACCGCGCCGACGACCAAGCGATGGTCAATGCTCACGTCTGGGGCGTGAATGCCTTTGCCGCCCCGGTGTGGCATCTGCGGCGAAGTGGGGTAGGCGGGATGTTCGACACGTACGCCGCCAGCTTCGATGCGGTGTGGGCGACCGCGACACTGGTAGGGGAAGACTGACCATGGCACGGACCGAGTACTACGACGACCCGGACGCACCAGAGCCGAACAGCATGGTGGTCGCCGCGTCCGCCGTCGTCACCGACGAGGAAGGCCGCATTCTCCTCCAGCGCCGCCGGGATAACGATCTTTGGGCACTCCCCGGCGGCGGTATGGAGATGTCCGACTCTCTGCCAGGGACGGCGGTCCGTGAGGCCAAGGAAGAGACCGGGCTGGACGTCGAGATCACGGGTCTCGTCGGCACGTACACCGACCCGCGCCACGTCATCGCGTACACGGACGGCGAGGTGCGTCGTCAGTTCAACGTCTGCTTCACAGCCCGGGTGGTTGGTGGGCAACTTGCGATCTCTGACGAGTCCACGGAACTGCGATTCGTCTCGCCGGAGGATCTGGACGAGCTGCCCATGCACCACACACAGCGACTCCGGATCCGTCACTTCCTGGAGCACCATGGTCGTCCTTATTTGGGATGACCTGTGGGACAAGACGGCCAGCACGTACCAGACAGAACTACGGACAACAAGACGTTGCCATCCTCTACGGAGCCCCTATGAGTCCCAAAGAATTGGATCCTAAATGCGAGATATGGGCTTGCGCGGTAATCCCTTGGTCGGCAACAAGCGAAGCTAGTCGAACTTATTCAGTCATTGCTGGTACTCACTATGGAGACGATCCTATTTGGGCTGAAGTCGTTTTTCTTGCTATGAATAGCGGGCTGGCGTATGCAGGCATCAATCCGCATAGCTATGAGGGAACTGTCGAGGCTCACGAGGAAGAACGTCCAGACTGGACCCATCACGCGCGCTTTCTGGATCTCGAATCAGGTCCGCCCATGTCGCGTGTATATGTTAAGACCGTGTTGCCCGACTGGACCGATCTATTTGTTGCCGATGACGACGGCGCACCTACACGCAATGAGCCGCGGTTTGGCGATTTGTACGACTGCATTCTCTATGCGATAAGTGAAGCTATGAATATCGCCTCTGGGGCCCAAGGTGACCCGGCAGGGCCGGTATGTCATGGAGATTTGATAGGTGACGGCCTGATAAGGCTTAATCCGAGACTCAGTAATGAGCCATTCTATGTCCTCCTTCCCTCCTCCGCGCAGCTAGGTTCGCTGACATCTGGGCAAAGCGGGCAAGAAATAAGGGAGGGTATGAGTTTTGAAGCCGTGCAAGGTGAAGCAAACGGGACTTTGGCTAAAAGGCGTCTGTTTTCGTGGATGCGCAGATCCGCGCTCAGGGCCTCACGGGGAGAGTGGGCTGAGGCTATCGTTGGCGATGAAGCGACATTGGAATCATTTTTCCACCACATAGCCACAGGAATCCTGGTGGATCACGGCTGGAAGCGAGGCGACTTCGAGAACCATAATATCGAAAATGATCAAGTTCGGAACACTATCAATGTATTGACTCATCACTTGAAAGGAGATGCCGATAAACTGAAAGAGTTGCATAGGACGGTATGGCTTGCCAGAAATAAGGTTGTCCATCGAGGAGATCGAGCTACTCGGAGTCTGTGCTACCAGGTGCATAATACTGCCAGTGATGCAATGTCTTGGGTTCAACAGCGCCTGCGAGACCCTCAAATCGCTAGGCAGCACCCATTGGCCGCATAGCTTGCTAATTACGATGCGGCGCCTCTGGCGGGTAACGCTAAAGATCGGATGCATGTGTTCGCTAACGGGTCGCCCCATGCGGATTTGACCCTAGCCAATGATGTTTGGCACAGGGTAGTTGCAGGGTGTGACAATTCAAGCTCATTGAAATGTTGGCCTAAAGGTGTCGGTCGGCCAGCTTTCGAGGATTTGTATCCGGGCAGTCTTTTCGACTAACCCGGTTCGGTGCAGGGAATGGCCTTATCCGCCGGTTTGTTTCGTGTGAACCCAACCGGTCCTGAGACAATTAGTCAAACGGTAGGGGGTCTTGACGGCAACGCTGACGGCAACGGCGGCACGCGACATCAGCCAATGGCACACCCGAAACACCAGGCTGTGCCGCTGCTTAGACCCGCACCGGCCGCCTGCCCGAACCTACGGATCAAGAGGTTGCAGGTTCGAATCCTGTCGAGCGCGCACCAGCTCAGAGGTCCCTTCCGATCATCGGAAGGGACCTCTTGCGTGACACCAGTCTTGACTCATCCGTCGGGGGACGCGATCACGACGGTTGGAGGCCGCTGCCGTTCCTGTTTGCCGCCCAGCTCAGCGGCGGTGCCGCGTGACTCTGCACAAGCACGCCACTAGACGCAGCAAGCCCTATGAGCAGGCGCACGGGCGCAGCGGCGGATCCACACCAACGCGGCGGCACGATCAGGACCAGGCGCCGGAGCGTCCGGTTGCTGGTGGAATCCGCGGTGAACTCGCGACGCCTTTGCCGCACGGGTGTGGCATCTGCGGCGAAGTGGGGTGGGCGGAATGGGCGATACCTGCGCTGTCAGCTTTGACGCGGTGTGGGCCGCGACACCGGTGGGGGAAGACTGACCATGGCACGGACCGAGTACTACGACGACCCGGACGCACCAGAGCCCAACAGCTTGGTCGTTGCCGCGTCCGCCGTCGTCACCGACGAGGAGGGCCGCATCCTCCTCCAGCGCCACCGGGACAGCGGCCTCTGGGCGCTCCCCGGCGGCGGCATGGAGATGTCCGACTCCCTGCCGGGGGCGGCGGTCCGTGAGGTCAAAGAGGAGACCGGGCTGGATGTCGAGATCACGGGTCTTGTCGGAACGTACACAGACCCGCGCAACGTCATCGTGTACTCGGGCGGTGAGGTCCGCCGACAGTTCAACGTCTGCTTCACTGCCCGGGTTGTCAGTGGCCGACTCGCGATCTCGGACGGGTCCGCGGAACTGCGGTGCGTGTTGGAAAGAGACTTGGATGCTCTATCCACGCACCACACCCAGCGCCTCCGACTCCGCTACTACCAGGAGAATCGGGCCCACCCCTACCTGGGGTGATCGCGAGCGTTTCCACTGGGACCCGCCGTCGGTCGCGTACCGATTCGGGGGTCGGAGTATCTGCCGTCCCGGTAATCGTGCATGGCGCACGGCGTTCGTTATCCATTCGGACAGCGGCAATAGGGCGACCTCTCGTCCCACCGACCCTTCCCAGGACGCGACCCTGAGGAAACGGCAGAACGGATTGGAGCCGGTCGTGGTGCGTGGTCAGCTCTTCCTCTCGATGATGTCGGCAACGGCGTGGGCGGTAGCTCGTACGTCATCTTGCGGATCACTGGCGGCCAGCTTGCGCAGATCGGGGACGAACTCGCGCCAAGACGAATACGAAGTCGCCCATACCGCGCCTGTCCGCACCATGGGATCCTCGTGGTCAAAGTCGCGCAAGATGAGGGAGAAGTACTCATCGTCGAACGTATCGGGAGAGCCCAGGCCGACGAGCAGGAGAAGTTGCGTCCGCGTCACCGGGTCTGAGGACTCCTTGAGGGAAGCGGTCAGCTCTTTCTCAGTCCAGGCGCCGATGTAGGTCGCGGCCATGTTCGCCCATTGTGCGACCTCGTCCCCGTCATCACCCGCAGCGACTATGCAACTTGCCTTGGAGGCCGCGTCCTCCAGGTAATGGAGCTCCAGGCCCTCCTTGACCTGCCAGACCATCTCATGGGTGATGCGTGAGGATGTCGGTTCGTCGAGCTGCCGGATCTCACGAAGCCCAAGACGTCGCGACAGGAGCTCGATCGTCGCATCCCGCGGATTGCTGGTTCGCAGCACAATGCGGGAGCTGCGAAAGTGGGAGCACCCTCTCTGGCCGTGGTCATTTGCTTCGTCTGGCACTGCCGTGTCATCCCATCTTCGACGAACTGAGCCACCGTGGCGGCGAAGTGTTCGCGTTGGTCCACTTTGCTGGCTTCCTGGGCGAATGAGACGTCCAGCATGCCGGGCGAAGTCCGCATCGCGGTAACGAGCGTAGAACAGCGTCTGAGGCGTCAGGTTGATGCGGCATGGGGACCTCGGCGGATGGTGACGGCAACGTCGGCACACAGCGGCCGCCCTCGCGGGAGTGCATCAGCAGCTCGACATGTTGCAAGGTCTCCTTGAGGACAGCAGGGGCGGGCATGGGCAAGAAGTTGCTGAAGCTCTCGGCCCAGTACGCCGAGTCCGCCGCGTGGCTCCACGAGGACTCCATGGACGGGTCCAGAGCGGAGACATGGACGAGCCGGGCCATGGAATGGGAGCAGAGTCGTAGTAGGAGCGGTTGCTAACCCCTACCAGGCGGCTCGGTATCTTCCCGAGGCATCAGTCCGGTATGGGCGTCCGCGCTGAACGCCGCCGCGCCGACGGTGCCTAGTTGACGGCAACGCTGACGGCGACGACGGCACATGGCGCCCGTCAGTGGTCGCCCCGGGACACCAGGCCGGACCGCCACCGAGACCCGCGCCAGCTGCCAAGCAGAGGGAACGCGTAACCGTCGTACCCCTGGCCGCAGGAGCATGGGCACCAGTGTCAACCGGGCGAGTGAGGGCAGTGTCCCTTGAGCCCAGCGTCGGTCCCCGCGGCCTGTTGCGCTTTCGGCTGGCCGTGGGGTTCGGTCAGGCGACGCGCTGGGCGGCGTACGGCGCATTCGGACGCCTGGCGCCGACGCGCGGGGTTGCCAGTCCACGTGACGGACGACCCCAAGTGGGGCGGCGGGTCAGAAGTCTCGGCCGTCCGCGACGAAGTTGTGGACTTCTTCCTCGAAGGGGCCGTGGTATTCGCCGTTCCCCTGGCTGAGGTCGACCTCGGTATGCGGGTGTGCGGTCCGCAGACGCTCCATCATGTGATCGGACAGGTAGTGGTGGTGCAGGTCCAGACGGTTGAGGTGGGTCAACGGCTGGCCGTGGAGCAGGCTTTCGGCGCCCTGGTCGGTGAGGGTTCCCAGGGCCAGGCTCAATGACCGCAGGTCGGCCACGACGGGAGCGGAGGCCACCGCTGCGGCGATCTCGTCCTGGATCGCGCTGTTCTCCAGGCCGAGGGACCGCAGGGCGGGCAGCCGTTCGCCGCTAAGGATCGGCTCGAGGTCGAATTCGTCGGCTACGTCCGGTTCGTTAAGGCCGCCGGGAACACCGAGCCACAGGTCCAGATGTACAAGGCTGGGCAGGTTACTGGCCGCCACCGCGCGTACGACGTCCGACGGCAGGCCGCAGGACTCGAACCGGAGCGTCTTCAGCGCGGTGTGGTCGAAGGGGCGCAGCTCCAAACCCGACTTTCCCCGTACATCAAGCCGTTCCAGCTGAGGGAAGCGTTCAAGGACGGGGGTGATATCGGTCTGCTCGATGGAGGCGAAGTCCCCCTCGTTACCGAGGAACAGCGCCCGCAACCGTGGGAATCGCTCAGCGGTCTCAAGGAGGGATATGGCCGCGGCCGGGCCGTCGAAGTCGGTGAAGCCCAGGGACAGGGTCGTCACTCCGGTGGTGTCGATGGTCTGCGTGAAGGACTCGAAGACCTCGTCGAACCCGGGCGGTCCCAGGACCGGTGCGCTGACGTGCCATGCCGGTGCTCGCGGGGGGACACGGACGTCACCGTCCGGATCGAACTCCGCCAACCGCTGGCCGTGAAAATCCTCTGTACGCGCACTGGGCATCGATGCTCATCCTTCCTCACGCGGAACCGGACCAAGCTATCGAGTGGCTGTGACAGCGCGGGGAAGAGGGCTCAGTGCCGGTGTGAAGCATCGCCCCCGTCGTTCAGGGCGGATGTCGACATGGGTGGTCACAGCCGGGCCTCCAGGCGGGCCGCCAAAGGTTCGTAGTCGTACCCCGGAAAATGTTCAGGGAGGATCTTGAGCATGAGCCTCAAACTCTCCAGGGTGGAGCCGTACTCTCTGGCGCCGAGCGGCACATCGGCGAAGAGGTACTGCCAGCCAGTTGCGCCCTTCGTGATGATCAGAACGTCAAGGTAGTCCCGGTAGTCGAGGTCGAGCTTGACGTAGGTGCGGAACCTGTCGAGGAACCAGATCTCCGGACTCGACACGCCCCGCAGAAACCTCATGGTGGCCAGTTGTCCGCCACCGCCCCGCGAGATGTCATCCAGGATGGAGAGTTCTGAGAGCAGCTCTTCGTCGCACTTCTCCCAGGCGAAGTCCTGTACCTGAAGCATTTCTTCGCGGCTGGCGTCGATGTTCATGATGTTGAACTCGCCAAAGAGCGGTACGTCAATATCCGCGGCACACCAGTGCAGTGCCATATATCGATACGGGAAGTATGCTTCCTTGAGCCTTTCGCTGAGCGGGAACCCTTCTTCGGCATGCAACTCGAAGATTGCCGTCGGGTCCTTTCCTGGCCCGCCTGGGCCTATTTCTTCGTACATGACATTGAAGAACGGGGATGCGCGCACCTCGCGGATGGTCTGGAACAAACGTTCATCGTATGGACGCATTCGATCCTCACTTCTCCTTGTGTGGTGGGGGCCAGCGGACCCTTCCCGGCTCAGAGCCCCCTCCGGTGCTCGGAAGGGGCTCGGGTCGGCTGCGTTGGTTGTGGCCTACTTCGGGGGTTGGAAGCCGCCGATCTCCTGCTCGAGGAGTTCGGCGAGGCGCAGGGGGGTGCGGTCCTCGAAGGCTGGACCGATGAGTTGTACTCCCACGGGCAGGCCCTCGGGGGAGCGGCCCGTGGGTATGGCGGTGGCGGGTAGGCCGGGCATGGTGGCCACTCCGGCCCAGACGAGCTGGTCGAGGTACGGGTACTCGACGCCGTCGATGTCGAGTCGGCGTTCGGTCGGGTCGGGGCCGTGGTCGTGGGGGAACGCGGGGGTGGGCGTGATGGGGCACACCACGGCGTCGAACTCGGTGAAGAGCTGGCGCCAGCCGTGGCGGTGGAGCTCGCGACGGCCGTCCGTCTCGATCCAGTCGCGGTGGCTGAACCCGACGCCGCGCAGCCGCGCCGCTTCGAGGCTCCGGTCGTCCGCGTCCAGTCCGGCGGCGCGGGTCCGCATCTGCTCGTACGCCTCGACGGGGAAGCTTCCGCTGAAGCCCGAGAACAGCAACTGGGTGTAGAGCACCGCGGCTTCGCTCAGATCGGGCAGCAGGGGGCTGTGCCGTTCGACGTGGGCGCCGCCGTCGACGAGCGCCTCGGCCACCCGGTTCACGCCCGCCCGCACGGCGGACCCGGTCGGAATGAGCGGATGGTCGTCGAGGACCAGGACCCGGAAGCCGCTGAGTCGCCCATGGCGCGCGGGCGGCAGCGTCACATGGTGCGCCACACCGAGCGTCAGCGGGTCGGGCCCGGCCATGACGTCGAGCAGGAGCGCGAGGTCGCGGGCCGTGCGCGCCATCGGGCCGACGACGGCGAGGTCGGGCTCGGTGGGCAGGGCCGGTGCGGTCGGCGGGACCATACCGCGGCTGGCCGCCAGCCCGAGTGTCGGCTTGTGCGCGTAGACACCGCAGAAATGTGCGGGGGTGCGCAGGGAACCGCCGATGTCGGAGCCGATGGACAGCGCGCCGAACCCGGACGCCAGGGCCGCCGCCGATCCGCCGGAGGACCCGCCCGGCGTACGGCCGTGATCCCACGGGTTATTGGTGGTGCCGTAGATCTCGTTGAAGCTCTGCACATCTTGCAGTCCCACGGGCACGTTGGTCTTGCCGAGTACCACCGCGCCCGCGGTCTTGAGCCGCGCCACCTGCACCGCGTCCTCGGCCGCCATGTGGTTCCGGTGCGGTGGCATGCCCCAGGTCGTGGGCAGCCCGGCGATGTCGTAGGACTCCTTGACCGTTACTGGAATGCCGAGCAGCGGCCGGTCCTCACCGCGGGCGCGCGCCTGGTCGGCGTCGTGCGCGGCGGCCCGCGCACGGTCGAAGTCCGGCACGCACATCGCGTTGATCGCCTTGTCGTCGCGCTCAACGCGGGCGATCGCCTCGTCGGTCAGCTCCGCCGAGGTCACTTCACCGGCTCGTAGGGCCGCCGCGAGGTTTTCGGCCGTCTGAAAGTTCCATTCCATGAATCCGACCGTATAGGCCTCTGGGGCAAGCCATAAAATGCCATTTCGCACAATGGGGTGGGTGTCTCCGTACTCAACTTCTTCCGCTGCGGCCGTAGTCGTAGGTAATGCGTCCGGCCGTTGGAAGCCTTCGGTCGGTTAACGGCTCTTGTGCGCCCCTCGACCGCGGCCTCGGGGCAGGGCTCCGTCCGTACCGCACGAAGACCATGACGGCATGAGTCCTCAGTTCGGCCGGACTTGGCCTCGTGACCAGCGGATACGTCATCGCTGCACGGTATTAGTTGTCCGTTAACGGTATTTAGTTGTCCGTTAGCGGAACGCCAACGCGATCTTCGAAGCTGATGGTCGTCCGGGAGCATCCGGGAGCATCCGGGAGCAGACGACAGAACAGAGCATTGGGAGATCACGATGAACACCGCCGCCACCACCAGCCGCTTCCGTGGCCGCACCGGCCGCCGTATCGCCGCCGCACTTGTCGCGGCCGCGGCGCTGAGCCTGGGTGCCACGGCCTGTGGCCCTGAGGACTCCGGGGCCGACTCCTCCGGCTCCTCGGCCTCGGCTCAGCCCACGAGCGGGTCCTCCTCGGACAACTCCGGTTCGCAGGGCCAGGGCGGCGGCAAGGGCCATACGGCGCCGCCCGCCGCCGACAAGGGTGGCGCCAACGGTGGGGGCAACGGGGGCGCCAAGGGCGGCGGCACTGGTGGTGGCGGCGCCGCCAACGCGGGGAACCACCGCATGTACGTCGGCACGCTGAAGTACCTCGCGCCCGGCAAGCTGACCATCAAGCCCGAGAGCGGCGACAGGGAGCAGGCGTTCCTGGTCTCCAACGCCACGCGGATCCTCGGCGCGGCCGCGATCTGCTCCGACGACGGCGGCACCGTGTCCATCGGCGACGACGGCTACGGCACTTCGAAGTGCACCGTGGAGCAGCTGGAGAAGGCCGCGAAGACCAATAGCGTGACCGTCCGCGTCACCATGAATCCGAAGTCCGGCGCTGCCGAGACGGTCGAGGAGAAGTACCACCCGTAAACCGCGGAACTCCGCACTCCCGCGCGCCCGGTGGGCTCTTCGCCCCACCGGGCGCGCGGGTTTGTGCATTCGCGCTCGGTCACGCCCGGAAATGCTTTGTCAAATGCGGTGTCCGGCGTACGCGATGACAACGGCGCTGGGAGCCGTCGCCGCCGTGACGGCGTAGCGGCTCCTACGAGGCGTCAACGTAGGCGAGATGGTCCCCGCAGACGGTGCAGCGGAAGAGCATCGCCGTAGCCGCCTCGCCCAGATGGGTCAGGAACTGCTCAAGCCGGGCTTCGTCGTGCCAGCCGTCGAGGCGCATGTCGGCCCGCAGTTGGGCGAGGGCTTCAGGGTGCGCGGTCAGCTCGGCGTACCCGACTTCACCCACGAAGGCGGCCGCGTTCCGGCAGTGAACGAGCCAGTGGGGATCCTGCCAGGCGCGGAAGCCAGGGGTGCGGCGGGTGACCTCATGCAAGACGTCGTCGCTGACACCATCGAGCCCGAAGGAGTCGACAAACTCGCCCGCGAACCGTTCAGCCGCGCTTCCATCTGCGATGCACCACGGGCAGAAACGTCCGCTGACGTCGTCGGCGCTGTAGAAGGTCGCCGTGTAGATCCAGCCCCTGTCGCGCTCGCAGCAGGCGCACGTCTCGGCGGCCTCGCGGATGGATCCGCTTGCGACAGGATCCGGGTGATAGCGGAAAACGGGCAGGCTCACGCTCATCGCCGCTGGCCACACAGCGCTCTGGTATCCACACCCACTGATCTCATGGCAGGCAGTCTCTCCGCGAGGACAGCCCGCGATCAAGAGGGGACGTTGCGCTGGGACATGTTCTTCCCCGCTCTCGCGGCGTGGTGTTCGGGCTCGTGAGAACTCGGCTGTCGGCCAGTGCTGATGATCTACCGCCGTACGGTTGACGCTCCGCTCATGGCGGGGCCGGGCCGGGCGGGGCCGTGGGGCGGCTGCGGCAGAGTGGATTTCCCTTGGGCGGGGTGAATGACGTAGGGTTACGTTCATCGACGCGGGGTGGAGCAGCTCGGTAGCTCGCTGGGCTCATAACCCAGAGGTCGCAGGTTCAAATCCTGTCCCCGCTACTCGGATATCGAGGGCCCGGCACTGAAGAAGTGCCGGGCCCTCGGTCGTTCGGTGGTCGGTGGTGCCGGGGCCCCGCCGCCGTCAGCGGGTGACCTTCCAGCTCACCGGGCGGTTGGTGTCATCACCTGTGCTGTACGTCACCACCGACGGGCGTATGCCGTTGGGCACCAAGAACACCTTGCACAGGGAGACCTTCGCCCCCACCGCGAAGTCGTCCGGGTCCTTGCCCGGGCAGGCCGTGACCTCGGTGTCGCCGGTGATGAGCGGCTGGTCGTCCACACCGGCTGTGTCCTTGAGGCCGGTGGGGGTGTTCAGAAACGGGTAGTGGACGGAGCTCCCGCCGATGTTCTCGAAGGCCATGGTGACGTAGTACGGCTGGGTGCTCCGTACGTCGGACCGCCTCACACCCGCCGTCCTCAGCTCGGCGTAGGTGCCCTTGCGCACGTTCACCGCCGCGACCCGCAGCGCGCCGCGCTTGTGGTCAGAGCCGCGCTTGTAGGTGACCGACGTGGGCTCGCCGAGCCGGAGGGTCTTGCCGCTGTCCCTGTCGGCCGCCATGTCCGCACGGGCCGCGGGCTGCCGTCGGCCGGACGCGGCGGTGTCGTCCGCGCAGCCGGTGGCGGCGAGCGCGAGGAGGGTGACGCCGAGGGCACAGACGAGGGCGGCTCCGGATCGGGCGGTGGCGGCCGCGCGAGGCGGGCGGTCGGTCATGGACGGTCCCCCGGTGGTGGTCGGTGGTGCTTCGGTCGTGGTGGTGGGTAGTGGTCGGTGGTGCTTCGGTCGGAGGTGGTCGTGGTCCGTGGTGGTCGGTCGGTGACGACGCCGAGCGGGTGGTAACCGCCGCCGTGGGATACGCCGGTCACGGGCCGTCAGTTCACCCTCTCGGATTCCCTTGTGGTGATCTCGCTACCGCAGATCACCATGGGCGTGACAAAACCACTGGTCGGAGCTGTGATCAACTCGGGGCGAGAGCTTGGGACGGGGCTGTAGCAATACGCCCGGGGCAACTACCGTGATCCGTATGGACGATACCGCCGTGGTGTCGGCGCAGCGGTTCTGGCAGGAGCTCGGGCTGCCCGGACTCATCGATGTGCACACCCACTTCATGCCCCAGCGCGTACTGGACAAGGTCTGGGCCTACTTCGACGCCGTGGAGCCCCGCTGGCACATCACCTACCGCGCTGAGGAGGACGAACGCCTCGCGACGCTAAGGGCGTTCGGGGTGCGGGCCTTCACCTCGATGCTCTACCCCCACAAGCCCGACATGGCGCGGTGGCTGAACGGCTGGGCGGCCGATTTCGCCGCCCGTACGCCCGACTGTCTGCACACCGCGACCTTCTTCCCCGAGCCCGGTGTGGAGGGGTACGTGCGCGCGGCGCTCGAGGGCGGGGCGCGGGTGTTCAAGTCCCATGTGCAGGTGGGGGCGTACGACCCGGGCGATGCGCTGCTCGAGCCGGTGTGGGGCACGCTCGCCGAGAGCGGGACGCCCGTCGTCATCCACTGCGGCTCCGGACCCCACCCGGGCAAGTACACCGGACCGGAGCCGGTGGGGCGGGTGCTGGCCCGTCATCCTCGGCTGCGCCTGATCATCGCGCATATGGGACTGCCGGAGTACGGGGACTTCCTGGGGCTGGCGGAGCGGTACGAGGGGGTTCACCTGGACACCACGATGGCCTTCACCGACTTCACCGAGAGCCGGTGGCCGTTTCCGCGGTCGGAGCGGGGGCGGCTGGCCGCCCTTGGGGACCGGGTGCTGTTCGGGAGCGACTTCCCCAACATCCCGTACGGATACCGGCATGCGCTGGACGCGCTGACGCGGGTCGGGCAGGACGGGGAGTGGCTGCGCGGGGTGTGTTACGGGAACGCGGCGCGGCTGTTCGGGATATGACGCGGTGTGCCGGTTCCGGCGTTGAGGCTTCCCCGGCCCGGCGCCCGGACCGGCCCGGCCCGGTGCCTGCGTCGGCACCGGGCAGCTGATCGCGGGGATCGCGAGTGTCGTGGGTATCGGGGATCCGCGGGGTCAGTTCTTGTCCAGCGGCAGCGCCTCGGCCAGCGTGCGCCACTGCTCGCGGGGGAGACCCTGGTCATCGCTCACCACCTGGATCGCGACGTGGTCCGCGCCCGCTGCCAGGAACTCCTCCACGCGCGCCCGGATCGTCTCCGCGTCGCCGAAGGCGTACATGGCGGAGAGGAGGCGGTCGCTGCCGCCGTCTTCGAAGTCCGCGTCCTCGAAGCCCAGCCGTTTGAAGTTGTTGGTGTAGTTGGGCAGCGCCAGATAGCGGCCGAGGTAGTCGCGGGCGGTGGCGCGGGCGCGGTCCAGGTCCGTGTCGAGGACGACCTTCAGCTCCGGCGCCAGCACGGATTCCCTGCCCAGGATGTCGCGGGCCTCGGCGGTGTGCTCCGGGGTGACGAGGTACGGATGCGCACCGGCCGCGCGGTCGCGGGACAGCTCGAGCATCTTGGGGCCGAGGGCGGCCAGGACCCGCTGGGCGGCGGGGACCGGGGCCGGGGCGGAGTCCAGCGCGGTCAGATACTCCTTCATCGCCGTGTACGGGCGGCGGTAGCGCTCACCGGCGAGCGCGCTGTGGCTCACGCCGAGGCCGAGGAGGAAGCGGCCGTCGTGGGCCGCGTTGAGCGCGGTGTGCCGCTCGGCGACGTAGGCCGCCTCGTGGTCCCAGATGCTCAGGATTCCGGTGGCGACGGTGATCCGGGAGGTGGCGTCCAGCAGGGCTCCGGCCTGATCCGGGCTGGGGCTGCCACCGAGCCAGATGGTGCCGTATCCCAGCTCGTCCAGCTCGGCCGCCGCCTCGCTGACCTGCTCCGATGGGGCGAAGTCCGTCTTCAGGGCCGCGTTCCAGATGCCGATCTTGCCAAGTGCGGGACGAGAAGTCATACAGAGGGAAGCCGGAGAGGCCTTCCGGTTATTCCGTGACCTGCCGTTCCCATCGCCGTAGTCGCGTAGTCGCCGTTCCCGTCCCTGTCGCCGTCCTCGCCCCTACTGCCGTCCCCACAGGATTCTCAGGTGATTCACAGACAGCCGAAAGGGACCTCTCAGGGCCCGCTCCGAAGGTGGAGGTCATGATGCCGACCTCGCCCCATGGGCGTACCGAGCTGCTGCGCCCCGACGGGAGCCCCGTCCGGGTGCTGGTGGTGGACGATGAGTCGGCGCTCGCCGACCTGCTGTCGATGGCACTGCGCTACGAGGGGTGGGAGGTGCGCACCGCGGGTGACGGCGCGGACGCCGTCCGTATCACCCGTGAGCTGCGCCCGGACGCGGTGGTCCTGGACGTCATGCTGCCCGATATGGACGGGCTCGCGGTGCTGGGGCGGCTGCGCCGCGAACTGCCCGATGTCCCTGTGCTGTTTCTGACCGCGCGGGACGCGGTGGAGGACCGGATCGCGGGGCTCACGGCGGGCGGTGACGACTACGTCACCAAGCCGTTCAGCCTGGAGGAGGTCGTCGCCCGGCTGCGTGGGCTGCTGCGCAGATCGGGGGCCGCGGCCGTGCGCAGTGAGTCGGTGCTGGCCGTCGGCGATCTGATCCTGGACGAGGACAGCCATGAGGTGGCGCGCGGGGGCCAGGAGATCTACCTCACCGCGACCGAGTTCGAGCTGCTGCGCTATCTCATGCGCAATCCGCGCCGGGTGCTCAGCAAGGCGCAGATCCTCGACCGGGTCTGGAGCTATGACTTCGGCGGCCAGGCCAATGTCGTCGAGCTCTACATCTCGTATCTGCGGCGCAAGATCGACGCGGGGCGCAGCCCGATGATCCACACCCGGCGGGGCGCCGGGTATCTGATCAAGCCAGGGGAGTAGCCGCCGTGGCGCATCCCCCACCCTGGCCGTCCCGTCCGTCCCGGCCGCTTCGGGGCCCTGACACCCCCGAGACCCCCGAGACCCCCGACACCCGCGGGACGCACGGGGGCACCTCCGGCACCCCCGGGACGCCTGGCGCCGCCCGTACCCCCGACACGCCCCGCGGCTGCGCTCAGCGACCCCCGCGCCGCCCCTGGTCCCTGCGCACCCGCCTGGTCGTCTCGGCCGTCGCCCTGATCGCGGTGGTCTGCGCGGTGATCGGCACGGTCACCACCCTCGCCCTGCAGTCGTATCTCCAGGGCCAGGTGGACGACGACCTGCGCGCGTCGGTCGGGCGGTTCCTGAACAAGCCGGGTCCGGGCGGCGGACTCCCCCGGGACGATGTGCTCTTCGTCGCCTCGCCCGGCCAGCCCATAGGCACGGTGGGGGCGCGGTTCGGCCAGGACGGCGAGGTCTTCCTGTCCGGCAAGAGCAATGACTCGCCCATGACGAACGAGGTCGACGCCGAGAGCCGGGTGGACTCCCTGACCAGCGGTCAGCGGAAGGCCATCGCTGCCGTCCCCCTGGACGGACACGTGCACACCGTCGAGCTGCCCGGCCTCGGCGGCTATCGGGCCGTGGCCCAGGGGGATCACCGGGAAGGCGGCATCATCCTCGCCTTCCCGCTCGACCAGACCCGGGAGACGGTCAACACCCTGATCCTCGTGGAGGTCTGTGTGACCGCGGCCGGGCTGGGCGCGGCCGGGATCGCCGGGGCAGCGATGGTCGGCATCTCGCTGCGCCCGCTGCGCCGGGTGGCGGCGACCGCGACCCGGGTCTCCGAACTGCCCCTGCACAGCGGCGAGGTGGCGCTGCACGAGCGCGTCCCGGCCTCGGAGGCCGATCCGCGTACCGAGGTCGGCCAGGTGGGCGCGGCGCTCAACCGCATGCTCGGCCATGTGGAGTCGGCGCTCGCGGCCCGCCAGGAGAGCGAGACGCGGGTGCGACAGTTCGTCGCCGACGCCAGTCATGAGCTCCGTACGCCGCTCGCCTCCATCCGCGGCTACGCCGAGCTGACCCGGCGCGGCCGGGAGGAGATCGGGCCCGACACCCGGCACGCCCTCGGCCGGGTCGAGTCCGAGGCCGGGCGGATGAGCGGGCTGGTCGAGGATCTGCTGCTGCTGGCCCGGCTGGACGCGGGACGGCCGCTGGAATGCGCGGAGGTCGACCTGTCCCCGCTGGTCGTGGACGCCGTCAGCGACGCGCGGGCGGTCGGCTCCGACCACGAGTGGCGGCTGGAGCTGCCCGATGAACCCGCGGTCGTCCAGGGCGACGGCGCCCGGCTGCACCAGGTGCTGGTGAACCTCCTCGGCAACGCACGGACCCACACCCCGGCCGGTACCACGGTCACGGCGCGGGTGCTGCGGGGCGGGCCGCAGGCACCGCCGCACCCCGCGTCGGCCCCTGGCGGGCTCCATGAGCACCGTAAGGAGCGCGGCTCGCCGTCCGTCCCGCCTTATGGCTTCCCGTCCGCCCAGAGGCACGCCCCGCCGTACGCCCCGCCTCACGCCTCCCCGCCCGCGACCGCCCGCGCCGCCGGGGCCCTCGGCCCGCCGCGGGCGCCCTCGTATGTCTCGCTGGAGATCGAGGACGACGGTCCCGGCATCCCGCCCGAGCTGCTGCCGCACGTCTTCGAGCGGTTCGCGCGCGGCGACGCCTCGCGCTCCCGCGCCGCGGGCAGTACGGGGCTCGGCCTGGCCATCGTGCACGCGGTCGTGGCGGCGCACGGCGGGCAGGTGACGGTGGACAGTGCGCCCGGGCGCACCGTGTTCGGCGTCCACCTGCCCGTGCGCCGGGACGTTCACCAGGGCGTTCAGCAAGACATTCGGCAGGACGTTCACCAGGGCGTTCAGCAGGACGTTCACCGGGCCGTCGGGCCGTCCACCAGGTCGTAACGGACTCACAGGCAGGCCACAGGCTGACCACACAGCCGTGACAGCGCCGCTCGGAACCGTCGACCCCATGCGAACCGACACCCCCCTCGGGGCTCCGCCCGAGACACCCCTGCAGACCTTGCCCGTGCGCGGGCCGGTGACGGTCGTGCGCGGCCGTCCGGTGCTGGACGTCGTCATCCCCGTCTACAACGAGGAACTGGACCTCGAGCGGTGCGTACGGCGGCTGCACGACCATCTGGCCCGCACCTTCCCTTACGGCTTCCGGATCACCATCGCCGACAACGCCAGTACGGACGGCACGCCGGACCTCGCGGCCCGCCTGGACGAGAGCATCGAGGAGGTGACGGCGGTCCGGCTGGAGCAGAAGGGGCGCGGGCGGGCGCTGCGCTCCGTATGGTCGCTGTCCGAGGCGCCCGTGCTCGCCTATATGGACGTCGATCTGTCCACGGACCTCAAGGCGCTGCTGCCGCTGGTGGCCCCGCTGATCTCGGGCCACTCCGACCTGGCGATCGGATCGCGGCTGTCCCGCAGCTCACGGGTGGTGCGCGGGCCCAAGCGCGAGTTCATCTCGCGGGCGTACAACCTGATCCTGCGCTCCAGCCTGGCCACCCGCTTCTCCGACGCCCAGTGCGGATTCAAAGCGATCCGTAAGGATGTCGCGGAGCGGCTGCTGCCGCTGGTCGAGGACACCGGGTGGTTCTTCGACACCGAGCTGCTGGTGCTGGCCGAGCGGGCCGGGCTGCGCATCCACGAGGTGCCGGTGGACTGGGTGGACGACCCCAACAGCACGGTCCACATCGTGAGGACGGCCACGGAGGACCTGAAGGGCGTATGGCGGGTGGGGCGCGCACTGGCCACCGGTGCGCTGCCGCTGGACCGGGTGCGCCGTCCGTTCGGCGACGACCCGCGCGACCGGGAGCTGACCGGGGTGCCGAGGGGCCTGGCCCGGCAGCTGGTCGGGTTCTGCGTGGTCGGCGCGCTGAGCACCCTGGTCTATCTGCTGCTGTACTCCCTCTTCCGGCTGGGCACGGGGCCGCAGGTGGCCAACGCGCTGGCGCTGCTGCTGTCGGCGCTCGGCAACACCGCGGCCAACCGGAGGCTCACCTTCGGCGTACGCGGCCGGGACCGGGCGATGCGCCACCAGGCCCAGGGGCTGGTCGTCTTCGGCATCGGCCTCCTGCTGACCAGCGGCTCCCTCGCCGCCCTGGACGCCGTCCCCGGCACCGCCTCGCACGGCACCGAACTGGCCGTGCTGATCGCGGCGAACCTCGCCGCGACCGTTCTGCGCTTCCTGCTCTTCCGGGCCTGGGTCTTCCCCTCGGACAGCGGGGCCACGACCGACCACGACCCGAGGACCGATCGATGACCACCTACGACTACGGCACCCACGACCACGGCACCCGCGAGGCCGGGCCGCCGCCGGCCCCCGACCCCGCTCCCCGGCCCGGGCCGCGGACGCCCGGCGGCTCCCGCCTGGCGCGGGCCTGGCGGGGGCGGCCGGAGGATCCGCGCTGGGCCCGGCCCGCCCTGTGGGCCCTGCTGGCCGTGACCACCGTGCTCTATCTGTGGAGCCTGAGCGCGTCCGGTTACGCCAACCAGTTCTACTCGGCGGCCGTGCAGGCGGGCAGCGAGAGCTGGAAGGCGTTCTTCTTCGGCTCCTCCGACGCCGCGAACTCCATTACCGTGGACAAGCCCCCGGCCGCGCTGTGGCCGATGGCCCTGTCGGTGCGGCTCTTCGGCCTCTCCTCCTGGGCGGTCCTCGTCCCCGAGGCGCTGATGGGCGTCGCGACGGTCGGGGTGCTGTACGCGGCCGTACGGCGTCGGTTCGGCGCGGGCGCCGGGCTGATCGCGGGCGCGGCGCTCGCGGTGACCCCGGTCGCGGCGCTGATGTTCCGCTTCAACAACCCCGACGCGCTGCTGTGCCTGCTGATGGTCACGGCCGTCTACTGCGTGCTGCGCGCCCTGGAGGACGCGCGCACCAAGTGGCTGGTGCTGGCCGGGGTCTGCTTCGGCCTCGGCTTCCTCACCAAGACGCTGCAGGCGTGGCTGATCCTGCCGCCGCTCGCGGTGGTGTACGCGGTGTGCGCCCCGGCGAGGTTCGGCCGGCGGATCGGGCAACTGTTGCTCGCGGGGCTCGCGATGGTGGTCTCCGGCGGCTGGTGGGTGGCGATCGTCGAGCTGTGGCCCGCGTCCTCGCGCCCGTACATCGGCGGTTCGCAGCACAACAGCTTCCTGGAGCTGACCTTCGGCTACAACGGTCTGGGCCGGATCAACGGCGATGAGACCGGCAGCGTCGGCGGGGGCGGCCGGGGCGCTCCGGGCGGGCGCGGTGGCGGCGGATGGGGCGACACCGGGATCGACCGGCTCTTCGGCTCCGACATGGGCGGTCAGATCGCCTGGCTGCTGCCCGCGGCGTTCATCCTGCTGGCGGCCGGGATCTGGCTGACCTGGCGGGCGAAGCGCACCGACACCCGGCGCGCGGCCTTCCTGGTGTGGGGCGGGGCGCTGCTGATGACGTTCGCCACCTTCAGCTTCATGTCCGGGATCTTCCACCAGTACTACAACATCGCCCTGGCGCCCTATATCGCGGCGGTCGTGGCCATGGGCGCGGCCCTGCTGTGGGAGCGGCGCAACGAGGGCGGCCGGGCGGGGGCGGTGGCCTCGGCGGTGCTGGCCGTCACGGTCGCGGTCACCGCGTACACGTCGTACGTCCTGCTGGGGCGGTCGCCGGACTGGCACCCCTGGCTGCGCTGGGCGGTGCTGATCGGCGGGCTCGCGGCGGCGGCCGGGCTGCTGCTGACGGCGCGCCTGGGCCGGAACGCGGCACTGGTCGCGGCCGGTCTCGGCCTCGCGGCGGGGCTGGCCGGACCGGTCGCGTACACCCTCAACACGGTGGACACCCCGAAGCGCGGCTCCATCGTGACGGCCGGGCCGTCGGTGGCGGGCGCCATGGGCGGTCCCGGCGGCTTCCCGGGCGGCGGCCGGGGCGCTCCGCCGTGGATGCGGAACGGTGGCCAGGGGGCGGGGCAGCAGGCTGGTCAGGGCACTCAAAGTCAGGGCAACCAGGCTGGTCAGGGCAACCAGGCTGGTCAGGGCAACCAGGGCGGTCCGCAGGGCATGCCGGGCGGAGGCTCCCCCGGCGGGGGCCAGTCCCCGCGCAACGGCACCGGCAACGGCCAGGGCGGCCAGGGGCAGAACGGCCGCCCGGGCACGCTGCCCGGCGGCGGCATGGGCGAGGGCGGCCGACGTGGCGGCGGCATGGGCGGGCTGCTCGACGGTCAGCAGGTCAACGCCGATGTGGAGACGAAGCTGGAGAAGAACGCCGACGACTACACCTGGGCCGCCGCGGCGATCGGCTCCCAGAACGCCGCGAGCTACCAACTCGCCACCGAGAAGCCCGTGATGGCCATCGGCGGCTTCAACGGCAGCGACCCGTCCCCGACGCTCGCCCAGTTCAAGGAGTATGTGAAGCAGGGCAAGATCCACTACTTCATCTCCTCGGGCACCGGCATGGGCGGCGGGCCGGGCGGCGGCGGGGGGACCTCGTCCCAGATCACCTCGTGGATCGAGGCCACCTACAAGAAGGTCACCGTGGGCGGCACTACGCTCTATGACCTGACCCAGAAGGCGGCCAAGTCCTCTGGCTGAGTCGTCTGGCCCAGTCGTCCGCCGTACGGGCCGGTGGTCGCGGGTTCACCCCCGCGAGCACCGGCCCGTACGCGTGCGCGACCCGCGCACATAATTCGCTGTACGCCGTACAGCGCCACTTGTACGGTGTAAGACCATGCGCATCGTCATACACCGTAGAAGCCCCTGCCTGGAGTCCCCATGACGGTCTCGACCGCCGACGCCGCCTCAGCGCCACCCGATCAGTCCCCGGGTGGTCATCCCCAGCGCTGGCTGATCCTCGCCGTGATCTGCCTCGCCCAGCTCACCGTGTTGCTGGACAACACGATCCTCAATGTGGCGGTCCCCTCCCTGGCCAGGGAGATGGATGCCCGCACGGCCGACATCCAGTGGATGATCAACGCCTATTCGCTGGTCCAGTCGGGGCTGCTGCTCACCGCGGGCAGTGCCGCCGACCGCTATGGGCGGAAGAAGCTGCTGGTCGCCGGGCTCGCCCTGTTCGGCATCGGCTCGTTCGCGGCGTCGCTGGCGCAGGACCCCGGCCAGCTGATCGCCGCCCGCGCGGGCATGGGCATCGGCGGGGCGCTGCTGATGACCACGACGCTCGCGGTCGTGGTGCAGGTCTTCGACGAGGACGAACGGGCCAAGGCCATCGGACTGTGGGGCGCCGTCAGCTCCCTCGGTTTCGCCGCGGGGCCGCTGATCGGCGGCACGCTGCTGGAGCACTTCTGGTGGGGCTCGATCTTCCTGATCAATATCCCGGTGGCGCTGCTCGGGCTGGTGGCCGCGGTCTGGATGGTGCCGGAGTCGAAGACGCCGACCAGCGACCGTCCCGATCTGCTCGGCGCGCTGCTGTCCACGGTCGGCATGACCGGCATCGTCTTCGCGATCATCTCCGGGCCGGAGCACGGCTGGACCTCCGACCGGGTGCTGCTGTCGGCCTTCATCGGCGTCACCGTGATGGCCGGTTTCGCGCTGTGGGAGCGTCATATTCCGCATCCGATGCTGGATATGCACTTCTTCCGCAACCGCCAGTTCGTGGGCGCGGTGACGGGCGGCATCCTGGTGGCCTTCGGGATAAGCGGTTCGCTCTTCCTGCTCACCCAGCATCTGCAGTTCGTGCTCGGCTATGACGCGCTGGGCGCGGGGCTGCGCACCGCGCCGATGGCGCTGGTGATCGTCGTGCTCAATCTCACCGGTGTCGGAGCGCGGCTGCTGCCGAAGCTCGGGACCCCGGTGACCATCGCCGGTGGGATGGTGCTGCTCGCGGCCGGTCTCGCCGCCATCGCGACGCTGGGCGCGCACGGCTATGGCGGGACGTTCTTCGGGCTGGTGGTGATGGGGTCCGGTATCGCGCTGGCCATGCCCGCGATGGCGAACGCCATCATGTCGGCCATCCCGCCGGAGAAGGCGGGGGTGGGCGCGGGGGTCAACGGCACGCTCACCGAATGCGGTAACGGGCTCGGTGTCGCCGTCCTCGGCGCCGTGCTCAACTCCCGCTTCGGCGCGCTGCTGCCCGCGGTCGCCACCGGAGCGGGCTCGCTCCCGGCCGCCCTCGCCGCGGCCCGTACCCCCGAGGACCGGGAGGCCGTCGCGGACGCCTTCGCCTCGGGTGTGGAGACCAGCCAACTGGTCGGCGCGGCGGCCGTGCTGGCGGGTGGAGTGGTGGCCGCGCTGCTGCTCAGCAGGGCCGAACGATCTTCACGGGAGACCCCGGCGGCATAGCATCTTCAGGTAGTGAGGTGCCGTGTGCCCGGGCCTGGGACACATATGGCGCCAGCACATCGGAGAAAGAGAGGCGCCGTCATGGCAACCGGCAGCCGCACCGTCCGCCCGCGGTCCAGCGTCTGGCTCTCCGAGCGCAAAACCCCCAGGCGCAAGGGCGACCAGCAGCCCGTCGGGCTCGACCATCTGAAGATCGTCGCGGCGACGATGCGGCTGCTGGACGCCGAGGGGCTTGCGGGCTTCTCGATGCGGCGGCTCGCGGCGGAGCTCGGGGTGACCGCCATGTCGGTCTACTGGTACGTGGAGACCAAGGATCATCTGCTCGAACTCGCCCTGGACGCGGCCATGGGCGAGATAGCGCTGCCCATCGAGACCGTCCGTTCGGTCGAGGCCGCGGGCCCCGTCGAGGGCCCTGAGTACACTCCGGCCGAGCCGAGGGACTGGCGTGACCAGCTGCGCCAGGTCGCCTCCGAGTACCGGCGGGTGCTGGTCCGTCACCCCTGGCTGGCGGCGCTGCTGGGGGAATACCTCAACATCGGGCCCAACGCGGTGGTCTTCAACCACGCCGCGCTGGCCGTGATGCGCAACAGCGGGCTGCCGGACGACAGGATCACCAGCGCGCTGGCCCTCGTCTATCAGTTCGTCTACGGATTCGGCACGATCGAGGGCCGCTTCGCCGCCCGCTGCCGGGCGGCGGGACTCACCCAGGACGAGCTGTACCACGAGATGATGGGCACGGTCGCGGACCGTATCGAGTTCGACGAGGCGCGGAAGGTCATGGAGGCCCGCGGGGGCACCACGGTCCAGGAGATGCAGGACCGCGACTTCACCTTCGCCCTGGATCTGGCGATCGCCGGTATCGAATCCCTGAAGGAGCGATAGCGCACGGCGGCGGGCGGCTCAGACCGCGGGCAGCTGCTCGCCCTGCACCGCCTGTATGTCCAGCTCCACCCGCAGGGTCGTGCCGATCGCCGCGATGCCCGCCGCGACCACCTGGTTGTAGTTCATCGCGAAGTCCTCCCGGCGCAGCTCGGCGACGGCCCGGAAGGCCGCCCGCACCCCGCCCCAGGGGTCGGGGCCCGTGCCCAGGTAGGTCAGGTCCAGATCCACGTCCCGTACCACGCCGTGCATCGACAGCTCGCCGTGGACCGTCCAGCGGTCGGCCCCGGCCGCGCTCAGATGCGTGCTCCGGTACGTCAGCTCCGGGAACTCCTCCACATTGAGGAAGTCGGGCGACTTCAGATGGCCGTCCCGCATCGTATTGCCGGTGTCGATGCTGGTGGCCCGCATGACCGCCTCGACGCGCGACTTCTCGATGTCCTCGGCGACCTCGATCCGACCGCCGAACTCCGTGAACCGGCCGTGCACGCTGGAGATCCCCAGATGCTGGGCGACCGCGGCCACCGTCGAATGCGCCGGGTCGATCGTCCAGGCCCCGGGCGGCGGAAGCTCCACCCCGCCCTGGCGCGCCAGCACCACCGTGCCCACGTCGGCCCGCCCGGATGCCGTGACGATCGCCGTGGACGCGACCGGGGCGTAGCCGACCGCGGTGGCGATGATCGTGTACGGCCCCGGCGGCAGCGGCTCGTCGCTCCGCACCGCTCCGTCCGCGTCGGCCTGCGCGCGCAGCACCTGGGCGCCCATCATATCGGTGACGGTCAGCACCGCGTGCTGGACCGCCCAGCCGTCGCGGGTGCGGATCCGGGCCCGCAGCCCCGCACCCCCGCCTGCTCCTGCTCCTGTGGTCGTCATGCCGCGTTTCGCTCCCGCTCGGGTGTCGCCGTGTTGCGCGTGTTGCTCGGCGTGCCGGTCATACTCGCCGTGCCGTCGTGCTCGTCGTGTTCGTCGTAACTCGTCGTGCTGGTGGTATTCGTCCTGCTGGCCATCGCCCGTCGTGTCTGTGCGCCGGATCCGGGCGGCGGTGTCAGGCCGTCCCCTGCCTTCACTACACCGCCGCCGGGATCCGGGTTCCGGGTCCGGTCGAGAAATCCGCCGCCCGGACCGGGCCCGGGGCGCGACTCCGCTCTCGCACGCCCCGGGCCCGGGGTTCCGTCACTCGCCCGGGTGGGCGAGCTCCACGTCGTGGCCGTCCACGCCGGGTCCGGAGACCGTCAGCGCCCCCGCGACCGGCGGGTAGCCGCTCGCGATGACCGTGTAGTCGCCCGCGTCCAGGTCGGTGAAGGCGTACGCGCCGTCCTCACCGGTGGTGGCGGTGGCGACCACGTTCCCGGCCGAGTTCACGAGGGTGACCCGCGCGTCGGGCAGCGGCCGCCGGTCGCCACCGGCCCGGACTGTGCCCTGCACCCGGGCCCCGGCCTGCAGCGCTATCTCCACCCGGGTCAGCCCCTGGGCCCCCACGTCGACGGGCAGGGCCGCGGGCCGGTAGCCCGGTGCGTTCACCGCGACCGTGAAGGTCCCGGAGACCAGCTCCTCGAAGCCGAAGTCGCCCTGCTCACCGGTCTTCCCGGAGGCCAGCACCTCACCGCGGACATCGGTGACCACGACCATCGCCGCGTCCACCGGCCGGCCGTCGGCGGCACCGCGCACGGTGCCCACCAGACCGCTGGTGGCCGCCAGGACGATGTCGAAGCCGAGCGGCTCGTCCCCGACCACGACCGTGGACGCCTGCGGCTGGTGGCCGTCGGCCGCCGCGATCAGTACGTACGAGCCGGAGCCCGGCGCGTCCAGGGCGTACGAGCCGTCGGGGTGCGCCACCGAACGGCCCAGCTGCCGCCCGGCGAGTGAGATCAGCGTCACCGCGGCGCGGGCGACGGGGCCGCCCTCCGCGTTCCGCACGAAGCCGTGCACACCCTGCCGGGGCTGGCGGTCCGCGCCGTCGCCCCCGGCGGCGCCGAAGGCCGCGAGGCGCTGCGGGGCGGTGGCCGCCTGCGGGGCGGTGGCCGCGAGGGCACCGTCGGCGTCCGGCTCGTGCACCTCGGCGGCAGGGGCCCCCACGAGCGCCGGCTCGAGGTCGGCGACCTGCCCGGTGGCGGCCGTGGCCGCCAGCGCGTCGGCCGGGGCCGCGTCGGCGTCCGGCGCGTCCGAAGCGGCCTGCTGGGAACCGGAGTTGGTCTTCAGCGCGACCTCCTTGATGAACAGGGTCAGCAGCAGAGCGAGGAACGCGGCCGGGGCGGCGAAGAGGAAGACGTCCGCGACACCGTGGCCGTAGGCGCTCTCCATGATCGTGCGCAGCGGCTCGGGCAGCGCCTTGACGTTGGGGATGGCACCGCCGCCGGTGCCGCCGTGGCCCAGCGCGGCGCCCTTGGGGCCGAGCTCTGTCAGGCCGTCCTTGACGTAGTGGGTGACGCGGTTGGCGAGCACCGCGCCGAGCGCCGAGACGCCCACCGCACCGCCCAGGGAGCGGAAGAAGGTGACGACGGCGCTGGCCGCGCCGAGGTCCTGCGGGGCCACCTGGTTCTGGGTGGCCAGCACCAGGTTCTGCATCATCATGCCGACGCCGAGGCCCATGAGCGCCATATAGATCGCCATGTGCCAGTACGGGGTGTCGTACCGGATGGTGCCCAGCAGTCCGAGACCCGCGGTCACCAGCACACCACCGATGACCAGCCAGGCCTTCCAGCGACCGGTCTTGGTGATGACCTGACCGGAAACGGTCGAGGAGACAAACAGGCCACCGATCATCGGGATGGTCATGACGCCGGACATCGTGGGCGTCTCACCGCGCGCCAGCTGGAAGTACTGGCTGAAGAAGACGGTGCCGGAGAACATCGCGATACCGACGAAGAGCGACGCCAGCGAGGCGAGGGTGATCGTCTTGTTGCGGAACAGCCGCAGCGGGATGATCGGCTCGCGCGCCTTGGACTCGATCAGCAGGAAGATCAGGCCGAGCGCGACCGAACCGCCGACCATCGCGTAGGTCTGCCATGAGATCCAGTCGTACTTGTCGCCCGCGAAGGTGACCCAGACCAACAGCAGCGAGACCGCGGCGCTGATGAAGAAGGCGCCGCCCCAGTCGACCTTGACGTCCCGCTTCACCACCGGGAGCTTCAGGGTCTTCTGCAGGACGATCAGCGCGATGACGGCGAACGGCACGCCGACGTAGAAGCACCAGCGCCAGCCCAGCCACTCGGTGTCGGTGATCACGCCGCCCAGCAGCGGACCGCCGACGGTCGCGACGGCGAAGGTCGCCCCGAGGTAGCCGCTGTAACGGCCGCGTTCACGCGGGGAGATCATCGCCGCCATGACGACCTGGGCGAGGGCGGACAGACCGCCGACGCCGATGCCCTGCACCACACGGCAGGCGATCAGCATGCCGGGGTTCTGCGACAGACCGGCCACCACGGAACCGGCGACGTAGATCAGCAGGGCGATCTGGACCAGCAGCTTCTTGCTGAACAGATCGGAGAGCTTGCCCCACAGCGGGGTGGCGGCGGTCATCGCCAGCAGGGTGGCGGTGACGACCCAGGTGTAGGCGGACTGGCCGCCGTGGAGATCGGAGATGATCTCGGGCAGTGCGTTGGAGACGATCGTCGACGACAGGATCGCGACGAACATCCCCAACAGCAGCCCGGAGAGCGCCTCCATGATCTGCCGGTGGGTCATCGGCGCCGAGGAGTCCGCGTCGTGGCCGTGCTGGCCTCCGTGGCCTCCTCCGCCGTGCTTGGCGTGGGCGGGGTGCCCCGCGGGTCCCCGCACACCGCCGTCCGGTGTGGTCGTTGCCATGAAGTTCCTTAACGTTGCGAAGGCGTACGGGTGATGCTGGTCTCCACCTGATGCGGCAGGGCCCGGGAACGGGTGTCCCCGAAGCTCGTCCACAGCCGGGCGAGAAGTTCGTTGAGGCGGTCGACGTCCTCGTCCGACCAGTCGCTCAGACAACTGGCGAGCGCGTTCGTGTAGCGCTCGGAGATCTGGCCGAGCAGTGCTCGACCGCTGGGGTTGATGCTCAGCAGCCGCGACCGCCGGTCGAGCGGGTCGGGCTTGCGGTCCACCCAGCCGCGGTTCGCGACATGTGCCACATGGCGGCTGGTCACCGACATATCGATGTCGAGCAGCTCGGCGAGCTTACTCATGCGCATCTCGCCGTAGCGGTCGAGGTGCATCAGGACGACGGCGGAGCCCGACGGGCAGTCGGTCGGCAGGACGCGTCCGAGCCCGCGCTTGATGGTGCCGATGGCGCTGAGCTGCCGGGCCAGCTCCTCATAGTGGCGCTGTGTGGCCACGGCACCCCCAGGGAGATTGATCGGAATTGTCAGTTGCTTGAGGCAACCATAGAAGAAGTTAGTTGCTGCAGGCAAGTGAAGGGGTGATCTGGGCGGTAAATTGCCGTTAAAGAGTCGTCCTGGAGTCGGTCAAGCGGGGCGGCTGAGGTGCGAGGGGCTGCTGAGACCCGGGGGTGTCCTGGAATCCGCTCGTTCGCTAGGGTCGGGGCTCATGGCGAACAACCCCCAGAGCCCCAACGGGAACCAGGACCCGTCCGGCTCCACCCAGATGTTCCGCGCCTTCGTCGACGAGGGCACTCGGCAGCCTCCGACGTCCACCGGATCGGGGGGCGGCTCGCGCGTCGGCCTGATCGTCGGTGTGATCGCGGCGGTCGTGATCGTCGCCGCGGTGGCCTGGCTGGCGCTGGGCTGAGCCCGCGAAGAGCTGACGCTCACCGCGGGAGCCTGAGCTCTCGCGGGGGCCGTGGGCTCCTGCGGGGGGTCTGAGCTCCCGCGCCCCTTACGGCTGCCGGACCGGCCTTACGGCTGTCCCGTCGGCCTTACGGCTTCCAGCTGACCGAGACGTCCCGTGTCTCGATATGCATGCCCAGCGGCACCCGCCAGCCGTCCACGCACACCGTCCAGGTCTTCTCCTTCTTCCGGCCCGCGCCGATCGGCGCGGGCAGCTCTTCCTTGGACTCCAGCGTGGCCCAGTCGATGCCGAGCACGTCGATCACATGCGTCGCGAACGTGATGGTGCCCGAAGCGACCGGCGCTCCTCCGGTGTTGTGGAAACCGACCTTCACCTTCTCGCACCAGCGCTCATCGGTCGCCGTGCGTTCCGGCTCGCCGACCTTGAGGGCGGCCGGCCGGGTGGGCGCGGGGGTGCCGGAGGGGTCCGGGGAACCCGGGCCCGGGCTGGCGGGCGGGGGCTCACCGGGCCCGTCGCCTTTGGGTCCGTCGCCGCCCTTGGGGCCGCCGTTCGTATGCCCCGGGGCGCCGGAGCCGTCCGATCCGCCTGAGCCGTCCGTACGCCCGTGGGCCTTCACGGATGCCGAGGGCGCCCGCGAGGCCGGTTCGTCCGCTCTGCCGTCCGCGGTGCTGGGCCCGGCCGCGCCCCGATCGCGCTTTCCGTCCGTACGGCCCTTACGGTCGCGATCGCTGTCCGTGCCGTCCCCGTCCAGGGGCACCAGGTCGACGTCGCCCTTGGGCGGCACCGCGTTCGCGGTCTGCGGGTCGTCGGGTCCGGCCGCCCCGGCGGCGACATAGCCGTCGCCGCCACCGCCGCAGCCGCTGAGGAGTGCCCCCAGGCACAGCGCGGCCGCCGAGGAGGCGATCGCCGTGCCTCGGCGGCCCGTTGTCCGGCTCCATGCGTATCGCATCGGGCCAGTGTGGCTGACGGCCCGTCAGGTGTACAGGGATCCGGCGGGGGACCGGCCGGTGGTGGCTCAGTCCGAGATCAGGCCCTCCCGCAGCTGGGCCAGGGTCCGGGTGAGCAGCCGGGAGACATGCATCTGGGAGATCCCGACCTCTTCGCCGATTTGCGACTGCGTCATATTGGCGAAGAAGCGCAGCATGATGATCTGGCGCTCGCGCGGCGGCAGTTTGGCCAGCAGGGGCTTGAGTGACTCGCGGTACTCCACGCCCTCCAGTGCGCTGTCCTCGTACCCCAGCCGGTCGGCGAGCGACCCCTCGCCGCCGTCGTCCTCGGGGGACGGGGAGTCCAGCGAGCTGGCCGTGTAGGCATTGCCCACCGCGAGCCCGTCGACCACGTCCTCCTCGGAGACGCCCAGCGCCGTGGCGAGCTCGGTGACGGTCGGGGAGCGGTCGAGCTTCTGTGACAGCTCGTCACTGGCCTTGGTGAGCGCCAGGCGCAGCTCCTGCAGCCGCCGCGGGACCCGCACCGACCAGCTGGTGTCGCGGAAGAAGCGCTTGATCTCGCCCACGACGGTCGGCATGGCGAACGTCGGGAACTCCACGCCCCGTTCGCAGTCGAAGCGGTCGATCGCCTTGATCAGGCCGATGGTGCCGACTTGGACGATGTCCTCCATCGGCTCGTTACGGCTGCGGAACCGGGCCGCCGCGTAGCGGACGAGCGGGAGGTTCAGCTCGATGAGGGTGTCACGGACGTAGCCGGCCTCGGCGCTGTCCTTGTCGAGTGTGGCGAGCCGCAGGAAGAGGGAGCGGGAGAGGGTGCGGGTGTCGATGGCGTCGCAGTCGTCAGGCATGTGCGGTGCGTCGTTGTTGAGCACCTTCGAGCTGCCCAGTTCTACGGACATGCCACCCCCTAGAGGTCGCGGACGGATCCCAGCTGCGCGGTTCGCGTCCGACGCAGCCTCCCCCTGAATACCGGAGGTCGGGCCGCGCCAAACGCGGTTCCTGCAGAATGTCACATGTCGGCAACACGCTGTAGCGCCATGTCGACATTACAGCCTTGAGGCCCCGGGGTGGGGGTCCTTCGCAAGGATCAGGACTCGATCCGGTTTGCGGATCTCAGCCGGGCGAAGCTCCGGGACAGCAGCCGGGACACATGCATCTGGGAGACGCCGAGCTCGGCACTGATCTGAGATTGCGTCAAGTTGCTGTAGTAACGGAGCAAAAGGATACGCTGTTCGCGCTCGGGCAGTTGTACGAGCAGATGGCGCACCAGATCGCGGTGTTCGACTCCGGCGAGCGCGGGGTCCTCGTAGCCGAGCCGGTCGACGAGGCCGGGCAGTCCGTCGCCCTCCTGGGCGGCCTCCAGGGAGGTGGCGTGGTACGAGCGGCCCGCCTCGATGCAGGCCAGCACCTCCTCCTCGCTGAGCTTGAGCCGTTCGGCGATCTCGGCCGTCGTCGGGGAGCGGCCGTGCAGCACGGTCAGGTCCTCGGTCGCGCCGTTGACCTGCACCCATAGCTCGTGCAGCCGGCGCGGGACATGGACGGTGCGGACGTTGTCGCGGAAGTAGCGCTTGATCTCGCCGACGACGGTCGGCATGGCGAAGGTCGGGAACTGCACCCCGCGGTCCGGGTCGAACCGGTCGATCGCGTTGATCAGGCCGATGGTGCCGACCTGGATCACGTCCTCCATGGGCTCGTTGCGGCTGCGGAAGCGGGCCGCGGCGTAGCGGACCAGTGGAAGGTTGGCCTCGATCAGCGCGGCGCGCACGCGGGCGTGCTCGGGGGTTCCGGGAGTGAGGTCCGAGAGCTCGGCGAAGAGCACCTGGGTGAGCGCTCTGGCGTCAGCCCCGCGGCTTCTGCCGCTGTCGCTGCCGCCATCGCCCTGGGGCGGGGTTCTGGGCGCGGTACGGGCCGACACGGTCACGCCACCCCTTCACGATGTACTCACCCGGCAAAAGCGGTCATAGCATCACAAGACATGTGCACTGTGTGCAAGCACCGCTTTACCACGTGTTGATGAAGAAATCGCCCAATATGGGACTGGGGGGAGCGAGGGTTCGAGGGTGGGGGCGGGAGGGGGCGAGGCTAGTTGGTCAATTCCGTCATGAACTCGCCGACGCTCTTGGCGGCGTCCGATATGCCCTCGAAACCGACCTGGACGAGGTCCGCTGCCCTGGCCGGCGTCTTGATGATCGTGTACAGCACGAAGACGATCAGCATATAGAGCGCGATTTTCTTCGCCTGGGCCATCTGTGCTGCCTCTCCCCGCTGTGCCCTTGTGCAGTTGCGAGAGTCTATCCACACCTCTGGCGCATCAGTCGTATCAGTCGGATGACCACATCGGTGTTGTGGGGACATCCCTACGCCGCTGTGGGCACCGCGCTACAAATGGGTGGATTCTGGAGGAAAGGGGGGTGGCCGGAGTGGGCGTCGGAAGGAGCGGCGGCGGCAGCGGTCCGCGCCGTTGGCGGAGGGAGCGGAGATGCGTGTCGGTGTGCTGACCGGCGGCGGTGACTGCCCCGGGCTCAACGCCGCGATCCGCGGCATCGTCCGGAAGGGCGTGGAGGTGCACGGCTTCGAGTTCGTCGGGGTGCGGGACGGCTGGCGCGGCGCGCTCGAAGGAGCCATCGTGCCGCTGGACGTCCCGGCCGTGCGCGGCATCCTGCCGCGCGGCGGCACCATCCTCGGCTCCTCCCGGACCAACCCCCTGGCCGGTGAGGGCGGGGTCGACCGGGTGCGGGAGACGCTCGCCGAGTACGAGGTGGACGCGCTCATCGCGATCGGCGGCGAGGACACGCTCGGGGTCGCGGCGGCGCTGGCCGCCGAGGGCATCCAGGTGGTCGGGGTGCCCAAGACGATCGACAACGATGTGGCGGGCACCGACTACACCTTCGGCTTCGACACCGCTGTCAACATCGCCACCGAGGCGATCGACCGGCTGCACACCACCGCCGAATCCCACACCCGCACCCTGGTGGTCGAGGTCATGGGGCGGCACTCCGGCTGGATCGCCCTGCACTCGGGCATCGCGGGCGGTGCCAACGTCATTCTCATCCCCGAGCAGCCCTTCGACATCGACCAGGTCTGCGCCTGGGTGGAGAACCGCTTCACGATCCGTTACGCGCCGATCGTGGTCGTGGCGGAGGGGGCCGTGCCGAAGGAGGGCCAGATGGTGGTCAAGGACTCCAGTCTGGACGAGTTCGGCCATGTCCGGCTGTCCGGTATCGGCGAGTGGCTGTCCCATGAGATCGCCGATCACACCGGCAAGGAGGCCCGCACCACGGTCCTGGGCCACATCCAGCGCGGTGGGACGCCCAGCGCCTTCGACCGCTGGCTGGCCACCCGCTTCGGGCTGCGCGCGATCGACGCGGTCAAGGACCGGGACTTCGGCACGATGGTGGCGCTGCGCGGCACGGACATCGTGCGGATGCCGCTCGCGGAGGCCGCGGTGGGCACCAAGGGCGTCGATCCCGCGCTGTACTCGGAATTCGGGGTGTTCTTCGGCTGAGCGCCCGTGGGGCCCGCGAGGGCGCGTGGGAGGGGGGCTGAGGGTTCCGGTGCGCGGGATGCGGGCTCAGCTCAGGGCTGTGGGCTCGGGACGCAGGGTGTTGGCTCAGGCTTTGGTGCGTGGGGGAGGGCGGGCTCAAGGGCCCGGCGCGCGGGAGAGCGGGCTGAGGGTATGGGATGCGGGCCCAGGGTCCAGGGCGTGGAGGCAGCACTTCAGGGCGTGGGGGGCAGGCTTCGGTGTGCGGGTGTGCGGGTGTGCGGGTGTGCGGG
>NZ_LAKD02000041.1 GCF_000968685.2 Streptomyces antioxidans
GCCTATTGCCTCCGCGGGGCGGGCCGCTTACCTCCGTGGGGCGGGCCGCGCCGAGGCGGCCACGGGGGCCCCCCGCCCCCGCACGGGTGCCGGGCCGCCCCCGCGCGGATGCCTGGCCGCCCCCACCGATACCGCCCCTCAGGCCCCCGGCGGGCCCGGCTCGTCGTCCGGCCCCTGGTGGGGCAGGGCGGGCTGGAGCACCAGCATGCGCTCCACCAGGCGCAGGAACATCGCGGTGGCGCGCAGCAGATCGTCCGCGTCCCGCGGGCTCGCGGCGCCCTGTATCCCCGCCTCGGCGCGGGCGCGGCGCTCGGCGCCGGAGGCGAACAGGGCGCTCCACTCGGTCAGTTCGGGCGCGACCTCGGGCAGCACCTCCCAGGCGCTGCGGATCCGGACGCGGCGGCGCGCGGTGGACTCGGGGCGACCGCGCACGGCGAGCACGGCGGCGGCCGTGCGCAGCGCGGCCAGATGCGCGGCCGCGAAGCGCTCGTTGGCGGTCTCGAGCGCGGCGGCCTCCTCAAGACCCTCATGGGCCTGGGTGAGGAGGGCCGCGGCGGCGGGCGGGGCGGACGCGCGGCGCAGCACGGGGTGGACATCGGTCGCGGGACCGGTCAACGAGGGGGCAGGGGCGGCGGCACGGTGCCGGCGCGCTGCGGCGGTACTGGCCATGACGAACCTCCTGTCGTCGCGTGACGGCCGCTCGTGTGGTAGAGCGACCGCCGTATAGGGCCATCGTGGGGCACACCACTGACAATCGGCCCTGACCAGCGCGAACGACCCGGTCTTCGGCCTCGCCCCGCCATGCTCCATACTTGTTTTTGCACTGACCAGTCAGTTCAAAAGTCAAGGAAGTGATCTGTGTGGGGGGCACCCCAGAAGCGGAGACCGGGGCGGCGGTGACGGCCTCGGGGCTCGGCGTCAAGGGGCCGCGCGGCTGGGCGTTCCGCGGTGCCGACATCGCCGCCGACCCGGGTGCGCTGATCGCGGTCGAGGGCCCGTCCGGCTCGGGCCGCACCTCCCTGCTGCTGACGCTCACCGGCCGGATGCGCCCCACCGAGGGAGACTGCGGTGTCGATGGCTTCCGGGTGCCCCAACAAATGGCGCGCATACGCCGGATCAGCGCGCTCGCGCACGTGCCGGGCGTCTCCGAGCTCGACCCGGTGCTCACGGTCGCCGAGCACCTGCGCGAGCGGGCCCTGCTGCGGCGCCGGTTCGCCGACTCCCCGCGCGGGCTGCTGCGCCCGCGCCGGGAGCGGGCCGCCGCGTCACGGGCCGCGATCGACGCCGCCCTTACGGCCGCCGGGCTGAACCTCGACACACTGCCCAAGGGGCCGCGTACGGCCGTACGGGACCTGGAGCGGCTGGAGGCGCTGCGGCTGTCGATCGCCCTCGCGCTCATCGCCCGGCCCCGGCTGCTGGCCGTCGACGACGCCGACCTGAAGCTCTCGGACGCCGACCGCGCGGTGGCCTGGGCGCTGTTGCGCGGGGTCGCAGAGGACGGCACCACGGTCCTCGCGGTGTGCAGCCAGGCCCCGCCCGGGGCGGTCGTGGTCCGCACCGCGCGCACCAGCGCCGCCGAGAGCGGCGGGACGGCCCGCCGGACCCAGAAGGCCGACGCGCCCGCCACCGACGAACACGAACACGAAGAGAACGAGGAGGGGTCGGCGGATGCGCTCGCCGAAGCTCGCCGCGCTTGAGCTGAAGCGGTTCGGGAGGGGCAAGCTGCCGCGCGCGGCGCTCGCCGCCCTGCTCCTGCTGCCGCTGCTCTACGGCGCGCTGTACCTGTGGTCCTTCTGGGATCCGTACGGCAAGCTCGACAAGATCCCGGTCGCCCTGGTCAACTCGGACACCGGCGCCACCGTGAAGGGCGAGCGCCTCACCGCGGGCGACGACATCACCGGCAAGCTGCTCGACAGCGAGACCTTCGACTGGCGCCCCACGAGCGCCGCCGAGGCCCGTAAGGGCGTCGCGAACGGCACGTACTACCTCTCGCTGACCGTCCCCCCGGACTTCAGCCGCCAGATCGCCTCCAGCTCCGGGAAGTCCCCGGAGACCGGCGCCCTCAAGGTGCGCACCAACGACGCCAACAACTACATCGTCGGCCAGATCTCCCGCTCGGTCTTCGCCGAGGTGCGCTCCGCGGCCTCCACCAAGGCGTCCCGCGGCTTCTACGACAACATCTTCATCTCCTTCGCCGACATCCACGGCGAGACGGAGAAGGCGGCCAAGAGCGCCGACAAGCTCGGTCAGGGCATCGGCAGGGCCAAGAAGGGCGCGGACGACCTCGCCAAGGGCCTGGTGAAGGCCAAGGAGGGCAGCCGCGATCTGAAGTCGGGGCTCGGCACGCTCTACAAGGGCTCCGGGACGCTCCGGGCCGGCGCGGGCGGGGTCGCCGACGGCACCCAGTCCCTGTCCGACAAGGTCAACGACGTGGCGGCCAAGGTCCGCCCGTTCCTCAAGGAGCACGGCAAGGAGATCGGCGACATTTCCCAACTGGTCGCCGACGCCTCCCAGAAGGCGTCCGACAACCTCGACACCCTGCCCGAGAAGACCTCCACGGCGGCCACCAAGGCCCGCAAGGCGTCCGATGGCCTCGCCGCCGACTACCGGACCCGCTGCGAGGGCGCGGTGTCCCTCGGCCCGGACTGCCCCGCGCTGAAGAAGTCGGTGACGGCGGCCGACACCGCCGCCGATGTGGCCGAGGACGTCAACGAGCTGGTCCAGGACCACACCGGACAACTCGACACCCTGGGCGGCCAGCTGGACGATCTGCACGGCCAGGCGCTCTGGCTCGCGCACCACGCCCCGCACCTGGACACCGACCTCGACTCCGCCGTACGGAAGATCAACACCCTCAACTCCGGGGCGCGGAAGGTCGCCAAGGGCGCCGGAACCCTGCACACCGGGCTGAGCACCGCCAAGACCGGCGCGTCCGATCTCGACAGCGGCGTCGGTAAGGCGCGCGGCGGCGCGGACACCCTGGGCGGCGGGATGTACCGGCTCGTGGACGGCTCCGGGAAGCTCTCCGGCGGTCTGCACGACGGCGCCGCCAAGATCCCCGACTACGGCAAGCAGGACCGTGACGCCCGTACGGAGGTCATGTCCGATCCGGTACGGCTGGTCAACCAGGCGCTGCACAAGGCGCCCAACTACGGCACGGGCTTCGCCCCGTACTTCATCCCGCTCTCCCTGTGGGTCGGCGCGATGGTGGCCTACATGCTGATCCAGCCGCTCAACGGGCGCGCGCTCGCGGCGGGCGCCTCCTCCTGGCGGATCGCGTTCGCGGGCTGGCTCCCGGTCGCCGCGATCGGCGTGTTCCAGACGCTGGCCCTGATGGCGGTGTTGCACTGGGCGATCGGCCTCGACATGGTGCGGGCCGCCGGCACGCTCGGCTTCCTGACGTTGGTGACCGTGTGTTTCGCGGCGATCGTGCAGTGGCTGAACGCCCGCTTCGGACCGGCCGGCCGGATCCTGGTGCTGGCCCTGCTGATGCTCCAGCTGACCTCGGCGGGCGGCACCTATCCGGTACAGACCAGTCCGCGCTTCTTCAACGCCATCCACCCCTTCCTGCCGATGACCTACGTGGTGGACGGGCTGCGCCGACTGATCACCGGCGGCGGGCTGGGACCGGTGTGGCTGGCCTGCGGAGTGCTCATCGGATTCACCGTGGCCGCCCTGGCGCTCACCGCGTGGTCGGCACGGCGCCGACAGGTGTGGACGGTGGACCGGTTGCACCCGGAGCTGAGCCTGTAAGCGGGAGAACAGCGGCAACGGGCAGAATCGGCGCCATGGACAGCAGCACGCGCCGCCAGGCCACCCGGCAGAAACTCTTCGAGGCAGCGGTCACCCTCATCGCCGAACAGGGCTTCTCCTCCACCACCGTGGACGAGATCGCCGAGCGGGCCGGGGTGGCCAAGGGCACGGTCTACTACAACTTCGCCAGCAAGACCGTGCTCTTCGAGGAGCTGCTGCAGCACGGCATCGAGCTGCTGACCGCTTCCCTCCAGACCGCCGCCGACGAGAACGCCGAGCGCGGCGGCAGCCATGTGGACGCCCTGGACGCCATGGTCCGGGCCGGGCTGGACTTCATCTCCCGCTATCCGTCGCTGACCCAGCTGTACGTGGCCGAGCTGTGGCGCACCAACCGCGCCTGGCAGTCCACCTTGATGATGGTCAGGCAGCGGGCCATAGCGGTGATCGAGGCCGAGCTGCGGGCCGGGGTGGCCGCGCGGGAACTCAGCGAGGACATCGACATCCCGCTGACGGCCTCGGCGCTGTTCGGGATGGTGCTGGTGGCGGCGCTCGACTGGCAGTCCTATCAGCCGGAGCGTTCGCTGGAGGATGTGCACGCGGCGCTGTCACGGCTGCTGCAGGGCCGCGTCGGCGGGACCGTGGCCTCGGGGTGAATCCGTGGGCCCCGGGGTGAAAGCAGAAGGCGCTGTTCCGGCAGACCGACTCTCATCGGCCTGACCGGAACAGCGCCTCCCCCCGTAACTCCCCCGTACTTCCCCCGTTGGAGGCTCCTGGTCCAGAGACTCCCGGTGACTCCCACCTTTCGTCCGGGCCCGCGCCGTTCCGCCGCCCCGTGCCGGCGGTGCGGCGCGTGGCCCTTCCGTGGTCCCCACTCTCCCGTCCGCGCAGGTGGCGGCCCATCCGCACGGCTACTCATCTCCCCGGCTGAGTACGCGTACTCAGCTCTGCGCGCTCGTCCCCAGGCACGGTGACCCGGCTGTCGGTGGGGGCGGATACAGTCACGGTCATGGCACGGATTGTGGTGATCGGCTCCGGGGTGGGCGCCATGGCGGCGGCCGCCCGGCTGGCCGTGGCGGGCCACCGGGTGGTGGTGTACGAGCGCGGGCGCACCCATGGCGGCGGGGTCGGCCGCTTCGAGCGGGACGGCTTCCGCTTCGACACGGGCCCGGGGCTGCTGCAGCTGCCCGCCGTCCACCGGGACCTGTTCGTGAAGACGGGCAAGCAGACCCTGGAGCAGAGCGTCGAGCTCGTCCAGGTCGACCCGGCGGTCCGGCACCTCTTCGCCGACGGCACGGACGTCCGGCTGCCCAACGCCTCGCGGGCCGGGGTGGTCCGGGCGCTGGACGCCGCCTTCGGCGCGGGCGCGGGCGAGCGCTGGAGCGATCTGCTCAACCGGGCGCGCGAGGTGTGGGACGCCACCCGCAGACCGCTCCTGGAGGAGCCGCTGCGCGCCGACTGGCGGGTCCTGGGCCGCGATCCCTATCCGGCCGTCCCCGTGCGGCGCGGCCGGTTGGGCGGGCTGTTCCGCCGGGGCGGCGCCGACGGGCCGCCCACGCTCGCCGAGGTGGCCCGGCGCGAGCTGGGGGATCCGCGCGCGGTGGCCCTCCTGGAGAGCCATGCGCTGGCGCACGGCCTGGACCCGCGCGCCGCCCCCGCCGCGGCCACCGTGCTGCCGTATGTGGAGCAGACGTTCGGCACCTGGTACGTGCGCGGAGGGATGCGGGCGCTCGCCGATGCCGTCCATGAGCGCTGCCGCCAGCGGAAGGTGGAGTTCCACTTCGAGGCCGAAGTCACCGGCATCGTGGAGAAGGACGGCCGTGCGGCGGGTGTGGAGCTGGCCGACGGCACCGTCGCGGAGGCCGATTCGGTGATCTCGGGCATCGACCCCGCGCTGCTGCCCCCGCTGCTCGGCGGGGCGGGGCCCTGGCGGGAGGGGGACGTGCGGCCGGAGCCCGGTGCGGGCGGCGGCACACCGGGGCGGCTGACCGTCCTTCTGGCGCTGCGCGGCGCCCGCCCCGAGGGCACCGCGCACCGCACCGTGGTCCACGCCCCGGACCGCGACGCGGAGTTGGCCGCCGTCTTCGGCGACGGCCCGGGGCTCCGCGAGCCCTGCCCCCGCCCCACGGTGACGGTCTTGCGCCCGGACGACCCCGCGGTGCGCCCGGACGCGGAGCACGAGGCCGTCACCCTCACCGCGGTCGTCGCCCCGCACGGCCCGGTGGACTGGACGGACCGCGCGGCGGCGGAGCAGGACGCCCAGCGGCTGATCACGGCCGCCGAGGTGGCGATACCGGAGCTGCGGGGGCGGCTCCTGTGGCATGAGGTCCGCACACCCGCCGACACCGCGGCGCAGACGGGCGCCCGGGGCGGTGGCGTTCCTGGCCCGGTGCTCGCGGGAGCGGACGGCGCGTTTCTGCGGCCCGCCAACGCCACCCGGATACCGGGCCTGTATCTGGCGGGCGGCTGGGCCCACCCGGGCGGCGGGCTCGCCCACGCCGGGATGTCGGGCGCACTGGTGGCCGGGCTGATCGTCGAGGGCAAGGACTGGCACGGCTCCCAGTGACAGCGGCTCCCCGCGGCGCGGGGCCGAGCGGCGCCTCCCCGCCGTAGGGCGGGCCTCGGCGGGGCGGACCGGCCGTAGCGCGAGGCCGAGCGGCGCCTCCCCCGCGCAGCGCGGGGGCCGGGTGGCGGGTCCCCGCCGTGGCGGGCGGCCGGGCGGCGCGGTCTGACCGCAGTGCGGGACCCGGCGGGGCAGCGAGCGCGAGCCCCGCAAAACGCGTGGGCGGGGGCCGCTCGCCGGAGCGGCAACTACCTGTCGGGGGAGGTCAGTAGCGGTATTGCTCGTCGAACCCCTGGGGGTAGCCCTGCTGCTGGTACGGGTACGCCTGCTGGTCCGCCGGGGGTGCGGCGTCGCCCTCGCGCTGCTGTGGCACCCAGGGCCCGCCGGACTGCATCACGTCGTACGCCGGGTCCGGCGCGGGGTAACCGGCCTCGGCCGCCCAGTGGTCGCCACCGCCGTAGGCCCCGCCGTACGGATCCTGCTGACCGTAGGCCGCGTACTGGTCGGCGTACTGCTGCTGGCCGTACGCCTGTTGGTCGTACGCCTGCTGGTCGTAGGCGGACTGGTCATAGGGCTGGGCCTGGGGCTGGGCGCCGCCGTACGGGTCCTGGCCGTAGGCCGCGTACGCCTCGTTCCCATAGCCGTACTGCCCGGCCTGGCTCATCTGGTCCGCGTAGACGTCCTGGCCGTAGCCGTGGCCCTGCCCCTGGCTGTGGTCCTGCTGCTGCGCGCCGTAGCCCCCGTACGTCTCGTACGGGCTGTAGCCGTCCGCCGCCGCGTCGCTGTACGTGCCCGAGGCCGGGGTGAAGGGCGACGGCTCCTCGTAGACGCCGTACTCACCGGTGTCGTCGGGCATCGGCTGCGGCTGGTAGGCGGGCGGCTCCGGCTGGGGCTGCGGCTGATAGACGGGCCGCTCCGGCTGCGCCGCCGGAACCGTCTCCAGGTCGGAGACCTCGAGGATCGGCTCCTTGTCCGCGTCGTCCGGCCGGATGCTCCTCCCCTCGCGCCCGAGCAGCCCCGGCAGCCCGCCGCGCAGCGCCCAGCCCGCCGCGAAACCGCGCCGGAAGGAGAGCGTCACATACGTCTGGCCGATGGCGAAGGCGATCGCGCCCACCCCGATCACCGGAACCGACGGGATCAGCACACCGACGACCACGCCCAGGAAGCCGACGAAGGCCAGCAGCCGCCAGCGGAGTCGCGCCTTGTACTGCAGGAGGACCTCTCCCAGCAGCCACAGCGCGACGACGCCGAATGCGATGTAGAGGACCGTCCAGCCCATGCCCGCCCCTCTCAGTGCGGCCGCCCGTCGGCTGCCGTCATCAGGACCGCTGATGCAGTCCCAGATTCTCGTAGATTTCCAGCGTCGCCGTGGAGTGGTTCAGGGTAATGAAGTGCAGCCCGGGGATCTCCTCGGCCATCAACCGCGCACACAGCTTCGTGGCGTAGTCGATCCCGATCGAGCGTACAGCCGCCGGGTCGTCCTTCACCGCCAGGATCCGCTCAGCCAGTTCGGGCGGGAACGCCGCATTGCTGAGCTGCGCGAACCGCTCGATCTGCTTGACGTTCGTGACCGGCATGATTTCAGGGATGATCGGTGTCGTACAGCCCGCTGCGGCGACCCGGTCACGCAGCCGCAGATAGTCCTCGGGGTAGAAGAACATCTGCGTGATGGCGAAGTCGGCGCCCGCGCGGCACTTGTCGATGAAGTGACGGATGTCGGTGTCCCAGTCCGTCGAGCGGGGGTGCATCTCGGGGAACGCGGCCACGCCGACGCAGAAGTCGCCGGACTCCTTGATCAGCCGGACCAGATCGGCGGCGTAGGTGAGACCGTCGGGGTGCTGGATCCACTCCCCCAGGGGGTCGCCCGGCGGGTCGCCGCGCAGGGCCAGCATGTTCCGGATCCCGGCGCCCGCGTACTGCCCGATGATGTTGCGCAGCTCGGCCCGGGAGTGATTGACCGCGGTCAGATGGGCGACGGGGGTGAGCGTGGTGTCCGTCGCGATGCGCTCGGTGGCGCGCACGGTGCCCTCGCGGGAGGAACCGCCGGCTCCGTAGGTCACGGACACGAAGGTGGGCGAGACGGCTTCCAGCCTGCGGATGGCGTTCCACAGCGTCTGCTCGCCCTTCGCCGTTTTGGGGGCGAAGAATTCGAAGGAATACGACTGCTCGCCCGACGCGAGCAGATCGCGCACGGTCCGGGCGCGATCGGTCCTGGTGGAAGCGGTGCCTAGGGCCATATGTGCAGGCTATCGACCCGGCCGGGCTACGCCCACCCGGCCCCGGAGATATGGGGGTTTTGCCAGCTCACTTTCCCGCAGCGCGGACGGCTCTGTCCGGGCCGGACCCCGGTCAGGTCGCCGTACGGACCCCGGTCAGGTCGCCGTACGGACCCGCTTCGCCAGCTCCGCCGTCGCCCCCGCCGGATCGTCGGCGGCCGTGATGGCCCGGACCACGACGATGCGGCGGGCGCCCGCCTCCAGGACCTGGTCCAGGTTGGCGGCGTCGATTCCGCCGATGGCGAACCACGGCCGCTCCGTGCCCAGCGCGGCGGCGTGGCGCACCAGGGACAGCCCCGGCGCCGGGCGGCCCGGCTTGGTGGGGGTGGGCCAGCAGGGGCCGGTGCAGAAATAGTCCACACCGGGCTGGACCGCCGCCTCGTCCACCTCGGCCTCCGCGTGGGTGGAGCGCCCTATCAGCACGTCCTCGCCGAGGATCGCGCGCGCCGCTGGCACCGGCAGATCGCCCTGGCCCAGATGAAGCACGTCCGAGCCGATGGCATGCGCGATATCGGCCCGGTCGTTGACCGCCAGCAGCCTGCCGTGCCGACGGCAGGCGTCGGCGAAGACCTGGAGGTGGTCCAGCTCCTCCGCCGCCTCCATCTCCTTCTCCCGCAGCTGGACGATGTCCACCCCCGCCCCCAGGACGGCGTCCAGGAACTCCTGCAGATCGCCCTGGCGCTTCCGGGCGTCGGTGCACAGATAGAGGCGGGCGTCGGCCAGCCGCTCCCGAGCGGAGACGGTGGCGGCAGTGGCGCTGGCGGACATGGGCTCCCCCGGAGGGTCGGGCGGCGTACGGGCCGTGATGGAGCCCGGCCCGTACGCCAGGTGCGAGGCGATCAGCTGCGATCAGGTGCGATCAGGTGCGATGACGACGGCGAGGGTCAGACGGCGAGAGCCTGAGCGCGCCGCTTCACTTCCGTGCCGCGATTCTCGCTCAGCGCCCGTGCCGGGGTGCCGGGCAGGCTTGGGTCAGGGGTGAAAAGCCACTCCAGCATCTCTTCGTCGCTGAAGCCGTCGTCCTTCAGAAGCGTCAAGGTCCCCACGAGGCCCTTGACGACCTTTCCGTCACCGATGAACTCCTCGGGCACCTGAAGGACCCGGTTCTCACCACGGCGCACGGCGATCAGCTGGCCCTCCTTGACCAGCTGCCGGACGCGCGTCACCTCGACCCCCAGCCGTTCGGCGACATCGGGGAGGGTGAGCCAGGCGGGGACGAGAGCATCGATCTTTGCGTCAATCTCGGTCACGGAACAAGCCTGCCATCTGGGACTGACAGTGGGTAGCCGGGCGCCCGCCACGCGGACCGCCCGCCCCGCCCCGGGCACCCCGGCCGACGGCCGACCGGCGGTCGGTCCACCGGTCAGAGTACGGCCGACTTCAGCGGCACCGAGGGGTCCTCGGCCCGCGTCCGGTCCAGCCAGGCACCGCGCTCGATCAGCTTGCGCCCCTGGGCCAGATCGCGCGGACGGCCGACGGCCAGCAGGGCGACCAAGGCGCCCTCGCGCAGCCAGCACACCGACCAGGCGGCACCGGCCGGATCGCCGCGCCAGACCAGCTCGTCGGCCTCCGAGTGGTGCCCGGCGTACTGCACGAAGCGCCCGAACTGCTCGGACCAGAAGTAGGGCACCGGGTCGTAGACCACACCGGGGAAGTGGGCGGCGGTCCGGCTTCCGACCACGTTGGCGGCGACGGTGCGCGGCCCCTGGAGCGCGTTGTCCCAGTGGTGCACCAGCAGTCGCGTTCCGTAGCGGGCGGACGGGAAGGAGGCGCAGTCGCCGACCGCGTAGACGTCCGGCGCGGAGGTGCGCAGCCGGTCGTCGGCGGCGACGGAACGGTCCCCGGCCAGCTCCACGCCCGAGCCCGCCAGCCAGTCCGTGGCGGGCCGGGCGCCGATCCCGACGACCACCGCGCCCACGCGCAGCCGGGTGCCGTCGCCGAGCAGCAGCCCGTTCTCGTCCACGGCGGCCACTCGGGCGCCCGTGACCAGCCGGGCGCCGTAGTCCGCGTACCAGGCCGCCATGGGGGCCGCGACCTCGGCCGGGAGCGCGCCCGCCAGCGGCCGGTCGGCGGCCTCGACGACGGTGACGGCGCAGCCCGCCTCGCGTGCGGCGGTGGCGAACTCGGCGCCGATCCAGCCCGCGCCCACGACCGCGATCTCGCGCTGCCGGGCGAGCACCGGGCGCAGCCGCTCGGCGTCGTCCAGCGTGCGCAGCAGATGGACGCGGGGCTCGGCGCGGGGCTCGGCGCCGGGCTCTGCTTCGCCGCCCGGCAGCGGGATCGGCTCGGCGCCGGTGGCGATCACCAGGACGTCGTACGGAAGCTGGCCGGTCGCGGTCTCGACGAGTCGCTTGTCCGGGCGCAGGCCGGTGACCTGGACGCCCAGGCGCAGGCCGATGCCGAGCCCGGCGAAGTCGACGTCGAGCGTCGAGCCCTCGGCCTTTCCGAGCAGTACGGCCTTGGACAGCGGCGGCCGGTCGTAGGGCTGGTGGGGCTCCGCGCCCAGCAGGACGATCTCCCCGGTCCAGCCCTGTTCGCGCAGCGCGACGGCGGTTTGTACGCCGGCCATGCCCGCTCCGACGATCACCACGCGCTGTCCGCCGCCGTTCGAGGACGGCTTCGTCGTCGTCTTCGTCGTCGTCTCATCGTCGCTCACACGATCACTGTATTGCGGCTGGTGGGGCGGACTGGAGAGCGGCTTGCGAGAGGTCGGACACAGAGCGGTTCCCGAGAGGGGGCTCCGCCCCCTTCTCCCCCGCCGGGGCTCCGCCCCGGACCCCGCTCCTCAAACGCCGGAGGGGCTGAAATATGCGGCTCACGTCCCAGACCCGGCTCAAACGCCGGAGGGGCTGAAATATGCGGCTCACGTCCCAGACCCGGCTCAAACGCCGGAGGGGCTGAAATATGCGATTCACGTCCCGAACCCGGCTCAAGCGCCGGAGGGGCTGGATAGACGCGCCCGGGGGCTGGGTCTCCTGGGGTGTGGTCGCTCTTTCGGGTCATTCGGGGCACGTACTAGGGTGGCGGCACAGAGCACTCGCGGGAGCCCGGGCGGACCGGGCTGAGAGGGAGGCTGGAACGGCCTCCGACCGTACGAACCTGATCCGGGTCATGCCGGCGAAGGGAGGGGCAGCGTGTCCACGCACGCACCAGGTCACGACGACGGGCCTCACACATCGGGCGGGTCGCCACCCGGCGGCGGACGCTACGACGCCCTCGTCAGACGCTACGACGCCCTCGTCATCGGAGGCGGCGTCATCGGGCTGGTCACGGCCTGGCGGGCGGCCCAGCGGGGGCTGCGTACCGCGCTCGTCGACCCGGCGCCCGGCGGCGGAGCCGCCTGGGTCGCGGCCGGGATGCTGGCGGCCGTCACCGAGCTGCACTACGGCGAGCAGACCCTGCTCGGCCTCAATATGGCCTCCGCGCGCCGCTATCCGGACTTCGTGACCGAGCTGGAGGAGGCCAGCGGCCAGGACGTGGGCCACCGCGCGTGCGGCACGCTCGCCGTCGCGTTCGACGCCGACGACCGCGCCCATCTGCGCGAGCTCCACACCTTCCAGCAGGGGCTCGGGCTGGAGTCCGAGTGGCTGACGGGTCGCGAATGCCGCCGTCTGGAGCCGATGCTCTCGCCGGGCGTGCACGGCGGGCTGCGGGTCGCCGGTGACCACCAGGTGGATCCGCGGCGGCTGACCGCGGCGCTGCTCACCGCGTGTGAGCGGGCCGGGGTCGCCTTCCACCGCGACCGCGCGGAGCGGCTGCTGCTGAATGGCAACGGCGGCGGTGACCGCGCCGCCGGGGTCGAGCTGACCGGGGGTACCCGCCTGGCCGCCGAGCGCACCGTACTGGCCGCGGGCAGCCTCAGCGGACGGTTCGCGGGCGTCCCCGACGACGTCCTGCCGCCCGTACGGCCCGTCAAGGGACAGGTGGTGCGGCTGTCGGTGCCCGAGCGGTACGCGCCGTTCCTCTCCCGTACCGTACGGGCCGTGGTGCGCGGCGGGCCGGTCTACCTGGTGCCCCGCGAGAACGGCGAGCTGGTCATCGGCGCGACCAGCGAGGAGCTGGGCTGGGACACCACGGTCACCGCGGGCGGGGTGTACGAACTGCTGCGGGACGCCCATGAAGTGGTGCCAGGCATCACCGAACTGCCGCTGGTGGAGACGTCCGCCGGGCTGCGCCCCGGCTCCCCCGACAACGCCCCGATGCTCGGCCCGACCGCGCTGCCGGGGCTGTTGCTGGCCACCGGCCACTTCCGCAACGGGGTGCTCCTCACCCCGATCACCGGCGATGTCATGGCCGAGGCCCTGACCAGCGGAGAACTCCCCCCGGAAGCCCGGCCGTTCACCCCCCGGCGCTTCACGGCCCCGCCGGACACCGCGGCGGCCCCGGCCGCCCCCGGTGCCGCGCACTCCCCCGTAGGTGCCGCGCACTCCCCCGTACAGGAGCAGCACACATGACCGTCTCCGTCAACGGCGAGCCTCGTGAGGTGCCCGAGGGCACCACGCTCGACCGGCTCGTCGCGACCCTCACCCAGGCGCCCTCGGGCGTCGCCGCCGCCGTCAACGAGACGGTCGTCCCGCGCACGCGGTGGTCCGAGACCCCGCTCGGCGACGGTGATCGCGTCGAGGTCCTCACCGCGGTCCAAGGAGGCTGATCCCACCCATGGCTCCCAGCACGAGCACTGTGAGCAGCACAGCCATCCCCGCCGCCCACGGCGCCGCCGACCGCGCGTCGCTCGCCGTGCCCGATCCGCTCACCATCGCCGGGACCGACTTCGGCTCCCGGCTGATCATGGGCACCGGCGGTGCGCCCAGTCTGGAGATCCTGGAGCGTTCGCTAATGGCCTCCGGCACCGAGCTGACGACCGTCGCGATGCGGCGGCTCGACCCCACGGTGCAGGGGTCGGTGCTCTCCGTGCTCACTCGGCACGGGATCCGCCCACTGCCCAACACCGCCGGGTGTTTCACCGCCGGTGAGGCCGTACTCACCGCCCGCCTCGCCCGGGAAGCCCTGGGCACGGACTGGGTCAAGCTGGAGGTGGTCGCCGACGAGCGCACCCTGCTCCCGGATCCGATCGAGCTGCTGGACGCCGCCGAGACCCTGGTGGACGACGGGTTCGCGGTCCTGCCGTACACCAACGACGATCCGGTCCTGGCCCGGAAGCTGGAGGACGTCGGCTGTGCCGCGATCATGCCGCTCGGCTCCCCGATCGGCTCCGGGCTCGGCATCCGCAATCCGCACAACTTCCAGCTGATCACCGAGCGCGCCACCGTGCCGGTGATCCTGGACGCGGGCGCGGGTACGGCGTCGGACGCCGCGCTGGCCATGGAGCTGGGGTGCGCGGCGGTGATGCTCGCCTCGGCCGTCACCCGGGCCCAGGAGCCGGAGCTGATGGCGGCGGCGATGCGGCACGCGGTGGAGGCGGGGCGGCTGGCCCACCGGGCGGGCCGGATCCCGCGCCGCCACTTCGCCGAGGCGTCGAGCCCGGCCGAGGGCCTGGCCGCCCTGGACCCCGAGCGCCCGGCCTTCGGCTAGGCCCCGGGCGCTCGCCCCCGGTCTCCCGGCGCGGCGAGACCCTACCGTGGAGGGAGGGAGCAGCCCACAGCCCGGAGGTGGTCACCGTGACCCTGACCGTGGACGACCGGATCGAGCGCGAGGTGTACGTACCGGCGCCGACCGACCGGGTGTGGCGGGTGCTGACGACGCCCGAGCACATCCGCGCCTGGTACGCCCCCGGCGGCTGCGAGATCGACCCCCGCCCCGGCGGGCGGCTCCGGTTCCGCTGGGACGAGCGCGGAGAGTTCCACGGCCGGGTCGAGCGCGCGGTCCCGGACGCCCTCTTCCGGTTCCGGCTGGCCCTGGAGCCCGATCACGCCCCCTCGGACCCCGGCGCGGCCACCCTCGTGGAGTTCGCGCTCGCGCCCGAGGGGCGGGGCACCCGGCTGCGGTTCGCGGAGAGCGGCATCCGCGCCCTGGCCATCCCCGACGACGCCAAGGCCAAGCACGCCGAGTACGCCACGCTGTCCTGGACCTCCGCCCTGGAGGAGCTGGCCGCGATCGCCGCCGCGTCGCACAACTGACCCGCCGCGGCAACCGTCCCCGCCTCCCCGCGACCACCGTCCCCGGTTCGCCGTGGCTGCCGTCCCCGGTTGGCCGCGGCCACCGATTCCGGCTCGCCGCGGCCGCCGTCCCCGACCCGCCGCGGTCACCGGAACCGGCCCGTCCCTGTCACCGTTCCGCTGCAGTACCCGTCCCACCTGGGGCGGGCGGTCCTGGCCGATATCGGCGCCTCGTAGACTTCCCCCGTGGATACGACCCTCCAGGACCCCCTCGTCGGGCAGGAGCTCGACGGCCGCTACCGCATCGAGGCGCGCATCGCCGTTGGCGGGATGGCGACGGTCTACCGGGCCGTCGACACCCGGCTGGACCGTGTGCTCGCGCTGAAGGTGATGCATCAGAGCCTCGCCTCCGACGCCGCCTTCGTCGAGCGCTTCATCCGGGAGGCGAAGTCCGTCGCGAGACTCGCGCACGCCAATGTGGTCGCCGTCTACGACCAGGGCACCGACGGCAGCCATGTCTATCTGGCCATGGAGTACGTCTCCGGCTGCACCCTGCGCGATGTGCTCCGCGGGCGCGGGGCCCTGCGTCCGCGCGCCGCGCTGGACATCCTGGAGCCGGTACTGGCCGCGCTCGGGGCGGCCCACCGCGCCGGTTTCGTCCACCGCGACATGAAGCCAGAGAACGTGCTGATCGGGGACGACGGCCGGGTCAAGGTCGCCGACTTCGGCCTGGTCCGGGCCGTGGACACCAACACCAGCGCCTCCACGGGCAGCGTCCTCGGCACCGTCTCGTATCTCGCGCCCGAGCAGATCGAGTACGGCACGGCCGACACCCGCGCCGATGTCTACGCCTGCGGTGTGGTGCTCTACGAGATGCTGACCGGCGCCAAGCCGCACGGCGGCAGCACCCCGGCGCAGGTCCTCTATCAGCATCTGAACGAGGACGTCCCGCCGCCCTCCGCCCTCGCGCCCGGGGTCGCCCCGGAGCTGGACGCGCTGGTGGCCTCGGCCACCGCGCGCGCCGTCGAGGGGCGCCCCGCCGACGCCGTCGCGCTGCTGAGCACGGCCCGGGCGGTACGGGCCGCGCTGACCGACGCCCAGCTGGACGCGGTGCCGCCGCAGGCCAAGGAGGACCTCTCGGCCGGATCCGAGAACCGTACGGCGGTGATTCCGCGCCCGGCGGGGGCCGTCGACGACCAGGACCAGTTCCACCACACCAGCCGTCTGGAGCTGCCCCTGGAACCGCCCCGGCAGGAGGGGCACCGCCGGGGCGGCCGCGGCGGCCGGGGCCGGTTGCCGCGCCGCGCGATCGTGACGATCGCCGCCGCGGTGCTGCTGGCGATCGCCCTGGGCATCGGGGTCTGGTACGTCAGCGCGGGCCAGTTCACCGAGGTCCCGCCGGTGCTGCGGAAGACCCAGGCGGAGGCCGAGAAGAAGCTGCACGGCGCGGGTCTCGAGGTGAAGGTCGTCAATGAGTTCAGCGACGTCATCCCCAAGGGGAAGGTCATCGGCTCCAAGCCCGGCCCTGGTGACCGTGTCCGTGACAGCGGCACCGTGACCATCCGGGTATCCCAGGGGCCGCCGCGGGCCGAGGTGCCCAATGTGGTGGGCATGCCGCTGGCCGAGGCCAAGCGGAAGATCGCGGACCAGGGGCTCACGGTCGGCAAGGTCACCGGCAGCTTCAGCAGTGAGACGGCCCAGGGCTCGGTCCTCTCCACCAGCCCGCGCCCGGACTCCGTGCGCCGCCCCGAGACGCCCGTGTCGATCGTGGTCAGCAAGGGCCAGCCGATCGACATCCCGGACGTGGTGGGCGATTCGGTCGACGAGGCCCGGTCCACGCTGGAGGACGCGGGCTTCAAGGTGAAGATCGCCGAACGGCAGGTGTTCTCGGAGGAGGACAAGGGCTCGGTCGCCGAGCAGTCCCCGTCGGCGGACGACGAGGACGCCAAGGGGGCCAAGGGCGACACGGTGACCCTGACGGTCTCCAAGGGTGCGCAGATGGTCGAGGTGCCGGACGTCACGGGGATGAACGTGGACGACGCCAAGGCGGAGTTGGAGGACGCCGGGTTCGAGGTGGACGTCAAGAAGGCGCTGCTGTTCCCCGGGGATACGGTGCGGGACCAGTCGGTCGAGGGCGGCGACGAGGCGCCCAAGGGCAGCACGATCACCATCAGGACCAAGGGCGGCGTGTTCTGAGGCCCCACGGCGGGCCCCGGCCCGGGGGCCATCACCTCGCACAGGACAAGACGAGGGACAGCGCGGGCCCCCGCACCCCGTCGCACCTGGGACCCTTGATGACGTGAGCACACATCGCATCCGCAACCCCATCGGTGGCCATATCCGGGTGGCCGGTGGCCTCGCCACCGTCGGTCTGGCGCACGCCGCCGACATCGGCGCCGAGACCGTCCAGGTCTTCGTCGCCAATCCGCGCGGCTGGGCCACCCCGGCCGGTACGCCCGCCCAGGACGAGGCGTTCCGCGCCGGCTGCGCCGAGCGGTCGATACCGGCGTACGTCCACGCCCCGTACTTGATCAACTTCGGTTCGCACACCGGGGCCACGGCCGAACGCTCCGTGGAGTCCCTGCGCCATTCGCTCCGGCGCGGCCGGGAGATCGGCGCGCTGGGCGTGGTCGTCCACACCGGCTCGGCGACCGGCGGACGCCCCCGCGCCACGGCGATCGCGCAGGTACGGGAGCGGGTGCTGCCGCTGCTGGACGAGCTGACCCGGGACGACGACCCCTGGCTGCTGCTGGAGCCGACCGCGGGGCAGGGCACCTCGCTGTGCGCGCTGGTGGAGGACCTGGGCCCGTATGTCCAGGCGCTCGACCGGCATCCCCGGCTCGGGGTCTGCCTGGACACCTGCCATGTGTTCGCGGCGGGCCATGACCTCGCCGCCCCGGGCGGTGTGAAGCAGACCCTGGACGAGCTGGTGGCCGTCGCCGGTGCGGGGCGGCTCAGGCTGATCCACGCCAATGACTCCAAGGACGTGGTCGGCGCCCACAAGGACCGGCACGCGAACATCGGCGCCGGGCACATCGGGGCGGAGCCGTTCCGCGAGCTGTTCACCCACCCCGCGACCGACGGGGTGCCGCTGGTGATCGAGACGCCGGGCGGTACGGAGGGGCATGCGGCGGATGTGGCCCGGCTGAAGGAACTGCGCGCCGGGGTGGCCTGAGAGCGCGCCCGGCGCAACGCGAAAGGAATACCCCTAGGGGGTATAGCGTTGACAGTGGTCGACTGATCCGCGATCGCCGCTGGGGGTATGGACATGCGACAGCATGAGCAGCACACGCAGAGCGGACCTCATGAGCGCCATGAGCGCCATGAGCGCCATGAGCGCAATGAGCGCAATGAGCGCAATGAGCGCAATGGGCACGATGGGCACGATGGGCACCGCGTGGGCGCGACCAGCTGGCCGATGGCCGCCCAGGCCACCCTGCACTGCCTCACCGGCTGCGCCATCGGCGAGGTCGCGGGCATGGCCATCGGCACGGCCCTGGCCTGGCACAACGTCCCGACCATGGTCCTCGCGATCGTGCTCGCCTTCGTCTTCGGCTACTCCCTGACGATGCGGGGCGTGCTGCGGGCGGGGCTGGGGCTGCGCAGCGCGCTGCGGGTGGCGCTGGCGGCCGACACCGTATCGATCACGATCATGGAGCTGGCCGACAACGCGACGATCGCCGTCTTCCCTGGCGCGATGGACGCGACGCTGTCGGACGCCCTCTTCTGGCTCAGCCTGGCCCTGTCGTTCGTGGTGGCGTTCCTGGTCACCACGCCGGTCAACAGGTGGATGATCGGGCGGGGCAAGGGGCATGCGGTGGTCCACCAGTACCACTGACTGGGCCCTGCAACCGGGGCCCCGCCCCAGACCCCGGGAACCGGGGGCGAGGCCCCTGCCGTACGGCGGAGCCCCTAGAACTCCGGGCCGTCGCCCGGCTCCTCCTGGTAGGAGTAGCGCTGCTCCGCCCAGGGGTCGCCGATGTTGTGATAGCCGCGCTCCTCCCAGAATCCGCGGCGGTCGGCGGTCATGTACTCCACCCCGCGCACCCATTTCGGGCCCTTCCAGGCGTACAGATGGGGCACCACCAGTCGCGCCGGAAAGCCATGCTCCGCGGTGAGCAGCTCGCCGTCCTTGTGGGTGGCGAAAATCGTGGACTTCGCCATGAAGTCCGCCAGCCGCAGATTCGAGCTGAACCCGTATTCGGCCCACACCATCACATGGGTGACGTCGGGCGCGGGCGGTGCGAGCTTCGCGATCTCCAGTGCGGAAACCCCGCCCCATTCGGCGTCGAGCATGCTGAATTTGGTGACGCAGTGCAGATCGGCGACGACCGTCGAGTACGGGAGGGCCGAGAACTCCTCATGCGTCCAGCAGTGTTTTTCGCCATCGGCCGTGGCGCCGAAGACCCGGAACTCCCAGCGGTCCGGCCTGAACTTGGGAACCGGCCCATAGTGCGTAACCGGCCAACCGCGCTGCAGTCGCTGCCCAGGGGGCAGCTTCGCGAGCTCCCCCTCGCGGCTTTCCGACTGACCCATGGGCTCCATGGTCTCAGACCGCCAGGGGTGGTCGTGACCAGGGCATCAAGGACAGGCACAACTCGTACTAAGCGTGCACTTACTGGACGCCCCAACAGGCGCGGTGCAACGATGCGCGGAACCTGCCGTTCCCGATCGGATTGGAAGGAGCCCCTCCGATGCAGGGTGACCCCGAGGTCCTTGAGTTCCTCAACGAACAGCTGACCGGCGAGCTGACCGCCATCAATCAGTACTTTCTGCACTCAAAGATGCAGGACCACTTTGGCTGGACTCGGCTTGCCAAATACACCCGGTCGGAGTCTTTCGACGAGATGAAGCATGCGGAGATCATCACCGACCGCATCCTTCTTCTGGACGGGCTGCCCAATTACCAGCGGCTGTTCCATGTCCGGGTGGGCCAGACGCTGACCGAGATGTTCCAGGCCGACCGGCAGGTGGAGATCGAGGCGATCGACCGCCTCAAGCGGGGCATCGAGCTGATGCGCTCCAAGTCGGACATCACCTCGGCGAATCTCTTCGAGTACATCCTCGCCGATGAGGAACTCCACATCGACTATCTCGACACCCAGCTGGAGCTGATCGAGAAACTCGGTGAGCCCCTGTACATCGCCCAGCAGATCGAGCAGCCCAGCGATAGCGGCGACAACTACTCCGGGAGCGGCAAGGGCCACTGAGCCCGCGGCGGCGGAACGCTCGGCGGCGACCGGACCGGTCCGCCGGTCAGGCCGCCTCGGCCGCCGCCGTCACGGATGCCGCCGTCACAGCCGTGGCCGTCGCAGCCGTGGTCGTGGCCGTCGTCAGGACGACCGGGTCCGGCGCCTCGCGCCGGGGGCACCCGCCGCGGCCCAGCAGCGCCTGGATCTTCCGCACACACGATCCGCAGTCCGTGCCCGCCTTACAGGCACCGGCGATCTGGCGCGGAGTGCACGCGCCCGTATCCGCGTGCTCACGCACCTGCTGCTCGGTGATCCCGAAGCATGAGCAGACGTACACGGGCTCTCCAGCGGGGCGTCGACGATGGCGTTGATCAGTGAGGTAACCCTTACCTTACCTGTCGCGCCGGACCCCCACAACGCACGGCGGGCGCGGATCCATGTGATCCGCGCCCCACCCGCGTCCATGCGGTCTCTACCGAAACAAGATCTCTACTGGTCCCGGTACATCTCCGCCACCAGGAACGCCAGGTCCAGCGACTGGCTGCGGTTGAGCCGCGGGTCGCACGCCGTCTCATAGCGCTGGTGCAGATCGTCGACGAAGATCTCGTCGCCACCGCCCACGCACTCCGTGACATCGTCGCCGGTCAGCTCCACATGGATGCCGCCCGGATGGGTGCCCAGCTCCTTGTGGACCTCGAAGAAGCCCTTGACCTCGTCCAGCACATCGTCGAAGCGGCGGGTCTTGTGCCCGGACGCCGCCTCGAAGGTGTTGCCGTGCATCGGGTCGCAGACCCAGACGACCTCCGCACCGGAGGCGGTCACCTTCTCCACCAGGTTGGGCAGCTTGTCGCGGATCTTGTCCGCGCCCATCCGGGTAATGAAGGTCAGCCGTCCCGGCTCGCGGTCCGGGTCGATCCGCTCGATCAGCGACAGCGCCTCTTCCGGCGTGGTCGTCGGGCCCAGCTTCACGCCCACCGGGTTGCGGACCTTGGAGGCGAACTCGATATGCGCCCCGTCCAGCTGCCGGGTGCGCTCGCCGATCCAGACCATGTGCCCGGAGACGTCGTACAGCTCACCGGTGCGGGAGTCGGTGCGGGTCATCGCGGTCTCGTAGTCGAGGATCAGCGCCTCGTGCGAGGAGAAGAACTCGACGGTCTTGAACTCCTCGGGGTCCACCCCGCAGGCGTTCATGAAGGACAGCGCCCGGTCGATCTCGCGCGCCAGCGCCTCGTAGCGCTGGCCCGAGGGCGAGGACTTCACGAAGTCCTGGTTCCAGGCGTGCACCTGCCGCAGGTCCGCGTAGCCGCCGGTGGTGAAGGCGCGCACCAGGTTCAGCGTGGAGGCCGACGCCTGGTACATCCGCTTCAGCCGCTGCGGGTCCGGGATCCGCGCCTCGGGGGTGAACTCGAACCCGTTGACGGAGTCGCCGCGGTAGGTGGGCAGGGTCACACCGTCCCGGGTCTCGGTCGGCTTGGAGCGCGGCTTGCTGTACTGCCCGGCGATCCGGCCCACCTTCACCACCGGGACCGACCCGGCGTAGGTCAGCACGGCGCCCATCTGGAGGAGGGTCTTGAGCTTGTTCCGGATCTGGTCGGCGCCCACGCCGTCGAACGCTTCGGCGCAGTCTCCGCCCTGCAGCAGAAACGCCTCGCCCCGCGCCACGGCCCCCAGGCGGTGCCGCAGCGCGTCGCACTCGCCCGCGAAGACGATCGGCGGATAGGACTCGAGCTCAGCGATCACATCGCGCAGAGCCGCTCGGTCCGGCCAGTCGGGCTGCTGCGCCGCGGGAAGAGACTGCCAGGTGTGGCCACCGGCGTGGGTTTCAGCGTTCACGGTCACCCGCACAAGGTTACGGGGTCTTCATGGCCGTCCAGCCCGCTGCCCAAGGGATGAGACACCTTTCCGTCACGCCGTGGACCGCCCGTCCCGTCCGGGATCATCGGCACGCACTCCACCCGACCCGGCGGCCGCCCCTGGGGTACAGTCCGTTCCATGTTCGCGCGACTGACCATGACCTGGTGGTGGACCGCTCATCCGGCGGCCCACTGATATCGCGCACTCTCAAGAGATCTCGCGAAGGCCGCCCGAGGGGCGGCCTTCGGTGTTTCCGCGGGTCGTTCCTTATTCCGGAAGGAATCATCCGCCATGCAGAACCCTGATGCTCAGGCCGTCGTCGCACGACTGCTCTCCGACGACGCGCCGCCCTTCGCCCTGCTGCACCGCCACACCCCCGGCCGCGCGCCCGACACCGTCGAGGTGCTGCTCGGCCCGGTCGGCGAGGTGGAGCGGCTGACCGACATCCCGCTGCCGACCGGGGCTCCACGGGGCGGCGCCCCGGTGGCGGACGCCCTCGCGCTGGTGCCGTTCCGGCAGATCCGCGAGCGCGGGTTCGAGGTGCGCGACGACGGGACGCCGCTGGCCGTGCTGCGCCCGGAGGAGAGCTACGAGCTGCCGCTCGCCGAGGCGCTTGAGGCGCTGCCCGCCCACCCGGTGCGGGTCGAGGACGGGGCGTTCGACGTGACCGACGACGCGTACGCGGAGATCGTGAGCCGGGTCATTGAGGACGAGATCGGCACCGGCGAGGGCGCCAACTTCGTCATCCGGAGGACGTTCCGGGGCGAGATCCCGGGGTTCGGGAGTACCGACGCGCTCGCGCTCTTCCGGCGGCTGCTGGCCGGTGAGCGGGGCGCCTACTGGACGTATGTGGTGCGGCTGGCGGACGGGCGGACGCTGGTGGGGGCCAGCCCCGAGGTCCATGTGCGGATGTCGGGGAGAACGGTCGTGATGAACCCGATCAGCGGGACGTACCGCTATCCCGAGGGCGGGCCGGGCGCCGACGGCCTGCTGGAGTTCCTGCACGACCGCAAGGAGGTGGAGGAGCTGTCCATGGTCGTGGACGAGGAGCTGAAGATGATGTGCACCGTCGGCGACATGGGCGGCACGGTGATCGGGCCCCGGCTCAAGGAGATGGCGCATCTCGCGCACACCGAGTACGAGCTGCGCGGCCGCTCCTCGCTAGACGTCCGGGAGGTGCTGCGCGAGACGATGTTCGCCGCGACCGTCACCGGCTCCCCGGTGCAGAACGCGTGCCGGGTGATCGAGCGCTACGAGCCCGGTGGCCGCGGCTACTACGCGGGGGCGCTCGCACTGATCGGACGGGACGGCGGCGGCGCCCAGACCCTGGACTCGCCGATCCTGATCCGCACCGCCGACATCGACCCCGGCGGATCGCTGAAGGTGGCGGTCGGCGCCACGCTGGTCCGCCACTCGGACCCGCGCGGCGAAGTGGCCGAGACCCATGCGAAGGCGGCCGGGGTGCTGACCGCGCTGGGCGTACGGCCCGCGCCCGTACGGCCGGAGGGGGCGGGGCCACGGCCGGGGCTCGCGGACGATCCGCGGGTACGGGCGGCGCTGGACGCGCGGCGGGCGGACCTGGCGCCGTTCTGGCTGCGGATGCAGCATCCCGAGCGCCCCGAGGAGCCCCAGCCCGGAGGGCTGTCCGGACACGCCCTGGTGATCGACGCCGAGGACACGTTCACCGCGATGCTCGCGCATCTGCTGCGCACCTCGGGGCTGACCGTGACCGTGCGGCGGTACGACGAGCCGGGGGTCCGGGAGGCGGCGCTGGCGCATCAGGGACCCGTGGTGCTCGGGCCCGGCCCCGGCGACCCGGGTGACACGGCCGACCCGAAGATGCGGTTCCTGCGGGCGCTGGCCGCCGAGCTGCTGGCCGGGCACCGGCACGGGCTGCTGGGGGTGTGCCTGGGGAACGAGCTGATCGCGGCCGAGCTGGGGCTGGAGATCGTACGCAAGGACGTGCCGTTCCAGGGCGCCCAGGAGCGGATCGACTTCTTCGGGCGCGAGGAGACCGTCGGCTTCTACAACACCTTCACGGCACGCTGCGAGGAGGCGGCGGAAGCGGAGCTGGCGATGCACCGCGTGGAGCTGAGCCGGGACGCGGTGAGCGGGGATGTGCACGCGCTGCGCGGGCCGGGGTTCGCGGGGGTGCAGTTCCATCCGGAGTCGGTGCTGTCACTGAATGGCGCGGCGCTCGTGGCGGAACTGCTGGCGGCCGTGCTGGTCTGAATTCAAATCATTCCGTGGAGATCGCGTCGCCATAGCGCCCTCCAGAGAAGTGACGGTCCCTTAGATAAATAACCCTATGGCAACTGACGAATGACTGCTATTCTCATCGCACGTTGCCGGAACACGGTGCCCATTGCCAACGTTCCGACGGCGCATCAGTTGTCGAGAGGAAGGAACGGGGAACATGAGCCTGAAGATCGACATTCGTCCGCTGGACAAGAAGGAAACCACTCAGAAGTGCGGCGGAGCCTAATCGCGAGGTTGGCCCGCGCAGTAGCTGATGCTGGTTGAGGTGTGTACCCTCCGGGAAATCGGAGGGTACACACCTCGCACACGTGAGAGGCGGATGGTGTGGACTCATATGCTCGTGGCGCTGCGGCGTTTCGCCCCCGGATCAAGCCCGAGCACCGGGCGTACCGCACGACCGAGGGGCATGTACGCATCGGTAGCGTGGTCTATGGCATCGGCGCCGAGGTCAAGGACCCGGACGGCTGGGTGTGGGCGCTGGTGGAAGCGCTCGACGGGTCGCTGACGGTCGATGAGGTGGTCGGGAAGACCGGCGCCCGATTTCCCGAACTGCCCGGTGATGCCATACGGCAGGCGATAACGGACCTCCAGGCGGCCGGATTTATCGACGATGCCCGCGCCGACGTCCCGGAGGGATTCTCGGAACAGGAGCGGATCCGGTACAGCAGGGGCGTCCCACTGATGCGCTGGATGGATCTTTCACCCCGCACCAATGCCTGGGAAATACAGCAGGAGCTGCGTGCCGCGAAGGTCCTCCTGGTGGGCGTCGGAGGCACGGGCGGGTATGCGGCGCACGGCCTTGTCGCATCGGGGGTCGGGCACCTCCACTGTGTGGACTCGGATGTCGTTGAGCTTTCCAACCTGAATCGTCAGCCACTTTTCCGCGAAGGCGATATCGGCAAGGGTAAGGTTGACGCCGCGGTGGCCGCGCTGCGTGAAGTGAACTCCCATGTCCGGGTCACCGGCGCCCGGTGCGAGATATCCGGACCGGACGATCTGGCGGAATTGCTCGCCATGGGCACTCCGGGCGAGGGCGCGGGGTTCGATCTGCTGGTGCTGGCGGCTGACCGGCCTCCCGTCATCCGCGGTTGGGCGAATCGCGTATGCCTCGATCGCCGGCTTCCGTGGGTGGCCGCCGGATATGAGGGACCGCAGGTCCTGGTCGGCGTGCACGTGCCGTACCGGGGCGCCTGCTGGGAGTGTCTGCAGCTGGCGGAGCGCGACCGTGTGGACCTGCGGGTGGCTCCCGGGCAGGGCGACGATGTGGCCTCGGCGCGGATGCCGTGGAATCCGGTCACCGCGGTCACCGCCGGCCTCTCCGGCGGTCTCCTGACGCATGCGGCGCTGTCCCTCCTCACCGGGGTGCCCGCCCTGGAGCCTGGCCTGCGCTTCGGCATGAATCTCATGGCCCTGGAAGAGACCATCACCCTGCGCTCCCCCCGTCGCGACGACTGCCCGGCCTGCGGAACGGACAGTGCCCGGCGGGACCGTGTGGCCGCTCATGACCGCGTCGGCTGACCCCGTGCCCGTCCCCGGGCCCACCGCGGACACGACCGTACTGCTGCACGAGCTGGTGGTCCGGACCGAGGGCGAGGAATCGATCGTCGGCCGCAGGGAGGCGAGAACGTTCGTGGCCCTGCCTCCGGTGGGGGTCCGGGCGCTGGAACTGCTCGGCCAGGGACGCACCGCGGGAGAGACCGGGGACGTACTCCGCGCCGAGACCGGCGAGGACGTCGATGTCGTCGACTTCATCGACGGTCTGAAGGCCCTGGAGTTCGTACGGGAGCAGGACGGCCGTACGGTGGCCACCTCGACTCCCCTCCCCGCGTCCCTCCGCTGGCTGCGTCCCCGGCATGTGCGGTTCACCCTGAGCCCGCTTTTGCCGCCGTTGATCGGAGCGTTCATCGCCGCGGCCGCCGTCGTGGTGGTGCTCACCCCGGACATCTCGCTCAGCTATCGCGCCCTGCTGTGGAGCGAGCACGGAAGCGTGAACCTCGCCTTCATGGCACTGGTCGAACTGATCCTCCTGGCGCTCCACGAGGGGGCGCACCTGGTGACGGCCAGGGCCGCGGGGGTCCCTGGGCGGTTCTCGCTGGGCACGAGGCTCCAGTTCCTCGTCGCCCAGACGGACATCAGCGGTATCGAACTCGCTCCCCGCCGCCATCGGATCACCGCCTATCTGTCCGGCATCGCGGTCGACCTGCTGTGCTCGGCGACCGCCGCGCTGGCCCTGCTCTTCGTGGACGGGGGGACGAGGCTCCATCACCTGCTGAACGCGGTCGTCGTGCTGGCGCTCCTCCCCCTGTCGTTCCAGGCGATGATCTTCATGCGGACCGATGTGTACTTCGTCCTCCAGGACCTCACCGGCTGCCGCGACCTCTTCAGTGACAGCGCCGCCTACGCCAAGTACCGACTGCGGCGCGGCCTGGCGGCGCTCACCCTCCGCACGGTCACGGTGGGGGACCCCAGCGCGGATCTGCCGCCCGCGGAGCGGCGCACCGTCCGGATCTACAGCACGGTGCAGGTCATCGGGACCGTGGTCTGCCTCGCGGTGCTCGCCGTGATCACGCTGCCCGCGAACGTCGCGGTCGTCGCTGACGCCGTCACCCATCTCGGCCCCCAGCACTCGCCGGCCCGCAACGGCGACTCCGCCGTGGTGCTGCTCCTCCTGGGCACCACGTCCGTGCTCTGGCTCATCGCCCGCCGGAACGCCCGCCGGAAGCGCAGGGCATCCGTCCGCTAGCCCGGATCTCCCGGCTAGCCCGGACCGGGCTAGCCGGTCAGCCCGGTTCAAAGCCGGTCAGCCGACGAGTGCCGCCTCGCTCTCCGGGTCCTCGACCAGGCGGATCTGTGTCGCGGCCAGCCGCGACGCGCTGATCTCGGAGAACTGCACCGTTCCCTCGGATACGACGAGATAGGTGGGCCACACCTCCGCGCCGATGTCCTCGGCAAGCGTGGACGAGGGGTCCGCCTGCGTGATCCTGGCCAGCTCGCCCAGCTCGGTCCGGTAGAGCTCGGCACCCTCCGGCTCGCCGGACACCATGATGATGACCCGGTCGGGAGAAACGCCCAGTGATGTGACCCACTTCTTGAATGTGGGCAGCTGCTGCTTGCACCCGGGGCATCCGGCGGAAAGGAAGGTGAGCAGCCAGAGGCCCGTCGTGTCCGCCGCGGGGAACCGGAACGTCTCGCCCTTGTGGTCGGTGAGGATTCCGGCATCGGGCACGCGAACTCCGGGGCGAATCGGCTGGGGGCGGTCCTGACTCTTCGTGACCCCCTCCTCGATCAGCGGGTCCAGGATTTTCTTCACGCGCAACGCGACGGCGAGTGAGAGCGCGAGGCTGAGCGCCGCGAAGAGCGCCGCCAAGAATGCGAGTACGGTTGTCATCCCGTGACCTTCTTTACAGGGGACAGAAAAGGGAACGCGGGGGCCCTGCCCGGCCAGGAGGGGCCGGCCGGGCAGGGCAGCAGAGCAGGGCGTGACTACGCCCGTGGCGCGGCGACATCAAGGCGCCGCGCACGACCACCCGAAGAGGACTTCGGGCGGGTCCGGTAAGTCAGGCGCACTTGCTGGTGCAGTCGGGCTTGTGGCAGCAGCGGGTGATGCAGTACTCGCTGTCCGCCCCGCAGCTGGGAAGTCCCATGCCACACTTCGCGCACCAGCAGTCCGGGGCGCAGCCCGCGGCCGCCTCGGTGTGCGGAAGCACCAGTTCGGCAATGCGCGAGCCCAGGTTCCTGAATCCCGTCAACATCGATTTCTCCTTATTTAACGGCGGAGGCGGAGTTTCCGCTCTCCTTGGGAGCCGTCGGCCAGAATCTTGCAGACATTCGCGCCGGCTGTCCATAGGGTGAGGCAATTTGAATTTCCATGCAGAGAAATTCATAACGATGCCCACAAGGGCATGCCAAAGCCCGGTGGCACTCCGGGCCGGATGGTGTTCGCAATTACTCGGCCGTGGCTGGCGTCCTTGAATTGAGGCGCCTGCGCACGACTCCGACGACTTCATCGGCGGAAAAAGTGCCGAGCTGCCGCGAGTCGAGACTCACGGGAAGGTTGTCGCCGAGCAGGTAGTATTCGCCCGAGCGCACCTCGCCCCTGATGTGAGTCGCCGTTTCCCCGTTCCAGGAACCCGGTGGCGCCACGCGTTTGATCAGGAAATCGGGATTCCCGTCACCAGTTGATTCGTCTAAACCGTCGAATCCCGTCCTCGGGAACTCCTTCCGCGAGGTGGACGCGACCACCACCTGCCCGATGCGCGGCACCGCTCCCCTCCGCACCAGCAGGCGGTCGCCGTCCGCCAGTCCCGGCGCCATGCTCCTTCCTCGCACGGTCACGACCAGGTAGCGCCTCCGCAGACAGAGGACCGACAGCGGAATGAGCAGGAGACCCAGGAGAAGAAACTTCACAGCGCCTCCTGGGGCACCGCCGAAGGGACCCTCTCTTCCGGTTCCCCCGCCGCGTCCTGGTACCCGGACGCCTGGATGGTGAAGAGGCGTGCGTACTCGCCGCCCGCGGCCATGAGTGCGGCGTGGCTGCCGTTCTCCAGGATGCGCCCCTCCGACAGCACCGCGATGTGGTCGGCGCTGCGCACGGCGGCCAGGCGGTGCGAGATGAGCACGCTCGTGCTGTCCCGCCGATGGCGTCGCAGAGCGTTGTGTATCTCGTACTCGGCTTCGGCGTCCAGGCCGGCGGACGGTTCGTCCAGGATCATCAGATCGCTCTGGCTCCGCATAAAGCCGCGGGCCAGCGCCACCCGCTGCCACTGGCCTCCGGACAGCTGGACGCCCTGCTCGGCGTCGTCAAGGCTGCCCGAGAAGAAGGTGCGGGTCAGCATCGTGTCGTAGCCGTCCGGGAGTTTCGTGATGGCATCGTGCATCCCGGAGAGCCGCGCGGCGGCACGGATGCGCTCGCCGTCGTCGAACGATCCCATCTCGCCCATCCCGATGTTCTCATGGGCCGTCATCTCATAGCTCATGAAGTCCTGGAATATCGCGCTGATGCGAGCCCTCAGTTCCCGCGGGTCCGCCGTGCGGATGTCGACCCCGTCCCACAGGACCGCGCCCTTGGTGGGATCGTAAAGCCGGCAGAGCAGCTTGACGAGGGTCGACTTCCCGGCGCCGTTGAGCCCGACCAGCGCCAGGCTCTGGCCGCGCGGGATGAACAGATTCACCCCCTTCAGCACCCACGCCTGGTCGTCCGCGTAGCGGAACCACACATCGCGCAGTTCAATCCCCTGCCGCAGCGTGTGAATGCGCTCGGGGGTCTCACTGACCGGAAGATCGGGTCCAGCCCCGATGATCGCTTGGTAGTGCCCGAACAGCAGCAGCGAATGGTGGACACGCGCCACTTCGGTGGAGAGCTGGGCCAGAGCGGCCTGCACTCCCGCGGTGGCCGCGATGAACAGGGCGATATCGCCCACGGAGATCTCACCGGAGCGGCTGGCGTAGGCGACCCAGAGGATGCCGCACCCCGAGGCGAGCGCGGCGAGCACGCTGAGCAGCGTCTGTACCCTCATCTCCCTGCGCTCGACCGCCTTGGTGGCTTCATTGGCGAAACGCCGCTCGGAGAGCATCCGGCCCTGGAGGAAGTCGCCGATCCCGAAGAGCCGGACTTCCTTCGCCGCTTCCACCTGTGAGAGCAGTTCACCGTAGAAGAACTCACGCCGCTCCGCAGGGGTGATGGTGCGGATCATGCGCGCCCTGCGGCGTGAAATGCTGATCTCCGAGATCAGGATGATCACGCCGAAGACGACCATGAACGCGGCCATCAGCGGGCTGATCACGAAGAGCGAGGACAAGAACCCGATCACCACGGTGCCAGAACGCATCGAGTTCAGGGACGCCTCCACCAGGAACCCGGGAGCGGGGCCACCCGAGCGCTGTGCGAGGCGGAGCCGGTCCAGAAAGTCGGGGTCCTCGAATCGGCCGATCCCGACGAAGGTGTTGAGCGTGCCGAACAGCCGCGCCTGAGAATGGATGCCGATCCTTCTCTTTATCTCTTCCCTGAGGTAGGTGGAGATGTGCTGGGCGGCGCCCACGGCTATGCCCGCGACGGCCAGCGCCGCGGCCACCGCGACGATGTCCGCGATATCGGCCTTCTGTGTCAGACGGTCCAGCATGACTTTCGTGAGCCATGCCGTGAGGACCGGGAGCACCCCCGTGACCAGCGCCTGTGCCGCATAGGCGATCAGCGGCCACTTGGCGGACGTGAAGGCGAGGGAGCAGGCGGCAGCGAACCGCGACAGATTCTGCCGCACCGTCTCGCGGTCGTACCGCTTTCTTCCTCTCATGCGGTTCCGCCCGCGAGAGCGGGTGTGCTCTCCGGCTCCTGGAACAGAGCGCCGTCGATTCGGGCCAGCCGGGAAGAACTCAGCGCGGAGTACTGGACCTTGCCCTCCGAGATGACCAGGTAGGCCGGCCACACATCCACGCCCATGTTCTCGACGAAGGGGGACGAAGTGTCCAGGTGGGTCACCCTGCTCAGTTCGCCGAGTTCGGTCTTGTACTGCTCGACACCGTCGGATTCGTCGCCTGTCACCACGGTGATGACCCGGTCGGGAGAGATTCCGAGCGAGTCGACCCACTTCTTGTACCGGGGGAGCTGGACCTTGCACCCGGGGCATTCGGAAGAGAGAAAGGCGAGGAGCCATCGGCCGGAGGCGTCCGCCGCGGGCAGTTCGAACGCCGCGCCGTTGTGGTCGATGAGTTCCCCGGCCTCGGGCACGGTCATACCCGTGGGGACCGCTGAAATGTGTTCCTGTCCGGTCACGGAGCGCATCCCCGTCACGGGGTCGAGCACCTTCTTCACGCGCAGCGCGACAAAGAGCGCGAGCACAAGGCTGAGTGCGGAGAGAAACACTGCCGAAGAAGCGAGTACGGTCGTCATCTCGTGTCTTCCTACGTGGGTTTACTTGGGCCGGAGAGCCGGCGCGGCGGACGGGCGGAAGAAGGCGGCCAGCTCGTCCAGGTAGAGCAGACCGGCCCCGACCGGAACGGCGGGTCCCGCCGCCACGGCGTACTGGACCGGGCTCACCCCGCCCTCGCTCATCGCCCCGAAGCCACCTGCGAGGCAGAGCAGCAGGAAAACCGCGTTGCGGTACAGATGAACCTTGGAGGCCGGCTGTGCGGCCCTCCCGACACAACCGCAGGACGCACCGCTTCCCGACCGGATGATCACGGCCAGATAGACCGTGAACGAGAGGAAGAGGACAAAGGCGAGCGCGAATCCCGCAAGGGGGTAAGGCGACAACACCATTGCCAGCGCGGCGACTTCGGCGCCGGGTATGGCATAGCCGGTCGTTTTGATCAGATATCCGGGGAGCGGAAGGGTTTCGCGCAACTGCTCCCGGAAGAGCTCGGGGCCCTTCAGCTTGTGCACTGCGGATATCGCGAAGGTTACGGCGATCGCGACAGCACAGAAGGCTGTGACAACACCCATGACTGAGGCCTTACCTGAGATGGTTCCGGGCAGGGGTGAGAACGGCCCGACGACGCGGCGGGCAGTGGATCAGGATTCGGGGTGTCGCGTCAGCCGTTGCCCGCAAACACGGACTTGGCCGCGAAAACCGCCTGGATGAGACCCAGGCCAGGATCGGTACCCCGTGTAATCAGATACCCGATTTCAGTAACCATCAACTTCTCCCCGTTTACACAGCGGAGCGACTTGGTAGCGGTCCGCTGCTTTTGTGCGTTCACGGTTTTGAGTGGTCTTTCCAAAACCGTTCCGCGGGACTCTGACAGAGCACTCACTCCGTTGTCCAGGGGTTAACCTAAAGCAGTCCCATTTGCCCTCCCGTCGCCGTTTGGGAGGATTTAGCCGTGATGTCGCGATGGGCCGGACGCGACATCCGCACCCGGCCCATCGCCGTACTGCACCCAGACGGCCTCAGCCGAAGAAGACCTCGGCCTCGGCGTAGAGCGAGGGATCGACCGTCTTGAGCCGTGCGGTCGCCTCGGCAAGCGGTACCCGGACGATGTCGGTGCCGCGCAGCGCGACCATCTTTCCGAAGTCCTCGTCCCGGACCGCGTCGATGGCGTGCAGCCCGAAGCGGGTGGCCAGCCAGCGGTCGAAGGCGCTGGGCGTGCCCCCGCGCTGGACATGGCCGAGGACGGTGGTGCGGGCCTCCTTGCCGGTGCGCTTCTCGATCTCCTTGGCCAGCCACTCGCCGACCCCGGAGAGCCGGACATGGCCGAAGGAGTCCAGCGTGTCGTCCTTGAGGACCGCGTCGCCGTCCCTGGGCATCGCCCCCTCGGCGATGACCACGATCGGGGCGTAGCGGATCTTGAAGCGGGATTCGACCCAGCCGCAGACCTGGTCCACGTCGAAGCGCTGTTCCGGCAGGAGGATGACATTGGCGCCGCCGGCCAGCCCCGAGTGCAGGGCGATCCATCCGGCGTGCCGGCCCATCACCTCGACGACGAGCACGCGCATATGCGATTCGGCGGTGGTGTGGAGCCGGTCGATGGCCTCGGTGGCGATGTTGACGGCGGTGTCGAAGCCGAAGGTGTAGTCGGTGGCTGACAGGTCGTTGTCGATGGTCTTGGGGACGCCGACACAGTGGAGGCCGTAGTCGCCGGAGAGCCGCGCGGCGACGCCGAGGGTGTCCTCGCCGCCGATCGCGATCAGCGCGTCGACCTCCTGTTTGACCAGGGTCTCCTTGACCCGGCGGATGCCGTCCTCGCTCTTGAGGGGGTTGGTGCGGGAGGAGCCGAGGATGGTGCCGCCGCGTGGCAGGATGCCGCGCACCGCGCGGATGTCGAGGGGAACGGTGTCGTTCTCGAGAGGGCCGCGCCAGCCGTCCCGGAAGCCGATGAAGTCATAGCCGTATTCCTGTACGCCCTTGCGCACGACGGCGCGGATGACCGCGTTGAGTCCGGGGCAGTCACCGCCGCCGGTCAGCACTCCGACCCGCATCGTTTCTTCCCTTCTCCCGTGGAATCCCGTGATTGGGCCCGGTACGGAGAGCCACGCTAACGGTGATCCAGGTCACACGGGATGGGGCGTCGGACGATTCCCGTGTGAACGAAGGGAGTTGGTTTTGAACTTCACCCGTACGAGGGAGGTGACGCGATGTCACCGCCCCCGGCCGGACGGTGTCAGCCGTCGTCCAGGCCTCGCTCGATGGCGTAGCGGACCAGCTCCACGCGATTGTGCAGCTGGAGCTTGCCGAGGGTGTTCTGGACGTGGTTCTGCACCGTGCGGTGCGAGATGACCAGCCGTTCGGCGATCTGCTTGTACGAGAGCCCCTTGGCCACCAGCCGCAGCACCTCCGTCTCACGCTCGGTGAGCTGCGGGACGGCGGGCTGGTCGGCGGCGGCGGGGGCGGGCTCGCCCGCGAGCCGCCGGTACTCACCGAGCACCAGGCCCGCGAGGCCGGGGGTGAACACCGGGTCGCCGGCCGCCGTACGGCGCACCGCGTCCAGCAGTTCCACGGTGCTGGCCGACTTCAGCAGATAGCCGGTGGCCCCGGACTTGACCGCCTCCAGGACGTCCGCGTGCTCACCGCTCGCGGAGAGCACCAGCACCCGCAGCTCGGGGCGGTCGGCAAGGACCTCCTTGCACACCTCGACCCCCGGCAGCCCGGGCAGGTTGAGGTCGAGCACCAGGACGTCGGGCCCGGTGGCCTTGGCCCGGCGGACCGCCTGTGGTCCGTCCCCGGCCGTGGCCACCACGTCCAGCCCGGCCTCTGACAGGTCCCGGGCCACCGCGTCGCGCCACATCGGATGGTCGTCGACCACCATCACCGTCACCGGGCGGCCGTCGTGCTGAGCGGTCATCGCGCCGCTTCCCCCTTCCGTATCGCCTTCTTCGCCGACGCCTTCGGAACCGTCAACTCCACTTCGGTGCCCTGCCCCGGCGCCGAGATCCACTCGGCGGTGCCCCCGAGGTCGCGCAGCCGTCCCCGGATCGACAGGGCCACCCCCAGGCGGCCCTCCGCCTCCGCGTCCGCCAGCCGCCCCTCGGGGATGCCGGGGCCGTCGTCCCGTACGGTCACCATCACCGCGTCCGGCTCGTCCTCCAGCAGGATCCAGGCGTGGGCGTCCTCCCCGGCGTGGACCCGTACGTTGTCCAGGGCGGCGCCGACCGCGGCGGCCAACTCCGCGGCCACGCCCGCCGGGAGGAGCACCGGGGCGCCCGGCTCGGAGAAGGTGACCCGGGAGCCCGCGTGCGGGGCCAGCAGGGCCCGCAGATCGCAGGGGCCGCCGTCGGAGCGCTCCCCGGGCGCACAGGGCGGGACCGGTGGGCCGTCAGCGCCCGCCAGAGCGTCCGGGAGGGCGTCCGGGCCGACGGTGGTCTCCGTCCCGTCCCCCGTGCGCGGCCGGGACACCAGACCGGTGGAGACCAGGGTGCGCAGCGCGATCTCCTGCTCCCCCGCCATCCGGCCGAGTTCGGCCGCCTCGCCGCCGATCGCGGCACCGCGCCGCTGCACCATGGCGAGCACCTGGAGGACGCTGTCGTGGATGTCGCGGGCCAGCCGCTCCCGCTCCCGGGTGGCCGCCTCGATGCGCAGCGCGCGGGCGAGGGTGCGCTCACTGGCGCGGGCCACCTCGATCACATAGCCGATGCCCACGCTCGCCACCCACACCAGCGCCAGCATGTGGATGGTGTCCTGGGCGAACGCGCCGCGCTCGATCACATTGGCGGCGCAGACCACGGTGGCGGCCGAGGCGCCCCAGCGCCAGCCGCCCTTGATGGCGAAGCCGAGGACCGCGCCCATCGTCCATATGGAGGGCAGCGTGGGCGTGCCCTCGGCGATCCGGTCGTGGCTGTCCACGAGCGGGGTGAGCAGAATGCCGGTCACCGCGATGCCGAGGTCGCCGACGAGGAACCGCCGGGTGCAGTGCTCGGCCGAGGCGACCATCCGGAAGGTGAGCGCCGTCCACAGCGTCAGCACCGCCATATAGACGACGGCGCCGACCGGATGATCGTAGTCGTCGAAGGAGAGGACGCACAGGCCGAGCGCGTAGAGCAGGGTGAGCACCCGGTAGGCGGTCAGCGCCTGCCACAGCGGCTGCTCGACGGACATCCGCACCACGCGCTCGCCCCCGGTGCGCTCCCGTCCGGGCCGCTCCCTGGACCGCTCGGTCAACGTCCCCCACCCCCGGTGCCGGCGCGGCTAGGCGCCGGACTTGTGTTTGTCCTTACCCTTCGCGGCCTTCTCCTTCGCGGCCCTGTCCTTCTCGGCCTTCTCCCTTTCGGCCTTCTCCTTCTCCGCCTGCTTCTTCTCGGCCTGCTTACGGGCCGCCTCCGCGTCCGCGATCTGCCGCTTGGCGGCGGTGGCGTAGACGTCCACGTACTCCTGGCCGGAGAGCTTCATGATCTCGTACATGACCTCGTCGGTCACCGAGCGCAGGATGAAGCGGTCGCCGTCCATGCCGTGGTAGCGGCTGAAGTCCAGCGGCTTGCCGATCCGGATGCCGGGCCGCATCAGCTTCGGCATGACCTTGCCGGGGGGCTGGATCTTCTCGGTGTCGATCATCGCCACGGGGATCACCGGGGCGCCGGTCGCCAGCGCGACCCGTGCCAGACCACCCGGCTTGCCCCGGTACAGCCGCCCGTCGGGCGAACGGGTGCCCTCGGGGTAGATGCCGAAGAGCTCACCGCGCCTGACCACCTCGATGCCCGCCTTGATGGCGGCCTCTCCGGCGCCGCGCGAACCCGAGCGGTCCACCGGCAGCTGCCCGACGCCCTTGAAGAAGGCCGCCGTGAGCCGCCCCTTGACCCCGGGGGTGGTGAAGTACTCCTGCTTGGCGATGAAGGTGACCTTGCGGTCGAGCACCGCTGGCAGGAAGAAGGAGTCGGAGAAGGAGAGGTGGTTGCTCGCGAGGATGGCCGGACCCTCGGCGGGAATGTGCTCCAACCCCTCCACCCAGGGCCGGAAGGTGAGCTTCAAGGCGCCACCCACCGACAGCTTCATTGCGCTGTAGAACAACCGGGACCTCCTGTATCCGACGAGGAGACCTTAACCTGCCTACCCCGTATGCGGCGCGCCGCGTACGCTGAGGACGTCGAGCCCACTTCCCCAGCGAACGGAGATCCGTGGTGCCGCTCCTGCCCGGAGCCGAGCCGTTCCGCCACGACGGCGGAGAGATCGGCGTCCTCGTCTGTCACGGATTCACCGGCTCCCCGCAGTCCGTGCGGCCGTGGGCCGACCATCTCGCGGCCCGTGGTCTGACCGTCTCACTGCCGCTGCTTCCCGGCCATGGCACCCGCTGGCAGGATCTCGCCGTCACCGGCTGGCAGGACTGGTACGCGGAGGTGGACCGCGAGCTGGCCAGGCTCTCCCGGGCCTGCGTGCGGGTCTTCGTCTGCGGTCTGTCCATGGGCGGGGCGCTCGCGCTGCGGCTGGCCGCCCAGCACGGCGCGGCGATCAGCGGGGTGGCCGTCGTGAATCCGGCCAACCGCATCCACGATCCGCTGGCCGTGGCCCTTCCGGTGCTGCGTCATCTGGTGCCGTCGGTGAAGGGCATCGTGAGCGACATCGCCAAGCCGGGGGCGCGGGAGTCGGGTTACGAGCGGATGCCGCTGCACGCCGTGCACTCGATGCGCCGCTTCTACCGGGTGGTGGACGCCGAACTGCCGCAGGTGACCCAGCCGCTGCTGGTGATGCACAGCCCCCGGGACCATGTGGTGCCGCCGGCCGACTCCGAGCGCGTCCTGAGCCAGGTGTCCTCGCGGGACGTCACCGAGCGGCTGCTGGAGCGCAGCTACCACGTGGCGACGCTGGACCACGACGCCGAGTTCATCTTCGAGGAGACGGACACGTTCATCACCCGGCTGACGGCGGGTATGGGTGAGGACACCGCCCGGACCGGCCCCGGGAAGGGCAGCGGAAAGGAGGGGGCGGCGGCCAGTGGCTGAGCGTGACTCGAATGAGAACGAGGCGGATGCGCGGCGGGACGACGACGCCGCCTTCGCCGCGATCGTCGCCGCGTACGGGGAGGAGCCGTCGGACCCGCCGGGCGCCGAGCGATGGCCGGCCGCCGAGAACCTCGACGGGGAGCGGGATGGCCGGTCCCCGGAGACGGATGACGACACCGACACCCACGCCGAGACCGAGACCGAGGCCGATGGGTCCGGTGACGGGGAGGCGGCCACGGGCGGGCTGACCAAGCCCGACAAGGCCGAGCGGCCGGGCGGCTTCATCGTCTACGCCCCGGGGGTCGGCCCCCGGGACTGGGAGCCCGACGAGCCGTCCGACGACGACTTCGACGAGACCGACGAGGGCCATTTCGTCCCGCCCGAGCCACCGCCGCTGCCCGAGTCCGACACCACGTCCCGGTTCGCCTGGCTCGGTGTGCTGGGCGGGCCGCTGCTGCTGCTCGGAGTGGTGCTGTTCCAGGTGGAGATGGTCTGGTGGATCGCCACGCTGGGCGTCGGCGGCTTCCTCGGCGGCTTCGTCACCTTGGTACTGCGGATGAAGGACGACGACGAGGACGAGGACGACGACCCGGGGCGCGGCGCCGTCGTCTGAGCCCGGCACTCCGGAGCCGGGCCCGCCCCGGCTCCGCCCCCTCCGTCCGCTCAGACCGCAAAGACCCTGGGCAGCCTGAGCGCGGCCAGCACCGGGAGGTGGTCCGTGGCCGCGCGGAGGTCCGCGTCGGTGATGCCCGGCAGCCCGGCCGGGACCCCACAGCCGATGATCTCGATGCCCTCCGAGGCGAAGACCCCGTCGATGCGCCGACGCGGGTTCTCGGGGGAGAAGGTGGCCTCGTTGCCCCAGGGCTCGGTGGTCCAGCCGTCCCGCAGCTTCCGCGCGATCCGGCGGAAGGCGCGGCCGTCCGGCCGGTCGTTGATGTCACCGGCGGCGATGGCGTACGGGACGTCCAGCGCGGTCAGGTGGTCGAGCAGCATCCCGGCCTGTTCGTAGCGCTCGGCCTCGGCGAGGCTCAGATGGCAGCTGACCACGCCGAGCCGGACGCCGTTGCCACTGCCCGGACCGCCGGTGTCGCGGTGGCCGCCGCCGAAGCGCAGCACGGCGGTGGCGAAGCCGCGCTGGTGCAGCCCGGGGACGCGGGGCAGCAGGGTGTCCTCGGCGCGCTCCACATGGGCGCGCAGCGAGGTGAGGATCATCGGGCCCGCGGCGGTGGCCCCGCCCGTGGTGTAGACGAGTCCGGTCTCCCGGGCCAGCCAGGCGGCGGCCTTGCGCCAGCGGAAGAAGCGCGGCGCCTCCTGGACGCAGACGACATCGGGGGCGCAGGCCCGGATCACCCGGGCCAGCGCCTCGCGGTCGTCCCGCATCGAGCGGATGTTGTAGCTGAGCACCCGCACCACCGCGCCGTCCGGGCCGGTGGTGGATCCGGGCAGGTCCGCGAGCGGCACTCTCCCCCCTCGCGGCTCAGCCCTGGCGGGCCAGGTCGGCGGCGCCGACGAGCCCGGCCTTGCCGCCGAGCTGGGCGGCGAGCACCTGGGCGTGCGGACGCCACTGATTGCCCACCAGCCAGCGCCGGAAGGACTTGCGGATCGGCTCCAGGACGAGATCGCCCTCGTCGGAGACCCCGCCGCCGACGATGAACGCCGAGGGGTCGAAGAGCGAGGCGAGGTCGGCGAGCCCGGCCCCGGCCCAGCGGGCCAGCTCACGGAAGGAGTCGATGGCGACGGGGTCGCCCTGGCGGGCGGCGTCGCTGATGTGCTTGCCCTCGATGCCCTCGGCGGTGCCGTCGCCGAGGCCGAGCAGGACCGTGGCGTTCTCCGGGGTGGCGGCGGCGCGCTGCTGGGCGTAGCGGACCAGGGCGCGGCCGGAGGCGTACTGCTCCCAGCAGCCCTGGCTGCCGCAGCCGCACAGCAGTCCGTCCGGGACCACCCTTATGTGGCCGAACTCGGCCGCGACGCCGAACCGGCCGCGGTGCAGCTTGCCGCCGATGATGATGCCGCCGCCGAGGCCGGTGCCGAGCGTGATGCAGACGACATCGTCATGGCCGACTCCGGCGCCGAAGCGGTACTCGCCCCAGGCCGCCGCGTTGGCGTCGTTCTCCACCACGACGGGCAGGCCGACGCGCTGCTCGACCTTGTCCTTAAGCGCCTCGTGCCGCCAGTTGATGTTGGGCGCGAAGAGCACGGTGGCGCGCTTGTCGTCCACATAACCGGCCGCGCCGATGCCGACGGCCTCGATGTCATGACCCTCGCTGACGATGCGCACCGCGTCCGCGATGGCGTCGACGACTCCCTCGGGAGTCTGCGGGGTCGAAACCTGGCTCGTCTCGAGAATCGAGCCCTCTTCGTCGACCACGCCGGCCGCGATCTTCGTGCCGCCGATGTCGACGCCGATGGTGAGTCCCATGAGTCCCTCAGTTATTTGGTCGAACCCCGCCGACGCTAACGGTACCGGAGGTGGCGCTCAGTCGAGGTCGATGTGTTCACTACTCGAACTCTCGGATTCTCCGCCGCCGCCCTTGGAGTCGCCCTCGGCGCCCTGGGTCCAGCGTCGCTCCTGGCCGGTCACGGCGGCACGGTAGGCGGCGAGCAGCTCGGATCCGGCGCTGGCGAGGTGTTCGAAAACCTCTGGGTTGCGCTCTATGACCGGTTCTACGTTGGCTTTCGCCTGTGCAATCAATTGTTGTACGGCCCCTTGAACCGCCGCTCCGGCGATCGGCGCCTGGGCGACCTTCTCGGCGAGCGCGTCGGCCAGCTTGAGGAACTCCTCGGCCACGCTCCCGGGCTCCTCGGTGGTCTGCCGGGCCCGCTGCCTGGCCCGCTCGGCGGCCAGGTCCTCCTCACAGGCCCGCTCCCAGGCGTCGGGGTCGATCTCGGTGACCGGCACATCGGTGACCGGGGGCTCCGGGGGGCGCTCGGTGGCATCGCTCATGGCGAACTCCTGCGGCGGGGATGCTGGCTGCCCGGTGACGTTCATCCGGGCTTGTGACCGACGTTACCCGAAGGAGGGGGGCGGGGTCAGAGCCGGAGACCGGCCGTCCTGGACGCGGGCGTCGGGGCCGGGTACCGATCTTCGTGGACGCGGGCGTCGCGGCCGGATACCGATCGTCGCGCGCACGGCGTCAGAGCCGCTTCGGCCACAGGTCCGGGTCGGGGGTGAAGCGCACCTGGAGCCATCCGTCGCGCAGCCCGGCGCCGGAGACCGTGCAGCGGCGCAGCGCGGACGGCAGCGGCAGCACCCGGTGGAACGGCGCGACGGTGACGATCAGTTCGTCGCCCCGGCGCACCAGGGAGAGCCCGTCGCGGTCAGCGCCGGGCAGCGGCAGCCGCCACAGCAGCACCCCGTCCTCGGCCAGCCGGTCCTCGACGGTCCAGGGGTCGGGGACGGGCCGGTCCGGCCGCGCCCCAGGGGGCCCTACGGTCCCGGCGAGGTCGGCGAGGTCGGCGGGCCCGGCCGGGGCGCGCCGGGCGGCGTCGCCGAGGCGCCGCTCGGTGGGGCGGCGCGGCTCGGCGGAGTGCGGCTGGCCGGAGTCGGGGTCCGGCTCGGCGGGCCGCGGGTCGCCGAGGCCATGCGGATCGCGGCCCAGATGCGGCAGCTCACGCACCGGAACGGCGGGGGCCCACTGCTCGTACAGCTCCTTGAGCGCGTCCTGCTGCTGGCCCGACAGCGCGGCGAGCCACGGGTCGGAGCTCCCGGTCGGCAGCAGCCGGTTGGCGATCAACGCCTCCACCCGGCAGCCGTGCAGCGCGAGACCGACGCGGGCGGTGCGCAGCGCGCGGTCGGCGAGCGGTCCGGGCTCCACGACCAGCCGTACGGTGGTCGCCTCGGACTCGATGACTCCCTGGACGGCGGCCAGCTCCCGCTCCCAGCGCTCGGCCGTCTCGTACAGCTTCTGCGCGGGCATCGGGACCCCCGCCAGCTGGGCGAGCATCGGCCGCAGCGCACGGGCCGCCTGCCGCTCGGCGGGCAGCAGCCGCCGCAGATACCGCCGCAGCTGCTCGGGCAGCGCGAGCAGCGCGACGGTATCGGGCGCGGGGGGCATGTCGACGACGAGGACGTCCCAGCCGGTGCCGGGCGGGGCGGTCTGGGCGGCGCGCAGGGCACGCAGCAGCGCGATGGCCTCCACCCCGGGCAGGGCGGTCAGCTCCTCGCCGTCCAGCGGGGTGGCGCCGAGCAGGTCGAGCAGGCCGTGGCCGCGGTCCTGGAGGGCGGTCAGCTCACCGCGGAACCACTCGTCCGTGACGACCCGCGCGGCCCACAGCCCCGGCGCCAGCTCGGCGGGTACGGACCACGGCAGCCGGTCCGCCGGGCGCCCGGGCACGGACCGCGGCGCGCCGATGCCGAGCAGCGCCTCGGGGGTGCCGTCGGCGTCGGCGGTGAGCAGCAGCGTCCGCTGCCCCTCGCGGGCGGCGGCGAGGGCGGTCGCGGCGGCCACGGTGGTGCGGCCCGCGCCGCCGGTACCGGTGACGAGGACCGTACGCATGAGCAGAGCCTCCGGCAGGGGTTATGTCGGTGTGCGCGGCGCGGGTCCGGCGATCCGCACCCGCCGGAGCGTACCCCGCGCCGTGGCGCGCCCCGGGCACCGCCGGGGCCCGGGGTGGCCCGGTCCGGACGGCCCGGGGGACTCCGGGCGGGTCAGGCGGCGCCCTCGACGCGCTTCTTCAGGCCCGCGAGCGCACGGTCGATGATGACCTTCTCGGCCTTGCGCTTGATCATGCCCAGCATGGGGATCTTGACGTCGACCGTGAGCTGGTACGTCACCTCGGTGCTCTTGCCGCCGTCGCGCGCCGAGAGCCGGTAGGAGCCGTCAAGGGTGCGCAGCATCTGGGACTTGACCAGGGACCAGTTGACCTGGTCGTCCCCGGTCCAGGTGTACTGCAGGGTGTAGTCGTCCTTGATCGCGCCGGCGTCGAGCAGCATCCGCACCTGCTCGGCGCGCCCCCGGCCGTCCTTGGTGAGGATGTCGGCCTCCTTCACCTCACCGGACCACTCCGGGTAACGGTCGAAGTCGGCGATCACCTCCATCACGTCGGCCGGGGCCGCCTCGATCGTGATGCTCGAGCTGGTGTGTTCCGCCATCGCCGTGGCTCCTCCGTACCGGTCCGCCGCATGGGTCCTCTGCGGCTGAAGGCTACCGCGCGCGGGTCACCACTCCAGGGTCCAGGGGGTGCCGGAGGAGGCGAAGTGTCCGACATTGACGCACTCGGTGGCCCCGATCCGCATACGGCGGACGAGCGGCTGATGGACGTGGCCGAAGAGGGCGTACTTGGGACGGACCGCGTGGATCGCCTCCAGCAGGGCGGCGCTGCCGCGCTCGAAGCGGCGGGCGACGGTGTCGTAGCAGAGGTCGGGCACATCGGGCGGGATGTGGGTGCAGATCACGTCCACCTCACCGAGGGCAGCGACCTTCGCGGCGTAGGTCTCGTCGTCGATCTCATAGGGGGTGCGCATCGGCGTGCGCAGCCCGCCGCCGACGAAGCCGAAGACCAGGCCGCCGATCTCGACGCGCTCGCCGTCCAGGACGGTGGTGCCCGGCCGGGCGTACTCCGGCCACAGAGACGGCATATCGACATTTCCGTAGGTGGCGTACGTCGGGGTGGGGAACGCGGCAAAGAGCTCGGCGTACTGGCGGCGGACCCCGGCCTCTATGGCCGCGTTGCGGTCAAGTCCCTCCCACAGCCGGTTGCCGAGCTCCCTGGCCTCCTCGAAGCGGCGGGCGGTGCGCAGTTCGACCAGCCGGTCGGCGTTCTCGACCCCGAAGAGATCGGGGAAGATGCCACGTGAGTGATCGGCGTAGTCGAGGAAGAGAACGAGGTCGCCGAGGCAGATCAGGGCGTCCGCCCCGGCACCGGCCTTCTCCAGGTCCTCACCGTTGCCATGCACGTCACTCACCACGTGGACTCGCATGCGTGTCACCCTAAGACGTAAGGGCCCGCGCCCGTAAGGTGTTCCGCCTGCACCGCCCCGCGTCTACCTGCGGTTCCTTAGCGGACGCGGCGCCCGTCGACTAGTCTGCGGACAGCACGAAGGCGGTGTGTGACGCATCAAACATCTGGGCGGCTACCCCTATCCCGGAAGGCGTACCGATGGGTAACGTCCGGGCCGTCCATCACCCCCCATGCCCTGTAGCGGCGCCGGCGCCCCACGAGGAGCAGCAGTCTTGCGCGAGTTCAGCCTTCCGGCCCTGTACGAGGTTCCGGCCGACGGCAATCTGACGGATCTCATCCGCCGCAATGCCGCACAGCATCCCGATGTCGCCGTGGTCGGCCGCAAGGTCGACGACCGATGGGAGGACGTGACCGCGACCGCGTTCCTGGCGGAGGTGCGCACCGCCGCCAAGGGCCTGATCGCGGCCGGTGTGGAGCCGGGCGACCGGGTCGGCCTGATGTCCAGAACACGCTATGAATGGACGCTGCTGGACTTCGCCATCTGGAGCGCGGGCGGGGTCACCGTGCCGGTGTACGAGACGAGTTCACCGGAGCAGGTCCAGTGGATCCTCAGCGATTCGGGCGCGGTGGCCGCCCTGGTCGAGACCGGCGTCCACGAGGCCGCCGTCGAGGCCGTCAGGGACACCCTGCCCGCCCTGAAGCACGTCTGGCGGATCGAGGGCGACGCCATCGGGACGCTGCGGAAGCTGGGCGATGACGTGTCCGAGGAGAAGGTGGACGAGCGCTCCTCGATCGCCAACGCCGACTCCCCCGCCACCATCGTCTACACCTCGGGCACCACCGGCCGCCCCAAGGGCTGTGTGCTCTCCCACCGCAGCTTCTTCGCCGAATGCGGCAACGCGGTGGCACGGCTCAAGCCGATCTTCCACACCGGTGAGTCATCGGTGCTGCTGTTCCTCCCCGAGGCCCATGTCTTCGGGCGGCTGGTGGAGATCGCGGCGGTGCTGGCGCCGATCAAGCTCGGCCATGTGCCGGACGTGAAGTCCCTGACCGATGAACTCGCCGCGTTCCGGCCCACGTTGGTGCTGGGCGTGCCGCGCGTCTTCGAGAAGGTCTACAACTCGGCGCGGGCGAAGGCCCAGTCCGAGGGCAAGGGCAAGATCTTCGACAAGGCGGCGGACACCGCGATCGAGTACAGCAAGGCGCTGGACGCCCCGGGCGGGCCGTCCTTCGGGCTCCGCTTCAAGCACAAGGTCTTCGACCGGCTGGTCTACAGCAAGCTGCGGGCGGTGCTGGGCGGCCGGGCCACCCACGCCATCTCCGGCGGGGCGCCGCTTGGCGAGCGGCTGGGCCACTTCTACCGGGGCATCGGCTTCACGGTGCTCGAGGGGTATGGCCTGACGGAGTCCTGCGCGGCGACCACCTTCAACCCCTGGGACCGGCAGAAGATCGGCTCGGTCGGGCAGCCGATGCCGGGCTCGGTGGTGCGCATCGCCGACGACGGCGAGGTGCTGCTGCACGGTGACCACCTCTTCACCGAGTACTGGAACAACGAGACGGCCACGGCGGAGGCGCTGTCGGACGGCTGGTTCCACACCGGGGACGTGGGCACGCTCGACGAGGACGGCTACCTCACCATCACCGGCCGGAAGAAGGAGATCATCATCACCGCGGGCGGCAAGAACGTCGCCCCCGCGGTGATAGAGGACCGGATCCGGGCGCATGCCCTGGTGGCCGAGTGCATGGTCGTCGGCGACGGCCGCCCCTTCGTGGGCGCGCTGGTCACGGTGGACGAGGAGTTCCTGCCCCGCTGGGCGGCCGAGCACGGCAAGCCCGAGGGTGTGACGGTGGCCGAGCTGCGGGAGGACCCGGACCTGCTGGCGGAGATCCAGCAGGCGGTGGACGACGGCAACGCGGCGGTGTCCAAGGCGGAGTCGATCCGGAAGTTCCGGATCCTGGCAACGCAGTTCACCGAGGATTCCGGGCATGTGACGCCCTCGCTGAAGCTGAAGCGGAACGTGGTGGCGAAGGATTTCGCCCCGGAGATCGAGGCCATCTACCAAGGCTGACGACGGCCGCCAGGCCGCGGGGCCCGGGGCCGCACCCCCGGGCCCCGCGGCCCGCACCACCGACACACGACCCCGCCGCGCGGCAGGGCCCCGCCCCCTTGGGCCCCGGAGGCTGGGGCGGGGCCTCCCCCACACGGCCGAGCCGCGTAGCGAAGCCTCCCGCCCCGCGGACTGCCCACAGCACCGACACACGACCCCGCCGCGCGGCAGTAGCCTCGGCCCTTGAGGCCCCGGGGTCTGGGGCGGAGCCCCAGTTGTGGGGAGGGGCGGGGAGGGGAACAGCCCGCCGCAGGCGTTACAGCAGTGACTTCAGGCGGTCGGCCAGCAGGTCCCAGCGCCAGCGCTCCTCCACCCAGGCGCGGCCCCGCTCACCCATGCGGCGGCGCAGCTCGGCGTCCTCCAGCAGGGTCACGACGCGCTCGGCGCACTGCTCGGCGGAGTCGCCCCGTACCACCCAGCCGGTCTCACCGTCCAGCACCGCGTCCGGCGCCCCGCCGGAGTCCCCGGCCACGACCGGCAGACCGGTCGCGGACGCCTCCAGGTAGACGATGCCAAGGCCCTCGACGTCCAGCCCGCCGCGGCGGGTGCGGCAGGGCATGGCGAAGACGTTGCCCGCGCCGTAGTGGGCGGGCAGCTCCTCCCAGGGGACGGGCCCGGTGAACCGCACCGACTCGGCCACGCCCATCGTCTCCGCGAGGCGGCGCAGATCCTTCTCGTACGGCCCGCCACCGACGATCAGCAGCACCGCGTCCGGCACCCGCCGGAGGATCCGCGGCATGGCCCGGATCAGCGTGTCCTGCCCCTTGCGCGGCACCAGCCGGGAGACACAGACCACGACGGGCCGCCCGGCCAGGCCGAGGCGGGCCCGGACCGCGTCGCCGCCCGAGCCGGGGTGGAAGGTCTTCTCGTCCACACCGGGCGGGAGTTGGACCATCCGGTCGGCGTCCCGGGGGTCGAGCGCGGCGGCGATCCGGGTGCGGGTGTACTCACCGAGATAGGTGAGGGTGTCCGTGGCCGCGCCGATCCGCCGCAGCAGTCGCCGTGAGCCTGGCAGCTGCGCCCAGGCGGCCTCGTGGCCGTGCGTCGTGGCCACCAGCCGCCGCGCCCCGGCCGCGCGCAGCGCGGGAGCCATCAGCCCGAGCGGGGCGGCGGCGCCGAACCACACCGCGGTGCACCCGTGCTCGCGCAGCAGCGCCGTCGCCCGCCGGGTGACGCGCGGGGTGGGCAGCAGCATGGTCGTCCGGTCCCGGACGACCGGGTACGGCTGCTCGGCGTCGAAGCGTGCGGTGGCCTCGGCGCCCTCCCGGCCGTGCTTCCAGGTGGAGGCGTAGACGACGATCCGGTCCGGGTCCAGGCGCAGCGCGATGTTGTGCAGAAACGCCTGGATGCCGCCGGGGCGGGGCGGAAAGTCGTTGGTCACGAGCAGGGTCTTCTCCATCCCCGCCGACAGTACCGGCTGCCATGAGAAGCCAGCCCCATCCCACCCGGGCCGGGCCGGGCCGGACCACAGAGCCACACTCAGCCCAGCTCAGCCGCCACGTACTTCCGCCAGCGCGCCGTGAACTCCCCCGTGCTCAGCCCGAACACCTTCCGCAGCGCGGACTCCACCGCACCCGAGCGCTCATGGGCACGGCCAACCGTGCGGTAGAAGTCGACCAGCTTCTTCTCACCCCATGCGCCCGCGATCAGGCGGCAGGCGAGCCAGCCCTGTTCATAGGCGCGGGAGAGGCGGTCGGGGTCGCTGCCGAAGCGGAAGTCGTCGTCGCGCGGGAGCGCCGTGGGCAGGTGTCCGGCGGTGACGGCGTCGGCGAGTTCGGGGGCGATCTGGCGGGGGGTGCGGCCCGGGGTGCGGTAGCCCACCCAGTCGGCGAAGCCCTCGGAGAGCCAGAGCGGGGTGGAGGCGCTGGTGGCGGTGCGGGTGGCCACATGGGCCGTCTCATGGGTGATCACGACGCGTCGGCCGAAGTCGCCGAGCACCTGGTACGCGTCGGGGTTGACGATCACGCGGTCGGCGGGCGTCGCGTCACCCACCCCGCCGACCTCGCCCGTGGTGACGGCGGCGATCCCGCGGTAGCCGTCCGCGGAGGCGCCGAGCAGGGCGGCCATCCGGCCCAGGGAGGCGGGGACCTCGACCACGACGCGCCCGGCCCACTCATGGGGCCAGACCTTGTCCAGGACGGGCACCGCCCGGTCCGCGGTGTCGGCGACCGCGCGCAGCACCCGCCGGTCCTGGCCGACGCCGAGGACGAGGCTGTGGGCGCCGCGGACGACGTCCACCGTGCCCTGGTCCCACAGCTGCTCCGTACCGCGCCTGCCGTCCACCACACCGTCGTCCGAGGCCACGTACCACTGCCCGGCGCGCCGGGCGAGGGTGAGGTACTGGGCGGAGACCACCGGGGCGGTGTCGTACCCCTTCAGCCGGTACCGGAGTTCGACCTGTGCGGCGAGGCCGCGGCCGCCGACCCGCGCGGGCTCGAAGCCGCCGGTGCGCACCAGGCGGTAGGTCCAGGAGCGCAGCGGTACGGCGGACATCTGCCGGAACACCCGCCGCTGCTCGGCCAGATAGCCCGCGGAGCCCCGGTCGACGGTGGCGAGGAAGGCGTCCGCGTCCCGCTCCCGGACCGCCGCCGCCCGCTGGTCAAGCATGTGCTGCACGGCCCGGCCGTCGCGCCCCTCGGGGTCGTCGGGCGCGGCGACGGGGCCGCAGCCGCTCAGCGCGCTCAGCACGGTCAGCGCGAACGCGCCCACCAGCGGCAGGCACAGCAGCGCCCGCCATCCACCCGATCTCCACCGACCCGCCACGTCTTAGATCGTACGAGCCCGCGCGCCGGTTCAGACGCGGGTGATGGAAGAGATCGGCAGCATGCCCACGGGGTCGTAGCGGACCCGCGCCCCGGGGTAAGGGGCGTGGATCACCTGCCCGTTGCCCGCGTACATGGCCACATGGCTGGCGTCGGAGCGGTAGACCACCAGATCGCCGGGGCGGGCCCGGGACAGCGGCACCGACTGCCCGGCGTGCGCCTGGGCCTGGGAGGTGCGCGGGATGGCCACCCCGGCATGGGCGTACGCCCATTGGGTCAGCCCGGAGCAGTCGAACGCGGTGGGACCGGCCTGGCCCCATGCGTACGGCAGCCCCAGGGCCGCCCGTGCCGCGCCGAACGCCGCGGCGGCGTGCCCGGAGGACGGTTCGGCGTGCGGCCCGTCGCCGTGGCCGCCAGGGGGCTCCCCGGGGCCGTAACCGGAATCGGGAGCGGAACCGGAACGGCGGCCGTCCGGAAGGGCGGTCGGCACCAGCCCGGCGAGGGCGCCGTGCTCCCGTACGCCGGCCCGTGAGGCGCGGCGTGCGTAGCTCTCCCACTCCCCCGGCGGCAGCGCGTTGACCAGCCGCCGCGCCGTGGCCAGCCGCCGCTGGACCGCCCGCTTATGGCGGGCCACCTCCTTACGGCTGTGCTCCAGCTTCACCAGCTTGGCCGCGGCCTCCGCCCGCTGCTGCCGCAGCGTCCGCTGGGTGCCCTGGAGCACCCGCAGTTGGGCGGCCTGACGGCCGGTGATCCGCTGCAGCGTGGCGGCACGGTCGAGGTACTGGTCCGGGTCCCCGGACAGCAGCAGGGCGAGGCCCGGGTCGATCCCGCCGGTGCGGTACTGGCCGCCCGCGAGGGCGCCGAGCGCCGTCCGCATCCGGTTGACCCGCCCCTGGCCGCGGGCGACCCGGTCCTGGATCCTGCCGACCTGGCGGCGCAGGGCCCGGGCGCGCGTCTCCGCCGCGTTGTAGCGCTCGGTGGCCCGCTCGGCCTGGGCGTAGAGCGTGACGATCCGTTCACCGGCGGACCGGGCGGACGGACGGCCCGCCGGGCCGTGCGGCTCGGCACCGGCCGGTACGGCGGACAGCGCGGCGGCGGAGGCCACCACGGCCGCCGAGGCGGCGGCCTTGACGGTGGCCCCTCCGGACCGGGGTTTCGCGACGCGGCGACAGGACGCCATGGGAAGCCGCACTCCCTTCCGCAGTGTCGGGCTGAGAACTGCGGGCAGACAGTAGCCGCGGCGTTGGCCACGGTCCAACGGCCGTGAGGTGCGGGCACACTGACGCCCCGCCGACTGAACGCAGGTCACCGGCGGGGCGGGGGATCAGCGAGGGCGCTGGAGATTCGCCCGAAAGGATGGCAGTTGAGGCGGTTTGAACCCCGGTTCGTGGGATGTCCGGATCAGACCCGGACGCCGTTCCGAGTCAGACCCGGACGCCGAACTGGAACGGCATGTTGTCCATCGACTCGTAGCGCACACCGGCACCGGGCTTGGGCGCGTGCAGCACCTGGCCGTTGCCCGCATAGAGGCCTATGTGGTGCAGATCGCCGTAGAAGAGCACCAGGTCGCCCGGCTTGAGCTCACCGCGGCCGATGCGGGCGCCCGCGTTCGCCTGGTCCTGGGAGATCCGCGGCAGCTGCACCCCGGCCTGCTGGTAGGCCCAGCCGGTGAGCCCGGAGCAGTCGAAGGAGGACGGACCGGTCGCGCCCCAGACGTACGGGAGGCCGATCTTCGTCTTGGCGGCGGCGAGCGCGGCGGCGGCACGCCCCGACTCCGGCACCTCGTTGCCCAGGTCGACGCGCTCGCTGGAGCGGTTGGCGCGCTCGGCGTCCTGGGCCGCCAGCTTGGCGCGCTCCTTGGCGGTGAGGGTGTTGAGGAGGTTCCGGGCCTTGGACAGCTTGCCCTGGATCTCGTCCTTCTTCTTGCCGAGCGCCTTACGGGTGTCGGCGAGGTCCGTCAGCTTGGTGGACGCCTCCTCGCGCTGCTGCTTGAGGGTGCGCTGCTTGTCGGCGATCTTCCGCAGGGACTCGGCCTGCTTGCCGCTCAACTGGCTGAGGGTGGACGCCTTCTCGAGGTAGGTGTCCGGGTCGGAGGAGAGGAGCAGCTGCACCGAGGGGTCGATCCCGCCGGAGCGGTACTGGGCGGTGGCCATCGAACCCAGGCCGTTGCGCAGCGTGTTCAGGTCCTCCTGACCGCGCGCCACCTTGTCCTGGAGCTCGCCGACCTGCTTCTCCAGCTTCTGCTGCTTCTCCTTGGCGCCGTTGTACTTCTCGGTCGCCTGCTCCGCCTCTTCGTAGAGCTTGTCGACCTGCTCCTTGACGTCCTTCTTGTCCTGCTTCGGAGCGGCCTGCGCGGCCTGGGACGTGAGAGCGACGGCGGCGGCCGCGGTCGCGGTGAGGACGGTTACCCGAGTGCGGCTCGGCTGCTTGGGTCGACGGTGGGACGCCACGAAGGCGAGCTCCTTCTTCCTCCAGCCGCCTACCGGGAGTTGGGGGGTTGTGAGGCCCCGGCTCCGCGACGGGGCGCGGACTCGGCGGTACCTCCGCTGTCACCCCGGATGGGTGATCGACCGCGCGAAGGTTCGAGCTGACCTTAGTGACCCCGCCGTGATCCGTTCAAATCCCGACGGCAAAAAAGTGGGTTCGCGCGGGCATATTTTACAAATATCGCACAGCCAGTGATGACCGATGACGCTCCGCTGACACCACAAGTGCCCCGGGTCAGACTTGTGAAGCCATTCGAAGTGTTTCGGTCACTTCGGTCGTGGAACGGAGAAACGGGTCAACCGGGATACGGGGAGGGTCGATTCGGCCCATGACGGCTCAGGTGCGGGCAAGTCGCTTCAGCAGCAGCGCCGATGCCACCGGGCGCGCTCCGGCGCGCGCCACCCCGTCGGCCACCTCGCGGTCGGTGGACACCACCACCACCGGACGGCCCGGCGGCTCGGCCCGCACCAGCTGCCGGATCAACTCATCCGCCGTCACACCCGGCTTGCTGAACAGCACCCGCACCCCGCGCGGCGGCGCGAGCAGCACCGGAGCGGCCAGCTCCGCCCCGTCGAAGACACAGGTCATCTCCGCACCGGTCTGGGCCGCGAGCACCGCGAGACCGCCCAGCAGCCGCAGCCGCTGCTTCTCCAACGGCATCGTGGGATAGCCGGTCTTGGTGACGTTGTAGCCGTCCACCACCAGATGCGCCTGCGGCAGCGCGAGCAGCTGGTCCAGCAGGGCCGGGTCCATCTCCGACAGCGCCCTGGTCGCTATGTCCTTCGGCGTCATCTTCCCCGGCTCCACGGCGTCCACCGTGTCCGCCGGGCGCATCGACGCGGGCGGCAGGGCCAGTTCGCGCCGCAGCCCCTGCGCCGCGTCCAGCACCGTGTCCAGCAGCAGCCGCAGCCGCATGTCCTCCACGCTGCGGCCCTCGCGCACCGCCCGGCGGCTGGCCTCCAGCGCCGACTCCGCCTCCGCGAGCCGGGACCGCAGCCGCCGCGCCTCGCCGTCCGCCGTGGCCTGACGGGCCGCCGCCTCCGACCGTACGGACTCAAGCTCCGCCTCGACCTTGCGCAGCGCGGCCGCGCCCCGCTTCACATCGCTCTGCGCGCTGCGCAGCTTGCGCTGGAGCACATCGTTGTCCTTACGGGCCGACTCCAGCTCGGTGCGCGTCCGCTCGGTCTCGTGCCGGACCGCCGCCTTGGCCTCGGCCAGCTCGTCGCGCAGCCGCTGGAGCTCGCGCGCCGCCTCCTCACCGGCCCGCTCGGCGGAGGCCCGCTGGGCCTCCTCGCCCGCCGCCTCGACCAGCTTGACCCAGCCCATCGGGCGCAGCACATACGCCACCGCCGCGACGTCCACCGGATCGGCCGCGGCGGGCGGCGACCCGCCCTCGATCGCCTCGGCCAGCTCCCGCTGGGTCTCCCGCAGCCGTCCCGCGATCCGCTGCCGGAAGACGGGGTCGCTCTCCACCGCGGCGGCCATCGCGTTGCCCGCGAACTTGGCGCGGCGGGTCGGGGTGAAACGGGCGTACTGCCGCAGCTGGGTGGGCAGCTCGGTGACCGTCAGACCGCCGAAGGCATCCGCGACCAGCGCCACCACACGCCGTCGCACCCCTTCCGGCAGCGGGCGGTCCAGCGCCTCGGGGACGCCATCGGCGTCACCGGCCGCCCCGGGGTCACCGGTCCGCTCCACCACCTGTCACCGCTCCGTTCTCAGGCGCTCTGGCCGGTGCTCGGACGATCCACGAGTTCGACCTGGTCGACCGCGTTGCACCAGCGACAACGCACTGACTCAATGGTCTCACTGAGCACCTCGCGTTCCTCGACTCTGGGTTCCCCCGCCAAGTCGAGATGCACATATTCCACGGCTCTGCTCGCGCGGGTCACGTCAAACCGGGTGAGATTGCCGCACAGTGTGCAACGCCAGCGGGTCTGGGCGGTCGGCAGGGGCACGGCCATGGTTGCGGGTCCTCGCTTCTCGGCTCATCGGCGGCGTCCTGTAACCCTACGGCCTGAGCCCTGGCCCGCGCCGGGCCCTTCCACCCCAGCCCGCACCGGGTCCGTCCGCCCTGGCCCGCACCGGGACCGTCCGCCCCAAGACCCGGCGGGGCGCGGCGAGGCGCTCTGTGGAGGTTGCGCCCGGTACGGAATGATCTGCTCATGATCGAGACGTCGTCGGGGCGCCACCGCCCCTGGATGGCGGGGCCCGGCCGCCCCTGGATGACGTACGGCCTGATCGTCAGCTGCTGCCTGATCTTCGTCCTCGGACCGGCCTCGGGGCTCAACCCCGGCTATGGCTCGGGCGGGCGGCTGGTGGAGGCCCAGTCCACGTACTTCGAGCGCTGGGGGGTGGTGCCCAGCGCCCTGTGGAGCGGCGGCCCCGATCAGCCGCTCGCCCCGCTGACCGCGCTGTTCGTGCACGGCAACTGGCTGCATCTGCTCGGCAACATGCTGTTCCTCTATGTGTTCGGGGCGATGGCCGAGGAGCGGATGGGCCGTCTCCAGTTCGCCGTCTTCTACCTCGCCACCGGCTATCTGGCGCTGCTCGGGTACGCCGCCGCGCACGCCGACTCGCCCCAGTCGCTGGTGGGCGCCTCCGGGGCGATCTCCGGGGTGCTCGGGGCCTTTCTGTGGCTGTTCCCCCGGGCCCGGGTGACCAGCCTCTTCCCGTTCCTGTTCTTCCTCCCGCTGCGGTTTCCTGCCTGGGCGGTGCTGATCTTCTGGGTGGCCCTCCAGTGGCTGGCCGCCCGCCAGGCCGACGACCGCCCCGGCGTCGCCTACCTCGCCCATCTCGTGGGCTTCACGCTCGGCTTTCTCTACGCGTGGGCCCGGTTCGGGCGGAGGGCTAGAGTGGGCGGCGCCGCAGCCAGGGCCAGTGAGGGAGAAAGCCAGCCGTGATCACTTCGATCGTGCTCATCAAGACCGACGTGGACCAGATCCCGGAGACCGCCGAGAAGATCGCCGCGCTGGAGGGTGTGAGCGAGGTCTACTCGGTCACCGGTGCGCACGATCTCATCGCGATGGTGCGGGTGGCCCGGCACGACGACCTCGCGGACATCATCACGGGCCAGATCAGCAAGCTGCCGGGGGTGGCCTCGACCGAGACCCACATCGCCTTCCGGACGTACTCGCAGCACGATCTGGAGGCGGCGTTCGCGATTGGTCTGGACGGCTGAGCTGGGTGGCTGAGGGGGTCCGGGGGCTTGTGCCGCCTGCGGCGGGCTGTTCCCCTCCCCGCCCCTTCCCGAAACTGGGGCCCCGCCCCAGCCCCCGGAACCACACGGCCAGCACGCCACAAGCGGCCCGACCGCTGAGCTGACCACGGCGAGGGGCCGAGACCCAGGGCGAAGCGAAACCGGACCCCAGCCCGACAACCCGGGATCCACGCAGGCATTCACGCCCTCACCACCCACCACAAACAGCCCCGCCCCGCGAACACCCACGCCACCAGCCAACCGACCGACCACCGCACCGCAGGCGGCGGTGGCCCGTCGGGCCATGGGGTCCAGGGGCGGAGCCCCTGGTTACGGGAAGGGGCGGGGAGGGGAAAGGTCCGCCGTACGGCCCCGCGCCCACGAACCAGTGGTGGGGCTCAGCCCCGGTCCGGAACGCAGCGGCCGTCCTCCGTGCGGTAGCTCCAGCGGGCGCCGTCACGCACCAGTTCCTTCACGGCGCCCACGAAACGCTCCACATGCTCATCCGGCGTGCCCGCCCCAAAGCTGACCCGGATCGCGTTCAGCGACCGCTCCCCCGGTGCGGCCTCGGGCGCGCCGCACTCACCCGGCTCGTCGGGCTCGCTGTCCAGCAGGGTGCGGACCAGCGGATGGGCGCAGAACAGCCCGTCGCGCACGCCGATGCCGTACTCCGCGGAGAGGGCCGCCGCGAAGTGGGAGCTGTTCCAGCCCTCCACCACGAACGACAGCACGCCGACCCGGGGCGCGTCCTCGCCGAACAGCGAGAGCACGCGCACCTCGGGCACCTCGGCAAGGCCCGCCCGTACCTTCTCGATCAGCCGCCGCTCACGGGCGACCAAACCCTCGAAACCGGCCTCGGCCAGCGCCTTGCAGGCCGACGCGATCGCGTAGACGCCGATGACGTTCGGCGAGCCCGCCTCGTGCCGGGCCGCGGTGGTGTGCCACTCGACGTCGATGCCGCCGTCCTCCCCGCGCGTCACCTTACGGCTGGCGCCGCCGCCCGCCAGATATGGCCGGGCGTCCCGCAGCCAGTCCGCCCGCCCGGCCAGCACTCCGGCCCCGAAGGGCGCGTACAGCTTGTGCCCGGAGAAGGCCACCCAGTCGACGTCCGCCTCCGCGATGTCCACGGGGTGGTGCGGGGCCAGCTGCGCGGCGTCCAGGACGATACGGGCGCCGTGGGCGTGCGCGGCCGCGGCCAGCTCCCGCACCGGCCACAGCTCGCCGGTCACATTGGACGCACCGGTCACGCACACCAGCGCCGGGCCCCCGGCGCGCCCCGCGAGCGCCTTCTCCAGCGTCTCCACCGCCTGCCGCGGCGAGCGCGGGGCGCTGAGGTAGCGGACGGTGGCGTCCGCCCGCTGCTCCCAGGGCAGCAGCGAGGCGTGGTGCTCGGTCTCGAAGACGAAGACCTCGGTGCCCCGGGGCGCCACGGCGGCCAGGAGGTTGAGCGAATCGGTGGTGGAGCGGGTGAAGACGACCTGGTCGTCCTCGCGGCAGCCCAGGAAGGCGGCGACGTCCTTACGGCTGTTCTCGAAGAGGTCGGTGGACAGCTGCGAGAGGTAGCCAGCCCCGCGGTGCACGCTGCCGTAGTAGGGCGCGTACGCGGCGATGTCGTCCCAGACCCGCCGCAGTGCGGGGGCGCTGGCGGCGTAGTCGAGCGCCGCGTACGTCACCTCGCCGCCGGTGACGAGGGGCACCAGGACATCGCCGCCCAGCACGGGCAGTGGCTCACAGGCGGCGGAGGAGTCGGGGGCGGAGGTGGTGGCGGAGGTGGCAGCAGGGCGTGCGGACATGGCGAAGTCTCCCGGAAGGGTCGAAGTCGAAGGAGTGCGTGACGCGCACGGAAACGGCGGCGGTGAGCCAGCCGAGTCGTGAGGGCGCGGAAAACGGCTCGACGCACGGCCGCACCGCGCGGAGCACATGAGGAGAGACGGGCCGCTCGGCCCTAGCGCATTCGCTGCATCACGGAAGAACTCCCTCGACCACCAGGACCCCTAGTGCGAGGGGTCCGCGCTTGCCGCCGACCTCGCTGCCTGGCGGCCTGGTCATCACCCGGGGCACCCCGCCACGGACGGAGGGTTGCCGGACAGCGGGCCGGGGCCGTAGTCGCTGTCGCTCGTGACCTGCGCAGGAGTATGCCATGTCAGGGGCCGACGCCCATACTCGCGTCCGCATCCCGGACACGGCATGAGCACCGTAAGGGCGCCGACGCGCGCGTGGGGCCCGGCGGTTCTTCCCCCACCCCGCCCCTTCCCGAATCTGGAGCTCCGCCCCAGCCCCCACCGGGGCTCCGCCACGCGGTGCCGCCACAGACAGGCCGAAGCCCCGGTCCGAGGTACGGGGCGGCCCGCCCATCGGCGCCCCGCGAAAGGAACAGAGGCCCGATCCGTGGCCGGGCCGGACCCCACCGGTCCCGAGGCGGAGCCCACCGGGGCCCGGGGTGAAGCCCGGCGGAGTCCGGGACGGAGCCCCAACGGGGCCGCAGCGAAGCCACCACGGAGCCCGAGGCGAGATCTCACCGAGGCCCGAGGCTGACCCCGGCGGGGGCCCGTGCGGGGCTTCGGTCTTGGGGAAAGGGGCGGGGAGGGGGACAGTCCGCCGCGTATCCGCTACGCGTGGGTCGCCCGGACCCACCGTTCCAGGACGTCCCGCGCCGCCCCGGAGTCGATCGACTCGGCGGCGCGCGCCACGCCCGCGCCGATCCGGTCCGTCAGGGGCTGGCCCCCCGGCTCCCGCTCGAGCGCCACCAGCGCCGCCGCCGAGTTCAGCAGCACCGCGTCCCGGACGGGGCCCCGCTCGCCCGCCAGCAGCCGACGGGCCACATCGGCGTTGTACGAGGCGTCCGCGCCCCGCAGGGCCTCCACGGGGGCCCGCTCGACGCCCACCTCCCGGGGGTCGAAGGTCTCCTGGCGCACGGCCCCGTCCCGGACCTCCCACACCTGGGAGGTCGTGGTCACGGTGAGCTCGTCCAGCCCGTCGTCGCCCCGGACGACCAGCGCGGAGGAGCCCCGCTCGGCCAGCACCCCGGCGATGATGGGCGCCATACGGGCGTCGGCGACCCCGGTCGCCTGGCACTTCACCCGCGCCGGATTGGTCAGCGGGCCGAGCAGGTTGAACGGGGTGGCGACGCCCAACTCGCGCCGGGCCGAGGCCACATGCCGCAGCGAGGGGTGGAACTTCACCGCGAAGCAGAAGGTGATCCCCGCCTCCTCCGCGACCTCGACCACCCGCTCGGGGGTGATGTCCAGATTGACGCCGAGCTTCTCCAGCACATCGGAGGCACCGCTGGCGGAGGACGCGGCGCGGTTGCCGTGCTTGACCACCCGCGCGCCCGCCCCGGCGACGACCAGCGCGGACATGGTGGAGATGTTGACGGTCTTGGCGCGGTCGCCGCCGGTGCCCACGATGTCCACGGTCGCCCCGGGCACCTCGATCACCCGGGCGTGCCCGTACATGGCCCGTACCAGACCGGCCACCTCGGAGACCGTCTCGCCCTTGGTGCGCAGCGCGATCGCGAAACCGGCGATCTGGGCGTCGGTGGCCTCGCCCCGCATGATCCGGTCCATGGCCCAGGCGGTGTCGTCGGCATCGAGGTCCCGTCCGGCGATCAGCGAGCTCAGTACGTCCGGCCAGGTGCGGGCCGTCGCGGTGCTGTCGCCTCCGGCGGGGGTCACAACGTCCATGGTCCGCTCCTGGATCCGTGGGGGTGGGCAGGGAAGGGGTCCGCGCACTTCAGCGGCCCGTCGCAAGCCTATCGGCAGCATGGCCGGGGCCCCGGCCGGACCGTGTGGTCCGGGCCGGGGCCCTGGTCTGTGGCGTCGCTTTATTAAGAAATCGATTCGCGCGGGAAACCCCGGAGCTCAGTGGTGGCCGTGGCCGCTCGTGATCTCCCGGTACTCCTCGCGGGTCGGCTTCGGAATGACGTTGTCCCCGCCGTAGTAGCCCTTGGAGAGCTTCGAACGGAGCCTCTGCGAAGGCTTTATCTTCTGCTTGACCCCGTTCTCGTCGACCTCCGGGCCGATCTCGTAGGGCTCGGGCTGATCATGCTGGGTGAGCATGTGCAGCTGCTCCTGCGCGAGCGGCTCGTGGACCTCGATGAACTCACCGTGCGGCAGCCGCTTGATGATGCCGGTCTCACGGCCGTGCAGCACCTTGTCCTTGTCGCGCCGCTGGAGGCCGAGGCAGATCCGCTTGGTGGCGATGAACGCCAGGACCGGGCCGGCGAAGAAGGCGATCCGCACGAACCACGTGATCGAGTTGATCGACAGGTGGAAGTGGGTGGCCCACAGGTCGTTGCCGCCACCGACCAGCATCACGAAGTACGCGGTGATCCAGGCGACGCCGAACGCCGTACGGGTCGGGGCGTTGCGCGGGCGGTCCAGGATGTGGTGCTCGCGCTTGTCGCCGGTGATCCAGGACTCGATGAACGGGTAGAGCCCGATCGCGAACAGGACCATCGGGAAGAGCACGATCGGGATGAACACGCCCAGGACGAGCGTGTGGCCCCACGCGGTGATCTCCCAGCCGGGCATCACCCGGACCAGACCCTCGGCGAAGCCCATGTACCAGTCGGGCTGGGCGCCGGTGGACACCTGGTCGGGCCGGTAGGGGCCGATGGTCCAGATCGGGTTGATGGTCGCGATCGCGGAGAGGGCCGCGATCACACCGAAGACCAGGAAGAAGAAGCCGCCCGCCTTGGCCATGTAGACCGGCAGCAGGGGCATGCCGACCACGTTCTTCTCGGTCTTTCCGGCCCCGGGGTACTGGGTGTGCTTGTGGTAGAAGACCAGGATCAGGTGCGCCACCAGCAGGCCGAGCATGATGCCCGGCAGCAGCAGGACGTGGACCGGGTAGAGCCTCGCGATGAGGTCCGTCCCCGGGAACTCGCCGCCGAAGACGAACATCGAGATGTAGGTGCCGACCACCGGGATCGACAGGAACACACCCTCGATGAACCGCAGACCGGTGCCGGAGAGCAGGTCGTCGGGGAGCGAGTAGCCGGTGAAGCCGGTCATCATGCCGAGGAAGAACAGCAGGAAGCCGAACAGCCAGTTGATCTCACGCGGCTTGCGGAACGCACCGGTGAAGAACACCCGCATCATGTGCGTGAACATGCCGGCGAGGAAGACCAGCGCGGCCCAGTGGTGGATCTGCCGCATCAGCAGACCGCCCCGCACCTCGAAGCTGATGTCGAGGGTCGACTGGAACGCCTCGGACATCCGCACGCCCTGCATCGGGACGTACGGGCCCTCATAGGTGACCTCACCCATGCTGGGGTGGAAGAACAGCGTCAGATACACACCCGTGAGGATGATGATGATGAAGCTGTAGAGGCAGACCTCGCCCAGCATGAAGGACCAGTGGTCCGGGAAGATCTTGCGCATATTGGCCTTGGCGAGGCTGTAGATGCCCAGCCGGCCGTCGGCCCAGTCCGCGACGCGCTCACCCGCGGGCGCTTTGCCGCGGCGCTGCGCGGCGCTGTCGCTTGTAGTACTCATCCGCGCTCCCAGTAAGCAGGACCGACGGGCTCCGAGAAGTCGCCCATGGCTTCGAGGTACCCCTGGTCGTTGGCCCTGATCCGCAGCTGCGGCAGCGCGTGACCGGCCGGCCCGAAGATCACTCGGCCACCGTCGGAGAGGTCGAAGGTCGACTGGTGGCAGGGGCACAGGACGTGGTGGGTCTGCTGCTCGTAGAGGTTGATCGGGCAGCCGACGTGGGTGCAGATCTTGGAGAACGCGACGATGCCCTCGTGCGACCAGTCCAGTTCGCGCTTGTCCTTGATGTTCTCCGGCTGGAGCCGGACCAGCATCAGGGCGGCCTTGGCGATCTCCGTCTGGAAGTCGTGCTGCTCCTCGCTCATGCCCTCGGGCATGGCGAAGGTGAGGGAGCCGACGGCGATGTCCTCGGGGCGCAGCGGCTGCATGGTGTTGTAGTTCATCAGCCGCTTGCCCTTGGCCCACTTGGTGTGCCGGAGCTTGGTGCCCGGCAGCGGACCGAGGTCCCGCAGCAGCACGACGCCGGCGAGCGGCACCAGCGCGAGCGCGCCGAAGAGGGTGTTGCGGGCCAGCTTGCGCCGGCCGAAGCCGGACTCCTTGGCGCCGGTGCGGAACTCCTCGAGGACCTTCGACTTGACCTCGGGGCTGGCCTCGATCGGGTGGCGCTCGTCGGCGATCTCCACATCGGACATCAGGGTGCGGGCCCAGTGGACCGCGCCCGCGCCGATGGTGAACAGCGCGATGCCGAGCGTCACCCCCAGCGCGAAGTTCAGCGCGCTGATGTGCCCGATCGGGAAGACGTAGATGTACTTGTCGACCGGGAGTGCCACATACGCGGCGATGAAGGCGATCGTGGCCAGCATCGAGACCGTGAAGAGCAGGGCGACGGTGCGCTCGGAGCGCCGCGCGGCCCGCTCGTCGATGTCCTGCTTGCGGTGCTCGTGCGGGGGCAGCCCCGGGTCGGCGAACGGGTCGTCGGCCGGCCTGACGACGCTCGCGGCCCCCCGCTCTTCCGGCAGCTTGTCTTCTGCTTCTGAAATCTCGTGGCTACTCATGACTTCTTGGCCTTTGCGGTCCGGGCGGCGACCCAGATGGTGAGGACGATCATCGCGCCCATGCCGAAGATCCAGCCGAACAGACCCTCGCTCACCGGGCCGAGCCCGCCGAGCTCAAGACCACCGGGGGTCTTGCTCTTGTCGCTGTTGACGGTGTCGAGGTAGGCGATGATGTCCTGCTTGTTCTTCTCCGGCATCACGGTGTCGGGGAAGGAGGGCATGTTCTGCGGGCCGGTCTGCATGGCCTCGTAGAGATGCTTGGGGCTGACCCCGTTGAGACCAGGCGCGTACTTGCCGTTGGTGAGGGCACCACCCTTACCGGCGAAGTTGTGGCACTGCGCGCAGTTCGTACGGAAGAGCTCCCCGCCCTTCGCGATGTCCGCGCCGTCCGGGCTGTACTGGCTCTTGGTGGGCGTCACCGGACCCGCACCGAGCGACGCGATGTAGGCCGCGAGCTGCTCGATCTCGGCGTCCGAGTAGATGTTCCTCTTCTTCGGCACCTGGGCGCCCGGCTGCTGCGCCGGCATGCGGCCGGTGCCGACCTGGAAGTCCACGGCGGCGGAGCCGACGCCGACCAGGCTCGGGCCGTCAGAGGTCCCCTGACCGCCCGTGCCGTGGCAGCTGGCGCAGCCGACGGCGTAGAGCTTCTTGCCCTCCTCGATGGCGAGGGACTGGGCGGAGCTGTCGTCGGCCTTCGCCTCGCTCGGCGAAAACGCGGCGTACAGCCCCCCAGTGACCGCCAGCGCGAAGAGTAGGACGACGAGCGCAGCCAGCGGATGGCGCCGTCGTGCGGAGAGCTTTTTCACGGATTACCCCGGTGTCAGGATCTTCTGCGTCGATGCTGTCAAGGACGTGGTTCCGGTGCGGTGACCGGCTTACTTGATCATGTAGATCGTGGCGAAGAGGCCGATCCAGACGACATCGACGAAGTGCCAGTAATAGGACACGACGATGGCCGCCGTCGCCTGCTGGTGGGTGAACCTCTTGGCCGCGTACGTCCTGCCCAGGACAAACAGGAAGGCGATCAGGCCGCCCGTCACATGCATGCCGTGGAAGCCGGTGGTCAGATAGAACACCGAGCCGTACGGGTCAGAGGAGAGCGAGAGCCCGTCCTTCTTGACCAGCTCGGTGTATTCGAAGATCTGACCGCCGATGAAGATCGCGCCCATGATGAAGGTGATCACGAACCAGGAGCGCAGCTTCTTCACGTCGCCGCGCTCGGCGGCGAAGACGCCGAGCTGGCAGGTGAGGGAGGAGAGCACCAGGATCGTGGTGTTCGTCGCCGAGAACGGGAAGTTCAGCGAGGACGCCATTTCCTTCCAGTGCTCGGCGCCGGTCACCGATCGCAGGGTGAAGTACATCGCGAAGAGGGCCGCGAAGAACATCAGCTCGGAACTCAGCCAGATGATCGTTCCGACGCTGGTGAGGTTCGGCCGGTTGACCGACGGGTGCGCGTGCCCGGTTTCTACTGCTGTTGCTGTCGCCACGACCGACATTATGTCGGTCGCTTATCCAGCGCTCACTCCCGGGGGTCCCGTTCGGAGTGTCAAGGGCCGCGTCAAGGACATCGACCCTGCTCGTCGCGGCTGTCCCGGACAGTCCCCCGAAGGAGGGAGAGATCCGTACGACCCCTCCTCCGGACGGCTGTACGGGAGTAGCATCCGGATCAGGAGCCCGGCAGATCACTTACTTCGCCCGGAGGACATGATGCGGCCCACCGCGACGGTGCTGGTCTACAGCGATGACGTGAGCACCCGCGAGCAGGTGCGCCTGGCGGTCGGGCGCCGGCCCGCCGCCGATGTGCCCCCGGTGGAGTTCTTGGAGTGCGCCACCCTCCCGGCCGTCCTCTCGGCGCTGGAGGACGGTGGCATCGACGCCTGTGTGCTGGACGGTGAGTCGGCGCCCGCGGGCGGGATGGGCGTCTGCCGGCAGATCAAGGACGAGATCTTCCAGTGCCCGCCGGTGCTGCTGCTCATCGGCCGCCCGCAGGACGCCTGGCTGGCCACCTGGAGCCGTGCGGAGGCCGCGGTCACGCATCCGGTGGACCCGGTGGCCCTGGCGGACGCGCTGGCCGGGCTGCTCCGCAAGCGGCTCGCGGTGGGCGCCTGACCTCACCGCCGCTCAGACCTGGGGACGGAGCCGGGCGGAGTCGGCGGTCACGGCGTCGGACTGGCCGGAGGCGACGGCGCTGCCCTTGCGCCAGTCCGCCCAGGCCATGTTCCAGTCGCCGTAGCCGTTGTCGAACGTGGCCATGTCCTCTCCATTGCTGTGCACCACCTGGACGATGTCGCCCAGCCGCACGGTGTTGAAGAACCACTGGGCGTCCGCCGTGCTCATGCCCGTGCAGCCGTGGCTGACGTTGGCGTAGCCCTGCGAACCGGTGGACCAGGGCGCGGCATGGACGTATTCACCGCTCTTGGTGACCCGGGCGGCCCAGTAGACCATCAGGTCGTAGGAGCCCGCGCCGAGCCCGATGCTGGCGCCCGTCATCCGTACGGCGGACTCCTTGGCCAGGATGACCTTGATGCCGTTCCGGGTGTCGAATCCGGGCATACCGGTGGTGATCGGGATGGTCCGGACCGGCACCCCGTTGCGCTTCACCGTCATCTGGTGGGTGCCGGAGTCGGTGAGGGCTTCGAGCCGGTCGCCGGTGGTCAGCCGCAGCGACTTGGCCTCGCCGCCGTAGAGCCCGCCGCCGATCCGGATGCCCTTGAGGTTGGAGCGCACCGTGATGGTGGCGTGGGCGGGCCAGTACTCCTGCGGGCGGTAGTGCAGGTTACGGCTGTCCACCCAGTGCCAGACGCCCTCCACCGCGGGCCGTGACTCCACCTTCAGGGCGCGCTCGATCACGGCACGGGCCGAGGGGTCCTTGACGGGCCGGCTCAGTTTGGCCGTGATGGGCTGCCCCACCCCGTACTCCCCCGCCTTGGGGCCGAAGGTGACCTTCAGCAGCCGGTGGGCGGAGCTGGTGGCGAAGGCGACCGTACGGCGGCCAGGAGCGCCGTTGGAGTCCTCCGTGGACACCTTCAGCGTGTAGTGGGCGCCCGCGGCCAGCGGCACGGTGCTGCGCCAGTGCCTGCCGTCGTCGGTCAGCTCGCCCCGGACGTAGCGGCCCGCGGCGTCGGTGGCCGTGACATCCGTGATCCGGCTGTCGTCGTCCTTGGCCGTCACTTCGAGCGGCTTGTCCGGATCGGCCTTACGGCCCTCACCGTCACCGTCACCGCTGAACGAGATCTGGTCGGCGGCGTCGTACGGCTTCGCGGACAGGGGGTCGGGGGAGCCCCCGCATCCGCTCAGACCCGCTATCAGCGGCGCCGCCAGCAGGGCGCAGGTCAGCACCGCCCGGCTTCTGAGTGATCGAGGTGTGTGGCTCATGGAGCCAACGTAAGAACGGTGTACGGGAACGGCGCGCGGAGTGAAGCACCGGAGTGAACGGGCGGCCCCGGCGGTGCCGTCCGGGCCGTCCCAGCCGTCCGGGCCTGTGGACCATCCGGGCCCTGTGGACCCCGCAACGCCGAGCGGGGTCCGGACACCTCTCCAGGCGTCCGGACCCCGCTCGGGTCAGCCGGTCAGGGCTACTGGTTGGCGTTCTCGCCGCGGTAGTACTCGAAGACCCAGCCGAAGAGGCCGACCATGATGACCGGGACCGAGAAGAAGAGCAGCCACCAGCCGAAGACCACGCCCAGGAAGGCCATGGCCCCGCCGATGCCGAGGGAGAGCGGCTGCCAGCTGTGCGGGGAGAAGAAGCCCAGCTCGCCGGCGTCGTCCGCGACGTCCGCTTCCTTGTTGTCCTGCGCACCGACATCCACCCGGCGGGCCGTGAAGGCCAGGTAGTAGCCGATCATGATGCTCAGCCCGAAGGCCAGGAAGAGCGCCGTGGTGCCGGCTGGCTCCTTCGACCACACGCCATAGACGATCGCAATGACGAGGATGAAGACGGCCAGCCAGATGAACATCCGGCCTTGGACCTTCACTTGCCGGCCTCCTTACCACCCGCGAGGGCCTTGTCATCGTCAGGCGCACCGTGGTTCTCGAGCTGGTCGAGTGCCGCGATCTCCGGGTGGTGCAGGTCGAACGCCGGGGATTCGGAGCGGATCCGCGGCAGGGTGAGGAAGTTGTGCCGCGGCGGCGGGCAGGAAGTGGCCCACTCCAGCGAACGGCCGTAGCCCCAGGGGTCGTCGACCTCGACCTTCTTGCCGTACTTGGCGGTCTTCCAGACGTTGTAGAAGAACGGCAGGACCGACAGGCCGAGGACGAAGGAGCTGATGGTCGAGATGGTGTTCAGCACGGTGATGCCGTCTGCCGCGAGGTAGTCGGCGTACCGGCGGGGCATGCCCTCGGCGCCCAGCCAGTGCTGCACCAGGAACGTGCCGTGGAAGCCCACGAACAGCGTCCAGAAGGTGATCTTGCCGAGCCTTTCGTCCAGCATCTTGCCGGTCATCTTCGGCCACCAGAAGTGGAATCCGGCGAACATCGCGAAGACCACGGTGCCGAAGACCACGTAGTGGAAGTGGGCCACCACGAAGTACGAGTCGGAGACGTGGAAGTCCATCGGCGGCGACGCCAGGATCACACCGGTCAGACCACCGAAGGTGAAGGTGATCAGGAAGCCGACGGCCCAGAGCATCGGGGTCTCGAAGCTCAGCGACCCCTTCCACATCGTGCCGATCCAGTTGAAGAACTTGATACCGGTCGGCACCGCGATCAGGAACGTCATAAACGAGAAGAACGGCAGTAGCACCCCGCCGGTGACATACATGTGGTGGGCCCACACCGTCACCGAGAGACCGGCGATCGAAATGGTCGCGGCGATCAGGGAGATGTAACCGAACATCGGCTTCCGGGAGAAGACCGGAATGACCTCGGAGATGATGCCGAAGAACGGCAGCGCGATGATGTACACCTCTGGATGGCCGAAGAACCAGAAGAGGTGTTGCCAGAGCAGCGCCCCGCCATTGGCCGCGTCGAAGACATGCGCCCCGAATTTACGGTCCGCCTCCAGGGCGAACAGCGCGGCGGCCAGCACCGGGAAGGCGAGCAGCACCAGCACCGCGGTCAGCAGCACGTTCCAGGTGAAGATCGGCATGCGGAACATCGTCATGCCCGGGGCGCGCATGCAGATGATCGTGGTGATGAAGTTGACCGCACCGAGGATCGTGCCGAAGCCGGAGAAGGCCAGACCCATGATCCACATGTCCGCGCCCACCCCGGGCGAGCGGACCGCGTCCGACAGCGGCGAATAGGCGAACCAGCCGAAGTCGGCCGCGCCCTGCGGGGTCAGGAACCCGCCCACCGCGATCAGCGACCCGAAGAGGTACAGCCAGTACGCGAACATGTTCAGCCGCGGGAACGCCACATCGGGCGCACCGATCTGCAGCGGCATGATCCAGTTCGTGAACCCCGCGAACAGCGGGGTGGCGAACATCAGCAGCATGATCGTGCCATGCATGGTGAACGCCTGGTTGAACTGCTCGTTCGTCATGATCTGCGAACCCGGACGGGCCAGTTCGGCGCGCATGAAGAGCGCCATCAGGCCGCCGATGCAGAAGAACGCGAACGACGTGACGAGGTAGAGCGTGCCGATCGTCTTGTGGTCGGTGGTGGTCAGCCACTTGACGACGACATTGCCCGGCTGCTTCCGACGTACCGGCGTCCCCGGCTCTTGCGAGGCGGTGGTGCCGGCACCCTGGGGTTCGTTGAGGATGCTCACGATGTCCTGGTCTCCGCGTTCTTGGCGGCGTCCGTCTGCTCAATGCCCGCCGGGATGTAGCCGGTCTGGCCCTTCTTCGCCAGCTCCTTGAGGTGCTGCTGGTAACGCTCCGGCGACACGACCTTGACGTTGAAGAGCATCCGGGAGTGGTCGACGCCGCACAGCTCGGCGCACTTGCCCTTGAAGGTGCCCTCGCGGTTCGGGGTGACCTCGAAGCGGTTGGTGTGACCCGGGATGACGTCCATCTTCATCAGGAAGGGGACCACCCAGAACGAGTGGATGACATCGCGGGACGTCAGGATGAACTGGACGGACTCGCCCTTCGGCAGCCACAGGGTCGGCCCCGGGTTGCCGGTCTGCGGGTTCCGCTCACCGGGGGTGCCCGCCTCGTAGACACCCTCGGCGCCCTTGGGGACCGCGTTCAGCATGCGCTGGGGGATCGCGGAGATCTCCTTGGCTTCCTGCTTGGGCGTGGCGGTCGAACCGTCCACGTTCTCCATGTAGTTGAAGCCCCAGCTCCACTGATAGCCCACCACATTCACCACGTGGTCGGGCTTCTTGGAGGTCTTGAGGAGCGCGTTCTCATCGCGTGCGGTGAAGTAGAACAGCACCGAGACGATGATGATCGGGACCACGGTGTACAGCGCCTCGATCGGCATGTTGTACCGGGTCTGCGCGGGAACCTCGATCTTGGTCCTGCTGCGGCGGTGGAAGATGACCGCCCAGATGATCAGGCCCCAGACCAGGACGCCCGTGGCGAGCGCCGCCGCCCACGAGCCCTGCCACAGGGAGAGGATCCGCGGCGCCTCCTCCGTGACGGGGGTAGGCATTCCGAGGCGGGGGAAGTCCTTGGATGTGCAACCGGTGGCGGTCGCCAGGACCAAGCCCGCGGCCAGCGCCTGCAGCAGCTTCCGCCGCACCGGGCGCCGCGACGAGCGGTCGGAGCCGTTGGGACTCACGTAGCGCCTTCCCGAGAGTCTCGCCCGCGCGGTCGGCCGCGGCCGTCTGTCTGGTCGGTCGCCGGCCCGGTGCGGGCAGGGGTTTGGATGTTTATGCGGACCAAACCCTACTGGACGCTATTTGGGGTCGCGCGGGGAGGGTGCCCAACGCGCCGTACCGCTCCACGAAGGGGTGGAATCCCGGGCTCCGAAGCCCTTTTCCGCCCGGGCCCAGCCCGGGTTCCGACGCCCTTCCCGGCCGGGTGCGCCCCAGGTTCCGGCACCCTTCCCGGCCGGGCACGGCCCCGGGTTCCGGCGACCTTCCAGCCGGGTGCGGCCCCGGGTTCCGGCGACCTTCCGGCCGGGTGCCACCCCAGGTGCCGATGGTCTTCCGGCCGGGGGCGGCCCGGATGCGGTAGCCCTCCGGCCGGGGGCGGCCCGGCTTCGGGTGGCCTTCTCGCGTCGGGCGCACCCGGCTTGGGGCCCCGGGCCGGGGCTCGGTTTCGGGCGGGGCGATCCTGGGCGGGGCCGCCGGGGCCGTCCGTTCGCCGGTCTCGGCGGCCAAGCGGCCTCGCCGGAGTCCGGTGCGCGCGGTTGCCTCCCGATGGGGCGCGGGGCCGTGTTGATGCGCGGCTCGACCGCGTGGGCACGGCCAGCCACGACGCGGCCGCGGTATGAACGACCGCGCTCGCGCCACGTCCCGCGGACCGCTTAGCGTTCCTCATGTGCCCTACTTCGACGCGGCCTCGTCCGCCCCGCTGCACCCCGTCGCCCGGCAGGCGCTCCTCGCCGCGCTCGACGAGGGGTGGGCCGACCCCTCGCGCCTCTACCGGGAGGGGCGGCGGGCGCGGCTGCTGCTGGACGCGGCGCGGGAGGCGGCCGCCGAGGCCGTGGGGTGCCGCCCGGACGAGCTCGTCTTCACCCCTTCCGGGACCCGCGCGGTGCACGACGGCATCGCGGGGGCGCTCGCGGGGCGGCGGCGCGCCGGTCGCCATCTGATCGTCTCCGCCGTGGAGCACTCCTCGGTGCTGCACGCGGCTGCGGCGCACGAGGCGGACGGCGGCACGGTCGCCGAGGTCCCGGTGGACCGTACGGGACGGGTCGCGCCGGGGGCGTACGCGGCGGCCCTGCGGGAGGCCCCGGGCGGGGTGGCGCTGGCCTGTCTGCAGTCCGCCAACCATGAGGTCGGCACCCTGCAGCCGGTGGCCGAGGCCGCCGAGGAGTGCGCGGCGGCGGACGTACCGCTACTGGTGGACGCGGCCCAGTCGCTCGGCTGGGGCCCCACAGAGGGCAATTGGTCACTTCTGACCGCAAGTGCCCACAAATGGGGCGGCCCTGCGGGGGTGGGGCTGCTCGCGGTGCGCAAGGGGGTGCGCTTCCGTACCGTCCAGCCCGCCGACGAGCGGGAGTCGGGCCGCTCCCCGGGGTTCGAGAACCTCCCGGCCATCGTCGCCGCGGCCGCCTCGCTGCGGGCCGTCCGGGCCGAGGCCGCCGCCGAGGCGGAGCGGCTGCGGGGGTTGGTGGACCGGATCCGGGCACGGGTGCCGGAGCTGGTGCCGGACGCCGAGGTGGTCGGCGACCCGGAGCGGCGGCTGCCGCACCTGGTGACCTTCTCCTGTCTCTATGTCGACGGAGAAGCGCTCCTCCATGAGCTGGACCGCGCGGGGTTCTCGGTCTCGTCCGGCTCCTCCTGCACCTCCTCCACGCTGACCCCGAGCCATGTGCTGAAGGCCATGGGGGTGCTGTCCGAGGGCAATGTCCGGGTCTCGCTTCCGCGCGGTACGGCCGGGGCGGACGTGGAGCGGTTCCTGGAGGCGCTGCCGGGGGTGGTGGCGGGGGTACGGGAGCGCCTGGGGGCGCCGCGACCGTCCGGAGCCGCCGCCGGACCGGCCCGTGAACCACAGCCCGAGCCTGAGCCCGAGCTGGTGGTCGACTCACTCGGCAAGCGGTGCCCGATCCCGGTGATCGAGCTGGCCAAGGTGATCGGCGAGGTGCCGGTGGGCGGGGTGGTGACGGTGCTGTCCGACGACGAGGCGGCCCGGCTGGACATCCCGGCCTGGTGCGAGATGCGCGGCCAGAGCTACGAGGGTGAGCGCCCGGCTGAACGGGGCGTGGCGTACCGGGTGCGCCGCCGCGCGTAGGCGTTGTGCGGCGGGGAAGGTGACGCCTGCGGCGGGCGGTCCCCGCCCCGCCCCTTCCCGAAACCGGGGCTCCGCCCCAGACCCCTGGGGTCTGGGGCGGAGCTCCTGCCACGCGGCGGAGCCGGGTGACTCCGCACGACGTGCCCTGACATGCCGTCGATCAACTGCGGCGCCGTCGCGGCTGGTCGCGCCCGCGCGGCGGAGCCGCAGATCGGCAGAGCCCCGCGCCCCTTCGGGCGCCTTCCGGACCGCGGCATCCTTCCGCTGGTCCGCTCGGAGACCGGCAGTGCCCAGGGGGCGACTGCCCCCTGGGCGTTCCGAGGGGTCAGGGCAGGTGGGCCGCGATCTCGGCCGCCGCGTCATGGCCGTACGCCTTGGCAAGGCGCTCCATGAAGTGGCCGCGGCGCAGCTCGTACTCCTGCGTGCCGATGGTCTCGATGACCAGCGTCGCCAGCATGCAGCCCACCTGGGCGGCCCGCTCCAGCGAGAGGTTCCAGGACAGGCCGGAGAGGAATCCGGCGCGGAAGGCGTCGCCGACGCCGGTCGGGTCGGCCTTCTGCTCCTCCTCCGGGCAGCCGACGACCACGGGCTCCTCGCCCTCGCGGTCGATCCGCACGCCCTGCGCGCCCAGCGTGGTGACGCGGGTGCCGACCTTGGCGAGGATCTGGTCCGCGGTCCAGCCGGTCTTGGTCTCGATCAGCGCGGCCTCGTACTCATTGGTGAAGAGGTAGTCCGCGCCGCCGATCAGCAGCCGGATGTCCTCCCCGTCCATGCGGGCGAGCTGCTGGGAGGGGTCGGCGGCGAAGGCGATGCCGCGCGAGCGGCACTCCTCGGTGTGGCGGACCATGGCCTCCGGGTCGTCCGCGCTGATCAGCACCAGATCGAGGCCGCCGACGCGCTCCGCGACGGGCTGGAGCTCGATCTGGCGGGCCTCGCTCATGGCGCCGGTGTAGAAGGACGCGATCTGGTTGTGGTCGGCGTCGGTGGTGCAGACGAAGCGGGCGGTGTGCTGGACCTCGGAGATCCGCACGGACGCGGTGTCCACACCGTACCGGTCCAGCCAGGCGCGGTAGTCGGCGAAGTCCTCGCCGGCCGCGCCGACCAGGATCGGGCGCAGGCCCAGCACGCCCATGCCGAAACAGATGTTGGGGCCGACTCCACCACGGCGGACGTCGAGGGTGTCGACCAGGAAGGAGAGGGAGACCGTATGCAGCTGATCGGCGACCAGCTGATCGGCGAAACGGCCGGGGAAGGACATCAGATGGTCGGTGGCGATGGAGCCGGTTACGGCGATGCGCACTGAGTCGCTCCTGCGGGGCGGAGAGATCGGACGCTTCACGCTATCTGCTCAGCCCGGTCCATACGAACGGAAGAAACTACCCAATAGTAGGTCTTTTGTGACCGGCATCCGCTGAATACGGTGCGTGGACACGGGGGACGCGTCGGCGACAGCCCAAGGACCGGGAGGCATCATGCCCCAGCACCTCACCCCCGCTCTGCCCGCCACCGGGGCCATCGAGCCCGAACACCTGGAGGAGCTGCGCGGCGACGGTGCGCGGATGGCGCCGCACTGGACGGTCACCGTACCGGCCGCTCCCGCCGGGCCCGTTTCCCCGGTCGCCGCCTCCCGCATCCGGGGGGTCACGGTGCCCGCCGCATCGGCCGACCTGCTGGCCGGGATGTCCGATTACGGCGATTGACGGAACCGGCCGGGTCCGGGCTCCGTCTCATCGGCATCTCCTCGCGAGGGATGGGACCGTAGAACGTGAGCGGAGCCGAAGGAGCGAAACGGTGAGCACCGAGGACACCGACACCCCGCAGACCCCCGATGACGGCGCCCCCCGACGTACGCGCCGGCGCTCGCCGCTGGCCGTCGTTTCGGTGGCGGCCGCGGTGCTGGTAGCCGGTGGTGGCGGCGCCTACTGGGCGTCCACCGCGGCCGGCGGCACCCGGGGTCCGGGCGCGTCGGACGAGGACGGATCGCCCAAACCCCTCGCACTGGACGCCTACGCCTCCCAGGGCGGAGAGCGCGGCGCCTCCCCGGGCGGGGAGCGGGACGGGAACGAGGGCATCGCGCCCGGGGAGCCCGACCCGCACGGCGGCCGCTATGTGGTGACGGGCAAGCTGCCGGACGGGCCCGATGAGGCCCCGGTGTATCTGACCGACCCGAAGGTCACCAAGGCCGATGTGGCGCGGCTGGCGAAGGCGCTGGACGTCTCCGGCAGCCCCCGCGCCGACCACGGGTACTGGAAGGTGGGCGGCGCCCCGGACGCGAGCGGCCCGACGCTGCGGGTGAGCCAGACCGGGCCGGGCAGCTGGTCGTACTCCCGCTACGGGGCGCCGGGCGGCTCGTCCTGCGTCCACCCGGACGGGAAGAAGGCGCCGCAGTCCACCCGGACCGACAAGGGCGACGGGGCGGAGAGGGCCGACAAGCGCTGCCCCACCTACCGCGACGGCGACAAGCGCGGTGACAACGGCGCCGCCGAGGGCCGCGACAAGGCCGTCTCCGAGGAGAAGGCCCAGAGCGCCGCCGAGCCGGTGTTCAAGGCGCTCGGGCTGTCGGACGCCAAGCTGGACGCGAGCGGCCTCTACGGCGCCGTGCGGATGGTGAACGCCGATCCGAAGGTGGGCGACCTGCCCACCTACGGCTGGGGCACCAATCTGCAGGTCGGCGCCGACGGCCAGCTGGTCGGCGGCAACGGAACGCTGGCGGAGCCCAAGGAGGACGACAGCTATCCGCTGCTCAGCGCGGACCAGGCGCTGCAGCGGCTGAACTCGGCGGCGGGCAGGAGCGACGGGCCCTCGGGGAAGGTGAGCGTGCGCAAGGTGACGTTCGGCCTCGCCTCGCAGCTGGTGGACGGACGGCGGGCGCTGGTGCCGTCGTGGATCTTCGAGACCAAGCCGACCGGGGCCAACCACGTGGCGGTCACCCTCCCCTACCCCGCGGTGAAGCCGGAGTTCATCAAGAAGGCGGAGGAGCCGGGCCACTCGCCCTCGCCGGGCAAGGGTGACGGCACCTCCAAGCCGGATCACCTCACCTCGTACACGGTGGACGGCAAGACCCTGACGCTGCGCTTCTGGGGCGGGGTCTGCAACACCTACTCGGTCTCCGCGAAGGAGAGCTCCGACAAGGTGACGCTGGACCTCAAGAGCAAGCCGAAGCATCCGGGGCGGGCCTGCATCCTCGTCGCCAAGCAGCTGGAGCGGAAGGTGACGCTGGAGGAGCCGCTGGACGGCCGGAAGGTCGTGGACGGGTCCACCGGTGAGACGGTGCCGCTGCGGAAGTGAGCGAACGGTTCAGCTCGGGATGAGCGAACGGTTCAGGACAGCCGGAAGGGGGCGGGCCCGGTGGGCCCGCCCCCTTCCGTCATGCTGTGCGCTCCGCCGCGCCCGGGGGCTCAGCTGAAGGAGTCGCCGCAGGCGCAGGAGCCCGTGGCGTTCGGGTTGTCGATGGTGAAGCCCTGCTTCTCGATGGTGTCGACGAAGTCGATCGAGGCACCGCCCAGGTACGGGGCGCTCATGCGGTCGGTCACGACCTTCACGCCGCCGAAGTCCTTGACGACGTCGCCGTCGAGCGAGCGCTCGTCGAAGAAGAGCTGGTAGCGCAGGCCGGAGCAGCCGCCGGGCTGGACGGCGACGCGCAGCGCGAGGTCATCGCGGCCCTCCTGCTCCAGCAGGCTCTTGACCTTCGACGCGGCGGCGTCGGACAGGATGATGCCCTCGCTCGCGGTGGTCTCGTCCTGAACGGTCATCTGCTTCTCTCCCGGGTCGTACGGACTGCTTGCCGATGGCGCAAACCAACGGCGTCCCGGATTCATTCCGGGCCCAAGCGCCTATCTCCTGTTGCCCTTCATGCTCGCATACGGGCGGACACACCGGAATGCGTCACATCGACGCAATGCCTCTCGTCAACATGACATGAAGGAGCTATGATAGATAGCGTCATTCTGACGATTAGGGTTTTCAGCGAAGAATTTCCCAGCGAAGAAAGAAGGGTGCGTGACGTGACCACCGCCCAGCCCCTCGATGTGCAGCCGACCCCGCTCGCTCTGCTGCTTCTCGGCCGGGAGGCCGACCCACGGAGCGAGCGCGGCGTGGAGTGCCCGGGAGACCTCCCGGCGCCCTCCGACCCGGATCTGGTGGCCCGCGCCCGCGCGGCCAAGGAGAAGCTCGGGGACAAGGTCTTCGTGCTCGGCCACCACTACCAGCGCGACGAGGTCATCGAGTTCGCGGATGTCACCGGAGACTCCTTCAAGCTCGCCCGGGACGCGGCCGCGCGGCCGGACGCGGAGTACATCGTCTTCTGCGGTGTGCACTTCATGGCCGAGTCCGCCGACATCCTCACGGGCGACGACCAGCGGGTCATCCTCCCCGATCTGGCGGCCGGCTGCTCGATGGCCGACATGGCCACGGCCGAGCAGGTCGCCGAGTGCTGGGAGGTGCTCGCGGAGGCCGGTGTGGCGGATGCGACGGTGCCCGTCTCGTATATGAACTCCTCCGCCGACATCAAGGCGTTCACCGGTCGCCACGGCGGCACGATCTGCACCTCCTCCAATGCCCGGCGGGCGCTGGAGTGGGCGTTCCAGCAGGGCGAGAAGGTGCTGTTCCTGCCCGATCAGCACCTGGGGCGCAATACGGCGGTCCGCGACATGGGCATGTCACTGGACGACTGCGTCGTCTACAACCCGCACAAGCCGAACGGCGGGCTCACCCCCGAGGAGCTGCGCGCCGCCACGATGATCCTGTGGCGCGGCCACTGCTCGGTGCACGGCCGCTTCTCGCTGGACTCGGTCAAGGATGTGCGCGAGCGCATACCGGGTGTGAATGTGCTGGTGCACCCCGAGTGCAAGCACGAGGTCGTGGCGGCGGCGGACTACGTGGGCTCGACCGAGTACATCATCAAGGCCCTGGAGGCCGCCCCCGCCGGTTCGAAGTGGGCGATCGGCACCGAGCTGAACCTCGTACGGCGCCTGGCCAACCGCTTCGCCGACCAGGGCAAGGAGATCGTCTTCCTCGACAAGACGGTGTGCTTCTGCTCGACCATGAACCGGATCGATCTGCCGCATCTGGTGTGGGCGCTGGAGTCGCTGGTGGACGGCAAGGTGGTCAATCGCATCCAGGTCGACGCGGAGACCGAGCACTTCGCGAAGCTGGCGCTGGAGCGAATGCTGGCGCTGCCGTAGGCAGCGTTCGGCGGTGGGGTGCGGGTCGCCTGCGGCGCCCGGAGGCCGCTTCGGCGCCCGCCGAGGGGTCCGGGGGCGGAGACCCTGGTAGCGGGGAGGAGGAAGGTCCGCGCGGGCAGCGCTACGCGCCCGCGCGGACCAGGCCCGTTTCGTAAGCGATCACTACCAGCTGGGCGCGGTCGCGGGCGCTCAGCTTGGCCATCGCGCGGTTGACGTGCGTCTTGACCGTGAGCGGGCTGACCTCCAGCCGGGCGGCGATCTCGTCGTTGGACAGGCCGCCGCCCACCTGGGCCAGGACCTCGCGCTCGCGCACGGTCAGGGCGTCCAGCCGTGAGGAGTCATAGGCGCCCGCGCCGCCGCCCCCGTCGCCCTGGGCCAGGAAGCGGGCGATCAGCCCCTTGGTCGCGGCCGGGGAGAGCAGTGCCTCGCCCGCCGCGGCGATGCGGATCGCCGCGAGCAGTTCATCGGGCTCGGCGCCCTTGCCGAGGAAGCCGCTGGCCCCGGCCCGCAGCGAGTCCACCACGTACTCGTCCACCTCGAAGGTCGTCAGCATGACCACCCGTACGTCCTTCAGCTGCGGGTCTTCGGTGATCATGCGGGTGGCGGCCAGGCCGTCCGTACCGGGCATCCGGATGTCCATCAGCACGACGTCCGCGCCCCGGGCGCGGGCGATCTCCACCGCCTCCGCGCCGTCGGACGCCTCGCCCACCACCTCCATGTCCGGTTCGGAGCCCACCAGGACGCGGAACGCGCTGCGCAGCAGCGCCTGGTCGTCCGCCAGCAGTACCTTGATCGTCATAAGTCCCCTCCCCCGCGCGGCTGCAGAGGAAGTCTCACCCGCACCCGGAAACCGCCCCCGGGCAGGGGTCCCGCCTCACAGCTGCCGCGCAGCGCGGTCACCCGCTCGCGCATCCCCAGCAGGCCGTGTCCGCCGCCGGGCTCCGTCCCGTCCGCCCGGGGCTGCCCGGACCCGTCCATGCCGTCCGGCGCCTCCTCGGGCCCCTCGGTGCGCGTCCCCGCCCCGTCGTCCTCGACCGTGACCTCCAGGGCGTCCGCGACCCGGGCGATGCGGATCTCGGCCGTGGCCCCCGGCCCGGCGTGCTTGTGCGCATTGGTCAGCGCCTCCTGGACCACGCGGTAGGCCGTGAGGTCCACCGAGCCCGGCAGCGGGCCCAGCTCCTCCGGCGGCTCCGCCCGCACCCGGACCCGCGTTCCGGCCCGTACGAAGCCGTCCACGAGCTGGTCCAGGACCGCGAGGCCGGGGGCCGGTTCGGTGGGGGCGGCGGGGTCGCCGTACTGCCGCAGCAGGCCGACCGTGGCGCGCAGCTCCTCCAGCGCCGATCGGCTCGCCTGCCGTACGTGCGCCAGCGCCTCCTTGGCCTGGTCCGGGCGGTTGTCCATGACGTGGGAGGCGACCCCGGCCTGGACGTTGACCAGCGCGATGTGATGCGCCACGACATCGTGCAGCTCACGGGCGATCCGCAGCCGCTCCTCGGCGACCCGGCGGCGCGCCTCCTCCTCACGGGTGCGCTCCGCGCGCACCGCCCGCTCCTCGATGGCGGCGATGTAGGCGCGCCGGCTGCGCACCGCGTCACCGGCAGCCGCGGCCAGCCCGGCCCAGGCGAACAGGCCCCAATTCTCCTGTGAGTACCAGGGGTTGAGCGCGAAGAGCATCCCGGCGCCGGTGAGCAGCACGGCGGTGGCGGCGCCGACCCGCCAGGTGGTGGGGCGGTCGGTGCGGGACGCCACCGTGTAGAGCGCCACCACCACCCCGAACACGATCGAGGTGCGCGGCGGGCCCACGTCATTGGTGATGAGCTCGGTGAGGGTGAGGGCGACGTTGAAGGCGAGCACCCCGCGGGGCAGATCGCGGCGGAGCACCAGTGAGGCGGCGGCGAGCACGGCCAGCAGCACGAAGAAGGCGCCCAGCGGCTGGTGGCGCATGCGCGGACCCGCCACCGCGCCGATCAGGATCAGCACGAGGACCACCAGCGCCACCAGGGTGTCCAGGGCACGGGGGTGGGCGCACAGCCAGCGGTGCGGACGGGCCAGACCCGGCCCGACGGCGAGGGGAGTCACGGAATCCAACGGTAAGGGCCGCAGGGGGCCGCCCGGGTTCCTGGGCGGCCCGTACCCGGCCGGTGCGGGGAGGTACGACCTGTGCTGGAGTGTGGATCCGGGAGCGCGCCGCACTAGCGCCGCCCTAGCCCGGAATCAGGCCGTCGTCCTTGAGCATCGCCTTGACTTCCTCGAGGGTCGCTTCGGCGGCGGGGAGGATCAGCTCGGACGGCTGGAGCGCGTCGTCGGGCAGCGGCTCACCGGCCGAGCGCACCGCGTCCAGCAGCGCGCCCAGGGTCCTGCGGAAGCCCTCGTGATCGCCGCCCTCGATCTCCGCGAGCAGCTCGTCGTCCAGCCTGTTCAGTCCGGGCAGATGGCTCTCGGCCACCAGCACCTGGCCCTCACCCATGATCCGTACGATCATGACGACCTCCTTGGAGACCTCGCCCAGGCGGGGGCGCGGGCTACTGCTTGTCGAACTTGTGCTGGGTCTGGGACTGCTGGGACCCGTCCGTCGTGCCGCCCTCGATCGCCTGCTGCGGGCTGCCACCGGCCAGCTCGGCCTTCATCCGCTGAAGCTCCAGCTCCACGTCCGTACCGCCGGAGATCCGGTCGAGCTCGGCCGCGATGTCGTCCTTGGCCATACCGGACTGGTCGTCCAGGGCGCCGGAGGCCAGCAGCTCGTCGATCGCGCCCGCGCGCGCCTGGAGCTGCGCCGTCTTGTCCTCGGCGCGCTGGATCGCCATGCCGACGTCGCCCATCTCCTCGGAGATGCCGGAGAAGGCCTCGCCGATGCGGGTCTGGGCCTGGGCCGCGGTGTAGGTGGCCTTGATGGTCTCCTTGCGCGTACGGAAGGCGTCGACCTTGGCCTGCAGCCGCTGGGCGGCCAGGGTCAGCTTCTCCTCCTCGCCCTGGAGCGTCTGGTGCTGGGTCTCCAGGTCGGTGACCTGCTGCTGCAGCGCGGCGCGGCGGGACAGCGCCTCGCGGGCCAGGTCCTCCCGGCCGAGCGCGAGCGCCTTGCGGCCCTGGTCCTCCAGCTTGGTGGACTGGCCCTGCAACTGGTTGAGCTGCAGCTCAAGGCGCTTGCGGGAGGTCGCCACATCGGCGACACCACGACGCACCTTCTGGAGCAGCTCCAGCTGCTTCTGGTACGAGTAGTCGAGGGTTTCCCGCGGGTCCTCGGCCCGGTCCAGGGCCTTGTTGGCCTTCGCGCGGAAGATCATCCCCATACGCTTCATGACACCGCTCATGGGCCTCGCGCGCCCCCTTCTGACGGACGTGTGACTCCGGCACTCCAACAGACCCAGCCTACGGGCACTGCTTCCATTACCGCACTGTTCGAGCCCGCTCGCGCTCCTCCCCAGGGACGATCAGACGGTGGGAGCCTCCGGCGCAAGGAGGAGTGCGCCCCCTGTGTCCCGATTAGGGCGGGACTCCGTTGCCTGATCGTTCCCCCTGAGGCTGGGGCACACACTCCGCAACCCGTACCCTTGGGCTTTGTGTTCCGAAGCCGTTCCAAGGATGAGCAGGCCGCTACCTCTAAGGTAACCGCGGACCAGCCGCAGCAGACCCGTGACCCGCAGGCGCCCAAGGGCCGCCCCACTCCCAAGCGGAGCGAGGCCCAGTCGCAGCGCCGCAGCCTGGCGAAGACGCCGGCCAACCGTAAGGACGCCACGAAGCGTGCGCGCGAGGCCCGCCGCGCCGATCTGGCCAAGCAGCGCCAGGCGCTGGCCGGGGGCGACGAGCGGTATCTACCCGCCCGCGACAAGGGTCCGGTGCGGCGCTTCGCCCGCGACTTCGTGGACTCGCGGATCTCCGTCGCCGAGTACTTCCTGCCGCTCGCGGTGGTCATCCTGGTCCTGAGCATGATCCGGGCCGGCGCCATGCAGAGCTATGTGCTGCTGGTGTGGATGGTGGTCATCGTCCTCATCGTGGTCAACTCCCTCGTCCTCGGCGTCCAGCTCAAGCGGCAGCTGCGCAAGCGCTTCCCCGACGAGAATCTGCGCGGCGCGGTGGCGTACGCCCTGATGCGCACCCTCCAGATGCGCCGGCTGCGGCTGCCCAAGCCGCAGGTCAAGCGCGGAGAGCGGCCCTGAGCGGTCCGCCCTCCGGCTTCACCGGCGGGGCGGCCGGGTGGCTGCGCCACCTAGGGGGTCTGCGGAACACCGTCCGGCAGGCGCTGGTCGCCCACCAGCTCGATGAGCAGATCACCGCGCGCTTCCCGGTGGGGCAGCGGCTGCGGGTGCTCGACGTGGGCGTCGGCCAGGGCACCCAGGCCCTGCGGCTGGCCCGCGCGGGCCACGAGGTGACCGGGCTGGAGTCGGACGCCACCATGCTGGCGGCGGCCCGCACCGCGTTCGCCGAGGAGCCCGAGGGCATCCGAAGACGGGTGCGGCTGCTCGAGGGCGACGGCCGGGAGACCGGGGCACACTTCCTGCCGGGCACCTTCGACGTGGTGCTGTGCCACGGCGTGCTGATGTACGTGCCCGAACCGGATCCGCTGCTCGCCGGGGCGGCCCGGGTGCTGGCCCCCGGCGGTCTGCTCTCCCTGCTGGTGCGCAACGGTGACGCGCTGGCGATGCGGCCCGGTCTCGCCGGGGACTTCGACACCGCGCTGGCCGCCTTCGACTCACCCTCGTACACCAACCGGATCGGGCTGCCGGTGCGAGCCGACCGGCGCGAGGAGCTGGCCAAGACCCTCACCGCGATCGGCGCGCCCCTGCGCGGCTGGTACGGCGTGCGGGTCTTCACCGACCTCGCCCCGGATGACGCGGAGCCGCCGGGCTCCCCGGAGTGGGGGCGGCTGCTGGCGGCCGAGGAGCGGGCCGGGCGCACGGATCCCTATCGGGCGGTGGCGGCGCTGCTGCACCTGTGTGGGGTGCGCGGCTGATCCTGGGCGCGGGGTTGGGTGCGGTGGGGTGGCGGTGAGGGCCGCCACCCCGTGTGCGTGTGCTTTGTCTATTCGGCTTGTCTATTCGGCGCGCAGGCTCATCGGGCCGTAGATCTTCTTGCCGTCCTCGAAGAGGGTCACCTGCTCCGCGCCTCCCTCAAGGAGCTCCCGCCACTCCTCACCGATCCACGACTCCGCGTCCCCCTGGGTCGGGAACTCCTCCGGCTGCACCGCGGGCTTCGTCTCCGTCCCGTCGGACTTCTCGAACCGCCATGTCCACGCCATTCCAGCCTCCTCCATCCCACCGGCCCACAAGTGATACCCGCCGGTCCACAGCTGATGTCTGCCCGCAGCCTAGGTGACTGATCACTCCGTACGGGGTGGCCCCGCGCGACCCGTGGGAACGGACGCGAGACGATCGGGGCGTGGAACTCACTCTTCTGGGCACCGGGGCCCCCGACGGGCTGCCGCGCCACGGCTGCCCCTGCGCCGCCTGTGCCGCCGCCGTCGGCGAGGAGGCGCGGGCCGCCACCTCGCTGCTGATCGACGGCGCGCTGCTGATCGACCTCACGCCGGGGGCCGCCTTCGCCGCCGCGCGGGCCGGGTACTCGCTGGTGGGCGTCCGCCAGGTGCTGCTCTCTCATCCACATGCGGGGCCCGCCGTCGAGTTCCCGGCCGGGCTGCCCGCGCCGGGGCGGGTGCCGGACGGCCGCACACTGTCCCTGATCAGCGGCCACCGGGTGCGGGCGATCGCGCTGGACTCCCCCGGCACCGGCTACGAGGTCACCGGCCCCGACGGCAACCGACTGCTCTACCTCCCGCCGGGCGCGGCCGCCGCCGGGCTCCCCGACCCGGCCGAGGCGTACGACATGGTGCTGCTCGACGTGCTGGGCCGCCCCGACGCGCTGGCCGCCCTGCGCGCCTCGGGCGCCGTGGGTGCCACCACCGATGTGCTGGCCGTCCACCTCGACCACACCACCCCGCCCGGCCGGGAGCTGCACCGCCGCCTCGCCACGGCGGGCGCGCGAGCGGTGCCGGACGGGCGGACGCTGGTCGTCGGCGAGTACCACGCGGTGCCGGACCTGCCGCGCCGCACGCTGGTGCTGGGCGGTGCCCGGTCCGGCAAGTCCCGCGAGGCGGAACGGCGGCTGACCGCGTTCCCCGGCGTCCTGTACGTCGCGACGGGCGGCACCCGCGAGGGCGACCCCGAGTGGGCCGCCCGAGTCGCCGCCCACCGCGACCGCCGCCCCGGCTCCTGGCGCACCGCCGAGACCTGCGATCTGCCCCCGCTGCTGGCCGAGGACGGCCCACCGCTGCTCATCGACTGCCTGGCGCTGTGGCTCACCGACGCGATGGACTCCGTGAGCGCCTGGGACGACGAGAAGTGGGCCCACGGCGGCGAACGCGCCCTCCACGAGCGGGTCTCCGCCCTCGTCGCGGCGGTCCGCGCGACGACCCGTACGGTCGTCGCGGTCAGCAACGAGGTCGGGGCCGGGGTCGTTCCCGCGACCGCCTCGGGGCGCCGCTTCCGCGATGAACTGGGCCGTCTGAACGCTGTGTTCGCGGAGGAGTGCGAGCAGGTGCTGTTGGTCGTGGCCGGTCAGCCCTTGCCGCTGCGCGGCTGATCTCGGGACGGGCGAGACGGGGCGGGG
>NZ_LAKD02000042.1 GCF_000968685.2 Streptomyces antioxidans
TGGCGACGACCCAACTCAAGACCAGCTCACTAGCTGACGCTGAGCGGAGAGCGGGGATCAGCGGACGTTTAGGCGGGAGTGGGAGTAGTAGCCGCCGAGTCCCCCTCCGGCGCGAACTCCCGCAGCTCGAAGGCGGGGTCGACCTGGGCGGCGAGGTCGGCACCCGTCTTCGCGTTTCCCCAGCTCTGCGCGTTCTTCAGGTGGAAGTGCACCATCTGACGGGTGTACCGCTGCCAGTCGCGCCGCTCGTACGAGGCGTCCACCGCGTCCCGCAGCGTCCGCAGCGCCGCGCGGTTCGGCTCCTCCAGCTCCTCGAACCGGGGAGCACGGCCCTTTTCCATCGCCCGGACCCAGTCGGAGTGGCCGAACGCGACCAGCAGGTCATCGCCCACCTCCGCACGGAGGTAGTCCAGGTCCTCCGGGCCCTGCACCTTGTTGCCGACCACCCGGAGCGCCACATCGAAGTCGCGGGCGTACTCCTTGTACTGGCGGTAGACGGAGACGCCCTTGCGCGTGGGCTCGGCCACCAGGAACGTCATGTCGAAGCGGGTGAAGAGGCCGGAGGCGAAGGAGTCGCTGCCCGCCGTCATATCGACGACGATGAACTCGCCGCGCCCGTCGACGAGGTGGTTCAGGCACAGCTCGATCGCGCCGACCTTGGAGTGGTAGCAGGCGACACCGAGGTCGGATTCGGTGAAGGGGCCGGTCGCCATCAGCCGCACCGATCCGTTGTCGAGCGGCAGGGTGCGGGCGCATGCCTGGTAGACGGGGTTGTCCTCGCCGATCCGCAGCAGCCGCGAGCCCTCACCCGGCGGGGTGGTCTTGATCATGGTCTCGGCGGAGGTGATCCGGGGGTTCGTACCGCGCAAGTAGTCCTTGATCAGCGGGAGATGGGCGCCCATCGCGGGCAGCGCGGCGGCCTCCGCCTCGTCGAGTCCGAGCGCCACACCCAGATGCTGATTGATATCGGCGTCAACGGCGACGACGGGGGCGTGGGTGGCGGCGAGATGGCGGATGAACAGCGACGACAGCGTGGTCTTGCCGCTCCCACCCTTGCCTACGAAAGCGATCTTCATGTTCACCTAGCGTAGGTGAGCGATCCCGGTCCATGAGGGATTTACGTGAAGAACACCACTCCAACGAGGGTGCCCGGCGCGAGGTGCGTAGTGTCGTACTCATGAGTACGTCAGCTGATCCGCTCGCCACCCTGGCCGCGCTGCCCGGTGTGACCGAGTCCGTGAACGCCGTACGGACCGCCGTGGACCGGGTCTATGGGCACCGGGTGATGCGCCGCCGCAGCAATGAGGTCACCTCCGAGGCGGCGTTGCGCGGGGCGCGGGGCTCCGCCGCGCTGGCCGGTGCGGACTGGGCGCTGGAAGAGGTGCGCCGCCGCACCGACTTCGGGGCCGGGGGCGAGCCGCGCACGGTGGGGGCGGCGCTGCGGTTGACCGCCGAGGCGGGGCAGCTGCTGAGCATCTGGCGGCAGTCGCCGCTGCGGGTGCTGGCCCGGCTGCATCTGGTCGCGGCGGGTGGGGCGGAGGGTGACGAGAGGATCGGCCGCCCGAGGCAGTCGGGTGAGCCGGTGGACGAGCCGCTGATCGGGTCCGATCTGCCGCTGCCGGACGCGGACGAGGTGGCGGGGCGGCTCGATGGGCTGGCCCGGCTGCTGCTCGCGGGCAGTGAGGCTCCGGCACTGGTGACGGCGGCCGTGGTGCATGGCGAACTGCTCGCCCTGCGGCCCTTTGTCTCCCACAACGGTTTGGTGGCGCGGGCGGCCGAACGGATCGTGCTGGTCGGCAGCGGTCTCGATCCGAAGTCCATCTGCCCGGCCGAGGTGGGGTACGCGGAGCTGGGAGCCGCGCCCTACATGGCGGCGCTGGAGGGCTATGCGTCCGGGACGCCGGAGGGGATGGCGGTGTGGATCGGGCACTGCGGACGGGCGGTTGAGCTCGGGGTGCGGGAGTCCACGGCGGTCTGCGAGGCCCTGCAGCGCGGGGCGGCCTGACGGGGATGGGCCTGACGCGGACGGGTCTGGCGTGGCGCCGGAGAGGCACGGGCTGACAGGCGCGGGCTGACGCGCACGGGTGCGGCCTGGTGCCGGAGAGGTCCGGGCTGATCCGGGACGGATGCGGTGGTCTGACGCCGGACGAGGCGGCTCGCCCCGGACAAGAGTTGCGGCGGTGCCACAGGGGCACCGCCGCTGGCACAGCTGCCGGGTTACCATGCGTGCAATCTCATTCGCCCATCAGGTCGGGAACTTCTGCCCGTCACCTGGTGCGGCTGGCCCGTAATCGACGGGTCGACGTCGCGTGGGTGCTCAGCATCTGTGCTCGGTCCGTGGGGCCTTGGCGTCTGGGGGGTTTCCTCCCGGATACCCCTGGTCTCGCGGGCCGTCGATTCCTTTGTACTCCTGCGAGGGGTCAATCGGAACCCCCCACTGCAGATCTTTGCTGTTACCCCTAAATGCGGGCATAAAGGGCGCGGCGCCGATTGGTGTACCACAGCAGTCCGGCGGTGGCGGCGGCCGCGCCGACGGCCGCCGCCACGGCGAGCGCCGGACGCGGCGGCATGGCGAGCGAGGGGCGGCGCTGCTTCAACCGCACCGGGCGGTTGAAGGAGAGCACCGGCCAGCCGCGGGCCGTCGCCTCGCGCCGCAGTGCCCGGTCCGGGTTGACCGTATGGGGGTGGCCGACCGCTTCCAGCATCGGGAGATCGGTCACCGAATCGCTGTAGGCGTAACAGCGCGACAAGTCGTAGCCCTCCGACTCCGCCAACTCGGCGATCGCCTCTGCCTTGGTCGGGCCATAGGCGTAGTACGCCACCTCGCCGGTGAATACTCCGTCCTCGACCACCATGCGAGTGGCCACCACGCGGTCCGCGCCCAGGAGCTCGCCGATCGGCTCGACCACCTCCGCCCCGGAGGTGCTGACGATCACCACATCGCGCCCCGCGGTGTGATGCTCCTCGATGAGCGAGGCGGCCTCGTCGTAGATGATGGGGTCGATGAGGTCGTGGAGGGTCTCCGCGACGATCTCCTTGACCTGCTGGACATTCCATCCTCGGCAGAGCGCGGAGAGGTACTTGCGCATCCGCTCCATCTGCTCGTGATCGGCGCGGCCGGTGAGGAAGACAAACTGTGCATAGGCAGTACGCAGTGCGGCCCGACGGTTGATCAGCCCACCCCGGTAGAAGGACTTGCTGAAGGTGAGAGTGCTTGACTTCGCAATGACCGTCTTGTCCAGGTCAAAGAAGGCAGCTGTCCGAGGCAAGGAGTGGTTTTCCACGACGCCGAGCATAGGGCCCACCATTCGGCGTAAGGTGAGGCGCGTGGGTTTGCCTGAGAAGGCTCTCGGGTACACCATGGAAGTCACGGATCGTTCGCGACCGTGCTAACCCGGCCCGACTCCTCCCCCCCCGAGTCGGCCGTGGGGACGACCCCCGCTCTCCCCCCCGGCGGGGGTCGTCGCATGTCCGGACGCGTTTTCGGCGTTCTCATGAGATCTTGCTCCCCTCTCTCGGGCCTGTGCGGCCCCGCCTCTCCACAGCTTGAGCGGTAACCGTGCGTAATCGCTAGGCTGCTCTCTGGAAGTCACCGGTTTAGGTGACTGGGATATTCACAACTGATGAGTTGTCCACGGTTTTGGACCAAGATCCCCAAGATTTCCTGGATCGCAGCACGGTGATTCTCCGCGATGCTCGCACTCGCCGTTCGCGGGAGTGAGAGCGCGTAACGGATATGGGAGGGGATCGTGACTGCATCCATCACACCGGAACGCCCTTCGGCGATCGAAGGACAGCGAAGCAGACCGCTCATCGTCACCGAGGACGAGGCGCTTCTCGACGATCTGCTGCGGCTGTGCGCGGCGGCCGGAGCGGAACCGGAAGTGGCGCATGGCGCGCTCACCCGCCGGGGCAGTTGGGAGGCCGCACCGCTGATTCTGGTCGGCGACGACTCGGCCGCCCGGCTGTCCGACCGAGCCCGCAGACAAGGGGTGCTGCTCATCGGGCGCGATCTGGACGACCACGGCATCTGGCAGCGGGCGGTGGCGCTCGGCGCGGACAATGTGGCGTTCCTGCCCGATGCCGAGACCTGGCTGGTGGACCGGATCGCCGATGTCGCCGAAGGCGTGGGGCGGCAGGCCCTGACCGTCGGGGTCATCGGCGGCCGCGGCGGGGCGGGCGCCTCCACCCTCGCCTGCGCCCTGGCGGTCACCGCGGCCCGCTCCGGCCGGCGCACCATGCTGATCGATGCCGATCCGCTGGGCGGCGGGCTCGATGTGCTGCTCGGCGGTGAGGGCGCGCAGGGGCTGAGATGGCCCGCCTTCGCCGAATCGCGGGGGCGGGTCGCCGGGAGCGCCCTGGAGGAGTCGCTGCCGGAGCTGCACGCGCTGCGGGTGCTCAGCTGGGACCGCGGCGATTCGGTCGTCATCCCGCCGCCGGCGATGCGGGCGGTGCTGGCCGCGGCCCGACGGCGCGGCGGGGTCGTGGTGGTGGATCTGCCGCGCCGTGTCGACGACGCGGCGGCCGAGGCGCTGTCCCAGATCGACCTCGGGCTGCTGGTCGTCCCTGCGGAGCTGCGAGCGGTCGCGGCCGCCCACCGGGTGGCGTCCACGGTGGGCATGGTGCTGCGGGATCTGCGCGCGGTGGTGCGGGGCCCGTGCGGGCCGGAGCTCGGCGACGAGGAGATCGCGGAGCTGCTCGGGCTGCCGCTCGCCGGTCAGCTGCCACCGGAGCCCGGTCTGGCGGACGCGTTCGAGGGCGGGGAGCCCCCGGGCGGCAGCCCCCGTGGCCCGCTCGGCCGGTTCTGTGCCGAGTTCTGGACGCGCGCCCTCGCCGACGAGGGAGGTGCCACCGCATGAGCGCCGTATCGCCGGATCTGCTGGACGCGGTGCGGCTGCGGCTGGCCGGGAGCGGCGCGGAACCCACACCCGCGCGGGTGGCGTCAGCCCTGCGCGAGGAGGGGCGGCTGCTCGGCGACACCGAGGTGCTCGGGGTCGTGGAGGCGCTGCGCTCCGAGCTGGTCGGCACCGGCCCCCTGGAGCCGCTGCTGGCCGCGTCCGATGTCACGGACGTCCTGGTCACCGCCCCCGACGAGGTGTGGGTGGACCGGGGCTTAGGGCTGGAGCGCACAGGGGTCACCTTCATGGACGCGGCATCCGTGCGCAGGCTCGCGCAGCGGCTCGCCGCGGTGGCCGGGCGGCGGCTGGACGACGCCCGGCCATGGGTGGACGCCCGGCTTCCGGACGGGACCCGGCTGCATGCGGTGCTCCCTCCGGTCGCGGTCGGTTCCACCTGTCTGTCGCTGCGGGTGGTGCGCCCCCGGGCGTTCTCCCTCGCGGAGCTGGAGGGGGCCGGGACGGTGCCGCCGGGGGGTGCGCGGCTGCTGGGGGCCATGCTGGACGCCCGGCTGTCCTTCCTGATCAGCGGCGGCACGGGCTCCGGCAAGACCACGCTGCTGAGCACCCTGCTCGGGTTGGTCGGGCCGCGGGAGCGCATCGTTCTCGCCGAGGACTCGGCCGAGTTGCGGCCCGACCACCCGCATGTCGTCCGGCTGGAGACCCGGCCCGCCAACCAGGAGGGCCGGGGCCAGGTCACCCTGCGGGATCTGGTGCGGCAGGCGCTGCGGATGCGCCCCGACCGGCTGGTGGTCGGGGAGGTGAGGGGCGCCGAGGTCACCGACCTCCTGGGAGCCCTGAACACCGGCCATGAGGGCGGCTGCGGCACGGTCCACGCCAATACGGCGGCCGACGTGCCCGCGCGGCTGGAGGCGCTTGGCTCGACCGCGGGTCTGGACCGGGCCGCGCTCCACAGCCAGCTGGCGGCGGCGCTGTCGGTCGTGGTCCATCTGGTGCGGGACCGCGCCGGGCGCCGCAGGATCGCCGAGCTGCATGTGCTGGACCGGGACCGGGCGGGCTTCGTCACGACCCTCCCCGCGGCCGTCTGGGGCCCGGAGGGCTTCGAGCGGGCGGCGGGCTGGCAGCGGCTCCAGCGGCTGTGCGCACGGGGCGGAGGTGCGGCATGACGGGCACGGGAGCGGACCCGGGGGCGCTGACGCTCTGCGCCGCGACGCTGTGCGTGGGGGTGGCCTTATGGCTGCTCACCGGGCGGGACCGGGAGCTGCGCCGGGCCAGGCTGCTGTTCGCGGGCGGCGGCCCCGTCGAGCCGGGGGAAGCCGACCCGGTGCGCCGGCTGTCCGAGACCGCCGCCTGGCTGCGGGAGCGCTGGCGGGTCAAGTACGGCGGGCGGATGGGGCGTGAGCTGCTGTGTCTGCCGGTCGGATGTGTGATCGCACTGCTGGGTGCGTCGGTTCTGCCGCTGCTCGGGGCGGTGCTGGCCACCCCGGTCGTCGGCCGGTGGCTACGGTCCCGGCGGGGCGAGCGGGACCGCGTGCGGCGCGCCGCCGGGGTGATCGAGCTCTGTGCCACCGTGGCGGGTGAGCTGCGGGCCGGTCGGCATCCCGGCGAGGCGCTGCTGGCGGTGGATCCCGGCCATCTGAGGGAGCGTTGGGGGCTGGTGACGGCTGCGGCGCGGTTCGGCGGGGACGTGCCGGACGCGCTGCGGAGGGTGGCCCGGCTGCCGGGCGCCGAGGGGCTGACCGGGGTCGCGGCCTGCTGGCAGGTGGCGGTCGACGAGGGGGCGGGTCTGGCGGCGGGTCTCGACCGGGTGGCGGCGGCGCTGCGCGCCGAGCGGGACCAGCGGGAAAGCCTGGACGCCAAGTTGGCGGGGGCCAGGGCCACCGCCCTCGGGCTGGCCGTGCTGCCCATCGTCGGGCTGGCGCTGGGCGGCCTGATGGGCTCCAATCCGCTGCACGTACTGCTGCACACCCCGGCAGGGCTGGGCTGTCTGCTGGTGGGCGGCCTGTTGGAGTGGGCGGGCCTGGTCTGGACCGGCCGGATGGTGCGAGCCGCGCGTGAGCCAGGGCGGCGGCGAGGCAATCCGCACCTGGGCCGAGGCCCGGCGGAGCGCCGGGGTGGCCGATGAGCGCCGAGGTTGTCCACAGCCTGGGGATGTCGCTGTCCTTCCTCGCGGCGGCCCTGTGCGCGGCGATGGCGATGGTCGAGGCCCGTCGGGAGCGCGGCGCCCGACGACGGCTGGTGGCGCTGCTTCCGGGCGCGGAGGAGGGGCGGCCGGGACGGGCCCGGCCGTGGCGGTGGCGCGGCGGGTCCGGTGTGGGTGCTCCGCCCGCCTGGGCCGCACCGGGCGGTGTGCTGACGATCGCCGTCGTCCTCATCGGAGGGCCGCCGGGGTGGGTGCTGGGGCTCGCTGCGGCCTGCGGCCTCTGGCGGTGGCAGCGGCACCGCCGGGCCACGGCTGGGCGGTCCGGCCCGGACCGGCACCTCGAGACCGTCGCCGCGCCTCAGATCCCACTGGCGGCCGATCTGCTGACGGCCTGCCTGGCGGCCGGAGCGGGCCCGCAGAAGGCAGCGGAGGCGGTGGGAGGTTCGCTCGGCGGTCCGGTCGGCGAGCGGCTTGCCCAGACCGCGGCGGAGCTGCGGCTGGGCGGCGAACCGGCCCACGCCTGGGGGCGGATCGGGGCCCTGCCCGGAGCGCAGGGACTGGCGCGCGCCCTGGAACGCGCCGGGACAACGGGCGCTCCGGCGGTGGAGCAGGTGTCCCGGCTGGCGGCCGAATGCCGCGCCGAGCAGGGACGGGAGGCGATGAGACGGGCCCACCGTACAGGTGTGCTGGTGAACGCACCGCTCGCGGGCTGCTTCCTCCCCGCGTTCCTGCTGGTCGGCCTGGCCCCGGTGATGATCGGGCTGGCCCATGGCGCGGCGGGCCACGGCCCCTGAGCACCAGAGAGACCACGAGGACGACAGAGCGAACGACAGCGGCACAAACGGTGGCTGCACGAGCGGCAACCGCACGAGCGGCAGCCGTTCCAACAACAGCCATTCCAACAACAGCCGCATGGGCGCAGCCGCGCCAACGGCAACCGCACGACAACAGCACGACGGACGACGACACCGCGGTCGGTGACACCGCGGACAGGACAGCGGACAGGACAAGGGGGCCGACATGGTGAAGCAGTGGTGGGTACGGCGGTACGCGGCGGCGCGGGCGAAGGCCGAGGCGGGCATGACCACCGCCGAGTACGCGATGGGAACGATCGCGGCATGCGGATTCGCCGCGGTGCTCTACAAGGTGGTGACCAGCGGGGCCGTCAGCAGTGCGCTGCAGTCGATCATCGGACGGGCGCTCGATGCGCAGTTCTGAGTCGCCGGGTACGGCGGAGGGGACGGGCCCGCGCGCCAGGAGCGGCGCGCGGGGCGTCCCGAAGGCCAGCAGCGTTCCGAAGGCCCGTGGCGTCTGGAGGGCCAGCAGCGTCCCGAGAGGCAGTGGCGTCCTGCGGGCCAGGAGCGTCCCGGGAGCCAGCAGCGTCCGGAGGGCTCGCGGGGGCGCTCCGAGGGCCCTTAGCGTGCCCAGGACGGGCGTCCCGGGGGCCCGGGGCCCCGCGCGGGACAGCGGCTACGTCACGGCGGAGGCGGCCGTCGCACTGCCGGTGCTTGCGCTGTTCGCCCTGATGCTGATCTGGGGGCTGATGGCCGCGTCCGCGCAGCTTCAGTGCGTGGACGCTGCCAGGGCCGGGGCGAGGGCGGCGGCGCGTTCGGAGCCGAAGGCGGACGCGATGGCCGCCGCCCGCTCGGCCGCCCCCGATGGGGCTCGGGTCGAGCTGTGGCGGGAGGGGGACCTGGTACGGGTGCGGGTCCGTACCCACGCCGCCGGTCCAGGTCCACTGGCGGTGGATCTGCGCGGCGAGGCCGTCGCGCTCGCCGAGGACTCGGTGGGCGCTGACGACGCGATGGGCAAGGCGGGCGAGGACAGCACGGTGAGCGGTGCGTCCCGGGAGGTGGGCCCGTGAGCCCTGGAAGCGGGTTGCCGACCCCTGCAGGCGGTGGCGTGAGCCCGGGAGACGGGTTAGTCACCTCTGCATGCGGTCCCGTGAGCCGTGGAGGCGGTGTCGTGAGAAGGGCGGACGACCGGGGGTCGGCCACCGTCTGGACCGCGCTGGCCGCGACGGCGCTGTGCGTGGTGTTCGCGGCCGTACTCGCGGCCGGGCAAGCCATGGTGGCCCGCCATCGGGCGGGCGGCGCCGCCGATCTGTCGGCGCTCGCGGCGGCGGACCACGGTCTGGAGGGGGCGCGCACGGCGTGCGGTCTCGCCCGGCAGGTGGCCTCCGCGCAAGGGGCGCGCGTGGTGCGGTGCGTCCTGAGCGGTGAGATTGCGGATCTCACGGCGGAGGTGCGCACCGGCCCGTTCGCCCTCCGCGTCCGGGCGCGGGCGGGGCCCGCGGGCACTCCGGTCACCGGACCGCCATCCCCACGGGGCGGCGGGGAGCGGTCACTCGGCGGTCGGCGGCTGCTCCGGGGCACCGGCGAGCAGGGTCGTCAGCAGGCGGATGGCGGCCTTCTTGTCCAGCGGATCGTTGCCGTTGCCGCACTTGGGCGACTGGATGCAGGACGGGCATCCCGCCTCGCACTCGCAGACGGCGATCGCCTCGCGGGTGGCCGCCAGCCAGCGAGCGGCCGTGTGGAAGGCGCGCTCGGCGAAGCCCGCGCCCCCGGGGTGCCCGTCGTAGACGAAGACGGTGGGCAGCAGCGTGTCGGGGTGCAGCGGGATGGACACCCCGCCGATGTCCCAGCGGTCACAGGTGGCGAAGAGCGGCAGGATGCCGATCGAGGCGTGCTCGGCGGCGTGCAGGGCGCCGCCGAGGGCCTGGGGGTGCACCCGGGCCTCGTCGAGCTGGTCGTCGGTCACCGTCCACCACACCGCCCGGGTGCGCAGGGTGCGCGGCGGAAGGTCCAGCTTGGACTCGCCGAGGACCTCACCGGTGATCAGCTTGCGGCGCAGGAAGGAGACCACCTGGTTGGTGACCTCGACCGAGCCGAAGCACAGCCGCGCGTTCCCCCACGGGATCTCGGTGGTCGTCTCCAGGATGGAGATCGCGGTGGTGTCGCGGGCGGTGGTCGAGTAGGGCGGCGTGGCCTCCTCCACGAGGGCCACCGAGTCATCGAGGTCGAGTTGCTTGACGAGATAGCTCCGGCCCTGGTGGAGGTGGACGGCACCCTCGTGGACGGTGGTGTGGGCCGCCGCGGCGTCCACGGTGCCCAGCAGCCGCCCGGTGGCCGCCTCCACGACCTGGACCGGGCTGCCGCCCGCCCCGCGGATGTCGGTGAGGTCGGCGGCGCGCTCACGGCGGGTCCAGTGCCAGGCCTTCGCCCGGCGGCGCAGCAGCTTGCGCTGCTCCAGCTGCGGCATCAGCTCCTCGGTGGCGGTCCCGAAGAGCTCCAGGTCGGGCTCGGTGAGCGGAAGCTCGGCCGCGGCGGCGCACAGGTGCGGCGCGAGGACGTAAGGGTTGTCCGGGTCCAGGACGGTGGACTCCACCGGCTGCCGGAAGAGGGCGTCCGGGTGGTGGACGAGATAGGTGTCCAGCGGATCGTCACGGGCGACCAGGATCGCCAGGGCCCCTTCGCCGGTGCGCCCCGCCCGCCCCGCCTGCTGCCACAGGGAGGCGCGGGTCCCGGGATAGCCCGCCACGACGACGGCGTCCAGCCCGGCGATGTCCATCCCCAGCTCCAGGGCGGTGGTGGCCGCGAGCCCCAGCAGCTCACCGGAGTGCAGGGCCTTCTCCAGGGCTCGGCGCTCCTCGGGGAGATAGCCGCCGCGATAGGCGGCGATCCGGTCCGGCAGCGAGCGGTCGACCTCCGCGAGCCGCTCCTGGGCGATGAGCGCGATGAGCTCCGCGCCCCGCCGGGAGCGTACGAAGGTGACCGTACGGACGCCCTGGACGGCCAGGTCGGTGAGCAGGTCCGCGGACTCGGCCGTGGCCGTGCGGCGCACGGGGGCGCCCTGCTCGCCGTGGAGCTCGGTCAGCGGCGGCTCCCAGAGGGCGAAGACGACCTCGCCGCGGGGCGAGCCGTCCTCGGTGATCTCCACCACGGGCACGCCGGTCAGCCGGCGTGCGGCGATCGCCGGATCGGAGGCGGTGGCCGAGGCGAGCAGGAACACCGGCGAGGAGCCGTAGCGGGCGCAGACGCGGCGCAGCCTGCGCAGCACCTGGGCCACATGGGAGCCGAAGACGCCCCGGTAGGTGTGGCACTCGTCGATCACCACATAGCGCAGGGTGCGCAGGAAGGAGGACCATCTGGGGTGGCCGGGCAGGATGCCCCGGTGGAGCATGTCGGGGTTGGTGAGCACATAGTTCGCGTACTGCCGGACCCACTCGCGCTCCTCGACGGGTGTGTCGCCGTCGTAGACCGCCGCCCGGACGCCGGTGCCCAGCGGGGCGGTGAGGTCGGCCACCGCGCGTCGCTGATCGGCGGCCAGCGCCTTGGTGGGGGAGAGGTACAGGGCGGTCGCCCCCCGGCCGCTGGGCTCCTCCGAGCCGTCCAGCAGGGTGCTGAGGACGGGGGCCAGATAGGCGAGGGACTTGCCGGAGGCGGTTCCGGTGGCCACGACCACGGATTCGCCGCGCAGCGCGTGCGCGGCCGTGCGCGCCTGGTGGGACCAGGGGCGCTCGATGCCGACCGCGCGAATGGCGTTGATCACCTCTGGCCGGATCGCCGATGGCCAGTCGGCATGGGTTCCCGGGCGTGGGGGCAAGTGCTCCGTATGAGTGATGCGCGTACTCCGGCTCGCCCCGGTGCTCAGCCGGCCGAGGACAGCCCGGGGTGAGGGGCGTATCCCCGCCTGCCGCGGGATTTGGTTGTCGGCCATCGACACCGAGTGTGTCACTGGTCTGACGGACAATGGTCTCAAGGCGTCGTGCACGCCTGCTGGTAAGTGATTGAATGCCATCGCGGCTGCCGATCCATGGGGGGCGACCGCTCGATGCAAGGTGCTGGAGGATCCGTGGACCTGTCCCTGTCGACCCGGACCGTCGATGACCGCACGGTCGTCGAGGTCGGTGGCGAGATTGATGTATACACCGCGCCCAAGCTGCGGGAGCAGCTGGTCGAGCTTGTCAACGACGGCAATTACCACTTGGTCGTCGACATGGAGGGCGTCGACTTTCTCGACTCCACCGGACTCGGCGTGCTCGTCGGCGGGCTCAAGCGAGTGCGGGCCCACGAGGGCTCGCTGCGCCTGGTGTGCAACCAGGAGCGCATTCTGAAGATCTTCCGCATCACCGGCCTGACCAAGGTGTTTCCGATCCACACCTCGGTCGAGGACGCTGTCGCGGCGACCGACTGACAAGATCGCCGAAGGAAGACTCAGAAGGGGGTTCCGGGCGGTGTTCGCCCGGCCCTCCCGATACGCACGCCCTTACGCCCGAGGGGGATGGCATGGCCACCGTCGAACTCCGCTTCAGCGCGCTGCCCGAGCACGTCAGGACCGCTCGTCTTGTCGCGGCGGCAGTGGCGCGCCGGGCGGGGGTAGATGAGGCCGTGCTCGACGAGGTGCGGCTCGCGGTCGGCGAGGCCTGCACGCGCGCGGTCGGGCTCCACCTGAGCAATGGGGTGGAGGCACCGGTGCGGGTGAGCCTGACCGAGGAGGAGAAGAAGTTCTCCATCGAGGTCGGTGACGAATCCCCGACCTCGGCCGCCCTGGCGCCCGGCTCCCATCCGGAGGTGGACGACGAGGCCGAGGGCGAGGACGAGATGGGTCTCGCCGTCATCAGCGGGCTCGTCGACGATGTCGAGGTGACGACCAGCGAGACCGGTGGAGTGATCCGGATGAGCTGGCCGACCTCGCCCCAGCCTCTGGTGTCCTAGCCCAGGCCAAGACCGTGGTGTCCTGGCCCAGGCCAGGGCCTGTGGCGGCCTGGCCCACCGGTTTCGGGTCCCCTCCTCCCGGGGGCGGGCCATGTCCGCGCCTGGTCCGGGTCCGCCCATACGGGATCGAGTCATGCCCTCGCCGGTTCGGGTTCGCCCGTACCGTGTCGAGGCGTGTCCGCGTCCGGTTCGGGTTCCGTTCGTGCCGGTTTGGGTCATGACCCTGCTCGGCTCGGGCTCTGCCCTCAGTGGGGCGGGCCCCTCTCGTCCAGCCTCGGGGGCCCGCGTGGGCCCAAAGGGTGCCCTGGCCGAGGAAGCGGGCCCCTGAGGGGCAGCTGCCCGTCATCTCTCGCCCGATCTTCTGGGCCGCGGGACCGGCCGTTTCAAGATCGCCGGTCCGGTCGTCGGCGTGCCCGCGCCCGCTCGGCGGCATCGTTCCGGCGCACCCCGGGCGCACCTCGGGCGTACCGTCGGCGCATCTCCCGGCGCGCGCTTTATCGATCTCGCGCGTAGGCTCTGAGCAGCACTTTTATCAGTGCCGTGCGATCACAGAAAGATCGCCATTGAGGTCATCCATATAGATCATTTATAGAGATCACTTTACATCCGTCATCGAATTGTCGACCTTCCTTCTTCCGAAGGAATTTGTACCGCCAAACCTATTGATCTTCGCTGGTGCGGGGGAAATACCATTCCGGTGCCCTGTTTTGATCGTGTGACGCTCCCTACAATCCGTCCACATCTCGAGCTCAGGACGCCTGAGCGCGGCGGCTCTTCTGCGGTCGCAGAACTGCTGCGCGCCCATGTGCCAAACGTCAAGGAGGACGAATGGCGGGGCCTCTCACCCCTCATCAGCTGGACCTCACCCCAACCCTGGCCGCCGCAGAGCTGACCGACGACAACCGTGTGATCGTGCTGGTGATCGCCGCCGTCGCGATCGCGGCACTCGCGGTCGCGGTGGTGCTGGTACGACAAGTCCTCGCGGCCGGCGAGGGCACGGACAGTATGAAGAAGATCGCCGAAGCCGTTCAGGAAGGCGCCAACGCCTATCTGGCCCGGCAGCTACGCACCCTCGGTGGATTCGCCGTAGTGGTGTTCTTCCTGCTCATGCTGTTGCCGGCGGACGACTGGCCGCAGCGCATCGGCCGTTCGGTGTTCTTTCTGATCGGCGCGGCATTCTCGGCAGCGACCGGCTATATCGGGATGTGGCTCGCGGTGCGCAGCAATGTGCGCGTCGCCGCCGCCGCCCGCGAGGCCACCCCCGAGACCCCCACCACGCCCGTCAATGGCGATTCGGCCGCTGCCTCGCCCGGTAAGCCGAGCGTGGATCTCACGGACGTCTCGCACAAGGCAATGAAGATCGCATTCCGTACCGGCGGCGTGGTGGGCATGTTCACCGTGGGCCTCGGGCTGCTGGGCGCCTCCTGTGTGGTGCTGGTCTACGCGGCCGACGCGCCCAAGGTGCTGGAGGGCTTCGGGCTCGGCGCCGCGCTGATCGCGATGTTCATGAGGGTCGGCGGCGGCATCTTCACCAAGGCCGCCGATGTCGGCGCCGACCTCGTCGGCAAGGTCGAGAAGGGCATCCCCGAGGACGACCCGCGCAACGCCGCGACCATCGCGGACAACGTCGGCGACAACGTCGGGGACTGCGCCGGTATGGCCGCCGACCTCTTCGAGTCGTACGCCGTCACCCTGGTGGCCGCGCTGATCCTCGGCAAGGCGGCCTTCGGAGACTCCGGGCTGGCCTTCCCGCTGCTCGTCCCGGCCATCGGCGTGATCACCGCCATGATCGGGATCTTCGCCGTGGCCCCGCGCCGCTCCGACCGCAGCGGGATGAGCGCCATCAACCGGGGCTTCTTCATCTCCGCCCTGATCTCGATGGCGCTGGTGGCGGTCGCGGTGTTCATCTATCTGCCGTCCAGCTACGCGGATCTCGACGGCGTCACCAGCCGCGAGATCCTCGGCCACAGTGGTGACCCGAGGGTGCTCGCGCTCGTCGCGGTCGCCGTCGGCATCGTGCTGGCCGCGCTCATCCAGCAGCTCACGGGCTACTTCACCGAGACCACCCGGCGTCCCGTGCGGGACGTCGGCAAGACCTCGCTGACCGGCCCGGCCACCGTGGTGCTCTCCGGTATCTCGCTCGGTCTGGAGTCCGCCGTCTACTCGGCGGCGCTGATCGGGCTGAGCGTCTACGGCGCGTTCCTGCTCGGCGGCAGCTCGATCATGCTGGCGCTGTTCGCCGTGGCGCTCGCCGGTACCGGTCTGCTCACCACGGTCGGCGTGATCGTCGCCATGGACACCTTCGGCCCGGTCTCCGACAACGCCCAGGGCATCGCCGAGATGTCCGGCGATGTCGAGGGCGCGGGCGCGCAGGTGCTCACCGACCTGGACGCGGTCGGCAACACCACCAAGGCGATCACCAAGGGCATCGCCATCGCGACGGCGGTGCTCGCCGCGGCCGCGCTCTTCGGCTCGTACCGCGACGCCATCGCCGAGGCGGTGAGCGATGTGCACACTTCCGTGGCCGGGGAGATGAATCTGAGCCTGGACATCTCGCAGCCCAACAACCTCGTGGGCCTCGTCCTCGGCGCCGCCGTCGTCTTCCTCTTCTCCGGACTGGCGATCAACGCGGTGTCGCGGTCGGCCGGTGCGGTGGTCTTCGAGGTGCGGCGGCAGTTCCGCGAGAAGCCCGGGATCATGAACTACAGCGAGACCCCGGAGTACGGCCGGGTCGTCGACATCTGCACCAAGGACGCGCTGCGCGAGCTGGCCACACCGGGTCTGCTCGCGGTCATGGCACCGATCGCCGTCGGCTTCACCTTCGGGGTCGGCGCGCTCGGCTCGTTCCTGGCGGGCGCGATCGGCACCGGCACGCTGATGGCCGTCTTCCTCGCCAACTCCGGTGGCGCCTGGGACAACGCCAAGAAGCTGGTCGAGGACGGTCACCACGGCGGCAAGGGGAGCGAGGCCCATGCCGCGACGGTGATCGGCGACACGGTCGGCGACCCCTTCAAGGACACCGCGGGACCCGCGATCAACCCGCTGCTGAAGGTGATGAACCTGGTGGCGCTGCTGATCGCCCCCGCGGTGGTCAAGTTCTCCTACGGGGACAACGCCAGCCCGGGGCTGCGCGCGGCCGTCGCGGCGATCGCCGTCCTGGTCATCGTGACCGCCGTCTACATCTCCAAGCGGCGCGGGATCGCCGTAGGTGACGAAGACAACTCCGAGCACGTGGCGAAGTCAGCCGACGCGGCGGTGGTGTCCTAGCCCGGAAGGGACCAGGGGGCCGGGAAAGCCCCCGCGACATGCGGGCGGGCGGTGTGCGACGGCATATCGTCCGCCCGCTTCCCCGTCCGCGGTGCGCCATCCGCTCGATGAGGCCATGTCCACAATGAGCGTGGTGTAAATATCCCTATAGCCATGCATACGGGACGCTCTCCCCGTGGGCTCCGCCGGATGGACGTGTATGTTCCGGGGCCGAGAGTCATGGAAGGGACCAATCCGGTGAACAAGAAGCTTGTGGCTGCACTGTCCGGCGGTGCGGCACTCGTACTGGCGCTGACCGGCTGCGGGGGCGGTGACGACGACAAGAAGGTCAACGACTGGGCCAAGTCGGTCTGTGACGAGGTGCAGCCTCAGCTGAAGAAGATCCAGGGCGCCAACACCGCGATCCAGGGTGCCGCCGACGAGCAGGACTCCAAGAAGCTCCAGGAGACCGACTCCAAGGCGTTCCAGGAGATCTCGGAGTCCTACGGGGCGCTCGCCAAGGCCGTGAACAAGGCGGGCCCGCCGCCCGTGGACAACGGCGACAAGACCCAGAAGCAGGCGGTCAAGGAGCTCAACGCCACCTCGGGGTCGTACACCAAGCTGAAGTCGGCCGTCGACAAGCTGGACACCTCGGACAAGTCCAAGTTCGCCCAGGGGCTCAAGGGCGTCGCCGATGAGCTCGACAAGATCAGCAAGTCGGGTGACCAGGCCCTGAGGAAGCTCCAGGAGGGCAAGGTCGGCTCGGCGATGGCCAAGCAGACCGGTTGCCAGAAGCCGAAGACGGCCGGCGGCGCCGCCACGCAGTCCTAGCGGGCCCCGGCCGAGCCGCGGAACGCCCTTTGTAGTCCTCCCAGCGGTCTCAGCAGTCCCTTACGGGGCCGCCCGGGAGTTCTGCCGCCAGGGGGCCAGCGCCGCCCTCTGGCGGCCCCACGCCGTCCCCTGGCGGGGCCCAACGCCGCTCTCTGGCCCGCCCTCTGTCGATCCGTCACCCAGGGCGGGGCGGGCGATGTCGTCCCGATGCCGAGTGCCGTCGCCCGTTGTCGGTGGTTGCCCCGACAATGGGGGCGTGAGTACGCACCAGTCCTCGTTCCGCCTTCCCACCGCCGCCGACCCCGAGCGCACCGCCCGCCTCCGAGAGTCGCTGTCGGCCGCCTCCTTCACCGCCGACGGTCTGCTGGACCTGTTCGGCCCGTCCGCCTACACGGCCCTTGCGCGCGGGGAGACCGTCCCGGCGCTGCGCGCCACCCGGGGCGGAGGCGGCCCGCTGGAGACCCTGGTGCGGCTCTTCCTGCTGCAGCGCCCCGTGGCGTACGGGCGGGCGGCCGTGGCCCTCCCGGCCGAGGACTGCCTCGCCGACGGCTGGCTGGTGCGCGACGGCGACGAGGTGCGCGCGAGCGTGGACGTGCGCCCTTACGGCGGTCCCGAGGGCCAGGACTGGTGGATCGTCTCCGACCTGGGCTGCGCGGTCGGCGGCGCGGCGGGGATCGGCGGCCCGGGCGGCGCGCGCGGCGGTGCGGACCGCTCCCGGCTCGTCCTCGGGGTCGGCGGCGCGTCCACCACGCTCGCCGGTCTCACCGTGCCCGCGACCGTGGACCGGGTCCTCGACCTCGGCACCGGGTCCGGCATCCAGGCGCTGTACGCGGGCCGCCACTCCTCCCGCGTGACCGCCACGGACCGCAATCCGCGCGCCCTGGCCATCGCCCGGCTGACCCTCGCCCTGTCCGGGGCGCCGGAGCCGGACCTTCGGGAGGGGTCGCTGTTCGAGCCGGTCCGGGAGGAGACGTACGACCTGATCGTCTCCAACCCGCCCTTCGTGATCTCCCCGCGGCCCCCGGAAGGCGGCGAGCTGGTCTACCGGGAGGGCGGGATGTCCGGGGACGATCTGTGCCGCACCCTGGTCCAGCGGTCCGCCGGGCATCTGACCGACGGCGGCTGGTGTCAGCTGCTCGCGAACTGGCAGCACGTCGAGGGCGAGGACTGGCGCGAGCGGCTGGCCTCCTGGGTCCCGCCCGGCTGTGACGCGTGGATCGTGCAGCGCGAGGTGCAGGACGTCACCCAGTACGCCGAGCTGTGGCTGCGCGACGCCGGTGAGCACCTGGCCGGTCCCGAGGCGTACGCGGCGCGCTACGACGCGTGGCTGGACGAGTTCGAGGCGCGGAAGACCACGGCGGTCGGCTTCGGCTGGATCACCCTGCGCAAGTCCGGCGCCGACCGGCCCTCTGTGACCGTGGAGGAGTGGCCCCATCCGGTCGAGCAGCCGCTGGGGGCCGAGGTCATGGCCCACTTCGACCGGCAGGACTTCCTGCGCGCGCATGACGACGCCGCGCTGCTGGCCGCCCACTTCCGGCTGGCCGACGAGGTCGTCCAGGAGCAGGTGGGCCCGCCCGGGGCCGAGGACCCCGAGCACGTGGTGCTCAGGCAGCACCGTGGCATGCGCCGCGCGACCACGGTGGACACGGTCGGGGCGGGCTTCGCGGGTGTGTGCGACGGCACGCTGAGCGCGGGCCGGATCCTGGACGCCATCGCCCAGCTGCTCGGGGAGGACCCGGTGGTGCTGCGCGACCGCACCCCGGAGTCCATCCGGCTCCTGGTCGAGCAGGGCTTTCTGCGGCCGGTCGGCGACGACGGCATAGAGACGACGGCGTAGAGACGACGGCATAGAGATGCCATGAGGGCATGGAGATGCTTACGACGGCACGGCATGGAGGTGTCATGACGGCATAGGGACGCCATGACACCCGTAGGGGAGCGCGCGGCGCGTCCACTCGGGGCGTGCGCCGGGGGTACAGCACCCCCTCCGCGCCCCCGTATGGCAGGAAGCTGTCGCCGCGGGCGCCGAAGGGGCCGTCCCGGGACGGGTGCGGCCGCGGCCCGGGACGGGCGACGCGTGCTGTTCACCCGGGGTTCGCGCCCACGCCTCCCGCGCGTGCCACGCTCCCGCCATGGAGAGCGGACCTGCGATCTTCGCCGGAACGGCATTCGTGTTGTTCGGCGCCGTGCTGCTGCTGTGGACGGCGGCGCGCCTGAGGCTGCGTGTGCCCGTCGCACACGGTGTGAGCCCTGTCGCTTCCGCGGCGCTCTCCCTCCTCTTCGGCATCGCCGCGCTCGGCGGCGGAATCTGGTGCCTGGGTTACGCCTGACAGGGCCTTCCACGCTGCCTCGTGCCGGTCCGGGCGGCAGACAGGACGGTTGTCGGGTTACCGTTCGAGTGGCGTTGCGGGCTTTTTCCGTTTGACACGGGGGCGGGATGTACCGTCACACTCCGCAGCGTCACCGTAGAAAAGAGGCTGTGAGCGTTACCTGCGCGGCACTGCCCGTTCACCGAGAGTCGACCGGAGAGAAGAGCCAAGTTGTCCCCGACCACCAGCGAGACCGCACAGGGCGGCCGCCGACTCGTCATCGTCGAGTCGCCTGCCAAGGCGAAGACGATCAAGGGCTACCTCGGTCCGGGATACGTGGTCGAGGCCAGCGTCGGGCACATCCGGGACCTGCCGAACGGTGCGGCCGAGGTCCCCGACAAGTACACCGGCGAGGTCCGGCGCCTCGGCGTGGACGTCGAGCATGACTTCCAGCCCGTCTATGTGGTCAACTCCGACAAGAAGAGCCAGGTCAAGAAGCTCAAGGAGCTGCTGGCCGACTCCGACGAGCTCTTCCTGGCCACCGATGAGGACCGCGAGGGCGAGGCCATCGCCTGGCACCTCCAGGAGGTCCTCAAGCCCAAGGTCCCGGTGCGCCGGATGGTCTTCCACGAGATCACCAAGGACGCCATCCGGGCCGCCGTGGCCAACCCGCGCGAGCTGAACCAGCGCCTCGTCGACGCCCAGGAGACCCGCCGCATCCTCGACCGCCTCTACGGCTACGAGGTCTCGCCGGTCCTGTGGAAGAAGGTCATGCGCGGCCTGTCCGCGGGCCGGGTCCAGTCGGTGGCCACCCGTCTCGTCGTCGAGCGCGAGCGCGACCGCATCGCCTTCCGCTCCGCCGAGTACTGGGACCTCACCGGCACCTTCGCCACCGGCCGGGCCGGTGACGTCAGCGACCCCGGCACCTTCGGTGCCCGCCTTACGGCCGTCGACGGCCTCCGGGTCGCCCAGGGGCGCGATTTCACCTCGCTCGGGCGGCTCAAGGACGGCCTCAACGTCCTCCACCTGGACGAGGCGGGCGCCCGCTCGCTGGCCGCGGCCCTCGCCGACACCGCCTTCACGGTGCGCTCGGTCGAGTCCAAGCCGTACCGCCGCTCGCCGTACGCGCCGTTCCGCACGACGACCCTGCAGCAGGAGGCCAGCCGCAAGCTGGGCTTCGGCGCCAAGGCCACCATGCAGGTCGCGCAGAAGCTGTACGAAAACGGCTACATCACCTATATGCGTACGGACTCCACCGTCATGTCGGACACGGCGGTGGCGGCGGCCCGGGCGCAGGTCACCCAGCTGTACGGGGCCGACTACCTGCCCGACAAGCCGCGGACCTACGCGGGCAAGGTCAAGAACGCCCAGGAGGCGCACGAGGCCATCCGCCCCTCGGGAGACCGTTTCCGCACCCCGGCGGAGACCGGCCTCACCGGCGACCAGTTCCGGCTCTATGAGCTGATCTGGAAGCGGACCGTCGCCTCCCAGATGAAGGACGCGATCGGCAACTCGGTCACCGTCAAGATCGGCGGGCGGGCGAGCGACGGCCGGGACGCCGAGTTCTCCGCCTCCGGTAAGACGATCACCTTCCACGGCTTCATGAAGGCCTACGTCGAAGGCGCCGACGACCCGAACGCCGAGCTCGACGACCGCGAGCGCCGGCTGCCGCAGGTCGCCGAGGGCGACCGGCTCACCGCCGAGGAGATCACCGCCGACGGCCACGCGACCAAGCCCCCGGCCCGCTACACCGAGGCGTCGCTGGTCAAGGAGCTCGAAGAGCGCGAGATCGGCCGCCCGTCGACCTACGCCACGATCTTGGGCACCATCCTCGACCGCGGCTACGTCTTCAAGAAGGGCACCGCGCTCGTGCCCTCCTTCCTGAGCTTCGCCGTGGTCAACCTGCTGGAGAAGCACTTCGGCCGACTGGTCGACTACGACTTCACCGCCAAGATGGAGGACGACCTCGACCGCATCGCGCGCGGCGAGGCCGAGGCCGTGCCGTGGCTGAAGCGCTTCTACTTCGGCGAGGGCGACCAGGCCGGTGCCGCCCAGGCCGGTGCCGCCGAGGCCGGGAACGGCGACGGCGACCACCTCGGCGGCCTCAAGGAGCTGGTCACCGACCTGGGCGCGATCGACGCCCGGGAGATCTCGTCCTTCCCCGTGGGCGACGGCATCGTGCTGCGCGTCGGCCGCTACGGGCCGTATGTGGAGCGCCCGGCGGAGATCGAGGGCGGCACCGGCCGCCGCGCCGACGTCCCCGACGACCTGCCGCCGGACGAGCTGACCGTGGAGCTCGCGGAGGAGCTGCTCGCCAAGCCGAGCGGTGAGTTCGAGCTGGGTCCCGACCCCGAGTCCGGCCGCATGATCGTCGCCAAGGACGGCCGCTACGGCCCGTACGTCACCGAGGTGCTTCCCGAGGACACCCCCAAGAGCGGTAAGAACGCCATCAAGCCGCGCACGGCCTCCCTGCTGAAGTCGATGTCCCTGGACACGGTGACCCTGGAGGACGCGCTCAAGCTGATGTCGCTGCCGCGCGTGGTGGGCACCGACCCCGAGGGCGTGGAGATCACCGCGCAGAACGGCCGCTACGGCCCGTACCTGAAGAAGGGCACGGACTCGCGGTCGCTGGAGACCGAGGACCAGATCTTCGCCATCACGCTCGAGCAGGCGCTGGCGATCTACGCCCAGCCCAAGCAGCGTGGCCGGGCCGCGGCCAAGCCGCCGCTGAAGGAGCTGGGCACCGACCCGGTCAGCGAGCGGCCCGTAGTGGTCAAGGACGGCCGCTTCGGTCCGTACGTCACGGACGGCGAGACCAACGCCACGCTGCGCCGCGACGACGACGTGGAGACCATCACGCCCGAGCGCGGCTTCGAGTTGCTGGCCGAGAAGCGCGCCAAGGGCCCGGCCAAGAAGACCGCCAAGAGGACGGCGGCGAAGAAGACCGCGGCCAAGAAGACGGCGGCGAAGAAGACGACCGCCAAGAAGACCGCTGCGAAGAAGACGACCGCCAAGAAGGCGGCCACCAAGAAGACGACCGCGAAGACCGCCGCCAAGAAGACGGCGGCCGAGAGGTCGTCGGCCAACGCCGAGTAGCCGGATCCCAACGCCGAGTAGTTGGCTCCCGGCGCCGGGTAGTCGGCCTCGGCGCCGCGCAGTTGGCCGACGGCGGGCGGGAAATCGGAGCAAGCCGGAGCAATCCGTACGCCATCCACGGCTCACCGCCCGTTTGTTCGGCCGGGGGGCCGAGGATTCATGTGACCCCGATAGGCTGGCGGGATGACGCGAGAGCAGCCAACGGACGTGACCGCCACTTCCGGTGCCCTTGTCGCGGACTCCCGCGAGCGGGCCGTACGAGCCCTGCTGCGCTATCAGCCGTTGCGACGGCTGTGGAGCGCCCAACTCGTCGGCGGTGCTGGGGACGTGCTCGCCGTACTGGTGCTGGTGCTGCTGACGCTCCAGGCGTCGGTGGCGGCCGACGCCTTCGGCGGCGGGTACCGCGGCGCGGCCTTCGCAGTGGCGGCGGTGCTCGGCGTACGGCTCTTCGCGACCGTACTGTTCGGCGCGGTGCTCCTCGGGCCGCTCGCCACCCTGATCGGCCCCTCCGGGCCACTGGACCGCCGCTGGACCATGGTCGGCGCGGACGGTCTGCGGCTGGTGCTGCTGCTCGTCGCACCGCTGTGGATCGACTGGGCCCCGGCCGACGCCGTCGCCTGGCTGCTCATCACCACCTTCGTCGTCGGCGTCGTGGAGCGCTTCTGGACCGTCGCCAAGGACGGCGCGGCCCCCTCGCTGCTCCCGGCACCGCCCGCCGAGGGCGCCGCCGTGCGGCCGCTGCCCGACCACCTGGACGCGCTGCGCCGCCTCTCGCTCCGTACGAACTTCCTGACGCTGCCGATCGCGGCCGCCGCGCTGCTCGTCGTCACGCTCATCGGCAGGCTGCTCGGCACCGGCGTGGAGTGGTTCCACACCCACCAGGCCGCCCTCGGTTCGTACGTGGGCGCCGGGCTCTTCGCCGCGTCGATCTCGATCCTCACCTTCGTCGAACTGCCCGGCGCGCAGACCAGCCGCACCCGCTCCCCCCTGGAGGGGCTGCGCCGTCCCCGTGCCGCCTCCGGGAGCGGCGCCGACAAGGGCCGCACCGGCGCCGTTGCGCTGCTGGTGCTCGCCTGCGCCGGGGTGGCGGGCGCGATCGCCGCGGCCGTGGGCGTGGCCCCGCTGCAGGCCATGGACCTCGGCGGCGGGCCGGTCGGCTTCGCCCTGCTCGTCCTCGTGCTGACCGGCGGTCCCGCGCTGGGCATCCGCTGGGCCCCCAAGGTCCTCCCGGGTCTTTCGCGGCGCCGGCTGCTGGCGCTGTCGATCGCGCTGACCGGGCTCGCGCTGCTCACGGTGGGCCTGGTGCACGACACCACCACCGTCGTGCTGATCGCCCTGATCGCGGGTATCTCGGCGGGTGTCGCCGCCCACACCGGCCACTCCCTGCTGGACCAGGAGTCCGAGGAGACCCGGCGGCCCCGGATGACCGACCATCTGCAGGCCGTCGTCCGCGTGGGCGTCGGGCTCGGCGCGGTCGCCGCGCCGCTGCTCGCCGCCGCCATCGGACCGCACCGGCTCGGCGGCGGCGACTTCGTCTTCGCCCACGGCGGCGCGGCCTTCACCCTGATGCTGGTGGGCGCGCTGCTGCTGCCCGTCGCCGCGCTGGTCCTCGGCAGGACCGACGACCGGCAGGGCGTGCCGCTGCGGCGCGATCTGCGCGAGGCGCTGCTCGGCGGGGGCGGCGCGGACGAGGGCCCGGCCGCCACCGGCTTCTTCATCGCCGTCGAGGGCGGCGATGGCTCGGGCAAGTCCACGCAGGTGGAGGCGCTGGCCGAGTGGATAAGGGCCAAGGGCCACGAGGTCGTGGTCACCCGTGAGCCGGGCGCGACCGCGATCGGCAAGCGGCTGCGTTCGATCCTGCTCGACGTCTCGTCCGCCGGGATCTCGCACCGCGCCGAGGCGCTGCTGTACGCGGCGGACCGCGCCGAGCACGTCGACACCGTGGTCCGCCCGGCGCTCGAGCGCGGCGCGGTCGTCATCTCCGACCGCTACATCGACTCGTCCGTCGCCTACCAGGGCGCGGGACGGGACCTCGCCGCGACGGAGATCGCCCGCATCTCGCGCTGGGCGACGAACGGCCTGCTGCCGCATCTGACGGTGCTGCTCGACGTCTCGCCGGAGACCGCGCGCGAACGCTTCACCGAGGCACCGGACCGGCTGGAGTCCGAGCCCGCCGAGTTCCACCAGCGCGTACGGTCCGGATTCCTGGCCCTCGCCGCCGCCGACCCGGCCCGCTACGTCGTCGTCGACGCCGGGCAGCTGCCGGAGGCGGTCACCTCCGTGGTGCGCCACCGCCTGGACCAGATGCTGCCGCTGTCCGAGGCGGAGGTGAAGGCCCAGGCGGAGGCCCGTAAGGCCGCCGAGGAGGAGGCCCGTCGCCGGGCCGAGGAGGAGGCCGCCCGCAAGGCCGAGGAGGAGCGGCTGGAGCGCGAGCGCCAGGCGGCGCTCGCCAAGGCCCGCGCCGAGGAGGAGGAGCGCAAGCGGCGCGAGCTGGAGGAGGCCCGCCAGCGTGAGGCCGAGCGGCAGGCGGAGGCCGCCCGCCAGCGGGCCGAGGACGCGCGCCGCAGGGCCGAGGAGGACCGCAAGCGCATCGAGGCCGAGGACCGCGCCCGCGCCGCCGAGGAGGAGCGGCGCCGCCTCGAGGCGGAGGCGGACGCGCTGCGCCGGGCCGAGGCCGAGGCGCGCCGCCAGGAGGAGCAGCGCAAGGCCGAGGAGGCGCTGCTGAGGGCGGAGCAGGCACGGCTGGCGGCGGACGCGGCGTCCTCCGGGCCGGACGCGCCGACCGTGGAGACCGAGACCCCGGCCCCGCCGCCCGAGGACGAGGACGGCCCTCGTGGTACCGACGGAGCCCGGGACGCGGCGTTCTCCCCCGGCACGGACGACCACGGCCCGCACCCGGACGCGACGGAGACGGTCCAGACGCCGAGGTTCGACCCGCGGGCGGAGTACGGCGACGGGTCCGGCCGTCCCGGTACGGGGTCTGCGGCGGCCGACGAGACCGCGGTGCTGCCGCCCGTACCTCCCGCGCCGCCCGTGCCGCCCCAGAGCGCCCCGGACGCCGACGAGACCGCGGTTCTTCCGCCCGTACGGCCCCAGGACGGCCCGGCCGCCGACGAAACGGCCGTCCTGCCGCCCGTGCCGCCCGTCAGGGAGGAGCCCTCCGCCGACCCGGCCGACCGGGTCCCGCCGTGGCTGTTCCGCCCGGACGAGGGCCAGAGCCAGGGCCGGGGTCAGGAGCAGGGCCAGGGGAACGAGCGCACGCGGGAGATGCCGCAGTACGGCCAGAACCAGGGTCAGGGCCATGGCCAGGCGCAGGGCGAGGCCGAACCGCCGCGCCGACGCCGCCGCCCCGATTGGGCCGAGGAGACCCCCCTGGACGACCTCCCGTCCCTGGCCGACGAACTCCTCGGCCCCCGCGACGACGAGGACGGCCACCGCCGCTGACGCCATGGCCGCCCCCGGCTGTCGGCGGATCCTGACGGGGAGCCGTGCCCTTTGGCGTGCGGAGGCCGGGGGCGGAGTGGTGCGCTCCAGCTCCTCGGCTGTTCGGGGAACGGGGTCCCGGGGCGGAGCCGCACTCTCCAGCCCCTCCGGCGTTTGAGGAGCGGGGGCCGGGGCGGAGCCCCGGCGGGGGCTCGGGGGCGGAGCCCCCGGAACGGCGGCGCCAACGGTAGGCGGTGCGTTGGGGTGTCGGTGGGTTGCACCACAATGGGGGCCGTAGGAACGAGCGGCGGAGGCGGTCATGGCGGTGTGGGACGACCTGGTCGGGCAGGACCGAGTCGCGGCCCAGCTCTCGGCTGCCGCCCGGGACGCGGACGCCCTGGTCACAGCGGCCGGTGAGACGGCCGCCGGCCCCGTCGAGGAGCCCATGGCGTCGTCCAAGATGACCCACGCCTGGCTGTTCACCGGCCCGCCCGGCTCCGGCCGGGCCACCGCCGCCCGCGCCTTCGCCGCCGCGCTGCAGTGCGTCAGCCCGGACCGGGCGCTCGGCGGCGCCCCCGGCTGCGGCTTCTGCGACGGCTGTCACACCGCCCTGGTCGGCACCCACGCCGATGTCGAGGTGGTCCGTACGGACATGCTCACCATCGGCGTCAAGGAGACCCGTGAGCTCGTCCGCCGGGCCCAGCTCTCGCCCGCCGGGGGCCGGTGGCAGGTGATCGTCCTGGAGGACGCCGACCGCCTTACCGAAGGCGCGGGCAATGTGCTCCTCAAGGCCGTCGAGGAACCCGCGCCACGCACCGTATGGCTGTTGTGCGCGCCCTCGCTGGAGGACGTGCTGCCCACGATCCGCTCCCGCTGCCGTCTCCTCACCCTCCGTACGCCCCCGGTGGACGCCGTGGCGGACATCCTCGTCCGGCGCGACGGCATCGACCCCGAGCTCGCCGCCTCCGCCGCCCGCGCCACCCAGGGGCATATCGGCCGCGCCCGCCGGCTGGCCACCGACGAGCGGGCCCGCGCCCGCCGCGCCGCCGTCCTGAAGCTCCCGCTGCGCGTCGACGACGTCGGCGGCTGCCTCAAGGCGGCCCAGGAGCTGATCGACGCGGCGGCCGAGGACGCCAAGCAGGTGGCGGAGGAGATCGACGCCAAGGAGACCGAGGAGCTGCGTGCCGCCCTGGGCGCCGCGGCCGGTACGGGCGGGCGGCTGCCGCGCGGCACGGCGGGGGCCATGAAGGAGCTCCAGGACCGCCAGAAGCGCCGTGCCACCCGCACCCAGCGCGACAGCCTCGACCTCGCGCTCACCGATCTGACCGCCTTCTACCGGGATGTGCTGGCCCTCCAGCTCGGGTCCCAGGTGGCGCTCGCCAACACCGACGTACGGGACGGGCTGGAGCGGATCGCGTCCGGTTCGAAGCCCGCGCGGACGCTGCGCCGGATAGAGGCGATCACGGCCTGCCGCCAGGCGCTGGACAGCAATGTGGCGCCGCTGCTGGCGGTCGAGGCGATGACCATGGCGCTGCGGGCGGGCTGAGTCACCCGTACGGGTTCCTCGCTGGACGCATGGAGCGTGTCCGGGTGGATACTCTCCGTAAGGGGGCGAACCGGTCCTATCCCATGGGAACCAGTGCAGGTGATCCATGGAGAACCAGCACAGGGTGATCCATGAGGAGCCAGTACCGGGCGATCCAGGTGATCCGGCCGGCGCGATCCCGCGACTCGACCGCGAACCGAGGGATCAGTCCATGCACACCCGACCCAGCAGCCGCCCGCTCCGGACCCTCGGTGCCGCCCTTACGGCCGCCGCCCTGCTGTCCTCGGGCTGCTCGGCCGACGCCTCCGCGCCGCGCGCCGCGTCGCTGTCGAAGGAGGCCGTCCCCGCCGCACTCAAGCCGTACTACGAGCAGTCGCTGAGCTGGCGCCCCTGCGGCGGCGCGGGCTTCGAATGCGCCACGCTCAAGGCCCCGCTGGACTACGCGAGACCAGGCACCGGCCGGGACCTGAGGCTCGCGGTCTCCCGTAAGAAGGCCGCCGGCACCGGCCGCCGCCTCGGCTCGCTCCTGGTGAACCCCGGCGGCCCCGGCGGCTCCGCGGTCGGCTATCTGCAGAGCTTCGCGGCCGTCGGCTACCCCGCCCGGGTGCGCGCCCGCTACGACATGGTGGCGATGGACCCGCGCGGCGTGGCCGAGAGTGAGCCCATCACCTGTCTGAGCGACAGGCAGATGGACACCTTCACCCAGACCGACCAGACGCCCGACGGCCGCGGTGAGACCGACCGGCTCGTCGCCGCCTACAAGAAGTTCGCCCGCGGCTGCGCGACCCGCTCCGGCCGCGTCCTCGGCCATGTCTCGACGGTCGAGGCGGCCCGCGACATGGATGTGCTGCGCGCCGCGCTGGGCGACCGGAAGCTGACGTACGTCGGCGCCTCCTACGGCACCTTCCTCGGCGCGACCTATGCCGACCTCTACCCCCACCGGGTCGGTCGTCTCGTCCTCGACGGCGCGCTCGACCCGACGCTGTCCTCCCGCCGCATCAACCGCGACCAGACCGCCGGTTTCGAGACCGCCTTCACCGCCTTCGCCAAGGACTGCGTGCGCCGCGTCGGTTGCCCCCTCGGCACCGGCTCCGTGGCCACCGCCCGCGAGCGGCTCGGCGCCTTCTTCACCCGACTCGACTCCCATCCGGCCCGCACCGGCGAGTCCCGCGACCTGGGTGAGCCGCTCGCCACGATCGGCGTGATCTCCGCCATGTACGACGAGACCGCCTGGCCCCAGCTGCGCACCGCCCTCCGCTCCGCGATGGACGGCCACGGCGACGGCCTGCTCGGCCTGGCCGACCTCTACTACGAGCGCGACACCGACGGCTCGTACGCCAACCTCATGTACGCCAACCCCGCCGTCAACTGCCTTGACCTGCCACCCGCCTTCCGCACCCCCGCCGAGGTCAGGAAGTCCATCCCCGACTTCCAGAAGGCTTCCCCCGTCTTCGGCAAGGCCCTCGCCTGGGCGGCTCTGAACTGCGCCTACTGGCCCGTCCGCCCGACCGGCGCGGCCCATCCCCTGCACGCCAGGGGCGCCGCCCCCATCGTTGTCGTCGGCACCACCCGCGACCCCGCCACCCCCTACCCCTGGGCCCGCGCCCTCGCCACCCAGCTCTCCTCCGCCACCCTCCTCACCTACGACGGCGACGGCCATACGGCCTACGGCCGCGGCAGCCGCTGCATCGACGACGCGATCAACACCTACCTCCTCACCGGCCGCCCGCCCGCCCCCCACACCCGCTGCCGCTGACCGGCCCCGCCCCAGCCCAGGCCCCACCCGGCCCTGCCCGGCCCCGTACGGAGCACCCCTCGAAACTGTGTAGACTTAGCGACGCTGCTGCTGCCAATCTGGCGTTCACAGCACGCCGCCTTAGCTCAGTCGGCCAGAGCGACGCACTCGTAATGCGTAGGTCAAGGGTTCGATTCCCTTAGGCGGCTCAGCGAAGAACCCCAGCCCGGACCATGTCCGGGCTGGGGTTCTTTCGGTTTTCGGGGGTCAGTCGTTGATGGGGGGCTCGGGGGACCAGGCGGTCAGGGAGAGGGTGCCGTTGTCGAGGTCCTTGCTGAAGGTGACCGTGCTGTGGGAGTTGCTGCCGGTCGGAGAGATCTGCAGGTACTTCGCGTGGGCGGTGTCGGCGCCGGTGGTGGTCCACACCAGGTCGGCCCAGGCGCTCTTGCCCGGGGCGAGGGTGATCGGGTGGGTGCCCGGGTCGGTGGCGAAGTAGGTGCTGCCGTGGCGGGTGGTGGTCTTGATGGCGGTGTGCCCGGCGCCCTCCAGGGCGAGCCCGGCGTAGCCGCTGATCACGCAGGTCTCGTCGCCGGTGTTCGTCACCTTCAGGAAGGTGCCCCGGTGGTTCATCTCGGCCTGGGAGGTCCCGGCGGAGTCCAGGGTCCCCTTCAGCGTGCCCGGCTGGCATTCGGAGGTCGCCTGGGCCTTGTTGGCGGCCGAGCCCACGGCCGTCGCCTGCTTGCCGGTCTGCTTGCCCGCCTGGCTGTGGATCGAGGCGTCCGACGAGGACGACTTCGCGTAGGACGACGCGTGGGAGGAGGAGCCCCCCTTGGCGTCGGACGAGGAGTCATTGCTCCCGCAGGCGGTGAGGGCGACGGCCGAGGCGGCGGCGATCAACGCGGCCGCACCGGCCTTACGGAAACGGCGGTTGAGAATGTGGTGCGACATGACGACCCCCATGGGCTTCTGGTTGGTGCGGTTCCTGCTCACGCACCACCCATGGTGTCGGCCGCCGCTGGCGTTCTCTTAACGGTCGCTGCCGTTCCGCTAACGCTCGGCTAACGTCCGCCGTTACCGCCCGGGCGGGGTCCAGTCGGCCACGAGGTCGAGGAGGCCGGGGAAGCGGGCGTTGAGGTCGGCGACGCGGACGTGGCTGCGGCGCTCCAGGCCGTATTGGCGCTGACGGGTGATGCCTGCCTCGCGGAGGGCCTTGAAGTGGTGGGTGAGCGACGACTTGGGGCGGTCAAGCCCGAACCAGCCGCAGGTGTGATCGAACTGCTCCGATTCGAGAAGGAGTTTGCGCACGATGCGGAGGCGGAGGGGATCGCTCAGCGCCGCCAGGACCGTTTCCAGACGGATCTCCTCCACCGCCGGTTCCGGGAGCGGGGGCGGGAGGTCCGGGGGTTCGGGGAGTGCCTTGATGGCGGGGTGTCCGTTTTCGGTTGTCCGGGGGGTCATGGGTGGGTCCTGTGGGTTCGCGTGAATCCTGTGGGTCGTGTGGGTCGTGTGGGTCGTGTGGGTCCTTGTGGGGCCTGTGAGTTCTCGGTGCGCGGCTCTTTGTACGAGTTCAATCGTACTGTGTGGTTCCTCGCTGGCCCGATGTCTTTCCGCGGCAAAGAGGCATGAGCGCATGGAGGGTGGGTAGACGGGACCCCAATCAGCCTATGCATGCAGCCGATACAGGGAGTGCGACGGTGAACGACACGGCACCCGCGACGATGTCGATGCTGACAGCAGCGGAAGCTGAGCAGGCACATGACGCTCGCGTAAGTGACATTGCAGTGGATGGAGTTGAGACCGCCGGGCCCCTCGATCTGCCGCAGGTGGACGATCCGGCAAAGGTGGCGCCCAAGGACGCGCGGGCGCTGACCAAGACGTTCCTGGACCGGCTGACGGAGCTGGAGGAGGGGACGCACGAGTACCAGTACGTGCGGAACACCCTCATCGAGCTCAATCTGTCGCTGGTCCGGTACGCCGCCCGGCGGTTCCACAACCGCTCGGTGGAGATGGAGGACATCGTCCAGGTCGGCACGATAGGGCTGATCAAGGCGATCGACCGGTTCGACCTGAGCCGTGAGGTGGAGTTCACGACCTTCGCCGTTCCGTACATCGTCGGCGAGATCAAGCGGTTCTTCCGCGACACCAGCTGGGCGGTGCATGTCCCCCGCCGGCTCCAGGAGTTGCGGATCGACCTCGCCAAGGCGAACGAGGAGCTGTTCCAGCGGCTGGACCGGTCGCCCACCACGGCCGAGCTCGCGGAGCATCTGCGGCTGAGCGAGGACGAGGTCATCGACGGACTGGTGGCCAGCAACGGCTATCTCACCACCTCGCTGGACGCGCCCGCGGAACAGGAGGGCGGCGCCGCCCGCGTGACCACGTACGCGGACCGGTTCGGTGACGTCGACCCGGCCATGGAGGCCGTGGAGAACCTACAGGCGCTCAAGCCGCTGGTGGAACAGCTCGGTGAGCGGGACCGCCGCATTCTGCAGATGCGGTTCGGCGAGGAGATGACGCAGTCGGAGATCGGCACCGAGCTCGGTGTCTCCCAGATGCATGTCTCCCGGCTGCTCAGCCGTGCGCTCGGCAGGCTGCGGCGCGGCATGCTCACGGAGGAGTAGCGGCGGGCGCACCGAAGCGTAGGTGGCCCGGGTACTGCCGCCGCCACCGCCGTCGCGCTGCTGATCACCACAGGGCATGGCTGAAGGGGTCCGGCCGGAGAATCTCCGGCCGGACCCCTTCAGCCATCTTGTGTGGTTTATCCGTGCTGTCTTCGGGCTACCAGCGGTACCACCGCCCTCGGCGACCGCCGACCGTAGGCCGGAGGACGAAGCCGATCAGCCAGACGGCGAGCACGATGACCGCGATCCACCACAGGGCCTTCACGGCGAATCCGGCGCCGAAGAGCAGTAGGGCGAGTAGAAGAACGACAAGCAGGGGGACCATGATTACCAACCTCCTCGCCGCGCCGGGTACCCCTCCGGTAATCCGGCACACCTGATTAATTCATGCTGTTTCGAACACTCCGTTACTCCTGGTGGCCGGATGGCGTGGCGTCCCGCGGTGAGCGGAGGCAGGCTGGAAGGGCAGAGGTCAGAGGGTGATACGTCATGATCCAGCCAGCCGATATCCGTGAGTGGCGCGACCAGGATGTCGTCGATGAGCAGGGCCGCAAGATCGGGGTGCTCGAGGCGATCTACGTGGCCACGTCCACCGACGAACCCGCCATGGCCACCGTCCGCACCGGACTGCCCACCCGCCACCGGCTGGTGTTCGTCCCCGTGGACGACGCGGTGGTCGGGCCGGGCTATGTGAAGGTCTCCTACGCCCGGTCGCTGGTGAAGAAGGCGCCCTCGCTCGGCATGGACGATGTGCTGCCCGCGGAGCAGGAGGGGGCGATCTTCCAGCACTACGGGAAGACGTACCGGGCCGGTCCGGGCGGCGGGCGGCAGCTCGCGCGCCGCTGACGGCCGGGGACGCTTGACGATCGAGGAGAGGTGCAGAGGTGTCTGCCATGGCGCTCTTCCTGTTCCTGGTGATCGTGGCCATCGTGCTCGGCCTCATCGGCTGGGTGGTGCACGGGCTGGGCTATCTGCTGGTCATCGGTGTGGTGGTGCTGGTGGTCGACATCGTCCTCGGGCTGGTGCGGCTGGCGCGGCGGGGCCGGGGGCGTCGGCTCCGATGACGGGACGCGCCGAGGCGTGCGTCCCCTTCGGAGCGCATGCCATCCCGTACGCCCCGGGCACGCTCCGGCCCTCCGGCGACCCGGTGGCGGCCGACCGGCGGGTCCTGGAGCACTACCGGCTGTGGAAGGCGTCCTTCCTGCGGTCGGGCGACGAGGCGGGCGGCCGGGGCCGGGTCGCGGTGTTCACCCCCGACGCGGCGTACCCGTTCGTGGCCGAGGCCCAGGGCTACGGGCTGGTGATCACCGCGCTGATGGCGGGCGCCGACCCCGACGCCCACGCCCTCTTCGACGGCATCCTCCGGCATGTCCTGGCCCACCCCTCCGTGAACCACCCCGATCTGCACGCCGCCCAGCAGGACGCCGAGGGCCGGGACGCCGGCGGCCGGGACTCGGCGACCGACGGCGACCTGGACATCGCGTACGGGCTGCTGCTCGCGGACCGGCAGTGGGGCGGTGACCACGGCGGCCAGGACGCGTATGACTACAAGGCGCTCGCGCTGCGGCGGATCGACGCCGTCATGGAGTGCGAGGTGCATCCCACCACCCGGCTGACCAAGCTGGGCGACTGGTCATCGGGCCGCTTTGACGAGGTCTCCCGTACGTCGGACTGGATGCCGGACCACGTCAGGGCGTTCCGGGCGGCCACGGGCGACCGGCGGTGGGACGAGGTGCTGGACGCGCAGCTTTCGCTGGCCGGGACGCTGTGCGCCCGCCACGCCCCGGCCACCGGGCTGCTCCCCGACTTCGTCGTGGACACCACGTCCGGCGCGCCCGGGCCCGCGCGGGGGCAGGTCCTGGAGAGCCCGCATGACGGCGACTACCACTGGAACGCCTGCCGTGTCCCCTGGCGGCTCGGCGCCGACGCGGTGACCAGCGACGACGTACGAACCCTGGCGGCCGCGCGGGGGCTCAGCCGCTGGGCGAGGACGGCGACCGGCGGTGATCCCGGGCGGATCCGGAGCGGATACCGGCTCGACGGCACGGCCTATGGGGACCCGGGCTCGCCCGCCTTCTTCGCGCCCTTCGCGGTCGCCGCCCTGACGGAGAACGAGGGCGGACCAGCGGCCGAAGGTGCGGCCGACGAAGGGGCGCAGGACTGGCTGGACGCGCTGTGGGCGCGGATGTGCGCCTCCCCTCCCGATCCGGCCCGCGCCTACGCGGCGGGGGTGCAGCTCCAGTCGATGCTGGTGGTCAGCCACAACTACTGGGTGCCCTAGATGAGTGAGTCTGATGTCCTCAGTGGT